>NZ_JBXWOK010000013.1:0-113494 GCF_059610845.1 Ruegeria sp. CDSC021
GATCAGACATGTTCACCGCTCGTTTTTGAACCGTGAATCACGCCGCAAAACGGAAATCAATGGGTCCTGACCCTAGATGTTTTCGCATCTTTTCATTACGCAATAACGGATTGCGCGAAACGGAACTTGATTGCCGACGCAGCGGTTTGTCAAAGCGAGATAGGTTCCCTCTTACAAAACTGCTGCGTGCTTGGCTGCATCAAAGGCTGTCGGGTCAGCTTGTACGTTGCTTGTAATACGTGTCTTTATGGACAATCAGCCCGTCTCGGTAGGTCAGGATGTCAACGCTTAGAAACTCTTCTTTTGAACCATCCTTGTGCACGGCTGTACGGCGATATTCGCAATAAGCCTTGTTGCCGGAAATAGCGCAGTCGAGCGTTTCCCAATGCACGTTCGCGACCTTTTCGAACAGGGCTGCAAAAGCACCACGAATGGTTTCGGCTCCTTCCAGACGCACGCCATGTTCTTCGGGGCCAACAGCGTGATCAAATGTAGCGTCGGTTGCGAAGTGTCTCATTACGGCATCGATGTCATTGGCGTTAAACGCGTCACCGACAGAGTCGACTAGGTCTCGGGTCAAAGCGGTCATGATTTCGGTCCTTTTCCTTGAAGCATATCGCAAGTGTGTTTGAAGAAGGGGCTCGCCGGGTCGACCAGCACATTCAGTTCGTCAAAGTGATCCACATCGGGCACGAAATAGAGACCCATCTTGCGGTCTGCTGTTTCGTATTTTTCGACATACATTCGTGCCTGCCTGTGGAACTCGTCGGTTTCTGCGCCGCCGACGACGACCAGCTGAGGGGCATTGGTACCCGGTGGGTGCTTGGTCATCGGGCTTTCGGCCTGGGCTTCTGCCGGATCCATTTGGATGCCCGCATTCAAAGCCTCGGTCAGGCGGACCGGCTCAAGATAGCTGAGCGGTGAGACCGGAATGCCAGATTTAATCAGGTCTGCGGGCAAGTCATCGTCAAATGCCGGCCAATCGGTCGCCATCATCATCTGGGTAATATGGCCGCCAGCGGAATGGCCCATAACGCAGAGACGGTCTGGATTGATGCCCAATGCGCCCGCATTGCGCCAGACAAAGGACATGGCCTCACGCGCTTCTTCTGAAATTCTCGTGATGGTCACAGACGGGCAAAGATCGTATCCGATGACAACAACATTGAACCCCGCCTCAACAAACGGCGGCGCAATGAAGCTGTAGATCGATTTGTCGCCACGCTGCCAATAGCCGCCGTGGAAATAGACCAATGTCGGTGCGGCGGTGTCCGCGCAGCGGAAGACATCCAGCTTTTGTTTTTCACCTTCTCCATAGCGGATATCTAGGCTGCAATCGGATGTTGCACGCGCGTGGGCGCTGTCGCGGCTCCACCCGGGAATGACGGTCACTTCATAGTCCGGCCGCCCAGCCCGCAAATTGTACTGCGCGTCGAATTCGTCAGGGCTGAACCGGGTGTGGAAAGTCAGGTGATCACTCATGATACTGCCTCCGATTGGGGCGCGGAAAAGAACGCGCCGCGACAAAAGACCAGCGGAGGAACGGGTGCATGGGCATAGTTCACGACACGTCCCAAGAGGATTTCATGATCACCTGCATCAACCCGGTTGTGCACGGTGCATTCCAGATGCGCAGATGCACCGGGGACCAAAGGCGTCTTGGCCCCAGGAGTCCATTCCGTATCGGCAAACCGGTTTTCCACATTGCTGGCAAAATGCAACGCCAGAGCTTTCTGATCCGCGGACAGGATGTTGACCGCGAAATGATCAGACCTGGACAGCGTCGGGAACACGCGACCCGATTTTGCGACACAGACAGAGATCACAGGCGGTTCGAGTGAGACCGAGGTGAAGGAGTTGGCGGTCAGGCCCCAAGGCATGCCCTCGGGGTCATAAGTGGCCACGATTGTGACCCCTGTCGGAAAAGCGCCAAGCGCACGGCGAAAGTCACGCAAGTCCATCACAGAACTCCTTCACTGACACAGGCCTTTTCAAGGGCGGCCCACTCATCCGGGTTTGTGCCGAAATGACGCATGACGTGACCCCGGTATGCGGGGCGTTCCGCCAATCGTTCGTACCACGCTTCGACATTGGGCAACGGTGGGCGGTCGACCTCGACATTGAAATAGCGATACGCCACGCAACCCAGCGGAATATCCGCCATGGTAAAGCTGTCGCCACAGACATAGGCCTTATCCGCAAGGTGCTGATCCAGAATGGTCAGTGCTTCATGCGCCTCATCGCGAAGTTTGGCGATCTGTTCCGGGTCCCGTTGGTCGGATTGGGTGCGCACAGTTGCAAAAAACAGGTAAATCACCGGCCCGAAGGCACGGCTGGCGGACCACTCCATCCATTGATCCGCGATGGCGCGGGTCTGTAGGTCAGAGGGGCTAAACGTTCCCGCGCCGTACCGGTCGCAGAGATACCGCACAATGGCGAGGCTTTCCCAAAGCGCGAAATCCCCATCGCGGATCGCCGGGATCATTTTGTTGGGATTGATCTGCGCGTACATATCAGTGTCGAGCTTGCCAAAGCTGCCCCCGGCCAGTTGCAGCGTATAGTCCAATCCCAACTCATTGGCTGTCCAAATCACCGGAATAACGTTTGATGAATAGGGCCGCCCCCAAATTTCAAGCATGTTCCAACATCCTTTTCTGCGCGATGGATTGTGTCCCGAATTTTGGAACGACATGCTCAAACAGTCGATGCCAACTGGACAGGATTTTCTCATAGGGAACGCCAGTGTATTGCTGCATCAACATGAGGTGGTCGAGGCCGATGGTTTCCTGCCGCTCGGCAAAACGATCCGCTACATATTCGGCGTCACCAACCACAATGATCCCGCGTTTATTGAGGAAATCGAACCAATCCATCTCTTCGTCCTCAGAAGTCATCTCTTCGCCGACATCAAGATAGCCATGTTTTGTCCACTCGCCCTTGGGGCGCGACCCGCCGAGGAATTCGTAATAGGCATTGATCGGGCCACGAATGGTGTTCACAGCCTCCTCCATGCTTGCACCAACATAGAAGGCCGTGCAGACGCCAACGCCTTCCCCTGGTTTCACATTGCGCCCTTCACGTTTGGAAAGCGCCTCGCGGTAGGGTTCCCAGCAGGCCAGTGTCGCCTTGGGTCCAGCGGCCATCGAGATCACACCCCACCCTTTTTCACCAGCAAGCTTGAATGTAGGAGGCGCATTCGACATGAGCCAGACCGGTGGGTGCGGATCAGAATACGGGCGTGGATGCACGTATATCGCTTTGTACTCGCCATTCTCGTCGTGATAGCGCGGGTCCAGCGGTTCAAAAAAACGGTTGGTTTCTTTCCAGCCTGGAACTGGGAACTCATAGAACTCACCTTGATGGGTGAAGGCGTCGTTGGTCCACGCCTTCAGAATAATATCCAGGCTCTCTTGATAGAGGCGCATCACCTTGCCGTTGTCGCGCCGATCCGCGTCCGAATTGAACTGGATAGTCGAGCGCTCATTGATACCCTTGGCGACACCAAAATCGAACCGGCCCAGCGACATGTTATCCAGCATCGCCGCGTCTTCGGCCACGCGCAATGGGTGCCAGTCCGGCAAGATGATGGGCGCCGTTCCAACCCGCAGTTTTGTGCAGTGAGCAGCCACATGCGTACCCATCTGGATCGGGTTGGGCGGCGCGTTCATATAGCCGTTATGGGCAAAGTGATGTTCTGTGAACCAGGCGGTCGTGAATCCAGCCTGCTCTGCCAGCGAACATTGTTCGAGGATCATCTCCAATGTCCGGGTCCAGGGAATCGTCTCACCAGGACTGAAATTGGCAATCAAATCAAAGCGCATAGCGATCTCCCGGACAGATGTGGTAAGTTGAATTATTACCCAATTTTCAACTAAGTTGAATTTTACTCGAAAAATCAACAAAAATCTCTTATCCCGAATGCATGAATAGCAACGTTACTGATACTGACACTCAACGGCTTGGCAGCGAAATCCGCGAAGTGCGCAAGGCGCGTGGCCTGACGTTACAAGACCTTTCGGAAACGGTATCCTGCTCGACGGCGTATCTGAGCCGGATCGAGCTGGGATCAGCAAAAGCATCGGCGGAGCTTCTGCGAGAGATCAGCGAAGCGCTCTCGGTCGATCCCAACTGGTTCTTTCCCAAGCAATCGGGTGCCGGACCATTGGAGCGCAAACACGTCGTACGCAAAGAAAATCGCAGGGCGCTTTCCAACATGTACACGCGAACAACCCAGGAGTTGGGATTCGAAGACGAACTGCTATCCAGCACACTATCCGGACAATGCTATCTGATCCTGTCCCGGTTCCGCCCAGGGGCCGGTACACCGCCCGAACCCCAGGAAGGCTATTCCTTCGAGGGCGAGCAACATGCGATCGTCTTGAGTGGCGAAGTGGAGCTGCGCCTTGGTGAAGAAATCATAGTTCTTCGCAAAGGCGACAGCTTTTCCTACCCTTCAATGATCGCGCATCGGTTCCGCAACCGGACTGACAAAGAGGCCACAATGGTCTGGGCGATGTCGCCAATACGGATTACTTGGTGATTATTGGCCAGCCATCGCTATTGCGAGAATTGCTTTTGATACAAAGCAACGGATAATGGCATTCGGAAAAGCCCACAGGTCTGACCTAACTGCTTGGGCCAAAACCAGTCATTTGGTCAATAGAGACAACAGTTGGCTTTGTCCTGCGATCTGTAAATTCGACCACTAATCGCCGCTACGGTCTGCATGAATGGTTACCCCTTCCGCTGAACAGCAACACCAGATTCTCCTCTCGCACTGCATTTGAGACACTGCGTCCGCTCGCAGCTAACCATCGCGATCTCGCTCTCTTCGATATGGCCATCGACAGTAAATTGTGCGGCTATGGCTTGGTCACGATTGAAGTCTATGATGTCATGGCTTCTGGTCAGATCCATGAGCAAGCTTCAGACCTGCAAAGCAAGACTCAGAGACCCCTCCACTTCGAGATTCATGAAGGAACCAGAACCTCAGTCGAGAGGTGAATGGAAGACGAACCTAAGGTCGGGTTTGATTACTTTTTAGCAGGGCGTTTCCATGAGCGTTTGGGCATTTCAATGCGCAGATCGTGCGTGATTGGGCCACGTCTATAGGTTTTTCGAACTCGTCGGTGCTGTCGTGTTGCTCTGCAGCGGAATTTGGTCTCTGTTGCAAGAAAGCCGTCTTATGAGAGGTCACAATGCCCCAAGCATCCGCCACCAATCGTCGTATTGTTCTCGCCAATCGCCCAACCGGACAACCGGACGAGAATACATTGCGCCTGGAAACCACGAGCGTTCCTGAACCTGGACCAGACGAAATGCTGGTACGTACGGTGTACCTGTCGTTGGATCCTTACATGCGTGGCCGAATGAATGACGCTAAATCCTATGCCGAACCCGTTCCGATTGGCGGTGTTATGACGGCGCAGGTCGTCGGGCAGGTGGTCAAATCCAACATCGAAGGATACGAAGTCGGAGAGTATGTGCTCAATACAAGCGGGTGGCAGGATTTTGCTGTCTCAGACGGAACGCAGGTCGTTAAGTTGGGTAAATCTCCGGACAACCCGTCTTGGTCGCTCGGAATTCTCGGAATGCCAGGCTACACGGCTTATGCCGGGCTTCTGAAAATCGGGGAGCCAAAAGCCGGTGAAACAGTTGTTGTGGCTGCCGCAGCCGGCCCGGTAGGCGCAACAGTCGGTCAGATCGCAAAGCTAAAAGGATGTCGCGTAGTGGGCATCGCAGGCGGTTCTGAAAAATGTGCTCATGTAGTCGAAAACCTTGGATTTGACGCATGTTTGGACCATCGATCTGATGATCTGGCAGCGCAACTGCGCGAGGCTTGTCCAAGTGGAATTGACGTGTATTTCGAAAACGTTGGCGGCAAAGTTCTCTATGCCGTATTGCCGCTCTTGAACCCGTTTGCACGGGTGCCCGTCTGCGGGATTGTATCCTGGTACAACCTGCCCGGCCTACCGGACGGCCCGGATATGGGCCCTGCGATCATGGGCACGATCCTGCGGATGAAAGTCAGAATGCAGGGTTTCATAATCTTCGACAACTTTGGTGCCGACGTGTATCAGGAGTTTGTCCGCGATATGACGGCTTGGCTCAAAAACGGTTCAATAAGCTACAAGGAACATGTGGTTGAGGGGCTTGAAAATGCTCCGGAAGCATTCAATCAACTGCTGGCCGGCGGTAACTTTGGAAAGATGGTCGTAAAAGTTGGTTAGCCGGACACGCAGCCAGACATTGCATCGTTCTTTGGATGGTTCCATCGTCAAAGTAACGGCCCAAAGCTGCAGTTGAGCCAAAGGTTCGATCTTCTCGGCTGATCCCGAAATCTGCCATTCGGGCTACTGGAAGGATGCGCCACTTTCAGAAGTTTAGTCGCCCGTCACGGCATTCGGATGACGCTCGACAGGGATTTTGCGTGCGGGCACATTGCTTTGGGAGGCGTGTATGTCGCCAGCGGCGACGCAAATGCAGCCGTCAGATACTCGAGTTTTTCAACACAATCGGCTCATAGCGGCCATCGAAGCAAACGCAGCATTCGATGATATTGTAATACGTCAACGTCAGGTTGGCGCTGACGTCAGACATCTCCCATCCCTCTTCAGGCGGAATTTGTCCGGCACCTTGCATGTAAATTTTCTGCTCCGGATCGCCGAAGAAGCCGAGACAGAAGCCTAGTGAAACCGCCTGCGCCACTTCGCGGAGCGCATCCACAAAGGCCGGGTCTGTGTCCTGACCTTCATCGACAAAGATGACCGGAAAGCCTGCAGTGCGCGTGGGCCTCCGGCTCGTGCGCCAAGGACTCCGCTTGCAGGCCATGGCAGTTCCTGATGACGTGCCGGTCCGCAACGGCCTAGACACAATGGCCGACAACCGAAAGATTGCCCAAAAAAAGAAAGTGTTGCGCCATACATTCAACTTATGGATAGTTGATCCCACTCGAAATGTTCTACGGGCGGACAAAACCTCTCGCTTGGTGCTTGTCTGCGACCAACTCAAGTTTCACTGTTAGCGAATGTGAGGGAGTGACCGATTATGCCAGTTTCGTATTTGAACAGGGCCGTCGCGGCCGGGTTCCTGATTTTAAGCATTGGGATTGCGCCGGCGCTTGCCCAGGAAGGCAGCGCGGGCGGCAAGCCGAACGTTCTCGTCATTTGGGGCGACGACATCGGCCAATCCAATATCTCCGCATACACAATGGGGTTGATGGGTTATCAAACGCCGAATATCGACCGGGTTGCCAGAGAAGGTATGATCTTCACCGACTACTACGGTGAACAATCCTGCACGGCTGGCCGGTCATCCTTTATCATGGGCCAGTCGGTCTTCCGCACCGGCCTTTCCAAGGTCGGCCTGCCCGGTGCCAAGGAAGGTATGCAGATCGAAGATCCCACCATTGCCGGCCTCCTCAAAGCCGAAGGCTATGCCACCGGTCAATTCGGAAAGAACCATCTGGGAGACCGGGATGAACACCTTCCGACGAACCACGGTTTCGATGTGTTTTTCGGAAATCTCTACCATCTGAACGCCGAAGAAGAGCCGGAAAACGAGGACTACCCGAAGGATATGGTGTTGGCAGACGGCACGACGTTCCTTGAACGGTTCGGTCCGCGTGGTGTTTTGAACGTGACCGCGACCTACGGCGAAAATGAAATCACCCAGAATATCGAGGATACCGGGGCACTGACCCGGAAGCGGATGGAGATTGTGGACGACGAGACATCAGATGCTGCAATTGCCTGGATGGAGGAACAGACCAACGCCGGCACCCCGTGGTTCCTGTGGTGGAGCGGCACACGGATGCATTTCCGTACCCACGTTAGCGAAGAGAACCGCGCGCTCGCGGATGAGTTATACAATGGGGAAAAAGCTGATGAATACACTGCCGGCATGATCGAACACGACATGGATATCGGCAAGTTCCTCGAAAAGCTTGACGAGCTCGGCATCGCCGATAACACCATCGTGTTCTATTCCACTGATAACGGCGTCCATATGAACACATGGCCGGATGCCGGAATGACCCCGTTCTGGGGCGAGAAGAACACCCAGTGGGAAGGCGCCTGGCGGGTGCCTGCTATGGTCCGCTGGCCCAGTAATATCGCGCCCGGAACGATCTCGAACGAGATCGTGCATCACATGGATTGGCTGCCAACATTCCTGGCCGCTGCAGGCAATGAAACCATCAAGGAAGATTTGCTCGAAGGCATCACCGTTCCGGAAATGGCAGGCCGCGAGTATCGTGTCCATCTCGACGGCTACAACCTATTGCCAATGCTCAAGGGTGACACGGACAAGAGCCCGCGTAATGAGATCTTCTACTTCACTGACGACGGCGACCTCGCGGCGATCCGGCTCAACAACTGGAAGATCACCTTCCTCGAGCAGAAGGCCTGGGGAACTCTCCGGGCCTGGATGGAGCCGCTGACGCCGCTGCGCGTGCCGCTGATCTTCAACCTGCGCCGCGACCCTTATGAACGCGGTTACCGGACGTCGAACACCTATTACGACTGGCTGCTCGACCATGCCTTCATGCTGGTGCCGGCCCAGGCTTATGTTGGGCAGTTCCTGGCAACCTTCGAAGAATACCCACCGCGGCAGGAGGCGGCTTCGTTCAGCCTCGACAAGGTAATGGAGAAGCTGTCGCAGCCGGGCGGCTCGCAGTAGACTCATCCCACTTCGTCCCGACGGAGTATTCCGTCGGGGCGCCTAATTTTCCGGTTGCCTCGGCATCCCTTTCCCTGCACTTGCGGAGGTTGTCCCTATGCGTGCTCTGCTAATTTCAATTCCTTTGACAATTCTGTTTGCATCAGCTCCGCTCGCTGACCCTTTGCCGTCTTGGACGGATACGGCCACCAAGGATCGGATCATTGCGTTTGTCGAAGGCATAACGGACCCGGATTCACCTGATTATGTCACCCCGGCCGCGCGTATTGCGACCTTCGACAATGACGGCACGCTCTGGGCAGAACAGCCGGTCTACTTTCAACTGCTATTTGCCATCGACCGATTGAAAGAAATGGCCGCTGCTGATCCCGGGGTGCTCACGTCTGACGTGCTGCGGGCCGCAGTCGAAGGCGACATGGAGACAGTGGCCGCCTCGGGCACTGAGGGACTTTTGGAAATCGTCTCCACCACCCACTCCGGCCTGACGGTGGACGAGTTCCAGGCCGCCGTGCGCAGCTGGCTGGACACGGCCAGGCATTCCGGCACAGGCCTGGCCTATGACCAAATGGTCTATCAACCCATGCTGGAGCTCTTGACCTATCTGCGCGATGAAGGCTTCCGTACTTACATCGCCTCAGGCGGCGGCCTGCATTTCATCCGGGTGTTCTCTGAAAGCGCCTATAACATTCCGCCCGAGCAGGTCATCGGGTCCATCGGAAATGGCAGTTATTCCGCCGGGGACGGACCGCCGCGGGTGATGAAGGACCCCGGTTTATTCTTCATTGACGACAAGGCAGGTAAGCCCATTGCTATCGAGGCCCGCATCGGGCGACGGCCGGTGATCGCAGTGGGAAATTCCGATGGAGATTTCCAGATGCTTGAGTGGACTACTGCGGGCGAAGGTGCGCGGCTGGGCATCCTGCTGCACCATACTGACAGCGAACGCGAATACGCTTACGGCCGTGAAAGCCATATCGGGCAGCTTGCACGCGGACTTGATGAAGCAGCTAGCCGCGGTTGGCTGGTAATCGACATGGCCCGTGATTGGGAGCGGATCTGGCCGAGCCGCGAATGAAGCCCTGCACCATCCCTGTGCATGAACGACCCAGAAAACCGGATGGCCCTCTGAAAATGCAGATTGTAGTCTTGATCCTTCTCTTGCTGCTGGGTCTGCCAGCGATGGCCCAGAGCCTTGATGGCTACTTGGGGTCGGATCGTTGCACCGGTTGCCATAAGGACAGTGCCGCAGGCTGGGCAGGATCGCATCACGCTCAGGCCTGGACAACGCCGTCGCGGGAGACGGTCGCAGGTGACTTCGGCGGAACGGCCTTTCACCATGACGGTATGACTGCCCGGTTTCAGACAGGAGCGGAGGGCGAATACTACGTCGAGGTGATCGAAAAGGATGGATCGCAGGCGGAATACCAAGTGCATTCGGTTGCGGGGATCGAACCGCTGCAGCAATATCTTCTCGAGACCGAACCGGGGCAACTGCAGAGTTTTGACGTGGCCTGGGACACCGAAGAGGAGAAGTGGTTCCACCTTTATCCGGACCAGACCCTGCCTCCGTTGGATGGTCTGCATTGGACAGGTCCCTACAAGACCTGGAATGCGCGCTGTGCAGAGTGCCACGCCACCGGGTTCCGCAAAAACTACGACGCAAGCCGTTTAAGCTATGCATCAACCCAGGTCGAAATAGGCGTTGGCTGCGAGGCCTGCCACGGACCGGGAAAGGACCACGTTGATTGGGCTGATACATGGGAAACGACAAGGACACCGCCGCCCGCAAACCATGGATTTCCTGTGGATTTCGCCGATCCTCGGCAGGCAGTTGAACAATGTGCGACGTGCCATTCCAGACGCGAGGCCAACTTGGACGGCAACCCGGTGCCAGGCACGCGTTTTCATGATGCCTACACGCTCGCGCTTTTGCGCCCAGGACTTTACCACGCGGACGGGCAGATCCAGGACGAGGTCTATGTCTACGGCTCCTTTCTGCAATCTAAGATGCATGCTCGGGGCGTGACTTGCCTGAATTGCCACGGCGCGCACAGTCTGGAGCTGAAGGCAGAAGGCAACGGCCTTTGCACCCAATGCCACAGCGCGGCGGGCAATCCGGATTTCCCAACACTCACAGCAGCGGACTACGACAGCCCTGCACATCACTTCCACCCGGAAAACAGCGCCGGAGCGAAGTGCCAGTCCTGCCACATGCCAGAACGCGTCTACATGGGCAACGACTGGCGCGCCGATCACTCCTTCCGCATTCCCCGGCCGGATCTTTCGCCGGTGACGGGAGCACCGGATGCCTGCACCGCCTGCCACGGCGGCCAGGACGCAGCCTGGGCAGCTGCACAGATTTCCGCTTGGTATCCGGACGACAGAAATCGTGGCCGACATTACGGGGAGATGCTGGCGCGGGGACGTGCCGATGCGGCAGCGGCCGCCGGCGACTTGACAGCGCTTGCGCAGAATACCAGCCAGCCGGGCATCGTGCGGGCCACTGCGCTCTGGCTTCTGGAGCAGTCCAACGACCCGCTGTTCGCCGCTAGGCTGACGGACCTGCTGCGGGACCCGGATCCGCTTGTCCGCGCTGCCGCGGCCTCTCTGCAGCGCCTTGCACCGCTTCAGGAAAGGGGCAAGCGCCTGGCCGCTGTATTTGCCGACCCTGCCCGCAATGTGCGCATGGCCGCTGCCCGCGCGATGCTGGGTGATACGGAGAACCGCCTCCAGAACGGAACCGCCAGAGAGCTGCAAGCCGCCATGGCTGAATGGCAGGATGCCATGGCAAACCGGCTCGATTTTCCTGAAACCCACCTCCAACTGGGCGGTGTGGCACTGGCCATGCGCAACATGGGCATGGCCACATCCGCGTTCCGCGAGGTGGTGCGGCTGGATCCGCAACGGCTGGATGCATGGATGATGCTGGCCAGGATCACAGCGGCAACCCAAGGACGCGTTGCTGCCGCCGCGGTTGTGGCAGAAGCTCTGTCAGCCAATCCGGAACATCCCGCACTTCTGGCCGCACAGGCAGAGCTGGAAGGAAAACCTGTGCCGCAAGGAGATAGCGAGTGACTGCTCTTGCCAGAATCCGGAACCTCAGAGCGGACCGCTGAGCTGCTCAGCTTCTGCTATCCCTGAAGCCACCCTGCACACAATGAAACATTAGCTCAAAAGGCACTGCCTATGAAAACGATCTTGACCGCAATCGTGCCGGCAGTTGCCGGCATCCGGGCCCGCGTCTGCTCAGAATACTGACTGGAACTACGAGGCAACGATCTACCTGTTCGCGCCCGAGACCAAAACCGCAATCGATACACCCTCAGGGCAGATCAAGGGCGCACTCATGTTTGGCGACGCTCTTGAGAATCTGGACTTTGCCTTTATGGGAGCCTTTGCCGCCAGTAACGGGAAATGGAGCTTTCTCACCGACTATATGTACACGGACCTGTCCTTCGGCAACGAGATTGTATCTTTGATACTAGAGATGCGCCGCAACGCGTGCCAGCCCTCATTGGTGTCGGCAGACATCCACGGCATTTCTTCATGTAAAGAAGATACTGTCTCGTCCACCCAGTGCTCGTCTCTCGGCTCCACCAAGCGAACCTCATTCATTAGTGGGCGCAGTCGTTAGATTTCTTTCTCCGAAAGATGCCTAAGACCTGAGGCTTCAGCCCTGTGTTTTGGGATGCGCTGAACTAGATTTTTGATGCGCCGCTTGTCATCTCAAGTTAGCGCGACACCATCCGATAGTTCGCGAGCAACTTTATCGAAATCATCTCCGCCGAGATCGACCGAATGTTCATCGTCTCCGATGAATTCTCTGGCTAGCCGCGTTTTGCGCAATTTCTTCAAATATTCAGTGAACCGATGCATAAGAGCATCTTTTTTAAAATTGGGATCAGTGGCGAGTAGGAGTTTGATGGTCTTCATAGCAGTTCCCTCATCTATCCAGTGAGAAAAACCGACCGACAACGTGCGAAGAAGAGTAGAATTGAGAAGCAGCCAACGGTCGGCCCTAACAGGGGCAGATCAGAGAAATCGTATGAGAAAGATATGCTGTGATGTCGTCATAGAATGAAACAGCCCTATTGCCGGACGCACGTCAATACCTTCGTACTATTGATACTGGCTGAGAAAGCATCTGTTAAGAAAATCAAACGCTTTCCCGCCCCTATGATAACAAGGGGATTTTGATACTTGGCCGACAAAGACCTTGTCTTTGGGCGAAAAAATCGCTGATTTGGGTCTCAATTGCTTGGTGTACCAACAACAGAATCCACTACTTCAGCTCACCCGCATTTAGAGTGACCGCAGCTACGGCAGGTCATGCATCCTTCGATCATCACCATGTCGAACTGACCGCAGGACGGGCAGGCTTTGCCGCGGGGGCCGTCGAGGTTGACCACTTGCGCCTGAGGGTCGGATTTCAGCCCCATCCCTTCGCCCTCAAGGAAGCCGATATTGATCAAGTGCTGCTCGATCACTCCGCCAATCGCGGCCAGGATCGAGGGGATGTATTTGCCTTTCACCCAGGCCCCGCCGCGCGGGTCGAACACCGCCTTGAGTTCCTCGACCACAAAGGACACATCACCGCCCCGACGGAACACGGCCGAGATCATGCGGGTCAGCGCAAGCGTCCATGCGTAATGCTCCATGTTCTTGGAGTTGATGAAGACCTCGAACGGACGACGGCGGCCGCCAATGACGATGTCATTTATGGTCAGGTAAATCGCATGCTCGCTGTCGGGCCATTTCAACTTATATGTTGACCCCTCTAGCGATTGTGGGCGGTCCAGCGGTTCGGACATATAGATGACATCACCGCCATCAACCTCGTGCGGCGCATCCGCACTTTCTCCAGGAGCTTTGTCGGCACTCTCTGATACGGTCAGAACCGACCCAGTCACATCGTTGGGGCGATAGGTCGTGCACCCTTTGCAGCCCTGATCCCAGGCCTGCATGTAGACATCTTTGAAAGCGTCAAAGCTGATATCCTCGGGGCAGTTGATCGTCTTGGAAATCGAGCTGTCGATCCATTTCTGTGCCGCCGCCTGCATCTTGACATGATCAGACGGAGGCAGCGTCTGCGCGTTGACGAAATAGTCGGGCAGGTCCTTATCACCAAACTTGTCGCGCCACATCTGAACGGCGTAATCCACGACTTCTTCTTCGGTGCGTGAGCCATCTTTTTGCAGGACCTTGCGCGTATACGCATAGGCAAAGACCGGTTCGATCCCCGAAGAGACGTTGCCCGCGTACAGGGATATCGTCCCCGTCGGGGCAATCGACGTCAGCAGCGCGTTGCGGATGCCGTGTTCGCGGATCGCATTGCGTACGTCGTCATCCATCTGCAGCATTGTGCCGCTGGCCAGGTACTTCTCGGCTTCGAACAAGGGAAACGCCCCCTTTTCCTTTGCCAAATCGACCGACGCCAGATACGCGGCGCGGGCGATTGCGTGCAACCAGCGCTCGGTCTGACGCGCCGCCTCGTCAGAGCCATAGCGTAGACCCAGCATCAACAGTGCATCGGCCAGCCCGGTGACACCCAAACCAATGCGGCGTTTGTCTTGCGCCTCAGCCTCTTGTTCGGCCAGCGGAAATTTCGAGGCGTCGACCACATTGTCCATCATGCGAACGGCGGTGGCGACCAGCTCTTTCAGCGCGGCCTCATCCAGATGAGCGGCATCCTCGAACGGTCCGGTCACCAAACGCGCCAAGTTGATCGAGCCCAGCAGGCAGGCGCCATAAGGCGGCAGGGGCTGTTCGCCGCAGGGGTTCGTCGCCGCGATGGTCTCGACATAGCTGAGGTTGTTGGCGGCATTGATCCGATCGATGAAGATCACACCTGGCTCGGCATAGTCGTAAGTGGCCTGCATGATCTTGTTCCATAGATCGCGGGCCTGGATGGTGTGATAGACCTTGCCATCAAACACCAGTTCCCACGGGCCATCGGCCTTGACTGCCTCCATAAACGGATCTGTCACCAGAACCGACATGTTGAACATGCGCAGACGGGCCGGGTCGGATTTGGCGGTGATGAACTGTTCGATATCGGGATGATCGCAGCGCATGGTCGCCATCATCGCCCCGCGGCGCGACCCCGCAGACATGATCGTGCGGCACATCGCGTCCCACACATCCATAAAGCTCAGCGGCCCCGAGGCGTCCGCCGCCACCCCGTGTACATCCGCCCCACGCGGACGAATGGTTGAGAAATCATAGCCGATCCCCCCACCCTGCTGCATGGTCAGGGCGGCCTCTTTCAACATATCGAAAATACCGCCCATGCTGTCTGGTATGGTTCCCATGACAAAACAGTTGAACAGGGTCACCCGGCGTGCAGTGCCCGCACCGGCGGTGATGCGTCCGGCGGGCAGATATTTGAAATCCTCCAACGCCTCAAAGAACTTGTCTTCCCAATGAGCAGGGTCCTGTTCCACGCGGGCCAGATCGCGAGCGATACGGCGCCAGCTGTCTTCAACCGTTTGGTCGATGGGTGTTCCATCCGCCTGTTTAAAGCGGTATTTCATGTCCCAGATCTGCTCGGCGATGGGGGCGGCAAAGCGGCTCATTGGTGATTCCCTGTCTTGAAAGAGGTATCCAGATTAGCCCAATTCGCACCTTCACCACAACACCTTGATGAAGCGGTGCAGAAGGCTACAATATAAAGGTAGCCTTGGGACGACTCTGTGGGAAAGCTGTGGATAAGTACGTAAACCTCATAAAACTGTCCGTCGGATCAGAAAGCGTCGACACGCTGATCGCATGGCAGGAGAGTCGCATGCCTCTTTACGAGGACGGATTGCCGCGCCACGTGACACGCATGTGGCCCAAACGCGAGGCAGAGATTCTGAATGGCGGATCAATCTATTGGGTGATCAAAGGCGTTGTGCAATGCCGTCAGCGCATCCTACGAATGGACGAAGTGATCGGGGATGACGGCATTCGCCGCTGCGCCATTATTCTGGATCCTGAGGTTCATCGCACCCAGAACGCCCTGAAGCGCCCCTTTCAGGGGTGGCGTTATCTCAAGCCTGAGGACACCCCCGCCGATCTGCCAAAAACCCGCGCGCAGGACGATGCCCTGCCCGATGATCTAAACCGCGCGCTGGCGGATATCGGCGTGCTGTAATCAGGCCAGACGGTCGAGCACCTCAGTCAGAACATCCTTGTCTTCGTCCGTATACTTGGCCACCCGGCTGCGCCATAGGGTTGCTTGCGATTGCAGGATCAGCCCGTCTGTCAGGATTTTCAGATGGTTGGCGCGCAGGGTTTCCCCCGTTGACGTGATATCGGCAATCGCTTCGGCGGTTTCATTCATTACCGTGCCTTCGGTCGCCCCCTGGCTGTCGACCAGCGTATAATCGGCCACGCCCGCATCTGTCAGAAATTCACGCACCAACCGGTGGTATTTGGTGGCAATCCGCAGGCGGTGGCCGTGGGTCTTGCGAAAAGCCGCTGCCGCCGCGTCAAGGTCATCAAGCGTGTCCACGTCGACCCAGCAGGCTGGCGTAGCGATGATCAGATCGGCCTTGCCAAACCCAAGCGGAGATACTTCTTCGACCTGCTGTTCCCAGCGCGGCAGCTTTTCATGCACCAGATCAATTCCGGTGACGCCAAGATGAATGCGACCAGCAGCCAATTCACGCGGAATTTCCCCCGCCGATAACAGGATCAGCGAGACACCCTCGATCCCTTCCACCTTACCGGCATATTCGCGGTCCGACCCACTGCGAGACAGGGTGATGCCGCGCTTTTCGAACCACGAAAAGGTCTTTTCCATCAACCGGCCCTTTGAAGGCACGCCCAGTTTCAGGCTCATTGCGCGTCCTCCTCAATCTCCAGCATCAGGTCCGGGCGCAGCACGCCGCCAACTGCGGGGATTTCTGCCCCTTTGCCCAAGTGGCGGGTCAGTGCATCATAGCGCCCCCCAGTGGCAATGGGCGGCAAATCCGGCCGGCCCTCGGCGTAGAAACCAAAGACAAACCCATCATAATACTCCATCGAGGTCCGGCCATAAGACGCTTCGAAATCCAACCTGTCCACATCCACGCCGCGCGCTTGCAAGGCCGCGATCCGCGCCTCAAGCCGGTCCAGTGCCGGGGTGATCTGCGGCAAGTCCACCGCCACGTCGCGCAGCTGTTCAAGCGCAAAGGGCATGGTTTCGCGGACGTTCAGCAGGGTTTCCAACCCGGCCAGTTCGTTGTCGGAAATCGGTGGGGTATCACGATCCTCACGCAGGGCTTCGATCCGCGCCTGAATTTCAGAGGCGCGGCGCTTGCCGATCATAGGCGCGTCGGTTGCCAAAGGGTCAGCAGCCTCGAGTAAGGTCTTGCGTCCTTCAGGCCCCGGCTTGCGCCCAGCGAAACGGTCCAGCAAGACGCGAAAACGGCGGGGCCGCCACAGATGGCGCATCAGGGCCGCCTTGCGCCGGTCGGAAGTCCTCAGCCCCTGGACAGCAGCGGTCAGAATACCGATATCCCCGGTTGCCGCCCGCAGGGGCAACCCACGCAGTTGCAGCGCAAACAGCGAAAACACTTCGGCATCGGCACTGGCCGGATCGGTGCGATCAAACACCTCATACCCGACCTGGATATATTCATTCGCGCGATCCGGATCGTGTTCCTGCCTTCGAAACACCTCACCCGAGTAGGTATAGCGCGCCGGTTCGGCACCGTCGGACATGTGCATCTGCACCACCGGCAGCGTGAAATCCGGGCGCAGCATTTGTTCACCATGCAGCGCATCCGAGGTCACGTAAGCACGGGCGCGAATGTCTTCCCCATAGAGGTCCAGCAACGTTTCAGCCGGTTGCAACAGAGGCGGATCAACAACCCGGGCACCTGCGGTCTCGAAACGCACCCGCATCATCGCGGCGCGCGTCTGTATCTGAGTACGGTTGGCCATGGCTCAGTCCTGATTGTCCAGAATTTCGCGCACCTTGGCGACCAGATCACCGCGCGGAACCTCAAACTGACTTGGGCGTTCTTTCCATTCCTCAAGCGTGGCGCTTTCTGCAATCTTGGCGCCAAGGATCAGGTCCTTGATCTGCACGATCCCGTTCGCCTTTTCATCACCACCTTCGATGACCGCAATGGGTGAGTTCCGCTTGTCCGCATATTTCAGCTGATTGCCAAAGTTCTTGGGGTTCCCCAGATAGACCTCGGCCCGGATACCTGCATTGCGCAGCTCGGCCACCATGGCCTGATAATCCGCCATGCGGTCGCGATCCATGACGGTGACAACCACCGGCCCCTTGGCCTGTGCGCTGATCCGCCCCTTTTCGCGCAGGGCGGCCAGCAGACGGTCAACCCCGATCGAGACGCCGGTCGCGGGCACTTCCTGTCCAGTGAAACGCTTGACCAGATCGTCATAGCGCCCGCCGCCTGCGACAGAGCCGAACTGCCGCTTGCGGCCTTTCTCGTCAAAGATATCAAAGGTCAACTCGGCCTCATAGACCGGACCGGTGTAGTAGCCCAACCCACGCACGACCGATGGGTCAATCTCGATCCGATCCGCGCCATAGCCGCCGGCTTCCAGCAAGGTCCCGATCTGTTCCAGTTCGCCAATGCCATCCGCACCGATTTGGCTGTCACCCACGGCGGCACGCAGATTGGCCAGCGTTCCTGCGGTATCTGCAGCTTTAGAGGTCAGGAAGGCGATGACCGGTTCTGCCTGATCATCGCTTAGACCCACGCCGTCGATGAAGGCACCTGACGCGTCCAGACGACCCTTGGTCAGCAATTCGCGCACGCCTGCTTCGCCCACCTTATCGAACTTGTCGATGGTGCGCAGCACGCTGTCACGGGCGGCAGCGTCTTCGCCCAGACCCATCGCCTCGAGCACGCCGTTCAGAACCTTGCGATTATTCACCCGCACCAGATAGTCACCGCGCGGGATGCCCACGGTTTCCAGCGTATCCGACAACATGGCGCAAATCTCGGCATCCGCCGCCATTGATGCGGTACCCACAGTATCCGCATCACATTGATAAAACTGGCGATACCGCCCTGGACCTGGCTTTTCGTTGCGCCAGACCGGACCCATCGCATAGCGGCGATAAGGTGTCGGCAGATCGTTGCGGTGTTGCGCATAGACGCGGGCCAATGGCGCGGTCAGGTCATAGCGCAGGGCCATCCAATCGCCCTTGTCGTTCTCATCGAATTCCTGCCAGGCAAAGACGCCTTCGTTCGGACGATCCACGTCAGGCAGGAACTTGCCCAGCGCTTCGACCGTTTCGACCGCGCTGCTCTCCAAAGCATCAAAGCCATAGCGATGATAGACACCCGCGATAGTCCGCAGCATCTCGGTGCGCTGCGTGACTTCCTCGCCAAAATAGTCGCGAAACCCCTTCGGCGTTACGGCCTTGGGGCGGGGCTGTTTCTTGGGCTTGGCCATTTGGGGCGTCCTTGGGCGTTAAGTGTTCCGCGCGCGGTCTATCCCATGGCCCGTTTCGGGGCAAGGCGCGCTTTCGCTGGCCTTGCACAGCCGGTGCCGTTATGACCGGCGCGAGACAGGAGTTTCCAATGCAACATCTGGAAGAGCAGATCGCCCATCTGACCCGCACGGTCGAAGATCTGAACACAATCGTCACGCGCCAGCAGGATGAGATCGACAACTTGACCCGCCGGGTTGAGGTGCTGATGCGCCGCGAAGGTGAACGGGCACAAGAAGGATCAGGCGGCATCATCCTCGGAGACGAACGCCCGCCGCATTATTGAGCGATTACAAGCCGAGCGTCGTTTTCACCGCATTGTCGACAACCCCGCCCAACAGGGCATGCTGGTCCTCGGCGCAGCCCTCTCTCAATGCGGCTATGAAGGTCTCGCTCAGTTTCGCTTTGTCCTCGTCCGTGCTTGCGTGATCATTGATATCAATCTGGCGGTTATAGATCGACAGTGCTGTCATCTTCTCGACAACAGCAAAGATATAGGTCTCATCACCGTCCGACTCTTCAACCACCGTTGCACAGGTATGATACATGACGGGCAATGCGTCCTGAACCATTTGTTCAGCAGCTTCGTCTGCGATGGCCATGCCCGGAACGATCATCCACAGGCTTGCGAGAGCGGTTTCCATTTGGGTCAAACGCATCGCAGTCATTTCCAGTTATGTCCAATAAAGGCCCCGGCCACGCCGCCGATTGCCGCGCCCTTGCCATCACCAATCAAAGCACCGACGCCCGCCCCGATCAACGCGCCTTCGATGGTGTTCTTTTTCTTCTTGTCGTCCGCCACCGCCGACCCGGCGGTGACCAAGGCCATCGACGCGGCCAATATCAATGTTCGAAAACCGAAATGTGGGATCGTCATATGGTTGCCCTCCTGCGGCATCACCAGAAAATCTCATTCTGTCTTCAGACTATCCGGCGGGCGAATGTCAGGCAACTTTTCAGGGGCGGTCAGATTTCCTCGACCGACATCACGCCGTCCAGCGACTTGATCGCCCCTTTGATCTGCGGGTTGATCGGGAATTCCTGGCCAAGGTCCATCTCGACATCTCCCGGCAGGCCAGGATCAAGCAGGCACAGATGGATAGGCCCTTTCGCAGCCCCCTTGGCTGCGCCAGCGGCATCTTCCAGAACTTTGGCAACTGTGGGCAGAACCTGCGACTGATCAACAAAAATGCGCAGCCCGGTCGCCCCTGCCTCGGCCACGACCGCATCTACCCGCCCGACGGACCGGCCTAGCAGTTTGAGTTGATCGGCCTCCATCGTTGCTTCGGCGGTCAGCACCACCTGTGCACCGGTTTCCAGAAACTCACGGGATTTCTCCAGCGTTTCGGAAAACAGTGTGACCTCATAGGCACCTGTAGGGTCAGAAAGTTGGGCAAAGGCAAACCGGTTTCCGCGCGCAGATTTCCGTTCCTGCCGCCCAGCCACTACACCGGCCATCTTGGCGATCAGCGGACCCGAGCGTGCCTTTTCCATCACCTCATCCAGTGTCAGTACCTGCTTGCGTTTTAGGGCAGGCATATAATCATCCAGCGGGTGGCCGGACAGGTAAAATCCGATGGCCTTGAACTCTTCGCTCAAACGCTCGGCAGGCAACCAGTCCGGCGTCGGCGAAAGGCGTGGCTCGGGCAGGTCGTCGCCCGCCTCGCCGAACAGCGATACCTGGTTCGAGTTCTTCTGATCGTGGATCGCAGCTGAATATTGCACCAGCGGATCAAGGCTTTCGAAGACGCGGCGGCGGTTCTTGTCGAGTTCATCAAACGCGCCAGCACGCGCCAGCATTTCCAAGGGCCGCTTGCCGACCTTCTTCAGATCAACGCGGCGGGCAAAGTCGAAGAGGTTGACGAACGGTTTGCCTGCACGTCCTTCTACTACCAAATTCATCGCCTCAACGCCGACGTTTTTCAACGCGCCCAGCGCGTAAACCAGATGCTGATCCACCACGTCAAACGTGGATTGCGAGCGGTTCACACAGGGCGGTATGTAAGGCAGTTCCAACCCTTTGCGGACTTCCTCGAAGTAAACCGCCAGCTTGTCAGTCAGATGGATATCGCAGTTCATGACCCCGGCCATGAACTCGACCGGGTGGTTCGCCTTCAACCAGCCGGTCTGATAGCTGACCACGGCATAGGCGGCAGCGTGGGATTTGTTGAAGCCATAGTTGGCGAATTTATCCAACAGGTTCCAGACCTCGGTCGCCTTAGCCTCGTCCACGTCATTCTCAGCAGCGCCTTTGAGGAACTTAGGCCGCTCTGCGTCCATCGCCTCCTGAATTTTCTTACCCATCGCGCGGCGCAGCAAATCCGCTCCGCCAAGGCTATAGCCCGCCATTTCCTGAGCGATCTGCATAACCTGTTCCTGGTAGACGATAATGCCTTGGGTTTCGTCAAGGATATGGTCGATGGAAGGGTGCAGCGTGTCCCGTTCGCTCAGCTTGTTCTTGACCTCGCAGAACTTGGGGATGTTCTCCATCGGGCCCGGACGGTATAGCGCGACGAGGGCGATGATATCCTCGATACAATCCGGTTTCATCCGCTTGAGCGCATCCATCATGCCCGAGGATTCCACCTGGAACACCGCTACGGTCTTGGCCGCTGAGTAGAGTTTGTAAGTCGCTTCATCATCCAGCGGGATGGCGTTAATCTGGTTCGCCGCCCCCTCGGCGGCTTCGTACAGCTCGGTTCCGTCAGCAGCGATGTGCAGGTCGCGCCCGGATTTGAAGATCAGATCCATCGCATTCTGGATCACGGTCAGTGTCTTCAGACCCAGAAAGTCGAACTTGACCAGCCCGGCCTGTTCTACCCATTTCATGTTGAACTGGGTCGCAGGCATGTCGGAACGCGGATCCTGATACAGCGGCACCAGCGCATCCAGCGGACGGTCGCCAATCACCACACCAGCCGCGTGGGTCGACGCGTTTCGCAACAGCCCCTCGACCTGCTGGCCATAAGTCAGCAGACGGTCCACAACCTCTTCATTACGCGCCTCTTCACGCAGACGCGGTTCGTCTTTAAGCGCCTTTTCAATCGAGACGGGTTTCACCCCTTCGACCGGGATCATCTTGGACAGGCGATCCACCTGCCCGTATGGCATCTGCAAAACCCGCCCGATGTCACGCACGGCGGCCTTCGACAGCAGCGCGCCAAAAGTTATGATCTGCCCAACCTTGTCGCGCCCATATTTCTGCTGCACGTAGCGGATCACCTCTTCGCGGCGGTCCATGCAGAAGTCGATATCGAAGTCAGGCATCGATACCCGTTCAGGGTTCAGGAAACGTTCGAACAGCAGCGAATAACGCAACGGATCAAGGTCGGTGATCGTCAGCGCATAGGCCACCAGCGACCCCGCGCCCGAGCCCCGCCCCGGCCCAACCGGGATGTCCTGATCCTTTGACCATTGGATGAAATCGGCAACGATCAGGAAATAACCGGGAAACCCCATGCCCTCGATGATGTCCAGTTCGAAATCCAGCCGCTTCTGATACTCTTCAGGGGTTACCGCATGCGGGATCACGGCCAGACGTTTCTGCAGACCTTCATTGGCGATGCGGCGCAGCTCGGCCACCTCGTCATCGGCGAATTTCGGCAGGATCGGATCGCGGCGATAGGCCATGAACGCACAGCGCCTGGCGATCTCGACTGTGTTTTCGATTGCTTCGGGCAGATCGGCGAACAGGGTCGCCATTTCCTGCTGCGACTTGAAATAATGCTGTGCGGTCAGACGGCGGCGGCCATCCTGCTGATCGACATAAGCGCCCTCGGCAATACAGATCAACGCATCATGCGCTTCGTACATGTCCGTGGTCGGGAAGTAGACATCGTTGGTAGCCACCAGCGGAAGGTTCTTGGCATAGGCCATTTCAACATGGCCGCGCTCGGTCAGACGTTCGGCCTCGGGCTGACCACCCTCGCCTGGATGGCGCTGTAATTCGACATACAGACGATCCGGGAACATGGTTGCAAGGCGATCCACCAAGACCTCGGCCGCTGGGCGCTGCCCTTGCTGCAACAAGCGACCCACCGGTCCGTCGGGGCCGCCAGACAGGCAGATCAGACCATCCGAGCGCTCTGTCAGTTCATCCAATGTCACCTGCGGCAACTGCCCGCCCTTGTCCACATACAGGCAAGAGCTGAGCTTCATTAGGTTTTCATACCCGACCTCTGACTGCGCCAGCAGCACCAGCGGCGCGGGGGCTTTCGCTTTCTCGCCCGGTTGCGCCTGCAGGTAGGTCAGGTCGACCTGGCACCCCATGATCGGCTGAACACCCGCCCCGCTGGCGGTGACCGAAAACTCCAGCGCAGAGAACATGCTGTTGGTGTCCGTGACGGCGACGGCGGGCATCTCAAGCTTTTCACACAGACCAGGCAGCTTTTTCAGCCGCACGGCGCCTTCCAGCAGGGAATATTCGGTGTGAACGCGGAGGTGGATGAATCGTGGAGTGCTGCTCATGCCGCCCACGCTATCGCAGCCAGTGATGGTACAAAAGCCTGAACCTTAGGTTCGGATTGCCAAAAAAACAGGCGCTGATTGTTCGGGAAATCCATAAGGTGCTTCGGACTCTGAGGGTGAAACATGCTACAAAACCTTTTATTTTCAATGTGATGAACATCGAAACCACATGAAACACAAGGATCGGACCAATGAAATGATACATCAGAAGCGCGGTTTTTCTTGCCAGATTGGCTGCGCTGTTTCTAACATCTAGTGGCAAGCTATCCGCCCGCACTCTTTCTACGTCGCATCGAAGGAGAGCATTCAGAGGCGCAATTCGGTAACGCGACGGGTTTCACGAATGGATATCACGTTTCTTCTGAACGGAGAGACAGTGGAGTTGGCGAATGTCGATCCGACAGTCACCTTGTTGGATTGGCTGCGCGAGGATCGCTCTCTGACCGGCACCAAAGAAGGCTGCAACGAAGGTGATTGCGGTGCCTGCACTGTCATGGTGACGGATCAGGGAGGAGCCAAAGCTCTGAACTCCTGCATTCTGTTCCTGCCTCAGCTCCACGGCAAAGCGGTGCGCACCGTCGAAGGCGCCAGCAGCCCGGACGGGAAGGCCCACCCGGTACAGCAGGCAATGGTTGATCTGCACGGGTCGCAATGTGGCTTTTGCACCCCCGGCTTTGTAATGTCGATGGTGGCCGGGCATGCGAATGGTGCAACCGATCACGACACACAGCTGGCCGGGAACCTGTGCCGATGCACGGGCTATGCGCCGATTATCCGTGCCGCCAAAGCCGTCGAAAAGCACCCTGTTCCCGTCTGGGTCAAGGACAAGCCTGACGCAGCACCCGCCGCGTCTCCTATGCTGCCGCGGTCCTCGGACGAGCTTGCCGCCATTTATGCCGAACACCCAGAGGCCACCCTGGTCGCTGGCGCGACCGATGTAGGCCTTTGGGTCACCAAACAGTTGCGCAACCTGAAAACAGTAATCTTCATGAACGGTTGCGATGATCTGAAACAGATCACGGTTACTGACAATGAAATTCGCCTTGGTGCCATGGTCGATATGAACCGCATGGGCGAAGCGCTGGGGGATCTGCACCCCTCTTATGCTGAAATGATCCGCCGCTATGCCAGCGTACAGGTGCGGCACGCCGCAACCGTAGGCGGTAATATCGCCAATGGGTCACCAATCGGTGACAACCCGCCTGCACTGATTGCCCTGGGCGCCAGCCTGCACCTGCGCAAAGGCGACACAAGGCGAACGCTGCCCTTGGAAAAGTTCTTCATCGACTATGGAAAACAGGATCGCGTACCCGGAGAATTCGTCGAAGCCGTAAGCTTCCCGCGCCAGGCGGATCGGTTGAAATGCTACAAGCTCAGCAAACGGTTTGATCAGGATATTTCGGCCGTTTGTGGGTGTTTCAACATTACCGTTGCAGAAGGTACCGTCACTCAGGCGCGCATCGCATTTGGCGGCATGGCGGGCGTTCCGAAACGCGCCACTCAAGTCGAAGCTTCGTTGACCGGCAAGCCATGGACGGCTGCTACCGTTCAATCCGCTCTGACGATGTTTGCCGAGGATTACGCGCCAATGTCAGATATGCGCGCCTCGGCTCATTACCGCCTTGAGACGGCGAAAGCGATGCTGGAGCGTTATTTCCTTGAAGATCAGGGCCAGGCAACCAATGTGCTGGAGGTGTCGGCATGAGCGTGACAAAACCACTGCCTCATGACGCCGCGCCGCTGCATGTCTCCGGTTCGGCCCGCTATGTGGACGATATCCCAACACCAAAAGGCACGTTGCATCTGGCCTTTGGTCTCAGCCCCATCGCCAAGGGCACAATCGCCGCGATTGACCTGTCTGCAGTCAAGGCCGCCGACGGTGTCGTCATGGTGATGACCGCCGAAGACCTGCCCTTTGCGAATGATGTCTCACCGTCCATTCACGATGAACCTTTGTTGTCGGACGGCTCTGTCCACTATATCGGGCAGCCCGTATTTCTGGTTGTCGCCACCAGCCATCTGGCCGCGCGCAAAGCTGCACGACTGGGCAAGATCGACTATGCTGAAGAAACGCCAATTCTGACGATTGAAGAGGCGCTGGCCGCCGACAGTCGGTTCGAGGACGGCCCGCGCATCTACACCAAAGGTGATGCAGACGCCGCCATCGCAGGCGCGGCGCATGTGATCGAAGGCAGTTTTGAGCTTGGCGGGCAAGAGCATTTCTATCTGGAAGGTCAAGCCGCACTGGCGGTGCCGAATGAGGGTGCTGATATGCTGGTCCATAGCTCGACCCAGCACCCGACTGAGATTCAGCACAAAGTGGCAGAGGCTCTGGGTGTTCCCATGCATGCTGTGCGCGTTGAAACCCGGCGCATGGGCGGCGGGTTCGGGGGCAAGGAAAGCCAGGGCAACGCTCTGGCTGTTTCCTGCGCAGTGGCTGCGCGGGCAACCGGCACAGCCTGCAAGATGCGCTATGACCGCGATGACGACATGATCATCACCGGTAAGCGGCATGCCTTTCGCATTGGCTATAGGGCCGGGTTCGATCAGGACGGGCATATTCAGGGGGTATCCTTTCTGCACCACGCCATATGCGGATGGGCACAAGACCTGTCGCTGCCCGTCGCGGACCGGGCGATGCTGCATTCCGACAATGCGTATCTGCTGCCCAATGCGCGGATCGAAAGTCACCGGCTGAAAACCAACACCCAATCTGCCACCGCCTATCGGGGGTTTGGAGGCCCTCAGGGTATGGTTGGAATCGAACGCGTCATGGACCACGCCGCGCATGAGTTGGGTCTGGACCCGGTCGAGCTGCGCCGCAGGAACTATTACGCTGCCCCGGCGGGTACCGATGACCATGCCCCTGATCGCAGTGGCGGCGATACGCCAAACACCACCCCTTATGGCATGGAAGTCGAAGATTTCGAACTTCACGGCATGACCGAAGCCTTGTTGAATTCCAGCGACTATGCCGCGCGCAAGGCAGCAATTCAGAAATGGAATGCCGAGAACAGCGTGATCAAAAAGGGCATCGCCTTCTCTCCGGTCAAGTTCGGCATTTCCTTCACCCTGACCCATCTGAATCAGGCCGGCGCGCTGGTGCATGTGTATCAGGACGGGTCCGTGCACCTGAACCATGGCGGTACCGAGATGGGCCAGGGCCTGTTTCAAAAAGTGGCCCAGGTTGCCGCCTCACGCTTTGGTATTCCGCTAGAGATGGTGAAGATCACCGCCACAGACACGGCCAAAGTGCCGAACACCTCGGCAACGGCGGCATCCTCGGGAAGCGATCTCAACGGTATGGCGGTGAAAGCCGCCTGTGACACGATCCGCGACCGGATGGCAGAGTATCTGGCCGAGCGACATCAGGCCGACCCGTCGGCTGTCACCTTCGGGGATGGTCATGTATCGGTTGGTGAGGAACGCTATACCTTTGCCGAAGCGGCTGCGCTGACCTATCAGGGCCGCATCAGCCTTTCGGCCACCGGCTTCTATAAGACACCCAAGATCGAATGGGACCGGATCAAAGGCCAAGGTCGTCCGTTTTTCTACTTCGCCTATGGCGCCTCGATCACCGAAGTTGCCGTGGACACACTAACCGGTGAGAACCGCATCTTGCGCACGGATATCCTGCATGACGCGGGCGCGTCGCTGAACCCTGCGCTGGATATCGGTCAGGTCGAAGGTGGCTATGTGCAGGGCGCGGGTTGGTTGACGACCGAAGAACTCGTCTGGGATGGCACAGGCAATCTGCGCACCCATGCGCCATCGACCTACAAGATCCCGGCTTGTTCCGACCGCCCCGACATCTTCAACGTTGCGCTTTGGGAGGCTGAAAACCGTGAGGACACGATCTATCGCTCGAAAGCAGTAGGCGAACCTCCATTCATGCTTGGGATATCCGCCTGGCTGGCACTGTCGAATGCGGTGGCGGCCTGCGGAAACGGCTACCCCGCATTGGATGCCCCCGCCACGGCAGAAGAAGTCTGGCATGGTGTCCAAAGGATGAAGGGGGACGACTGATGGGATTTGACCTTGAGACTTTGAGGGAGGCGGTCAAAACCCATGGGCGCGTGATCCGGGTAGTCATCGCCGGGATCAAGGGCTCGTCCCCACGCGAGGTTGGTGCCGCAATGCTGGTCTGGCAGGACGGGCAATCCGGCACGATCGGTGGCGGCACACTTGAGTTTCAGGCAGCCGAAGCGGCGCGGATACAAACCGCCCAATCGCGCCTGACCCATCACGCGCTTGGCCCCGACATGGGCCAGTGCTGCGGTGGCGCTGTTTCCTTGCTAAGCGAGGTCTATGACCGCAACAACATCAACGATCTGGACGACAGCATCATCGCGCGCCCAACATCGAACCAGGACATGCCACTGTCGGTCAAACGCCTGTTGACCGAAGCCCGCGGACAGGGGATTGCACCAGAGGCACAGCTGATCGAAGGCTGGATGGTCGAGCCGGTCCACAAACCAGCGCGTGCACTGTGGGTCTGGGGCGCGGGTCACGTCGGTCGCGCCCTGGTGGATGTCCTGTCACCGCTGCCCGATCTCGCAATCACTTGGGTCGATACAGGATCCAAGCGGTTTCCAGAAACCGTACCGAACGGAGTCACCGCCGTCCCTGCCGCGAAACCAGCGGAACTGGTTCGGCATGCGCCGCGTGATGCTGAACATCTGGTGCTGACTTATTCACACAATCTGGACTTGGAATTGTGCAACCGTCTGCTTTCGCACGATTTCCGCTTTGCGGGGCTGATCGGCTCGGCTACGAAATGGGCGCGGTTCCGGTCTCGGCTGGCAGCGCTGGGGCACTCGCCCGAGCGGATCAGCCGGATCACCTGCCCGATTGGCGACCCGGGCCTGGGCAAGCACCCGCAGATGATTGCCGTGGGCGTCGCATCACAACTGCTGCGCCCGATCGGGCAAAACAATTTGAAGAAGGATCTGAGCGCGTGACCACTCCACTGCTAAGTTTGCAAGGACTGACCAAAGCCTATCCCGGCGTCGTGGCCAATGATCAGGTGTCCTTTGACATCGGTGAGGGCGAAGTTCATGCCCTGTTGGGCGAAAACGGCGCGGGAAAATCCACGCTGGTCAAAATGATCTATGGCTTGGTGAAGCCCGACAGCGGCACCATGCTGTTGCGTGGCCAACCCTTTGCTCCGCCCGAGCCGCGCGCCGCGCGTGCTGACGGAATCGCGATGGTATTTCAGCATTTTTCGCTGTTCGACGCGCTGAACGTGGCCGAGAACATCGCATTGGGGATGGAGAACCCGCCGCCAATGGGCGACCTGGCCTCGCGCATTCGGGAAGTTTCGGAAACCTACGGCCTACCGCTGGACCCCTTTCGTACAGTCGGCGACCTGTCTGCGGGGGAACGCCAACGGGTTGAGATCATTCGCTGCCTTCTGCAGGATCCAAAGCTTTTGATCATGGACGAACCAACCAGTGTTCTGACTCCGCAAGAAGTCGATATCCTTTTCGAAACGCTGAATAAATTGCGGTCTGAAGGCACATCGATCCTGTATATCTCGCACAAGCTTGAAGAAATCCGCACCCTATGCGACCACGCTACGATCTTGCGTTTGGGCAAGAATGTGGGCGAATGCGTTCCGTCTGAAACCTCGGCCCGGGAGATGGCCGAGTTGATGGTCGGTTCAACCCTGCAAACACCTGAGCGCGGAGGCCGCGAGTTCGGCGAGGTCGCGCTGGATGTCAGCGGGCTTTCCGTGCCCTCACCGTCTGAATTCGGCACCGCGCTGAAGAATGTCCACATGACAGTTCGCAAAGGCGAAGTGCTGGGAATTGGCGGTGTTGCCGGCAACGGACAGGACGAACTGCTGGGTGTCCTGTCTGGCGAAATCCAGACAGCTGCCGATGCGATCAAGTTCAATGGCCAGCCGATTGGCAAACTGGGCCCAACCGCACGGCGCAAGCTGGGCGTACTGACCGCCCCCGAAGAGCGGTTGGGACATGCAGCCGCCCCAGACATGAGCCTGACCGAAAACGCCCTGCTGACCGGATCGGTCCGCGAAGGGTTGGAAAGCAACGGGTTCTTGAAATGGGCAGATACCAAAAGCTTTGCTGAAAAGATCATCAGCGCCTTTGATGTGCGCACGCCAGGGCCCGAGAATGCGGCCCGGTCATTGTCAGGCGGCAACCTACAGAAATTCGTGATCGGACGCGAAGTGTTGCAGAACCCCGATGTACTGGTTGTGAACCAACCCACATGGGGGGTGGACGCCGCTGCCGCTGCGTCGATCCGACAGGCCATTCTGGACCTTGCCGCCAAGGGCACGGCGGTGGTCTGCATCAGCCAGGATCTGGACGAATTGATGGAAATCTCGGACAGCTTTGCCGCCCTGAACGAAGGCAGGCTCAGCGCGCCACGCACAACCACGGGTCTGACCGTGGATGAGATCGGCCTGATGATGGGCGGTGCACATGGCATGGAGGTAGCCCATGTCTGATGCAAAACAAAATATGACGACGGGGGTGTGAGCAGATGATTGTATTGGAGAAACGGCCACAGCCGTCCAAGGCGTGGTCTTATGCGACCCCGCTTGTGGCGGTACTGGCGACGATGCTGTTTGGCGGCATATTGTTTGCCGTCCTGGGTAAAAACCCGGTTCAGGCCATCGGCACCATTTTCTGGGAGCCTCTGTTCGGTGAATTCGCCTTTTATTACCGCCCGCAGCTGCTGGTGAAGGGCGCGCCGTTGGTGCTGATTGCGATTGGCCTGTCGTTAGGCTTCCGCGCCGGTATCTGGAACATCGGCGCCGAGGGTCAGTATATCATGGGCGCCATCTTTGGTGCGGGGGCCGGGCTGGCCTTTTACCCGCTGGATGCCTGGTATGTCTTTCCGATCATGGTGATGGCAGGTGCGCTTGGCGGTTGGCTCTGGGCCTCTATTCCGGCCTTTCTGAAGGTGCGCTTTGGCACCAATGAAATTCTGGTCTCGCTGATGCTGGTCTATGTGGCTGAACAGATGATGGCCTCGGTCTCGCTGGGACTACTGAAAAACCCCGAAGGGTTCGGTTTTCCGGGTTCACGCAATCTGCAATCCTATGAGAGTGCGCATAATGCCGAGCTGATCGCAGGATCGGGGATGCATTGGGGCGTTGTGACCGCACTGATAGCCGTGATCTTTTCCTATATCCTGCTGAACCGGCACATGCTGGGCTTTCACATCCGCCTGACGGGTGAGGCCCCGCGCGCAGCCAAATTCGCCGGGGTAAACCCAGCACGACTGATCCTGTTCTGTCTTGGCCTGTCAGGCGCACTGGCCGGGCTGGCGGGGATGTTCGAAGTCTCGGGCCCCTCGGGTGTTGTCAGCATCGACTTTAACGTCGGCTATGGCTTTACCGCGATCATCGTGGCCTTTCTGGGTCGACTGCATCCGGTGGGCATCCTGCTAGCCGGTGGTCTAATGGCGTTGACCTATATCGGTGGTGAAATTGCGCAGTCCCAAATGGGTCTTCCTGCCGCGGCTATTCAAGTATTCCAGGGGATGCTGCTGTTCTTCCTGCTGGCCTTCGACCTTTTGACCAACTACCGCATCCGTGCGGCCCGTAGCGAGGTGGCGTAATCATGGACCTAGGTGAGATTAATCCCGTACTTCTGGTCGCGTCACTGATGGTGGCTGCAACTCCCCTGCTTCTGGCCGCGATCGGTGAATTGGTCGTCGAAAAAGCAGGAGTTCTGAACCTTGGCGTAGAGGGCATGATGATCGTTGGCGCGATCAGCGGTTTTGCGATCTCGGTCGAGACTGGGTCGCCCTGGCTGGGCTTTGTCGCCGCGGCCATAGGCGGTGCAGTACTGTCCCTGCTGTTTGTGCTGCTGACGCAGGTGGCGCTGGCCAATCAGGTTGCCAGCGGCCTGGCGCTGACTCTGTTTGGTTTAGGGTTCAGCGCCCTGCTCGGTCAAAGCTATGTGGGGGTCAAACCCCCCAGCATGGGCGATATCCATATCCCGGTGATCAGCGATATTCCGGTGATTGGCCCGATCCTGTTTCAGCATGACCCGATCCTTTATGTCGGCATCGCTTTGACAGCGGCCGTCTGGGCTACGCTTAAATACACTCGCGTCGGACTGATCCTGCGCGCGGTAGGTGAAAACCACGATGCGGCACATGCGCTTGGCTATAAGGTGATCAAGATCCGCATCATGGCGATCCTGTTCGGCGGTGCCTGTGCCGGGCTGGGTGGGGCCTATATCAGCTTGATCCGGGTGCCACAGTGGACCGAGGGCATGACAGCCGGTGTCGGCTGGATCGCCCTGGCCTTGGTCGTCTTCGCCAGTTGGAAGCCATGGCGCGCCCTGCTGGGTGCCTATTTGTTCGGCGGTATCACCGTGTTGCAGCTGAATTTGCAGGCAGCGGGCGTTGCCATCCCGGTCGAGTATCTGGCAATGTCGCCCTACATCATCACGATCCTTGTGCTTGTGATCCTTTCCGCCGACAAAAGCAGCGCACCTGCCTCACTCGGCCGGATATTCCATGCCTCGCATTAGACGGGGACAACTGAACCAACTTGGGGAGTAACACATGAAAATTACTACATTTCTGGCAAGCGCCGCCATGGCGCTGGGTTTGGCAACTACTGCCATAGCTGAAGACAAAACCAAGGTCGGCTTTGTATTTGTCGGCCCGGTGGGCGACGGCGGCTGGACCTATGAACATAACAAGGGCCGTCTGGCGGTTGAGGAAGAGTTCGGCGACAAAGTCGAAACCGTGTTTGTTGAATCCGTGCCCGAAGGCCCGGATGCAGAGCGGGTGATGACCCAGATGGCGCTGGAAGGTGCAGACCTGATCTTTACCACCTCGTTCGGATACATGGATCCGACCATCAACGTGGCCAAGAAATTCCCGAACGTGAAGTTCGAACACGCGACCGGCTATAAAACAGCCGACAACGTTTCGGTTTATTCGGCACGTTTCTATGAAGGTCGTGCGGTACAGGGCCATATCGCGGGCAAGATGACCAAGTCGAACATTGTTGGCTATATCGGGTCCTATCCGATCCCCGAAGTGGTCCGCGGAATCAACTCGGCCTATATCCACGCCAAGAAGGTCAACCCGGATGTCGAGTTCAAGATCATCTGGGCCTACACTTGGTTCGATCCGGCGAAAGAAGCAGATGCCGCCACTGTTCTGATCGAACAGGGCGCGGACGTGATCCTGCAGCACACCGACTCGACCGCACCGCAAGCAGCTGCGCAAGAGGCGGGCAACGTCATCACTTTCGGCCAGGCCTCGGACATGAGCGAATACGCTCCGTACCCGCGCGTCTCGTCGATCATCGATGACTGGGCGCCCTACTATATTGCACGGACCCAGGCCGTCATGGATGGCACATGGGAAAGCGCCAATACATGGGATGGCATCCGCGAAGGCATGGTAGCAATCGGCGAAATCTCGGACGCGGTTCCCGCTGACGTCAAAGAAGAGGCACTGGCGCTGAAAGCGGCCATGGCCGCGGGTGAATACCACCCCTTCACCGGACCGCTGAAAAAGCAGGACGGTAGTGACTGGCTGGCCGAAGGCGAGACCGCAGACGACGGTACACTGGCCGGCATGAACTTCTATGTAGAAGGCTTGGAAGGTGAGATTCCGCAGTAAGGCGGCACAGGATAACGCAGAAAGGCCCGCCATGTGCGGGCCTTTTTTGATTTTGCCACCTGTTTTATGCCACTCTTGATCTTCGATAGCCCGAAACCAGCGCCAAGCACATTGATCCGCGGCTCTACCGATCAACGAGGACCAGATGAATTCAAAACGCGAATTGCTGCAGAAACTGTTGAAAGGTATCGAAACCGGGGATGCCGAGGCCGCAGCCGTCGTCAACGAAGAAAAATACATCCAGCACAATCCCCAGACCCATGAAGGCAGCGAGGGGCTGGCCACGTTGTTTGCCCGCCTGTCGAAAACAAATCCCAAGGTTAAATTTGTTCGCGTTTTTGAAGATGGCGAATTCGCTTTTGCCCATAACGAATATGATTTTGCCGAAGTTAAGGCCGCGTTCGAGGTCTTTCGGTTTGAAGACAGCAAAGCTGTTGAGCACTGGGATAACATTCAGCCCCTGCGCGGCCCAAACGCTTCGGGACGCGGCATGCTTGATGGGCCAACTGAAATCACGGATATTGACAGAACCGAACAGAACCGGGAATTGGTCGGCAACTTCTCGCAAACAGTCCTGATAGACCGGCAAACCGAGCGGATGAAGGCGTTTGTTGATGCGAACCTGATACAACACGATCCCGATGGTGTTGACGGCATCGACGCCTATCGCATGGTGCTTGAAGCTAGATCAGACGCGGAGTTGATCGTTCAGTATCACCGCGTCCATCGTGTGCTGGCAGAAGGGAATTTCGTCCTGTGCATGAGCGAAGGTGCCAGTCACGGAAAACATACCAGCTTTTATGATCTGTTTCGGGTCGCAGACGGAGTGATCGTCGAGCATTGGGGCACTATGGAAACCATAGCGCCCCGTAGCGAGTGGAAGAATGACAACGGCAAATTCTGATCTACGTAAGAGCCGTTAATGCCCAGTCAGAACCAGCGTGTTTACCGGCATCAGGATCAAACGCAGGCGCAGACCCGCCGCATGAACCACTCCGATCGTGTCAACCACATGCAGGAAAGCAGAGTGCCAAAAACCCAAATCTTCATGCTCCAGCCGCTCGTGGTTATCGGTGTAGACATTCGCCAGACAGTTGCTGCCGGGCGGGATATCATCCGCCATGCCCTTATAAAGCGGTTCAAAATAGACCAGGATCGAGCCCGGCACCTTGTTGGACTGCACGTCTCTAAGCTCGTCTGACGGGCGAATTTGTCCCGATGGGATCACATCCTGAACTTCGACCACCACAACCGGAATAACCGTGAACGGCTTGGTCATGCAGCCCAGCTCTCCGACCATGCCGGGTTTGATAACCTGCGCCGACATCTGATTGAACGCAGCCTGAAAGCGGTCATGCCCGGAATTTGACGGCACAAGAATACCTGCTGGACGCAGCAAAGGACTGACGTAATCGCCAACCTGAAGGCCGAACTGTTCAATCCTCCCCGTCACACCCGCGTTGATCACAGTCTTATCCAGCTCGGTCAAAGCAGCATCCAGGTTCGCATTGGCGCTGGCCAGTTGGGCCGGGATCAGCTCTTCGATTTGCTGTACGACGGCAGCGCGTTGCGATTCAGCCGCAACCAGCTTGGCCTCTCGTTCAGCGACAAGGTTTTCCAGCCGGTCAATCTCGGCCAGGCGGACGGCGCTTGACCCTTCGTCCCGCAGGGTCGTATTGCGTTGCAAGTCCTCCAGCGCCTGATCCAGCGCCGCTTTTGCGCCCGCGATCCCGGCGGCGGCCTCGGCCAGATCGGTCTCCGCGACTTTCAGTGACGCCTGAACTTGCGCGATCTGCGCATGCGCTGCCTCAACCATTGCAGTCTGAGTAAAGTCCTCGATCCGGAAGATTGGCTGCCCAGCAACGACCTGTTGGTTGTTGGAGACATAGACCTCGGACACTCGCCCACCCAGTTGCGGCAAGATCGTTACCGTGCGGAAATACGACGCCGCAGTTTTGCTGGCCGGGTGAAAATAGAACAGAGTGGTGATCACGGTCAGCGCCATAATGGCACAGGTTGTCAGACCCCAGCGCAACTCGTACCACATGGTGAATAATGTGATCTCGTGCCCGATACGTTTTCCCTGCACAAAGCGGCGGAACAGATAATCAGGCAGCACTGTAACCAGCGCGCACATCAGTGTTTCAAGCATGTCCTATTGCTCCTGCTGCGCGACGGGTTCGGGGGATGGAACGGGATCGGGATCAGCAGGCGGTTGCGGCGCCAAAGATCGGATCGCATCGGCAATGGCACGCAAGGGCGCACCTATGTCGGGAAACTGGAATCCGGCGACCAGAATGGCTGCAATCCAGAACAATCCGTTATGAGTGAACAAAGCCAGCAGCGCAAGAATTCCCACAAGCTGAAACTGCGGGTGGTTGGATTCATGCGCGAGCTTTTCGGGGATCGAATGCAGGGTGAAATAGCCAACGCCGATCAGGATGATTACCACAACCGTGAAAATGAACATGACCGTCAAAAGAAAATCGCTGCCATCCGCCTGGGTCACGTAAGACGGAATGTGCCCCGTGGCCAATGGGTGTAAATCTGCTGTGCTCACCCTGCCCTCCTCTAATTGCTTTCCACTTCTTTGGATGGGTTGATGCGCAAATTCAACCCTGCTTAAAGTCTCAATTAGAATTCTACGGTCGTGCACGACGCATTCGACGTCAGAAAATCACGACTGCGGCCAGCAAAGGGGCGACATGATAGATTTCCTGATTATCGGCGGCGGTATTGCCGGGCTTAGCGTGGGCGCGCGGTTGTCAGAGCGCGGCCAGGTCACCGTGCTCGAAGGCGAAGAGGCGCTGGGCTATCACGCATCAGGCCGGTCCGCGGCTATGTTTGCACCCGCCTATGGTCCGCCTGCTGTTATTGCCCTCAACCTTGCCAGCGCAGCGCATTTTGAGACGAATGACTATCTGTCGCCACGCGGCTGGGTTCTGATCGGCGGGAAAGACCAACACGATGTGTTTCACCGGGATGCCGATCAACTTGGCGGCCGACAGATTTCCTTTGACGCGGCACAATCCCTTATCCCGATCCTGAACCCCGAAACCGTCGGGTTCGCGGCGCACAGCGACAGTGAACAAGATATAGATACCGACCGCATGATGCAGGATTTCGCCCGGACGATCCGTGGGAATGGTGGATCCGTTCTGACCCGGCAAAGCGTCACGGCAATTCGCAAACATAGGCACTGGATCGTCGAGGCCACCGAGAGCTTTGAGGCACGACACATCGTCAATGCAGCCGGCGCCTGGGTTGACGAAATCGCGGCGATGGCCGGTATCGCGCCGATTGGTATCCAGCCGCGCCGCCGCTCAATGGCCCGTATCCCGGCCCCCGGCGGGCATGACTTGCGCGCCTGGCCCATGATGTTGGGTGCGGGCGAAAGCTGGTATGCTAAACCCGACGCGGGCAAATTGCTGGTCTCACCTGCCGATGCCGATCCGACCGCCGCCCATGATGCGTTTGCCGATGACATGGTTCTGGCCGAGGGCTTGGCCCGGTACGAGGCAATGGTCACCGAGCCTGTGACACGGGTCGAAACCAACTGGGCGGGCTTGCGCAGTTTCGCACCGGATGGCAGCCTGGTTTTGGGGCCCGATCCGACCGATCCTACGTTTATCTGGTCTGCCGGTCAGGGTGGTTACGGGTTTCAGACGGCCCCTGCTGCATCCCAACTGGTAGCGGATCTGACAGTCGGCAACCAATCAAGTCTGGACACGGCGACCATCGCCTCTCTGAGACCAGACAGGTTGCACAGATGAACAAGCGCCCGTTACCCTCCAACGCCAGCGTCGCGACTGTAGGAGAGAACGGTCAGTTGGTCGCTCCGGCAGCCAGCCGTAACGTCGGGGCTTTGTGTGATCTTCTGGACCAGTTCGCCCCTTTGACCGGACAAGCGCTGGAACTGGCAAGTGGCACCGGTCAGCACATCGCAGCCTTTGCCGAGTGCCGCCCCGGCATGCATTGGCAACCCAGTGAGGTTGAATCCGAACGGCGGGCCAGCATCAATGCCTACACCGCGGGCCTGCCGAATGTGTCTAAAGCAGAAGTTCTGGATGCAACCATCGAGGGTTGGCATCAGCCGTTTGGCGGCAGGGATCTGATCGTTCTGATCAATCTCTTGCACCTGATCAGCTGGGCCGAAGTGGAAACGCTTGTCGGTGAGGCAGCGCAAGCACTGAACGCGAATGGCCGGTTGATCCTTTATGGTCCTTTCATGCGCAACAATCGCCTGACCAGCGTGGGGGATCAACGATTTCATACGGCTCTGGTCCAGCAGGATGCTGAAATCGGATATAAAAACGACGGAGACGTTTCTGAGCTTTTGGCCAATCACGACCTGAAAATCCTGGAAGTCGCGGAGATGCCTGCAAATAACCTGGCCTTCATCGTGGAAAAATCTAACACCTGATCCAGATCAAAGCCCGACCGAAGCCAACTAAACATATTCCAAACACACGATGTTAAATGGAATGTAGCATGCCCTGGCAGGAAAAGATCAACGACACGCGAAAAGGTCTTCGCAATTTGAACGGCGCAATCCCTGATACCGCCCGCGCCTTCGGTGCGCTTGGCGCGGCGGTCAAGCAAGGCGGAACGCTAGACTACAAGACCAAAGAATTCATCGCTCTTGGCATATCCATAGCGGACCGATGCGAACCCTGTATCATGCTGCACACCGAAGCTTTGATCAAAGCCGGCGCGTCACGTGACGAGGTATCGGACGTTCTGTCCATGGCGGTTCAGATGGGGGGCGGGCCGTCGATGATGTACGCCTCTAAGGCGCTGGACTGTTTCGACGAGCTGAGTGCATGAAAAAAGCCCGCGTGCTGCGGGCATTTGAAGGCGGCACCAAAAAGGTGCCGCCGTTCTTATCCAGATCAGCCGTCCTTGCGGATGACCTCGTTTTTCGGATCATAGGGGCTGTCGCAGGTGACGACCGCATCCCACAATTTGTCCTGAAGCTTGACCTTCAGCTTGGTGCCTTCCACCGCCAGATCGGGCTTCACATAGCCCATGCCGATGGATTTCTCGTAGGCTACTGAATAGCCACCCGAAGTCAGACGACCGACGCGTTCACCTTCCGGCGTATACAACACTTCACGGCCCCACGGATCGGCATCCTCCGGTCCGTCGATCAGCAGGGTGCAGCATTTCACGCGCACGCCAGTCTCTTCCAGCTTGGCCTTGCCATAGAAATCCTTGGACAGGTCAACAAAGCGCGGCAGGTCGGCTTCCAGCGGGGTCGCGTCGCGGCCCAGCTCAGTGCCGAAGGCGCGATAGGATTTCTCCTGACGCAGCCAGTTCTGGGCGCGTGCGCCGACCAGCTTCATACCATGCTTCTCACCGGCTTTTTCCAGCAAGTCGAACAGGTAGTTCTGCATTTCGATCGGGTGGTGAAGTTCCCAACCCAGCTCACCAGTATAGGCCACGCGGATCGCGTTGACCGGGCACATGCCCAGTTCGATCTGACGGGCCGACAGCCATGGGAAGCGCTTGTTGGACAGTGCGGTTTCCGGATCGGCGTCTTTGATGACTTCTTTCAGAACGTCCCGCGATTTGGGTCCGGCGATGGCAAAAACGCCCCACTGAGTGGTCACATCCTGGATCTCGATGTAACCGAACTCCTCCATCTTGTCCTCGGCCGCCTTGCGCAGGTAATCGGCGTCGTACTCAGTCCAGGCACCGGCAGAGACGATGTAGTAGTTGTTCTCGCCGTTACGGACGATGGTGTATTCAGTGCGGGTGGTACCGTGCGAGGTCAGCGCGTAGGTCAGGTTGATACGACCGACCTTGGGCAGCTTGTTGCAGGTAAACCAATCCAGGAACTGGGTCGCACCGGGGCCTTTGACGACATGCTTTGTGAAGGCCGATGCGTCGATCAGACCAACGCCTTCGCGGATCGCCTTGGCTTCGTCAACGGCATGCTGCCACCAGCCACCGCGGCGGAACGAGCGGGCATCATGGTCGAAGTTTTCGGGTGCATCCAGCGGACCGAAGTAGTTCGGGCGCTCCCAGCCGTTAACCCAGCCAAACTGTGCGCCACGCGCTTTCTGACGATCATAAGCCGGAACAGTCCGCAGCGGGCGGCAGGCAGCGCGTTCTTCATCGGGGTGGTGCAGGATGTAGACGTGCTCATAGCACTCTTCATTCTTGCGGGCCGCAAACTCGGTGGTCATCCAGTTCGACGAGTAACGTTTGGGGTCCAGCGAAGCCATGTCGATCTCGGCTTCTCCATCGACCATCATCTGGGCCAGATAATAACCGGTGCCACCCGCAGCGGTGATACCAAAGCTGAAGCCCTCGGCCAGCCACATATTGCGCAGACCCGGAGCCGGACCAACCAGCGGATTGCCGTCGGGCGTGTAGCAGATCGGGCCGTTGAAATCGTCTTTCAGGCCGGATTCAGCACAGGACGGCACGCGCTCGGCCATTGCCATATACTGATCTGCAATCCGGTCGAGATCGAGCGGGAACAGATCAGCACGGAAGCTGTCCGGCACGCCATGTTCAAACTGCGCCGGCGCACCATGTTCATAGATCCCCAAAATCCAGCCGCCGCGTTCCTCGCGTGCGTAGGATTCGTTGTCGGCATCACGCACAACAGGGTGTTCCGGGTTGCCCGCTTCACGCCATTTGACCAGCTCAGGGTCTTTGTCCATGACGATGAAGGTGTGTTCGACCGGGATCGCGGGCATCTTGATGCCCAGCATTTTCGCGGTCCGCTGTGCGTGGTTGCCCGATGCGGTCACGACATGCTCGGCGGTGATAACCACCTGCTCATCCGACGGAATGAGGTTACCGCCCTTCTCGACCATCTTGGTGCAGGTGACTTCCCAATGAGTGCCATTCCAATGGAAGGCATCGGCCTGCAGCTTGCGAACGATCTCAACACCGCGTTGACGCGCACCCTTGGCCATCGCCTGTGTCACGTCTGCTGGGTTAATATAGCCGTCCTCGGTGTGATAGATCGCGCCCTTCAGGTCCGAGGTCTCGATCAGCGGCCAGCGTTCCTTAATCTGGTCCGGAGTCAACCATTCATAGGCAACGTCACAGGTTTCGGCGGTCGACGCGTACAGCATGTATTCGTCCATGCGCTCCTGGGTCTGCGCCATGCGCAGGTTACCAACCACGGCGAAACCCGCGTTCAGGCCGGTCTCATCCTCAAGCTGCTTGTAGAAATCGACCGAGTATTTGTGGATATGCGTGGTCGCATAGGACATGTTGAACAGCGGCAGCAAACCCGCCGCATGCCAGGTCGAACCTGACGTCAGTTCGTCCCGCTCGATTAGCATGACATCGTCCCAGCCTGCCTTGGCCAGATGATAGGCAATCGAAGTGCCGACGGCGCCGCCGCCAACGACCAGTGCTTTGACTTGGGTTTTCATAGCCGGGTGTCTCCCCTTGGAATCTGTTGCCACCATATGGCGCAATCAGCGCCCACCGCGCGACATTCATCCGACCAGTGATATAAAAAAAACGACCCTCAGACATCTGGGGGTCGTTTTTCCTACAAGTTTTGAACTTTCTCAGCCGCCAGACAGCGAGCAGGTCTTGCGCGCATCTTTGAAGGCGCATTTGCCCGAAGACCCTGCTCCACCCTTGTTCACACGAATCTCGGATGCTTCGTTCACACGTTTCCCAGAAGCATCGGCAGTTTCTGAACCTTTAAAAAACGACTTCAGGCCGCCGAACAAACCGCTCGAGCTTTTCGGTTCGACCTCTTTTTCTTCCGACCCACCCGTTAGCTTCCCGAAAAGTCGCCCAAAAACACTGCCGCCAGATCCATCCGCATCTGCGTTTTCAATTTCCAGGCCAGCCAACCCTTTGCGATACCCGATCTGGATCAAATCATCCGGGGATTGGATATTGTTTGCCGTCAGATCGAAAGCATCAGATGGCAACCCGTGTTGTGCCGCCATTGTATTGGCAAGCAAGGCCAACCCGTTGATGTTTTCGATCCGCAACTGAGCAATCTCGCTGCGCAGCCGGGTGAACTCGGCCCGGACTTCGGCCATTTGCAAGGCGCGCTTTATGCCGCCATCCGGGTCGGTAACCGCCTCGTTTCCTACACCAGGCACCGGCCGGCTAAGCAACGCGTTCATCCCATCATAGTCAAGCTGGCTGAGGAATATGCGCACATCCTGCTCCGGGGCATCTGTGTACATCTCAACACGTATTTCCTCACCCAGACCCAGGGTGCCCGTATAGATCTGGAACCCAACCGGCTGTGTCAGATCCGTCACTTTGGCAGTGATCATAGACCAGACTTTACGGACATCGAGATGGATCGGGCTGTACTCTGCTTCGACGAACTGAAAATAGGCAACGCCCCCGATCACACCGAACGGAGCATAATTGCTGGCGCCGAAATCCATCGAGTCGATCGATCTTGCGATATTGCCCGCAAGTGAATCCGCGGAAGCCTCCTGCCGCAGTTTGATCTCAATCCAGTAAGTGTGACCAGCCTTTTCATAAACCCAGCCTGCCTTATCCAGTTTTTTGGCCTGTATTTCAGCTTTTTGAACGGCCACCTTACTGGCAAGCGGGCGCGCGGCCTCACTGACTGATTTCAAGCCCCCCCCTTCACGCGCATCGAGCGTGAAGTCACTGTCCATTATTGCCCGACGCGAAAGCTCTGAATCCGGGACCGGCATATAGGGCTTGCCCCCTGCGCGCCAACGCTTCTGGCGGTCGCGTTCTGCCGCTTCGGCATCCAGTTCTTCATGATAAAGGGCGAACCGCGTTTTGAGCGTTTCCACATAGCCGTTTGCCGACAGCGTACCTTCGTGTTTCTTATCCTGCTGGTAGTAATCCAGCCCGGCAACAACCAATCCAACAATCAGCGCAAACCCGATCAGCCGCAACGCGTCCATCAAATTACCTCAATATTCATTCACTGCTTATTTCGCGCAGAATCTTTGAAAATTGAGGCATCCTTGTGGCCTAGATACGGAATAATCCGCGCGGTTTTTACCCGTCCCGAGCCGGAAATATTTTTCCAGGGTTCATGATATTGTCGGGATCAAGCGCCTTTTTCACCGCCTCCATAAAGGTCAGCGCTGCCCCTAGCTCCTTGGCCAGGTATGACCGCTTTCCTTGCCCGATCCCATGTTCCCCGGTACAGGTTCCCTCCATCTCGATCGCAAGGTTATTCAACCACCCAACAAACCCGTCCGCTTTGGCCACTTCGTCGGCGTTTTCCATGTCGATCAACAGCAAGGTGTGAAAATTACCGTCCCCTACATGCCCGACAATCGGCGCCAAAAGCCCAAGTTCCTTGGCCTTGTTTCGGGTCGCAGTCACGCATTCTGCCAGTCGCGAGATCGGTACGCAAACATCGGTTGATATGCCCCGCGCACCCGGGCGCAACTGCAAGCTGGCCCAATACATATCATGGCGTGCCTGCCAGAGTTTGTTGCGTTCTTCGGTTGTCGAAGTGGCCGCGAAATCTGTGCCGCCGAACTCTTCGGCGATCTGACCAAATGTCTCAGCCTGCTCGACCGCACCACCAGTCGATCCATGAAACTCCAATAGCAAAAGCGGGGTTTCCGGTAAGGCCAGTCCCGAATAGGCGTTTGCGGCCTTCACCGACACCTCGTCCAACAACTCGATCCGGGCCACGGGAACGCCGTACTGGATCGTCATCATTACAGCCTGACATGCCGCGTCGACAGAAGGAAACACACAACGCGCCGAGGTGATCGCTTCGGGGATGCCTTGCAGACGCAGAGTGAGTTCTGTGATGATGCCCAGCGTGCCCTCTGCGCCCACCATCAGGCGGGTCAAGTCATACCCGGCCGACGACTTTCTGGCCCGCTGCCCGGTTCGGATGATTTGCCCGTCCGGCATCACGGCCTCAAGGCTAAGGATATTGTCCTTCATCGTGCCATAGCGCACCGCATTGGTTCCCGAAGCACGGGTCGCCGCCATACCGCCCAGCGAGGCGTTCGCACCGGGATCAATCGGAAAGAACAGACCCTGATCACGCAGATGAGTATTCAGCTCCTCTCGCGTTACACCTGGTTGCACGACACAATCCAAATCATCGGAATGAACGGCCAGTACCTTGTTCATCTGAGACAGATCGACCGAAATGCCACCGGCTGGCGCGTTCACATGCCCTTCCAGCGAGGTTCCGGTGCCAAAGGCAATCACAGGGACCTTATGCGTGGCGCAGGCCTTGACGATTTCCGAGACTTCCTGGGTCGAATGCGGAAACACCACTGCATCAGGGGGCTGGTTTTCGATCCATGTGGTCGTATGCCCGTGCTGCTCGCGGATCGCCTGACCCGTTTGCAAACGGTCGCCGAATTGCTGTTTCAGAATGCCGACGACCGTTTCAATCCCCGCCTCGTTTCGCCGAAGCGACTTTGCTTGCACCATGCTTTCCCTTTCTGACTGGCCGCTAGACTATTCGCCCAGCGCAATGCCCTCACGTCGCGGATCGGCACCGCCTGTCAGCATGCCCCCGATCTCGATGGCATGAAGACCTGAAGTCAGATCACGTGCGTTGACCTCATAGCCAAGTTCGGTCAGCGCATCCGAAAGCCCTTCGGCCCCGGTGCCCTGTTCCACGTCGAACGTGCCGAAACGATTGACCAGATGCGGCAGTGCCAAGGCCTGTTGCACATCCATATCCCAATCTGCCCAGGCGATGATCGACTTGGCAACATAGCCGATAATCCGGCTTCCACCCGGCGATCCGATGGCCAGAACCGGTGCACCGTCCTGCATCACAATGGTCGGGCTCATGGATGAGCGCGGGCGTTTGCCCGGTTCCAGACGGTTGGCAATCGGAACGCCATCGCTGTGGGTTTTGAACGAGAAATCGGTCAGCTCATTGTTCAACAGGAACCCGTTGGTCATCAGCCGCGATCCAAAGCCGTTTTCGATCGTCGTGGTCATGGACAGCACATTGCCATACTGGTCCACGATCGAAATATGCGAGGTCGACGGAAGTTCCAGCGAGATATCATCCGCCCAGTTCGAGGCATGGTCAAATTCGGGATTCCCCGGAACGGCGTCGATCAATGCGGCCTCACCGCTCAGCAACGCGCCCCGTTCGGACAAATAGGCAGGATCGACCAGCCCCTGTGTCGGCATCGGGACAAAATCATGGTCAGCCATATAGCGCCCACGGTCGGCAAAAGCCAAACGCGAAGCATCCCCGATCAGCCGCCAGGATCTGATATCTTCGGGGCCTGACGCTGCCAGATCATAGCCGTTCAACATGCCCAGAATCTGCCCGACCGTCAGCGCCCCTGAGGATGGCGGGCCCATTCCGCAGACTTCATAAACGCGGTAGGTGGCGCAGACGGGGTCACGTTCGATGACCTGATAAAGCGCCAGATCTGTACCAGACAGCACGCCCGGATTCCCAGGCGCGTTGCGAACCGCGCTGACGATCCCGGCGGCAATCTCTCCTCCGTAGAATCCAGCTGATCCTTCCGCAGCCATGATGCGCAGCGTTTCCGCATAGGCCGGGTTCGTCAACCGCTGCCCCTGTGCAAGCGGCTGTCCATCCGGCAGGAAATACGCGGCTGTCTCGGGAAATCGCGACAGGCGTTCCGCGTCATTCTCAACAAGGCTGGCCAATCGAGGGGAAACCAAAAAACCCTCATCAGCCAAATTAATGCCGTCAGAAAACAGGCCGGGCCACGGGCTGCGGCCCCAGCGGCGATGCGCCTCTTCCAACAAAGCCGGGGTGCCGGGTGTGCCGACGGAAAGTCCTCCGACAACCGCATCAAAGAATTTCAGCGGTTCGCCATTCTCGTCCTGAAACAGACGATGGGTGGCCTCAAGCGGGGCGGATTCACGTCCGTCCAGTGTTGTCAGCTTGCCAGAGGCCGCATCATACCAGACCAGAAATGCACCACCACCAAGGCCTGAGGATTGCGGCTCGACCAAACCAAGTACAACCTGCACGGCAACCATCGCATCAGCCGCCGAACCGCCTGCCCGCAGCACCTTGGCCCCGGCCTCAACCGCCAGAGGGTTGGCCGCGGCCACCATCCAGTTCTGTGACGTCACGGGTTCACCGGCCAATTTCGCTTCGAGTGAGGCTATGACTTCTGCGGTCAGGCCTTGAACCTGCCCGTCAGTACCACCCTCCGGTGCAACTGCATCCGCAGCTTCCTGAGAGGCCAACGGCCCGGCAAAGGTCATGGTTGCCAAAAGCAATCCCGAAATCAGACTTCGTTTCATAGTATCCTCCTGAAAAATTGACTTTGTATCGTCAGGCCACCAAGCCGCGTACTATAACATGGACGGAACAACCTGGTCCGGTGGTCGGTGGCCGTCTTCGAATGTCTTGATATTTATGATAACTTTTTCGCCCATTTCGATCCGCCCCTCAAGCGTGGCAGATCCCATATGCGGCAACAGAACCACGTTCGGCAACTGCCGTAGGCGAGGGTTCACCTTCGTTCCGTGTTCATAAACGTCAAGACCTGCACCTGCGATATCGCCTGACCGGATTTGGCGGGTTAGCGCGTTTTCATCGACTACTTCGCCACGTGACGTATTGACTAGCACTGCACTCGGCTTCATCAGCTTTAGCCGCCGGGCATTCATCAGGTGGAAAGTCGAAGGCGTAGACGGGCAGTTGACCGAGATCACATCCATCCGTGCGACCATCTGATCAAGGCTTTCCCAATAGGTCGCCTCAAGCTCTTGCTCTGTCTCCGGTCTCAACCTACGACGGTTGTGGTAATGTATCTGCATTCCGAAGGCACTGGCACGACGGGCAACCGCCTGACCAATCCGGCCCATCCCCAAAATGCCAAGACGCCGCCCACCGATCCGCCCACCCAGCAACGCGTTGGGTGACCATCCTTGCCAGTCCCCTTTTTGCATGACGGACAGCCCCTCGGGGATGCGGCGGGTCACGGCCAATATCAGCGCCATAGTCATATCCGCAGTATCGTCGGTCAGCACACCGGGCGTATTCGACACAAGGATGCCGCGCTGACGGGCGGTTGCGACATCGATATTGTCAACCCCTGCCCCATAGTTGGCGATCAGTCGCAGCCTTTCACCCGCCCGCCCCAGCAATCCGCCATCAATCGAGTCTGTAACCGTTGGTACAAGTACATCCGCTTCTTGTACGGCCGCTACAAGCTCTTCTCGGGTCATGGGTGCGTCGTCCGCACGCAACCGGACATCGAACAGCTCGCTCAATCGGGTTTCAACAGCCTCGGGCAACCGTCGCGTAACGACAACACTCAGACGTTCTCTAGGCACCTGTGTACTCCCACTGCTTTGCAAACTTTCGCGCGTCATGGCATCGTGGCGCAGGATAAGGCGGGGCACAAGAACCCCTGGGCATTGATCCAACCTTTTTTCGAAGCAAAATTAACAGGCATAAGAGCAGACTGTCAGTGAGTGTTCTCCTACCAGTAAATCGCCGGATTCTGGCGCTTTTTTCAGTAATTTTGCTTGTGCTTGGTCCCTTTGTGGCCAGCGCACAGGATAAGCGCGGCCAGGTCACGAATCTGCCTTTGCCACGGTATGTTTCCATGAAAGCGGCCGAGGGAAACGTGCGCAGAGGACCATCCCTGTCGCATCGAATCGACTGGGTGTTCAAACGGCGCGGGATGCCTTTGCAGGTGACGGCGGAATATGGCAACTGGAGAAAGGTTCAGGACCGCGATGGCGCAGGGGGTTGGGTCCATTACGCCTTGTTGTCTGGCGTGCGCACAGTACTGATCGAATCCGACTTGCTGCCGGTCTATTCCAACCCGGACCCAAACTCGCAGGTCAGTGCGCGGTTTGAAACCGGCGTTGTCGCGCGGCTTGGAACCTGCACGATCGAGTGGTGTCGCATCTCTGCAGGTGGATATCGTGGCTGGGCCCTGAAATCCAACCTTTGGGGCGTCGATCCCTCAGAGATTCGCGAGTAGCGCTGATCTCAGAGCAACCGGCAATGAAGTTCCCGATCCGCCACTCTCGAACTTGCTTATTCTTGTTATCTGCTTCGGCATTGGGCGGCCCTACGTAAGCAGGAGGCGCAACAAAGGGGTGCAGCGCCAGAAAGACCACATTCGCGACTGCCACTCGCCCTCGTTAAACCAATCGAAAACCTGCTTCCTGTCCGCCTGCCAGACGAATCCTCGCCCGGCCCAGCCGTTCAACATCTGTCCGCAGAGTCATGCTTCTTTGGCGGAAGAGCCAATTCACAGCCGTTGCCGTCAAACCATGTTCAACACCTTCGGGCAGGAAGAGGTGCTGCTAACATGACCCGTGAAAGATGCTCTGAATCTTTTTTATAACTGGCCTAATTTTTTTGCCTGAAAGCTCTTGAACCCTACCAACAACAATCGTAGATAGCGCCTCACCGTTGGGGTGTAGCCAAGTGGTAAGGCAGCAGTTTTTGGTACTGTGTATCGTAGGTTCGAATCCTACCACCCCAGCCAGTTCATCAGATCATAGAACGACAACAGGCTCTTGGGGCTAAACCCTCCGAGAAATGCCCCCGTTTATGCCCCAGCCACCCGAACCACCCGTTAACAATCATAGCGGGTTCTGCGGGGGTGCCCCTCCCACGTTGCGGGAGGAACGGGTTAGCTGTTCCGAAGTCGAGGTTTCTGCATAGCCACAGGTCTATAGCATATCCCAATCGACCCCGTTCGCCTGCCGGTCACGCTCATCCTCAAGGTTATCACGGCGGTCATAACCAACCGAACCTCTCACCCGTCCACCAGCGACCTGAATCCGGCTTCAGTTGAAGTTCCTCTGATACCACAAGCTTACTGTCCAGAATCGGCTTGTTGAACTTCCCGGTCAGCTTGGCAACGCTGTTTTGCGTGATCGAGTTTTCTTCCCCGAACAGCTTGGTGATCAGGGTGCAGAGGGTGCATTTACCTGTCCCTTTATATCGGGAGTAAAAGAACAAAGCCCAAGCTAGTTTCTCAGCCTCATTCTGAAGACCCCACGGCACCCAATCCTTGACGACGCGGCGGTCAGCCTCGTGGCCGAAGATACGCTCAAGAAACCGATCGAACATAGTCGTGTCAGCGTCGGCCACTGCAAGGTCGCGATAGGCCGGTTCATTCCAAGCGTTGAGAGCAACTGTATCGCCCTCAGGTATGATCGGCTCTTTGATGTCGGGGCGGCACTTCGTAGTTCCGTTCCATATCCGAACATTCTGGCTAGGATCATCGTGGATTTCTTCGAAAGCCCGCTGAAACACCGCTCGCACATGGCCTGGAGTAAACTCCATCGTGGGGTAGTTGCTCCGCATCCTACCCAAGCAGATACGTTTGGCCTCCGCCTGCGACAGAGGATGTGAGGGACGTTCAGGTAGATAGAACTGATTTTTATAGCGGACAACCCACTTGCTGATCTGCCGAGCAAGTAATGCCACGTCCTTTTCGATATCAGTTGCCGCCTCAGGTAGAGTTGGGGCGTTCCGGATCACACGGTAGCAAGGTCGACAATACGGACAAAGTGGGTGTTCAAGGAACCTTTTAAAGTGCCTTTTCAATGAACTTTGAAAAAAGCTCACCCTGCGAATTGATCCTAAGTTTCGCGTAAATGTTGCGTCTGTGGATGCGGACTGTGCCTGGAGAGATGCCGAGAATTGTGCCGACAGCTTCTGCCGAATGGCCCTTCAATGTGAACTCAACAACTTCTCGTTCTCGTGGTGTCAGAACGCCATCGCCAAATGCCTGGAATGCTAGATCGACGCGACGACTAACGCCATTCGCTGCGGCGCCGCGGGCCATCGATGGAAAGTCACTCCAATGTTTGCAACAGGCTGCCCGAACGAGCGGCCATAGAGCGTGCAAATGGCGAATTTCCTTGGCGGAAAAAGGCTTCTCTGCTCGCATGAGCGAGACCACAACCATCCCAGCGCCTGGGATATCGATAAAGTAGCCAATCTCCTCTGCTAACCCAGTCCTTTTGTAATAGCTGCGATAGTATTCGCCCTGATAGAACCTGTCCGGTGCGATATCGCGCATGCGGTACAGACCCGGTGTTATCGGTTTTGTCGCGGCCAAAAAAAATGGATCAAGTACGTAGGGCCCGGCTTGGTAGTCCTCAACAAAAATACGCCGTTTGCTTTTGGGGAAATCGTCGTGAAGGTCTATTGGTGCTTCGGTTCCGACATGGCCAAACACTACAGTAAAATCGAATGGCGCGACCTGCCGTAAGCCATCTGCTAAAACACAGGGAAACTCTGGGGTTCCGATCTTCTCCACGACCCTGCCGGCCTCCTCCATCCAATCGTACACACGCAGCTCCAGATTTTCGAAAAGCACCCCTATACCCCAATTGTGGTATATACAGTTATTCCGAGTTATTGTTACTTTTTCCTTGTTTGAGTGGTATGCCAGTAAATGCCAAAAAATCAAGCAAAAGGAAAACGGCAGTATATGAGCTTTGACATGAGCGTCACCATGCAGACGATTGCGGAACTCCGAGGAGTGACCAAGACCTTCGGGAATGTGGTCGCTGCCAAAGACCTGAATCTTTCCATTGGGAAAGGAGAGTTCCTGTCATTCTTAGGCCCATCTGGTTGCGGCAAAACCACTGCACTTAGAATGCTGGCAGGTTTCGAGAAGCCAACCGAAGGTCAGGTGTTGCTCGATGGAGAAGTCGTCAACGACTTGGATGCGCACCATCGCCCAGTCAACATGGTGTTTCAGCACTACGCTCTTTTTCCTCACCTGAGTGTGTTCGACAACATCGCGTACGGCCTGCGCCAACAACGACCACGCGTAGACAAACAAACAATCGCGACAAAGGTTGAGCAAGCGCTGGAAACTGTTCGTCTTGGTGGATTTGGCCCACGTCGCATCTGGGAGATGTCTGGTGGTCAGCAGCAACGCGTCGCTTTGGCGCGTGCGATCGTAAACGAGCCCAAGCTTTTGCTGCTCGATGAACCAATGGCTGCTCTGGATCGAAAGCTTCGAAAAGAAATGCAGTTTGAACTGCAGAACCTGCAACGACAACTAGGAATAACTTTTGTCCTCGTCACGCACGACCAAGAAGAAGCGCTTTCAATGTCCGACCGAATTTGTGTGATGGAAGGCGGCAGTATTGTGCAGGTAGGCAGCCCACGTGAACTCTATGACATGCCCCGCAGCCGCTATGTGGCAGGATTTGTAGGCACCTCGAATTTCTTTGATGCAACCGTAACTGACGCAGCAGCCGAGCAAATCACTGTGCGTTTAGCGAGTGGCCAAAAGGTGCACGGAACTCCGGAGATCCCAATCGATGTAGGGCAGGTAGTGTGCGTCAGTATCCGTCCTGAACAGATCACGCTGACCCGCGCGCTACCCGCAGCTGAAATCGCTCTGCCAGTTACCATTCAAAATCGGATCTTCCTTGGGGAGCACACAGAATACCTTGCGCGCAACGAAGCACTGGGTGATTTCCACGTACTTGTGCCAAGGCAAGCGGAATTGAACGAGGGGACGTTCAATGCGGGAGAGCAGGCCTTTGTTTCATGGGGCGAAGGCGCACTGCTGATCCTGGAAAATTAACAAATCCCGCAATCCAACAACAGAGAGGTTCACAATGACCAAGGATAATGGGACTATTTCCAAGCAAAAGTTCATGGAAGAGCTTCGCCGGTACCAAAAGGGTTCCGTCACACGGCGACATTTTTTGGGCGTGACAGGTCTTGGGATGGCAACGGCCGTTCTGGGCACGGCTATGCCTGGGTTGCGTCCACGCCCGGCATTTGCTGCCGGAGACATTGGCGACCGAGTGATCCTCGCCACGTGGCCGAACTACCATGACGAGATGAACTTCGAAGCCTTCACGGAAGCCACTGGCGCTCATGTTCAGGTCAATGTTTTTGGCTCGAACGAAGAGATGTTGGCAAAACTGCAGGCAGGTGGGTCTGGTTGGGACGTTTTCGTACCGACGAACTACACGATCACTACGTATGTGGGCGAAGATCTGATCATCCCGCTCGATACGTCCAAACTGCCAAACTACGACGCAGGTTCATTCGAACAACGCTTTTCGGATGCCGGCTCTGTCGATGGCCAACTTTACGCGGTGCCGAAAAACTGGGGCACGACCGGCTTTGCAGTGAATACTAGCAAGCTTGACGGCGCTCCGACTCCAACCACATGGAAAGAGTTCTGGGACCTTACTATGGAAGGTTACTCAGGTCGGACAATGGTGCATGATTACCAACTCACCACCATCGGTAATGCCCTGAAATACTTCGGCTACTCCTTCAACTCGGTCGATGAGAAGGAACTGGCCGATGCCGAGAAATTGTTGCTGGATGCTAAACCGCATCTGTTTGCAATCTCGTCGGACTATCAGCCACCGATGCGTAACGGTGACGCCTGGATGACGATGTGCTGGACAGGTGACGGCAAGCAGATGAATGTCGACATGCCTGAAATCGCCTACGTTCTGGGAGCTGAGGGCGGTGAACTCTGGTCCGACTACTACGCTATTCCTAAGGGCGCACCCCATATGGATGCCGCTTATGCCTTGATCGACTTCCTGCTGAACCCGGAAGTTAATGCGAAAGAAGTCCTCGCTCATGGCTATCCATCGGCTGATGCTCGCACCAATGAGTTGCTGCCGAAGGAATTGCTGGAAGATCCGATCCTTTATCCGGCAGCTGACCTTCTGAGTGCGCTCGAGTTCGGCGCGGCGGCTACGCTAACCGATCCAAACCGTGCCGAGTTGCTCGCCCGCTTCAAGTCGGCCTAAGCGGCAAGGCCGCCAATATCGGAAAAGACGAGGACAATATGACCGAACGAGGCAGAAAAGCACTGTTGCTGGCACCGGCAGGAATATGGCTATTGGTAATGCTTGCCCTTCCTCTGCTGGTCGTCTTCGTCTTTTCCTTTGGCGAACGGGGTGCCGCCGGAGGCTATGTTCCAGCGTTCACGCTGGAACAATATGCCAACCTTCCTGCGCGATGGACGGCGTTTAAGAACACTTTGATCCTTGCACCTCTGGGGACTATCGCTGCGTTGGTAATTGCCTACCCGCTCGCCTACTTTCTTGCGGTGCGTTGTTCACCAAAGTGGAGAACTTCGCTGTTGATCCTGGTGATCGTGCCGTTCTGGACATCGATCCTGATCCGGTCATACGCATGGATTTTCATCCTTGGGGGGCGTGGCTTGCCCGCTTTACTGGAGTCGATCGGCATCGATGATGTCCGCCTGATAAATACGCCGTTCGCCGTGCTTGTGGGGATTGTCTATGGGTATCTACCTTTGATGGTTTTCCCAATTTTTGTAAGCTTGGACAAACTGGATAAACGCCTTCTGGAAGCCTCGGCTGATCTCGGCTCTACCCCATGGCGTACGTTCCGTCAGGTGACACTTCCTTTGTCGGTACCTGGTATCGCAACTGGCTGCATGCTGGTCTTCATCTTGCTGATGGGCGAGTTTCTGATCCCAGCGATCTTAGGTGGCGGAAAGGTCTTTTTCGTCGGAAATGCGCTGGTGGACCTGTTCCTGCAGTCTCGAAACTGGGCGTACGGATCGGCGGTCGCAATGACTCTGGTTGTCGTAATGCTTGTCACTGTCTCAATTTACATGAAATTCATCTCGCGTCTGGGTGGCCAGCGCGAAGATGTCTCGCTGATGTGAGGATCCGATGCGCTTATACGCGATTTGCGTCTACCTTTTTCTCTATATTCCCATCGGCATCATCGCGCTTTTCAGCTTCAATGCCGGACGACACGCAAGCCAGTTCATGGGTTTCTCGACCCAATGGTATGGCAAAGCGCTCAACAACCCATTTGTTATGGACGCGCTCGAGACCAGTCTGCTTGCAGCATTCATAACTGCTTGCCTCGCATCCACTCTCGGAACCATGGCTGCCATCGCTTTACAAGGGGTTAAGGGATGGCTCCGAACTTTGTTCGACGCGATGATTTATGTTGCGATAATGATACCCGGTATCGTCATCGGTATCGCGACGCTCATTGCCTTGGTTACCGTATTCGGCTGGCTTAACCCAGTTCTTGCCAGCCTATGGCCCGATGGAGCAAATCCCCCGCAACTTTCCATGGGGATGCCCACGCTTGTCGCTGCGCACACCATGTTCACAATGGCGCTGGTCATAATCATCGTACGTGCAAGGCTATCGGGTATGGACCGCGCGCTCATGGAAGCTTCGGCGGACCTCTTTGCGACGCCCTGGGGCACCTTTCGGCAGGTGACACTGCCGTTGATAGCCCCGGCAATTTTGGCGGGCTTCCTGCTCAGCTTCACTTTCTCATTTGATGATTTCATCATCGCGTTCTTCGTAGCTGGCTCAGAAACAACCCTGCCAATCTACATATTCTCATCCATCCGGCGCGGCGTAACGCCCGAGATCAATGCCATAGGCACTATGGTTATGGGCGCGTCGCTCTTGCTTCTCGTTACAGCGCAACTTCTTTTGCGCCGAGGCGCCTCAAAATCGAATAGTTAAATAAAGGAGCCAAGTGACATGCGGCTTGCAGGTAAAGTCGCGCTCGTGACGGGCGCGGGATCAGGAATTGGTCGGGCGGGTTCAATGGCAATGGCGCAAGAGGGTGCGCATGTCATGGTAACGGATCGCGATGCAACACTTGCTGACGCCACTGTGGCCGAGATCATTGCACAGGGAAATCAAGCATCTGCCTTACAGCTTGATGTAACCGATGACGATGCCCTTACCAAAACCATAGACGAAGCAGTTAAAAACTTCGGTCGGCTCGACGTGTTGCACTCTCATGCTGGGTTACAGATCGAAGGAACGCTGGAAGAAGTGGAACCGGTTGGAATGGATGCTTCTTGGGCATTGAACGTCCGCGCCCACTTCATTGCCGCGCGTGCAGCCGTCCCCCATATGAAATCACAAGGTGGAGGCAGCGTGATCGTCACTGCTTCCAATTCTGGCGTTCAATACGACCGGGGTATGATCGCCTATGCGACCACAAAGCACGCAGCTGTTGCGATGGTCCGGCAGATGGCAGCCGATTACGCTGTCCATGCAATCCGTTTCAATGCCCTTTGTCCAGGATTTGTGGACACCCCCTTCAATGCAGGCTTCGAGAAGCAGATGGGTGGCCGTGCCAAACTGGAAAGCTACATCGAGCAGGCGATCCCTATGAGCCGGTGGGCGACAGTTGAAGAGATTGGCCATGGGATCGTCTATCTAGCTTCAGATGAATCCGCTTTTATGACTGGGCAAGCCTTGGTTATCGATGGCGGTGAATGCATTTAGTGATGGGTTGGACCACTCAAGAGAATGTCTATCGCCGCACTTCATTTTTTGCGAGCACATTTCAGCCCGCTTTGGGCTCAGCTCGGCCCGATGCTCGCGCGGCAATACCGTTGTGATCGGCTGATCGAGACCGGCCATAGGAGGATCGGGTCAAGTCTTTGATCTTGTGTCATGTCGTTCAATGCACGGACGTTGGGAAATCAGGAGCCATAGTTCGCGCTTCAGGCGGCGAAACCAGGGAGTGAGCCCAAATTGTCGAATACTGCGGAGCCGTGTTAATGTCTGCAAACGATGCTCTGGAAGCCAAAATGACCAAACACCCCAGTCAAGTGAACGATGAAAGACCCGCCATTCTCTGTGTTGCAGGCTTTGGTGACAATGCGAGCATGTTTGAAGGTTTGGCTGACACCCACCTCGCCAACAGCTATCGTTTGCTACCCATCAATCTTCCGGGATTTGGCGCTCAGCCTCTGGCAAAGGCAACAACTCTTGAAGCACTTGCACAAACCGTCGCCGACAAAGCGATCAAGCACGGAGCTGAGATCATTGTCGCTCATTCGGTTGCTTCAATCATAGCCTCCCTGGCCGCCAAAAGGGCCGACTGTCCTTTGACAACCATTATTTCTCTAGAGGGTAATATCACCGCCGAGGATGCCTATTTTTCTGGAACTGCCGCGGACTACAGTGATCCGGTTGCGTTTCGTGCAGCGTTTCTTGAGCGGCTTGATGAAATGGCGAAAACGGCACCGATCATCCGACGGTATCATAATGAAGTATCGAAGGCCTATACTCTGGCGCTGTGGCAACTCGGCACCGACGCACGGCATTTTTCAACAGGCTGCGTGCCCGGCGAGCTTTTGCAAAGCGCGGCAAATGTGATTTATCTCTACAATCCTGACAACTGTCCGGACAGCACCGTCCGGTGGCTGGAAGAAAACAAGATGGATCGGATTATTCTCGAAAACGCCACTCACTGGGCGAGCGTAGATCAGCCCGAAAGGCTTGCAGAAATGATTGCTGAGGCACTCCACCGATAGGTGAACGCAGCCGTTCACAATTGGATAGATGAAAGTTGGCTTTGTATTGGATTTCCGCAAGAAACGGGTCGCGGTGTCGCGGTCACGTAAGCTAATCCGTTAGGTAATAGTTAGTGACGGAAGCAGAAGACATGACAAACCAACCCATGCCAGCAATGGATTTTACAGCCAGCGTCATGCTGCTTTTGCTCGCCGCGGTTTGGGGCGGGTCGTTCTTTTTTGGTGAGGTAGCCCTGTCAGAGGTGCCACCACTTACAATTACATTGCACAGGGTTTTTTGGGCGGTTCCTATTCTTGCGCTAATCGTCTTTTTCAAAGGACTGAGTGTTCCACGCACCCCTCGGGCATGGGGCGCTTACCTCGTAATGGGGGCGCTCAATAATGCCATTCCGTTCTCGCTGATCTTCTGGGGGCAAACGCAAATCGACAGCGGGCTGGCTTCAATCCTAAATGCTACGACAGCAATGTTTGCAGCGGTCGTGGCGGGTTTGCTTCTTAAGGACGAGCCCTTGACTCCGAAGAAGATAGCAGGTGCTGCACTGGGTATTTTGGGGGTGGCCTTCATTATGGGGCCAAGCGCATTGACCGAGTTCAATCCGAGCAATCTGGCACAGCTGGCTATTCTTGGGGCGACGCTCTCTTATGCATTTGCCGGTGTATGGGGCAGGACTGCTCTTTCGGGCCAACCACCGCTGGTGAATGCGCTTGGTATGCTGATCGGCAGCACAGTGCTTATGATCCCGATTGTTCTCGTGATGGATGGCCCCCCAAACTTGGCTCTGTCTTCTGGCGTATGGTCTGCGCTTCTTGGGATGGCCGCACTATCAACAGCACTGGCCTATGTTCTCTATTTCGCAATCCTTGCGCGCGCAGGTGCTGCCAACCTTCTTTTGGTAACCTTACTGATTCCACCGTTCGCTATCGGCCTTGGCGTTTCATTCCTGGGTGAAAAGATGGAGCCAGAGGCTTGGGTCGGGTTCGCCATCATTGCCCTTGGCTTTGCTGTAACCGACGGCCGGCTTTTCTCCCGCTTTGTCAGGCGCAAGCCCCAACAAGCAAAATGAGGCGCTTTCTAGAATACTATTGACCACCACATTACGGAGTGACGATCCTCGCCGTCACCAACTGACCCGGCCAAGCGTCGGCTCTATTTTTGAGTAGCGGACACCCCCAACCCGCCAGCACCAGCGACCCCCGTCAGCCCCCGGAACGAGACTCGCCAGCGGTCGTCTCAGCACCAGTGGGCGGGTCTCTAGTGGTCTCGCAGCGGCCTCTCTAGCGGTCAGAAACCCATTTATAATAATCGACTTCGACAATACTGCCTCACGGGCCCGCAAACCCGGGCGGAAGTTGCGAAACATCAGCCGCGACAGCTGGTGAGGTCCAAACAAGGCCCGAAGCAAGTACAATCGCGGAAACCAAACCTTTCGACTGGCGCACTATTTGGGAAGCTGGTTGGAGGGTGGCATCAATTGCACTGATCATACCTGTAGTCCCCGTACTCCAGCCAGTTTACCGAGCCTTCGCTAAAAATCAGAAATTCGGACCTGTCTTCCCCAAGCAAGGCGACGACAAATCCGGCCGGTGGCTCGGAGTTTCCGAAGTAACTGTAGGCCGTCATGGCTCTGATTAACTCGCCGTTGACCGTTACTCGTGCGTCCCACTCCCCCTCCGGGTTTTCCAAAATCATGGGTTCGATCACGCGTTCTATCGCTCCGCCTCCACAATAGACGATGCCTTCGGGTGCTTCGTAGGAGGCTCCCTGGCTGGCATCCGAAGCACATTCAGAACGAAGGGACCGAATTGCCGCGCTGGAACCTTTTAAGTCGAAGATTCCATAGCTGACATCTTGATCAATCATCGACAAATTAACCGATGCATTGGCCGCAAGCTGGTCCAATACAAAACCATAGTCCTGCTGACTATTGAAACTGATCTCGACGGGATAATTGTCAACGATCTGCAACACAGCGTTTTCAGCGCCAACCTGAAATGCCCCAACCTCGGTGGTGCCGTTCTTCAAAAAACGAATGGAAAGCCCTTGCTTCTCCGCAATGTCCTTGCTGTCCTCATATCCAGCTGGAGCAAAGCGAATACGGTTACACTGAAGCTCCAGCGTCATGTTTCCGGTCTGAATAAATGCATTGGGATTAGGCCCGGAACTGAACGACCACTCCGCCGATGCTGTGGTCGCCATTGCCATCATTAGCGTTCCAATGGAAATCGGTCTGAAACTCATTTTCTCTCTCCATGGTGTTGCGGTTTGCACTTTCATTCAGCAGAGATTCCGACCTGTTGCCCCCACAGCGAGGTCAGGAAGCAGGTGCGCCGTATTCGTTTGCGCCTTCTTGGGAAGGTCGTGTCAGCCACCAGATCATCAGAATGGACAGAACGAATTGCAGAATTGAGACAACGACAATACCGGTCAAGCCTAGGACTGCCGCGGGTCCTCGCAATGCATCGGGGTTTTCGGTCCCTTGCTCCAATACCGAAAAGAACGCCACCCCACCCAGCATAACAAAAAGCGTTGTAATGCTGAGCGCCATCGGCAGCAGCAAGTACCAACCAGGTCGTCCTGTATCATGCAGTCTCCGCCAACCGGCGGCTAGCATTGGTATGAGAACGGCCAGTTGAAAAACAGAGGACAGAACCCGAGATCCTTGGCCTGTTTCGGGGTTTGTCCCGAACAGGATCGAATCCAACCCGGCAAAAACGGCACTTACGAGAACCACAAACAAGAAGAACCACCAGTATTCTGAGCGTATAGCCCGCCCGGAGAACTGGAAGTATTTCGAGAAACACGTTTTAACTGCTTCACCGAATCCCATCTTTCATTCCTTTCTCAGTTTCTGTGCGGTCTCAAAACATTTCGCCGCTCAGGAGAACACACTCTCCCCTCTGGGTACTCCCACTTACCTTTTTGTTTGAAAGCAGAAGCCTATCGTACGAGAGCGTAAAGAGTTTTACGCGCGGAAAAAATGTTGATTTATGAAAAAATATATTCGAACATACGAATTCGACACAACTTTTTTTTACCTCCGTTGTTGTCGCTGTCGCCCGATCTACCGGGCCCTTCCGACTGCTGGAGTGAGTGCCGGCGGTCGGAAGGCACTTCACAATAATCTGGCTTGGGAGAACACGATGCTCAGACTTAACGTACTCGCCCTCTCTCCCAAGTTCGCTCTAGCTTTTACCAGTGACGTCATACGGCCATCACACGTTGTTGGCGGCCTCGGTAGTCAACGTAATGTCGTTCTGCCCCACAAGCCCCCCGCGGCAAGTTTTTGGGAAAGGTAGTCAAAGGATCGAGGTGTGTTCTGTTGGCTGCACAGACGCCAAAGCTTCAAACATGCGCATCCAATTTCACAAATTTCAAAGGAACCAGAGGGAGAAGAAAATGACTAACAAGAAGGTTATGATTGCAGGCGCGACATGTTTCGCACTGCTTGCGGCCTGCGACGATACGAGTACATCCAGTGCGTCCGCCGAACTCACACCCGCTCAGCAGGCGTGTTTGCGAGATGTAGCCAGCACAACGAACAATTCGCAAGTCGTGGTGCTCTCATCCGCGTTTAGCGAGGCGGGGACACAGGTCACTGTAGGCGTTGGCGAGGATCGTGCTCCTTGGAATTGCATTGCTTACAGTGATGGCACGACAGCTGGTATCGAGTTCCTGGGCGACGAAGGCGCATTGTGACCAGTCTGCTGCGTAGCCGAAAACGGCTGCGTAGCACTGGCTTGATTTGCTGAGGCTCGACTTGGTTTGTAGAACCACTATCATTGTATTCGCGATCCTTTACCTGTTGGCGTTGATTGCATTCTTGACGGGCACATTTGGCTGGTTGGGACAGGAAAGAGACCCTTTGTCCGGGGTGTTCCTTCTGCCGTTGGGACTACCTTGGATACTTGTAGCGGACTCGATCTCAGAGTCGGCCAAACCGTGGTTCGCGGCGCTCGCACCGGTGCTCAACCTGTTAGCGCTGGTCTTGATTTGCAGATGGGCACATGGTTTGCGCCGGTAGTGAAAGCCGCGCTTATTCTCACCAAAAGGGAGGAAAACATGGGAAAAGTGATCTTGGGTATTGTGATCGGGCTCGCCCTCGGCGTGGTTGGGGCGATGACCATGGGTGGCGGTGCCGCGATAGGTGTCGGCGTTGCGACTGGCTTGTCCGCCGGTGTCTGCACCACATTGAAAGGAGCACAAGCCGAGAATCTGATCACCGCCGAGCAAGCGGATCAGATCCTCAATCGCGTTAATTCCGAGATGGCGTCACTGCAAGGAATTGAAACGACAGGCGAGATCGTCGGCAGCGCACAGGCATGCGACGAGTTTCTGTCAAAGTTACGAGTAACTAAGTGAGGTTCCGCTTTGTAGGGAACAAAACTCTAAGGATTAGCCAGCAAGGGACCATCTGATGAAATTCGCTGTACTTAAATTCCTCGCACCGATGTTCGCAATCGCAGGCACGGCTTCGTTTGCAATGTCTGAAGCAGACGACGCGTGTATCGACCACTTGCGGCAGGTTGGTGGACCAGACGGTCAATCCGGAACGATTGAAAGCTCAGAGTTCTCAGAGGCGGGTACGCTCGTCATGCTGCGAGACGCAGGTGGAACACTTTGGCGCTGCATCGCGTACAAGGATGGAAACATCGGCGAAATGGCGGTTGTCGAGGCGATGGATGATGGCGGTGGAGCAGTGGCAGGCGCCGCCGGTTCTACCGGTAGCCAACGTGTCAAATTCGATGGTGGTTCCACCGGCGCCGAACTCGTTGGTGAACTCGCGCCCGGAGCGTCACAGCAATATGTTCTCGGTGCCAAAAGCGAACAGTTCCTTTACGTTCGCGTTGCTCCGCGAAATGGCTCCTTGGACTACGTTATTCGCAACCCCGATGGTTCTGAACTGTTGGGATTGATGTCGGCGGACAAGGAGTATCGAGGACAGCTTTGGCAATCTGGTGATCATGTTGTGGAGGTTATCAATCGCAGCAACTCTTCCGTCGACTACAACGTCATTTTCGGAATTGAATAGGTGATCAATCAGAAACCCTGGAACACAAGTCCAAAAAAAGCGAGGGAAAAACAGATGAAAACCAAGGTCCAATTGGTGATCGGCACGGCGTGTATTACTGTGCTTGCAGCATGCGACGACAGTGGCGGATCAGTGGATGCAAGTGCACCAACTGTGGGCAGCTCCAGCGATCTTTCGTCATTTGAAGGGGCAAGAGCGGGCCAAGCTGAAATGGGCATCCAGAGTCTCGGATTTGAACTCATCCGCAGTGAAGGGCTGACCTCGTACTGGTTTAACAAGGATACTGGTGCCTGTGCTCGGATAACGACGTCTGAGGGAAGGTACTCAGATGTGACTATGCTGCCATCAGGTGACTGCTGACACATTTTCATCAATCAAACATCTGCGAAAGGGAGCTTTAGTTTGCATTTCGACCTGGCTCATGCGGCGGTCATCATTGCCGCTCTAGTTGTCACAAACCTGGCATTGAAATCGGCCGGCGTGATAAACGAAGAAAACAAGCACCAATGGAACTGGAAAGTTTTTCTGGCCTACTTCGTTGTCGTCTTTATCATCAATCTGGTGTGGCCGATTTGATGCTTCACGGCGGAAAGATTATCGTCCACTCGATATAGCTGCCAATAATGAACCGCTCCAAAAGGCTACTAAGTGGGAAGAGTTTGAGCATAACAGGCTGAAAAATAGGAAGGAGCTGGCATGCGGTTTTTGATGTCCCTCATATTCATTGGTGTTCTCGCAACCGCTGCCAATTCTGACGTGACCAGTCGAAACGGTGGCCCAAGCGACAGTCAATTGCTTTCAAAGGGTAGCAACGGCGGTGTTGATGGTGTCGCTTTCTTTCGCCCAGTCTTAAGTGGAGTATTGTATCGCTCTGGTTTCAAAGGCGGCGACAAGGAGCGAACGGGCCTAAGTGAAGGTCAACGCGAAACTCTATGTGGTGAAGGGTTCTCAATCGGGTTTTATGCCGACTTTGGCAAAAACACTGAATACGGTCGCACCAGTTGTGGAAACGGATCCTTTGACTATCAAAGCGCCAGATCCTCCCGACCCAGTGCTGTCATGGCGTCCATACACGAGGTGATTGAAAACCCCGGAAAGGGCCCTGTCCTTGTACACTGCATGTGGGGCGTTCATTCCTCGGGTGCATTGTCGGCAATGGCGCTCGTTCAGTTTTGCGGTTGGACGGAAGAAAGGGCCAAGGAATATTGGGATGATGCCCGAAACGGGGCCCCATGTTCAGGCGGGTGCGACCAGTGGATAGACTCAAAATTCTCCAACTTCAGCGTCGACCCCAAGTTGAAAATCTCCACCGAACAACAGGCAGCGATTTGCCCCAAATGATATTGGGAGGACTATCCAAATGAAGTTCAGCCTTCTGGGGTCACTTGCTTTCATTGCACCCACCGCCTTATGGGCGAACGACGATGTTCTAGGTGAAGCCACGACATTTGATAGTCCCAACGGCGTTACTGAACGCTGTATTCGGATCGAAAAAATTCCAATGGGCGAGTATAAGAACAGCGATCTTGAGGAAGAAACAACCTATTGCGAGATCGATTTCTATGCCTCCGAAATTGCTATTTGCCCAAAAACCTGGAGTACCAGCCCAGGAATGGCCGTCTACGATATTTCGGAAGGACCTTACGTGGGGAACCGTTCTGAATTCGAGAGAAACGCTTGCAAGGAGGGGAAGGCGGCAAAAGATCTGGCCAAGGACAGGGTGGCTAAGTTCAAGTCCACCATGAACCAAAAGGGCACCAGTGGAACGTTTTCAACCTCGTCGCTGCTTTACTATCATTTCTCCAGATATTTCGACACGACTGTCAAAGTTCCAGTCGCCGTTTGGCGTAGCATGGACGCCCAGGCGCATTTTTCCGAGGTCGCAGAGCCTGGCCTTGCGATTTCTGGCGGCTCTCATGGCGGGCGCATGAACCATGAAGGCTGGCGGGTCTTCGCAGCTGCGGATGCCGACCCGAACTCATACCAACCGACAGATGATCTGTTCACATCGGATCGAACGCAAATATACGGCGTGCTGCTTGATAGCCCTGGGCATCGATACGGCTCGGAAATCAACGGCACCCGTAAATCTGGTTGGGGGAAAGGTCAGAACCGCGATTTTCAGGAAACGCCCGCTTTCTTAGCTTTGCGGTCTTCAAAACCATTGTCAGAGGCAATCGCAGAGGGCGTCAGAGAAGGTCGAAGAGACCGGATGATCAACAAGGATCTCGGCCCCGATGTCAGCGACCAACAGATGGCATTTTGGATGCAAGAACTTACCGAGATTGTTCTCCTAGATTTCATCTTTAGCCAGCAGGACCGCGTAGGAAACATAGACTTCACACCCTATTGGTATTGGGTCGAAGACGGAGACCTGAAGCATAGGAAGGCCAAGCACCATCAGCCAAACGATGGAGACGTTCCCGCCGACGCATTATTGATCCGTCGCAGCAATCTAAACGACAACGATGCTGGTGGGCGGGTTGAGTATGCCAACTTCGCGAAATCTACTCAAATGCTAGAGAAAATGCGGCATTTCTCTCCAAGCACATACCGACGCTTGGTTGCGCTGAATAGTGAGCTTCAAACTCAAGGCCCGGTTTATAACTGGCTGTCGCAAAGCCTTGGGCTGTCAGACAGTCAGATTGCACAAGTCGTCAAAAATACCGCGCTGGCAACGTCCATCCTCCAGAGCAATTGTTCAAATGGTGAATTGATATTCGATTTGGATCCCGCCGCATTTTTTCTGACAAGCGACGCCGAGCAAGAGGCCTTAGACTGTAGTGACCCGTAACCTTTCTACCCTTTTTGCGGCGTGCATTTGGACAGCTCTGCTAGCCTGCAAGGCCGCGGCATTGGATGTCATCGTCATATCGGATCTGAACGGAAGCTACGGTTCGGTAAAATACGATGCCCGCGTCGACAAGGCGATTGAGCGGATAGTCGAGATTGATCCAGATCTGGTTATTTCGACCGGAGATATGGTTGCGGGACAGCGCATTCCCAACTTGTCCGACAAACAGGTCAGGGAAATGTGGAAAGCGTTTCATGAGGCGGTATCAGATCCTTTAACGGCTGCCGGAATTCCGTTTGCGGTCACGCCGGGAAACCATGACGCCTCCGCTTACCGAGGGTTCGAGCGTGAAAGAAAAATATACGCAGAGGAATGGACGCCGAGAAAGCCAGACGTCGACTTCCTGGTTTCAGATGACTACCCGTTCTTCTACGCATTTGAGATGCAAGGCATTACGTTTGCGTCTCTGGATGCTACGACCCTAGGGCCGCTGTCCGGCGATCAGCAGGACCGACTTGTGGAACTGGGTACAAGTGGAGACCCGATTGTCACTTTCAGTCACCTCCCACTTTGGCCCTTCGCGATCAAGCGTGAACGCGAAATCATCGGTGACCCAACACTTGAAAAAATCTATTTGGAAAGCGGTGTGGTTCTGCATCTGTCAGGCCACCATCATGCCTTCTATCCGGGTTGGAAAGATGGTGTTACTTACGTCTCCCAAGCTTGTTTGGGAGGTGGCCCGCGACGGCTTATCGGATCAAAAGCCAGATCACCTCACAGCTTCACTCATGTTACGTTCCAGCCAAACGGAAAATTTGGGATAGCAGTATATCGAGGACCTGACTTCGAAAGGTCGGTAAATTTCAAGTCGCTTCCGGAAGAGATCAGATCCCCGAATGCAGTGTTGAAACGTTTGGACCTTGTGAAATGACTAGAGGTTGAGTTTCAGCTCAACTTTATCAGGGACCAGATCGTTTATCATCTCTTCTATCCGGGCTTCTGAAAGCCCTCCCGAGGTGATGAAAAGCAATGAGACGCGAGACTTTCCGGGGACGTGGTGTTTTCTGACCAGCTTCCAGCCAGCGTCTGCGGCCATGGCTTCAATGTCCCCGCTGACTTTCAATGAGTGCTCTTCGTTTGAAGCCTTGAGCGAAATTTCCACGCCCTTGTTTCGCCCACCGAGCCAAATGAAACACCAACATACAACCGCCACCAGTGTGGCCATCAAGGGTAAGCCCAGCCCTACCGCCAGCCCAAGCACGGTGACTATAATCATTTCCACCGTGTCGACCGGGTCATCCATATTTGATCGGAACCTTAACAGAGCTCCTATTCCAAAAATCACGAACCCGATCATCGATCCGTGCTGTACGACCAGAAACCCAACCGCCATGCCGACAAGCGCATAAAGGAAGAACAGTCGCGGCATGACGATATCGCTGACACTTCTACGGGCTTTACGTCTCACCGGATGATAGACGATCAAGCCAGCCAGAATGATCGTGACGATCACATCGAGAGTAAAGAAATACAGTTCCTGTTTGCCACGAAACTGCGTCCACTGGCGTTCGATGAGAATTTCCGATTCCGAAGCCCCGGCCAGCATCGTCGCAGGGTCGACTTGTGACACCGCAGCACCTGGCAACAGCAGCATCAACAACACGGTCACAAATGTGAGGGTCGTATTCAACTTGTCTTCCTTCCTGCTCACGCCAAAGGCTTACGCTTCACCAAAGGCACATCGTGCCCTATTCAATTCAATCGCAACAGGCGGGATCAGGTAAAGAGATTACCGTGCATTCTTCGGACATCGCGTCCGGACTGTGATACGAACGCTGATACAAGGATATGGTCCAAGCGCGAGAAAATTGAATGGCAGAAAACAAAGTGTTTCCGTCAAAACCTACAATTTCACGGTGTTTCTGCAAACTTAGACGACTCGCTTTTACGGCCAGCTTGGTTGCGGCAGCCTTCTTGCCTTGGACCGATTTTGCCTACGCCGAAAGTGCTGGTTTGGTTCTGGTCGATAAATTCAAGGTGGCAGACAAATCAGAGGGATTTTCAGAGCCTTCCGGTTTGGCAATGTCTAACACTGAAGGCTTCTTGTGGTCTGTAAGTGATGCCGAACCTAAACTGCACCTACTCGGAGTCGACGGGGTATTAGGAAACTCTTTCAAGTTGCCAGCATTGGCAGGATCAGATTTGGAGGGTGTTGCACCTCGAAAAGATGGGTCTGTTTTGGTGCTTCAAGAAACTGACCGATCAATCCTAGTCGTTCACCCAACTGACCCCATTCAACTGACGACAATACCTCTCGCATCTCTTAAAGGTTACCCGACCGCCGCTGAATTACTCGTCGGCAACCCTTTGAATAAGGGACCCGAAGGTATCGCCGTTGACCCGGAATCCGGGCGGGTCTTCGTTGGCATTGAGGGACAACCAAGGTTGTTAATGGTCGTATCACCAGAGCTAGATGAAATCGTTGAGATGATTCCTTTAGCCCGCGATGCAGGTTTTATCTCCGAGCGTGTAGATAACGATGAACTGGATTTGAGCGGCCTAGCATGGTCCCCGTCTTCACGTTCTCTTTGGATTGTAAGTGACAAAGGCCGTCAAATTTTCGTCTACAATCCAGAGTCCAAGTCCGTAAAATCTATCAGTTTGACGTTCACAGAAGATGCCAAACAAAAGGAAGTTAAACATCCCGAAGGGATCGCTCTCGATGAGACCAAAGGGCTTCTCTATATCCTGACAGACGACGCCAAGAAATCGCGGCTTTATGTTTTTGAGCAACCGGAGTTGTGAGGACTGTCCTACTAGTTCTCTACTCTGCATGGTTGAAAAGCGGGGTTGTGTAAATGAGTGCCGTCTTATGTGCAGCATATTAAGTAAATCTGCGCTCTGTTCGATATGTTTCTAAAAAACATCACCCATCAATATATTCGAATAGCGTCAGGTTCACACATGCGAACCATGTAATAACATTGGGCTTCAACATGCTCAGTCACCTTAAGGTTATCGATAATGCCCGTATCCAATTCGGTTGTAATTGCGATCATTTGCACTTTAGTGGCCTTTGTTGCAGTTCCAAAATACAGCATTGCCCAAACCTGGGACATCGCATCACAGCACTCTGTCAGCGGCGTAACGGTATATGATACGGATGAGCTGTTAACTTTTGCCGGTCAGTTGGCTTTTGATCGGTCAGGGCGCATTACAGCGGTGGATGTCGCATCAACGATCACGCAGATCTACCGAGAAGACGGTTACTTCTTGGCTGAGGCCTGGCCCGGCCCCGATGGGCAGAGCATAATTGTTGATGAAGGGCGCATTCAAACCATCGAAATTGAAGGCGTAGATATTCGTACGTTCCAAACCCTAGAGAAGATTTTTCAGCCCCTCACCACCTCCTATCCCATAACGCTGAAACGATTTGAGCGGGCGGTTATGCTAGCCGAGGACATACCTGACTTGGAGTTGTCGACCGAACTTGATTACCCGGATCAGGCTGGTGCTCGGCTGAGAGTATTGGGAGAGCCTCTGCGCAAACAAGCCGGGAGTGCGACACTCGACAACCCTCCGCGTGAGCTTGGAGAAGCGCTCAGCTTCTATGTCGTGCAAGAGTTTTATTCAACGCTGACCGTCGGGGATTTGCTGCGATTTGAGGGATCAGGCAACTACAATTGGGACAAGGACGATGAGCACTCTTTATGGGGCGCTCTTACCTATCGCACGCCGCTGAACAGCAATGGTCTGTACGGTGAGATCTTCTACGGGAACATAAACGCAAAACGTGACCTCTCAGGGGACTTTGCGAGAACAGATATTGACGGCGAGAACTTCACAGTCGCGATGGGTTACCCCGTGATCCGAGATGTGGCCCGTTATGGATATCTTCTGCTGGACTATCGCCTTTCAAAAGCGGATTCAGTCAGTGGTGGCGTACCACTATCCAGTGACGCGAGTGTCGTTGGCCTTACATATCTTTACGGGCAAAACTATCCAAAGGGACAAGCTCTGGAAGCGGGGCTAACCTTATCTTTTGGTGACAATGACAACGACACGACAGACGCGAATTTTGACGACGGGGACTCTTCGTTCTGGCATCTACGAGGCGGCATCGGATACGAAAGCCCACTAACGGGCTTGTCGCCCAACACAGCTTGGCGCACCGAGATTTGGGGGCAGTACACAACAGACCGGCTGCCCTCTGTCGAAGAGTACTTCCTTGGTGATCGTTATGCTTTGCGCGGATATCGTTTTGACGAAGTGGATGGTGATTCCGGGATTTCCGCGATTTTCGAAGTGTCTCATTCCTACTTCCCCAGTTCCCAGAGCATACATCGCTTAACGCCCTTTGCCTTTTTCGACGTGGGTTACATCTCGAACAATGACCCTGCGAGTTTTGAAGTTGACAATGCTACACTGGCATCGACAGGTCTTGGGTTGGACATTGAGTTTAAGCAAAACCTTTTCCTGTCCGGATATGTCGGTGTCCCTTTGAGAGATGGCCCTTTGACCGACTCAGGCGATCCTGGCGCGTATCTTGCTCTGACAACAAGTTGGTGAGGATGTTATGAAACGGAACCGCATTGTTTTACTTACCGCAGCTTGTTTGGTCGCAGAGCTGGCCGCTACGCAGGTCGTCGCGCAGGGAAATCATTTTGGGTGGTGCCGTGGCGTAGGGAATCCGCACCAGTCGAGCCAAGGATGTGGGCAGGCCGGTGGGCAAGGGGCAGGCAATCAAATTACCGGCCCAACGCAGCCGGTGGCAAATCAGTTGCCGCCTAAAGGAACACAGCAAACGCCCACATCAGTTACTGTTCCAGTCCTTGCGCCGGGCGCGGTCCCGAACGCAATTCCCGGTCAGGTTCCTATTGCGACACCAATAGCGGTTCCAGGTCAGGTTCCCACACCGGTCCTAGCGCCGACCCTAGTTCCGCCTTTGACACCAAACGCGACACCAAGCCGGGTTCCGACAGCTGTTCCAAATCAGGTTCCCTCATTGGCTACCGGTCCTACCGCGGTGCCGCCGCAAGTTCCGACTGCAACTCCCAATCAAGTTCCGATAGCTATCCCTGGCCAGGTTCCGCCTCAAGTTACTGGCCCGACGGCTGTGCCGCCCCTTGTGCCAACAGCGACACCCAACCAAATACCAGTCGCAGTGCCAGGCCGTGTTCCGCAACCCAGCGGCACTACAGCGACGCCACCGCTTGTCCCAACCGCAACCCCCAATCAGGTTCCCACCGCGGTTCCTGGCCAGGTTCCACAGTTGACACCAAAACCTACGGCAACTCACGTGGCCGTCCCAGGACATCCGAAGCCACAAGGCGTCGTGACAATCATGCGCCCAAAGCCGAGGCCGACAACCGGTACTGTTCAGCAACCTGGCACAACACAAGTGACCCACCATTTAACCCACCAAAGTAATTCAAAGAAACACGATCACGTCGCAGCAACTCCTGGACGGCATGACCCGCACGACCTGCCGAGGTTCCGCAGCGCAGCGGCCAAGGAAAACTGGGAATGCGTTGCCAGCGGATTTGGGCAACGTCGGTATGATGCCGGGCGCGGCGTGTTGCTGAACAGCGGGGCACTACGACACCTTGGAAATGTGGATGCGATGGCTCGTGATGTACCAGCACGGCACCCGAAGCATTCCGGATGCATTATCTCGGTCAAACGAAAGCAGCGCTGAAGCTCGCTGGGTAGGTTTTGCTCGGACAATGAGATTAATCGACCAATAGTTCTTCAATTGTCATCTGGTTAACTGGCTTTCGTATTGCCCTTATTCCCTGGCGTTTACGTTGGCTGACGTAGCCCAACAATGCTCCGTACCTATATTTACTTCAAATAGGCCTACAATCTAAAGTGCCGCACTTCCACGAAGAGCCTCCGACCATCTGGGCCGGTCAAATTAGGCAAGCGAAACTTTGAACGGCAACGCCGTATTCATCGCGAAGCCAGAGGCAGAAGCCGCGGACAAGCCGGGCCTGCTCGGGAAGCGGTAGCTCGCGCGGCAGGGATGGGCGCAGTTCGCGGATGACTCTTGCATTCTTTCGGCGTTCCGAACGCTCAGCAGCGTTCCAGAGCTCCTCGGCGTTTCCTGTCCAGTTGATCAATTCATGAGACAGGAGGCCACCCTTTCTGCCCGGCGAAAACCGTCGTCTAACCCGCGCATCCCGGAAGGTGGTGCGCGCGGTGTAGGCGGCGGAGCGACCGTCGGCACGAGAATGCAGGATGTGCGCGCATCGTAGACCGGGCGCCGCACAGAGGTCGGTTTCGGGACCAAAGGCGACTTAGGGGATGAGCGCAGCATTTGTCGTTTGGGCGGGAACCGGGGGTATTCTGCATTCGTAAAAGATCGGCGGGGCGGAGAACAGTCGAACTTTGATCAACAAACCTGTCTGAAACCTGCCAGCACCGGTCTCACATAGAGGTGCCGAGTGATTTTGTCGACCGGCTGTTGGCTCCGGATGGGAAGATCTTCAAATCCGAAGAAAAAGACACTGGCCGCACCTCGCAAACTTGGCATGGCATCGGGACAACATATTTTGTCAAATGGCCGCCGAAGGTTCCGCTCCTTGTGAATAATTATTAGCCTGCGAATATGAAAAACTTAATTTCCCGCGGCATATCGAAGGCCCTTGGCCGTGGCAAACAACAGCCACTTGAAAGCCCCGAGGCTATTCCGCCGGGAAATAAGCATATTCAAATGCCGCGGGAACAAGCCAACGTATTGTCGCGTTGTCTGTCGATTGATCTGGAGGTTGATCCCCAGGAAGCCAAGTTGTTCGCCTTTGCAGCCGTGCCAGACGGTGATGGAGAGGGGATAATTCATCGTAAAGGCGATCCGAAGGCCGCGCTTGAAAAGCTCGACTTGTTTTGCGCCGGTTTCGCACATGTCATTGGACACAATATTCTGCGCCATGACCTGCCGCATCTCATGGCGGTCTCGCCGCGCTTCGCAAAGCTCGCGGACGGACCGATTGACACGCTGTGGCTCAACCCCTTGGCGTTCCCGCGCAATCCCTACCATCATCTGGTCAAGCACTACCGCGATGGGCGGCTTCAAAGTGGTCACGTCAACGATCCCGAGCTCGACGCGCGTCTTGTGTTCGAGGTTCTTCGCAATCAGATCGACGCCTTGGTATCGCTGAACACGTTGTCGCCAGAAACGATGATGGCCTATCACTGGTTGTGCTGCCGAGGTCCCGGTAGCGACGGGTTTGATCGGTTGTTCAGCGACGTGCGCGGGGCGCCTATCCCGACAGAAGCAGAAGCGCACGAGGCCATTCGGAAGTTGCTTAAAGACTTGGCCTGCGGCGCGCAGGTGGACGCCTTGCTCGAGCGGCTCTCGGACACTGGGCTGGGCTGGCCGATGGCATATGCCCTTGCCTGGATTTCGGTCGCTGGTGGGGATTCTGTTATGCCGCCTTGGGTGCGGGCGCAATTCCGTGACGCAGCACGGCTGGTCAAAGACCTGAGAGATACGAATTGTCGTGATCAGCACTGTGCCTATTGCGCAGAGCACAATGATCCCACTCGTGCGCTCGAACGATGGTTCGGTTTTCCAAGTTTCCGCCCGGAACCAATCGACGAGAACGGACGCCCGCTTCAAGAAAAGATTGTGGCGACGGCCATGGAAGGCGACAATTTGTTGGGCATCCTTCCGACGGGCACGGGTAAATCCATCTGTTACCAGATCCCCGCGCTGTCTCGGTTCGACAAGACCGGGGCCTTGACCGTCGTAATATCGCCGCTTGTGGCGCTGATGGCGGACCAAGTTCAGGGCCTGGTTCGGGCCGGAATTTCCTCGGCAGTGACTATTAACGGGCTATTGTCATTGCCCGAGCGTCAGGATGCGCTTGACAAGGTGCGGCTCGGGGATGCTGCGATCCTTTTGATTTCGCCCGAACAACTGCGCAGCACAACAGTTCGGTCCGTTCTGGCACAGCGCGAGATAGGGCTGTGGGTGTTGGACGAGGCGCACTGCGTGTCCAAATGGGGACACGATTTCAGACCCGACTATCGCTACGTTTCGCGGTTTATCAAGGAGAGCTCAGGCGACGAACCGGCTCCGGTGCTTTGCTTGACCGCGACAGCGAAGCCAGACGTCGTGCAAGACATCCGCAATCATTTCAAAGAGCGTTTGGGGTCCGAACTGGTGTTGATCGACGGTGGCGCATCGCGGTCGAACCTGAGCTTCCAGGTGCTGCCAACGCAGCGTGCCACCAAGATGACCGATATCCTCGACACGATCGAAGCCCAGCTTCCGCGCGAGGGCGTGTCAGGGGCCGTCGTCTACTGTGCGACCCGAAACGCAACCGAGCGCGTGGCGGAGTTCTTAAAACAACAAGGCATCGCCGCTGAACGCTATCATGCGGGCCTCAGCGCCGATGACAAACGTGAGATCCAGGAAGATTTCCGCGTTGGCAATCTGCGCGTGATCGCGGCCACCAATGCCTTTGGGATGGGGGTCGACAAGCCGGACATCCGTCTGGTGGTTCACGGGGACGTGCCAGGGTCGCTGGAAAACTACCTGCAAGAGGCGGGTCGCGCCGGGCGAGACCGCGAACCTGCAAACTGCGTCCTGTTGTTCAATACCGAAGACGTTGATCGTCAGTTCAACCTCAGCGCGCGTTCTCGACTCGCGCGGCACGAAATCGGCGCGATCCTGAAGGCGCTTCGGCGCCTTGATGCTCGGACCGGAAAAGGCGGTGAAATAGTCGCTACACCCGGTGAGATCGTTCATGAGGAGAAAGAGCGAGATTTCCAGCGGGACAGCAATACCGACGATACGCGAGTGAAGACGGCCGTCGCCTGGCTGGAAGAAGCACACCTTCTGAACCGCGAAGAAAACCGGGTGCAGGTGTTCCCCGCCTCGCTCCGAGTAAGAAGCATGAAGGAGGTCCGTGAAATCCTTGCATCCGCTGAGATCACCGAGCGGCGGCGCGAGGATCTGGCCGCCATCGTGCAGCATATCATCAACGCGCCGCAGGAAGAGGGCATCACCACGGACGAGCTCTGCGGGGTCAGTGGGCTGACGATGTCGGGCGTTCGCAAAGCTTTGGCGGACCTCGAGGCCTTGGGGATTGCAAAAGATGATACAAACATCACCATCTTCGTGCATGTGCGCGTCGAGAATGCCTCGCCGAAACGATTCCAAGCGGCGTCCCGGTTGGAAGCTGACCTGATTGCGATCCTTAGAGAGCACGCGCCAGACGCGGACATCAATGAGGCTGTGCCCTGCCATCTGGCCTCAGTGGCGCAGGACCTGCGGGAGCGGGGACACGCCTCCGTGCGGCCCGATATTGTCGAGGGTTTGCTCCGTGGGATTGCGCAGGATGGCCGCGACATGGATGGCGGCAGAGGCAATATTGGCCTGCGCAAGGTGTCTAAAGGCAGTGTAATGGTGCGAACGCAAAGATCATGGGGGACAATCGAACAGACCGCTCAGCTTCGCAGGCAGGCCGCAGAGCGATTGGTTTCATTCTTGATCAACAAGGTTCAGGCTGGCCTGCGTGGGAAAGATGTTCCCGTCGAGACCACGCTTGGCGACCTTCTTGCAGCAATCAACAGCGATGCGCTATTGCGGACATCTGTCAATCACCCTGCAAAGCTGATGGACCGGGCGCTTCTGTGGTTGCACGAACAGCAGGTGGTGACTCTGGGCAAGGGTTTGTCCGTGTTCCGCTCGGCCATGACGTTGCACATCAATCAGAAGGGCGGCGCTTTTACCACCCAGCATTTCGCGCCGCTCGAAGACCACTACACTGAACAAACCATCCAGACCCACGTGATGGCGGCATATGCGGGCAAAGGTATCGACGATATCGATCAGGCCCAGCGGCTCGCGCATGACTATTTCGCAATGGATCAGTCCGACTTCATGAAAACTTGGATGCCAGGGAAAATTTCGGAGTTCAGACGGCAGGCAACACCTCAGTCTTACGCCGAGATCGTCGACAATCTGGTGAATTCGACACAAGAGCAGATCGTGCGTGACGACCGCGAACAGACCAATGTCCTTGTCCTCGCGGGGCCGGGGTCGGGCAAGACACGCGTGCTGGTCCATCGCGTCGCTTATCTGGTCCGGATCAAGCGCGAAGATCCAAACGGTATACTGGTGCTCGCCTACAATCGTCACGCGGCCGCCGAGATCCGGGAACGCTTGCGTCTGCTGATTGGCGAAGATGCTCGCTTTGTGACCGTCTTGACCATCCATGCCTTAGCCATGCGGTTGATTGGCGCGAGCTTCGCCGGACGGGAAACGGCCGATGAGCCTGATTTCGAGACGCTTCTGATCGATGCGGCACGTCTTTTGCGTGGCGACGGGCTGGACAAAATCGAGGCCGAAGCCTTACGAGAGACCTTGATCCAAGGGTTCCGATGGATTCTCGTGGACGAATATCAGGACGTTGGGCCCGAGGAATACGCCTTGATCGCAGCGGTGGCCGGTCGCAGTATCGACGACCCCGATCAACGCATCAGCCTGTTCGCGGTCGGCGATGACGACCAGAATATCTATGCGTTTGCCGGCGCATCGGTGCGCCACATCCGGCAATTCGAACAGGATTATTCAGCCAAGCCGGTCTTTCTGACCGACAATTATCGCTCGTCGAAAAACATCATCAGCGCAGCGAATGCCGTGATCGAAGGATCTCGGGAACGTATGAAAACTGGCCATGGGATTACAGTCGACAAATCGAGGCAAAAGGACCCGGCCGGGGGGATCATGGAAAGCCTCGACCCGGTTGCGCAGGGGCGGGTCCAAATCCTTGGCTGCCCGGCCGGAAATGACGCTCAGGCCCTTGCGGCGGTCAACGAGATGATCCGCCTGTCAAAACTGATCCCGGATTGGAGCTGGAAGGGCGCGGCAATCATTTCTCGTGATTGGCGCAAGCTTCTGCCAGTCCGCGATTTTGCCGAGGCGCATGGAATTCCAGTCGAAATGGCGAACGAAAACTTGCCAAGTGTGTGGCGCACCCGTGAGATGCGGAGGTTCATTGGTGGCCTGCGCGAGAGGCACGTTGCCTTGGTCAGCTTGGGCGACCTTACCGAAACTCTGAATGCGATACCCACGAGCCGTTGGACTGACCGGATCGGCGAGGGACTTGGCCAACTTGCGCGTGAAGTTGATGGCAAAGCGCTTCCGAGCCCTGACGTGATCGAATGGTTTGCTGAATGGTCGAAAGACTCATGGGGCGAGCAGCGTGGCCTCAAGTTGTTGACGGCGCATCGCGCGAAAGGCCTCGAATTCGACGATGTCGTGATCCTGGATGGTGGTTGGGAGCGGCCCTCGCGAAACGAAGATCAGGACGCGCCGAGGCGTTTGTTCTATGTCGCCATGACACGTGCGCGGCGCAATTTGATCGTCATGAGTAACGACAATCACGAATACCTTCCCACCGAGTCACCTTCCGTCGTCAAGCGGCACGTGGTGCCCGACTTGGCGACAGTCCCTGGCCCGCGCCGGTTCTTTCAATCGCCAGAAATGAAGATGGTCGACCTGTCATTTGCAGGGCGCCAAGGTGATCGGCACATTGTTCATGACGCGATCGCTGAAGCGCAGGTCGGCGCGCCAATCAAGCTCGCCAGTGTTGGAGATCGCTGGCAGATCGAGGATATTCAAGGGCGGGTCCTCGGGCGGATGGCAAGAGCATTTACGCCCCCGATTGGCACGAAATTTGTCACCGGCGAGATCGCGGCCATCATACACTGGCGTAAGGAAGATGCCGATGAGCGTTTTCATCACCTGATTAAACGCGCCAATTGGGAAGTCGTAGTGCCTGAACTGGTTTTCGAAGAGGCCAAGGGGGCAGTATAAGATCAGAATGGCAAGTGGGGCGGTCAAGCAATCGTTCGCTGCACTTGCCACTAAGGACTGCTCAGGGCCGTTATCACACATTCCAACAAGATGGATTATTGGCAGCTTTGTCCGCATGGCGGGCCAACACTGTTTTCGGACACCCCCAACATTTCCATGTGAAGTACACATCTTGAGCGGAGCAAATTGTGGAGCAAGTTGTGGAGCAAACAGCCCCTTGCCCATTCAATCAAGCAGACGCAGTCTACATTTAAGGCTTATAAAACAGATTGTTAGCTACAATCTGATCCTGGATAAATGGTGCCCGGGGGCGGAATCGAACCACCGACACGAGGATTTTCAATCCACTGCTCTACCCCTGAGCTACCCGGGCACGGATACGGCTTCTGCCGTTGGGTGGAGGCGTTCTATGACTTGCTACTGGCAGTGTCCAGAGGCTTTTTTACATTTTTTCAATGTGGGCGCGTCATCTCAGTTTCAGTTGAAGAAACATCCTGTTCAACGTCTACTTCACGCTGCGAAGGAACCGCGTAAGACCCGTTCAGCCACTTGGCCAAATCAATGTCTGCACAGCGTTTCGAACAAAAAGGACGGAATTGAGACACCGTTGGTTCGTGACAGATCGGACAGCTCATTTCAGCACCTCCGCAAGGGAAATCCGGCCGCGTTTGCGTTGCAACTCATAGTGACCCAACGGGGTCCATCCTGCCAGAATCGTCTCGATCGGATCAGACTTGAATGCAGATCGCAAAGCGGCTTCGAAACCGCGCCGGTCTTTCTTGGGCATTGGAGCGAGGTCGAGCGTGATCTGCCCCCCCAACCCACGGACACGCAACGCACGTGGCAGTGCTTTTGCGCAGGCGAAATTGGCCTTGGTTCCGGCGGCCATCGAGGTGTCTGAACCCGTGTTTACATCTACGGCCACCAGGGCGCGGGTGGGCTGGATATAGATGTGTCCGCCCCCGGCCAATTGTTCTGATATTCCGCCCGCCTGATCCAATGCATCCAGGACACCATGCGCCTCAAAGGCGCCGGGCTCGGTGACGACCTCGGCCGGGTCGGTCCAGTCGCGCCAGGCCAAAACATGCGGCCCATCACCTGCGAGCAGAACCTCAGGCTCGGTACCGGGGTCGTTCATCACAGCATCGGCATGAGCCAGCATGACGCCGATATCTTCAGCAATCTCTTCGGCGTTCTCGCCCTGACAGCAGGACCGCAGGATCAGCCCGTGTTCGCTGCCCGCCATGGCCTCATGTGCGATTTCCAGCAGGCGGTCGCGTTCATCCTCATCCCGGATACTGCGCGAGATATTCAGGCCAGGCGCATCCGGTGTGACAATCGCAAAGCGGCTTTTGAACAGCACGCGATCGGTCACCGGCAGCGCCTTTCCGGGTTCGACAAAACCGGTCACCTGGACCAGCTTAAGCTCACCGGGGGCCAATCCCTTGACCTGTCGCAAAAAGGCCTGGCCGTCCGGCGTGGCAAGGAACATCCCGCCCTGCCCTTTGACCGGGCGATCCGCCCGCGCCCGGTAGATGGTACCGGGTGCCGGGGCTTCGGAAGCAATAAGGAAATCGTCAAGCTTTCCGTCCACCATCAACGCCGCTGCCTCGCGGTTGTTGATGTGGTCTAAAACGATGGTACGCCCCTTCATTGTGCCTCGCGATACAAAGGATAGCCGATGCCCTGCAGCAAAGCGGCAGTCTCGGATAATGGTAGTCCCACAATGCCGGTAAATGAGCCGGAAATCCATGGGATGAACGCCCCTGCAGGCCCCTGGATTGCATATGCACCGGCTTTGCCTTGCCAGTCACCGGTTGCCAGATAGGCATTGATCTCAACATCCGACAGGCGCTTGACCTTGACCTGAGACACCACATCGCGTTGCGATATGCGGTCGCCGCGCCGAACCGCTACCGAGGTAATCACCCGGTGCCGCCGTCCAGACAGAGCGTGCAGAAACTCGGCCGCCTGACCTGCATCTTCAGGCTTTCCCAAGATGCGCCGACCCAGCGCGACCGTGGTGTCCGCACAAAGTGTGACATCATCGCTTTCGGCGGGAACAGCTTGCACCTTGGCGCGTGTGATCCGGTGGCAGTAGGGCACCGGCAGCTCACCTTTCAAAGGCGTTTCGTCAATGTCCGGGGCGCGGATGGCGTCGGGCTGCACACCAAGCTGCGCCAGCAGGTCCAGCCGCCTTGGACTGCCCGATCCGAGAATAAACGCCATGTGTCGGGCGTTACTTAAAGCGATAGTTGATCCGACCTTTGGTCAGATCGTAGGGGGTCATCTCGACTTGAACTTTGTCGCCAGCCAGAACACGGATGCGGTTTTTGCGCATCTTGCCTGCCGTATGTGCGATGATCTCATGGCCGTTTTCCAGCTCGACCCGAAACGTCGCATTAGGCAGGAGTTCCTTCACGACACCGGGAAATTCGAGCGTATCTTCCTTGGCCATGTTGTCTCCATAATTACGTTGCACCCGCAGAATCTACGGGGATGTGCGCCTAAATGAGCCTATTTGGGGCTTATTTCAAGGGCGTATTCACCTAAAGAGAGGATATTGTGACTGTTTCGACTCGACCGCACTGCTCGTCCCAATGGGCGCGGTTCAACACATGGCCATCCCGGCGCACATTGGCGATCGTAGTCAAGTCGACGTCGGCATAGGTCCAGCCAGGTTGGTTCAGCGCACCCTCTGCTAACACTCCGGTCGCGGGAAAACCCTTGTCAGGTGGACCAAAAATACCGCCCGTTCCTGTATTCATATCCACCGCATCGGACCATTCGTTTTTGCCCACGAGAGACGCCATGACCGTAACACATTGGTTTTCCAGCGCACGCGACATAGCCCCGATGCGGACACGCCAGTATCCTGCCAACGCCTCGGTGCATGAGGGAACCAGGATTATATCCGCCTCACTTAGGGCTCTGCCCAGCAGGGGGAATTCACTGTCATAGCAGATCAGGATTCCGATTTTTCCAAGTGGGGTATCAAACAATTTCAGTGGTCCGCCCGGCGCGATATCCCAGTCTTCGCGTTCAAAGCGGGTCATGATCTGTTTGTCCTGATGGTCAAACGTCCCGTTCGGAGCGTAGAGCACAGCCCGGTTTACCGGACGGCCTGACCCGTCAATCACTGGAGCGGATGCGCCCAGGATGTAGGTCTCATGCTCTTGAGCCAAACGCGAATGCAGGGCCTGCACGTCCCCCATCCGATCTGAAACAGCACGGATCGAACGCTCTAGATCACCCGCTACTTCGGCCCCGTCCAAAGTCGACAATTCCATCGCGCCATACTCGGGGAAAACGAGAAGATCTGCCCCCTGCCCTGCGGCATCCGAGACCCAGCGGGCCAGCTTATCTTCATACTGCGCCCAGTTTTCGAGCCAGTCGAGGTTATAGGCGGCGGTGGCAAGTCTCATGGGGCATTCCTTGCAGTCTTAACTCGGCTGAAATCTAAGTGTGCGTTCGTGGACTGTATAGCCCAACCGTGACACATTGAATTTAGGACAGCTAGTTCATTTGTAAGCCCATGGCATACGAACTTCAGCACTGGTAAATGAGAGCAAGAAAATTGAGGATTTTCCAGTGATGAATTTTAGAATCCTTTGCTTGGTTTTAGGAACAACGTGCTTATCTGTGCCCGCGCTTGCGGACTGTTTTGATACGCCAACATGGCACGACGAACCGCTTACTCAGTTGTTTTTGGATGGTTTGGGTGATGGCAAAGAGCAAGACGTTAGACGAGCCAGTTTGACCATGTTGCTTATGTCCAAAGAACCCGCCCGCGAACAGCGGGATGAGTTAAAGTTCTATTTGATGCGGACGGCATTAATGCAATTCGATGGCGACAAAGGGGCGCTCAGGAAGAAACTGCAAGATGGTTCGCTTTATGATGTCATTCAACTGACTGATTTCGCCCGTTCGAACCCGAGGGATAAAAGCAGAATCATCGCCGCTTACTGGCTAAACGGGTGCGTCGAGGAAGCGCTTGAACTACTTACTTCGACGACTAACTCGCTGACAAGCCAATATTATATGCCAATAGCCACCGGAGATACCGAGTTACTTCGCAGCCTTGCACAACGCCTAGAGCCGGGCGGGTACCACCAAAAAAGACTACTTACTTTTGCAAAGCTGCTTGAGAGCCCGGAAACCAAAGAAGAAATACTTCAAGAGTTTTTGGATTATCTGGCGTCGGAAAGAACAGGTGCCGAGTCAGAGGATTCGATTGACAGTACTGGGGTAAAGGTTGCTCTGAACGTAATTCGAGGCCAGCAACCGGACCTGGAGCTGTTACCGACTGAACCTGTCTATGACCCGGTCGAACTAGAGCTCAGCGGTATGCGATTCTCAGCCTTTGTCGCATGGATGGGCGCCGCTGGATTTTGCGAAGCGACTTGGAAAACATCTTTTGTCCTTCTAGGCACGCCAGCCAAAAGCATGCCCTTCAATCGCGAGCTTCTTGAAGCGTCTGTGATCAGGTGCGTAGAAAATCATGATGGATGAGGGCCGGTAGACGTTGATTTCGGCTTTCTCCGCACAGCGGGCAAAACCACCTACAAATCCCTGATCCAGAATTGCAAAGGCTTCAGCGTCTCGCCTTCTTCACCGATATCCCTCCACGAAAACTGCGCAATAGCGCCGGGCAACGGCTCATACTTCCGCGCGCTCCAAAAAGCATCCAGCGGGCGGTAGGTATCAGGCCGCATCGGGTGATCGGTCGTGCGTTGCACACCGCAAAAGGCGCATTTCGTGAAGCCAAAGCTGCGCGCATGGGCTTCGCGCAAGTCAAAGAACCTATGCCCCACGCCCTGCCCGCGATAGTTGGGCAGCAAGACGGATTCCGCGCAGTAGAAGATCTGGGACAAGTCCAGCCCAGAGCCATCGAAGGCCGCCGCGAAATCGGCGGCATGGTCGGCTAGCGGGGCGCCGGTCGATGCGCCGATCAGACGATCCCCGTCAAAGGCACCAACAACGATGGATCTGTCGCTGTCACGGTAGGATTGCAGGTATTTCCGCTCGTATTCCAGATCGCCGCCATAAAGATACGGCCATGCCCGAAACACCTCGATCCGCAAGCGAGCGACGTCATCCAGAGCCGCCTCAAGCGCCGCCCCGGTCAAGGCGCGAACGCCTGTGACCTCAGCCATTCGAGACCTGCTTGGTCCAGTCGGCCAGGTTGTAAAAGGTGGTGACCCGCGTGATCTTGCCATCCTTCAGGTCAAAGAATGACCCGGCTGGTAGGCGGTAGGTCTGCCCGCGTGCTTTGGGCAGGCCTTCATCCGTCTCAAGATAGGTGCCGTTCACGATGAATTCAGCGGCGGCACGGGTACCGCCCTCGGCCGCGAACACAACGATATCGGTGAGGTTCTCGCGATAGCAGCGGTTCATGTGGTCACAAAAAGCTGCGAATTTCTCTTTGCCCACTCGTATCTGCCCTTCGTTCACATGATGGGCCACGTCGTCGGACAAACAGGCCAGCATGCCGGTTACGTCCCCGGCGTTGAAGGCTTCGAAATAGGTTTTGACGGTTTCGTTCATGGTCACTCCGTTGGTTCGCCCCAGCGGTCCTTCAGATGCTGAATGATCTGATCGCGGGTCTGTCGGTAGTGATGTAACTTTTCCTCGCGGCTTTCGCCCAGCCCGGTAGGGTCCATTATTGGCCAATAATCGACATCCAGATGAAAAACCCGCGTCAAATCCAGCGCACGGCGCTGGCTGGCCGGCGACAGCGCTACAATCAGATCGAACGAGCTGAGGTCGTCGCCCCATTCCTGCATTTCATCGAACGACCGGGATCGGTGACGTGAAAGCTCGACGTCGATTTCATGACAGACCGAAATGCAAAAGCCATCGATCTCAAGATCGTTGTGCACCCCGGCGGATTGCACATAGGTGCCGGTGCCATAAAACTTCTTCATGATGCCTTCGGCCATCGGAGATCGGACCGAATTGTGGTCGCAACAGAACAAGATGGACTGCGGCAGAGACGTCACCCGTCACCCCCCGAAATGCAATACGCAGATCAACGTAAACAGGCGGCGGGCTGTGTCTGAATCAACTTCGGCCTTGCCTTCCAGACGTTCCTGCAACACCCGACTGCCTTCATTATGGATACCGCGCCGGGCCATGTCGATGGTTTCGATCTGGCTGGGCGGCAAAGTCTTTACGGCGTCGAAATAGCTTTCACAGATCTGGAAGTAGTCCTTGACCACCTGCCTGAATGGTCCAAGGGACAGATGGAACTCGGCCGCTTTTTCTTCGGCTTCGGTGGCAATGTCGAAGACCAAACGCTTGTCACGGATCGAGAGCTGCACATGATACGGCCCTTCCGGAACCACACGATCATCGCGTTTGGGCAGCGCGAAAGCGTTATCCTCAAGCAGATCATAGATTGCCACCTTGCGCTCCTGCTCGATCTCGGGAGTCGGCGGGGGCAAGTTTCTATCATCCAGTTCGATGTGCGAAATTCGGGTCATGGTCGTTTGGTCCGTTCAGGTCGGGACAGACTTATCCCAATGGAAATAAATGGGCAACGCAGTGACGGGCCGTCCGACGAAAATCGTCAAAGCGGGTGTTCGGACGGATCTATTCCGTGTTTGCGCAACAGCGTATCGACCAGTGAACCAGAGTTGATTTGGCGGCCAAGAAAGATCTTTCGGAACCAGGATCCAAAAAAATGGACGGACATCTGTTGGTCCCACTTCAGAAAATCCAGTTTGGAAAGGTCGGGGTCATTCCAAAGGCCGCGATATCGCAATGGGATAGGATAGAGGACCGACCTGTGCACAGCCATCTCATGCTCTGGTGTGCCATAAAGAAAGTGAAACAGCATGGGCGGACCAAAGCTGAAAATTGGCAGGCTCCAATAGGTCGACCCGTTGAACATTTGGCTGTAGGTTTCCTTATGCTCTTGTGTCCACCATGGCGGCACCAGATCGCTGTCAAAAGCATATTTGCACATGGCTTGCAGCCCCGGACTGTCGCTGGGCAACGCAAGTACACCGTTCATGATCCGTTGTTTCTTGAGGTTCGCATTCGGAAAAAGATACCCGTTCTTTGTCTCGAATGGCCGGACCGCATAAGCATCCGCATCGGCCCAGATATAGTTGGTTTTTTGCATCAACTGCAGACGGAAAAGATCTGCATGAACGGCCACGGATCGGGTTATCGGATCGCGGTAGATCTCGGGAGTATCATAAATTTCGCGGGCATCGCGCGGCTCGATATAATCCGGAATGTCTTCAAGATCGCCATAGTGATAGACGATTGGCTTTTGGTCGACATCGGCGAAGGACTTCAGGCACAGATGTTCCAAAAAGCTAAAGCGCTTACCGATCCAGAGGGTCGCCACACGTTCCAAATCAACCTCCTTTAGATCCGGTCGCACACAAAGAGCGCCGCAATTTGCCCCTTGATTTCAAGCCCTGTCGGGGAAAATCGGATGAGGTAATTGCAGGTGTGACCCTCTGACCATAGGTGATCAACCGTTCAATCGCTTCAACCGTGCCGTCACGGACAGCCCGTGCGCCTCAAGGCTTTCCGACTGCGCAAGTTGCTCTGCCGCTGGCCCGATTGCCTGCAGGGCTTCGGGTGTCATCTGGCTGAGCGTCGTGCGTTTCAGGAAATCCATCACACTCAGACCGGAAGAAAAACGCGCCGACCGAGCAGTGGGTAGGACGTGATTGGGCCCACCAACATAATCTCCGATTGCCTCGGGCGTGTACTGACCAAGAAAGATTGCACCTGCGTGAATTGTCTTTTCGCTCAGAGCGACGGGATCTGCGACGCATAGCTCAAGGTGTTCCGGGGCAATTCGGTTCGACAGAGAGGCTGCCTCATCCAGACTGCCCACAGTGATCACCGCACCAAAATCGCGCCAACTGGCCCCGGCTATGGCCCGGCGTTGCAGGGTTTCAAGACGTTTTTCCACGGCTTGCGCCACGGCCCGTCCAAAATCGGCGCTATCCGTGATCAGAATGGATTGAGCACTTTCGTCATGTTCTGCCTGGCTGAGTAGATCCAGTGCAATCCAGTCGGGGTCGTTGTCTTTGTCAGCAATAACCAGAATCTCGGACGGTCCCGCAATCATGTCTATACCGACCTTACCAAAGACTCTGCGTTTGGCGGCAGCAACAAAAGCGTTTCCGGGGCCTGTGATCTTGTCCACCGCTGCGATGGTATCTGTTCCATAGGCCAGTGCCGCAATCGCCTGCGCCCCGCCGATGCGATAGACCGTAGTCACGCCTGACAGGTGCGCGGCCAAAAGGACCAGAGGGTTCGCCTGACCGTCTGGGGTGGGCACGGCGATGGCCAGACGCTCGACCCCTGCGACATTGGCCGGGATCGCGTTCATCAGAACCGACGACGGATACGAGGCCAGCCCTCCCGGCACATACAGCCCCGCCGCAGACACTGCGGACCAGCGCCAGCCAAGGGTCGCCCCGGCCTCATCCGTCCATTGGTGATCGGCGGGCATCTGTTTCTCGTGATAGGCCCGGATGCGTTCGGCTGCCAGTTCGAGCGCCTGACGATCCGCGTCCGAGACCTGCGCAATGGCGGCGTCGATTTCCTCTGCCGAAAAAGCCAGCGTATCCGGTGTCAGCTCTAACCGGTCGAATTTGGCCGTCAGTTCGATTACCGCCTCATCGCCGCGGGCACGGACATCGTCAATGATCTGCGCTACGATGGCATCAACATCCGGGCTGTCTTCGCGCTTGGCCGACAGCAGGGTTTGAAAAGCGGCTTCAAACTCGGGCGTCTTGGTGTTTAGGAAAACGGGCATGATCTGGCACTCCGTAGCGTTTCACCGGGTCATATCGCCGGGATGGGCTGTCCTCAACCCTCAGTCCACCGGGTGCAGCGATTTGCGCATCTCAAAACAGGATATGCTTTTGCGCGCCGCGCAGCCGCCAGTCGGTTTCCAGCCATGCCGGATATAAAACGCCTGGGCCGTCCGTGTCCCCTCAAGCTGTGCCTCGGTGCAACCGGCAGCGGCCAGTTCCTGTTCCAGCCGGGCCAACAACGCGCTTCCCACCCCAAGACCGGTATGAGCCGGGTCGATATAGAGCAGCGTGATCTCGCCGCCCTCACGCAATCCGCCGACAGCCGCAACCTGACCTGCGCGCTCGGCCAGCCAAATCTGCGCTCCGGCCTTGATCCAACCCCGAATGGTCTCCGGGTCTTTATTGGCGGTCCATTCCGCAACGGCCTGTGGATCATCGCCATGATCCACCCGGCACAGCTGCGTGATCGAACGGATTAGTACGCGGCTTAAATCAAAGACATCAAACACGGTCGCGCGGCGCAACATCAGACCAGCGGGTGGTTCTGAGAAGGCCTGCGCGATACCGCGCTTATTCTGCATGATGCGGTGCTTGCCCCGACGGCGCCTGATACGGGCGGGTCACATCTTTGAGCGTGACGTCTATTGCCTCGACCGACAGGCGGATCGCGCCATCACCGGCCAATGTCAGCAAAATCTGACCCGCGCCGTCTTCGCCGGGTTCAAAATCGACCGAAAGCAAGGACATCACCAAATCCTTCTCGCTACGGTCGATACCCTGGCTGGCCACGGTTAGAACGGAAGCGAACACCAGCACAGACTGCACCCTTTCGAATGGACGGCCCCGGCGCGTGGCCGCATCCTTGTCCTCCCAGCGGAAACGGTTCAGCAACAGGCCAAAGCGGCGCTGCGACGGGTGCCAGGTCATTTCGGATACTGGGAACACCGCATCCTGTGTCAAAGTCGAGATCACCTGAAGGTCATCCCCATCCTCTGCACCCAGATTCAGTGGAGCCTCACGCCCATCTTGGAAACTTGCGTCTGTCATTGGTCTTTGATCCGTTCAATTTTGGCGCCCACGCCTTCCAGCTTGCGCACAACATGCTCATACCCACGATCCAGATGATAGACCCTGCTGACAGTTGTTTCACCTTCAGCAGCCAGCCCCGCCAGTATCAGCGAAACCGAAGCGCGCAGATCTGTCGCCATAACCGGTGCGCCCTTCAGACGTTCGACACCAGTCACGGTTGCCGTGCCACCGTGCACTTCGATATTCGCGCCCATCCGCACCAATTCGGGGGCGTGCATGAAACGGTTCTCGAAAATGCGTTCTTCGAGCACCGAGGTACCTTCGGCCGTGCACATCAGCGCCATCATCTGGGCCTGCAGGTCGGTCGGAAAACCCGGGAACGGCTCGGTCACGACATCCACGGCTTTGACACGCCCGTTCTTGCGGGCGACCAAAAGACCGTTTGCTGTTTCCGAGACATTCACGCCCGCCGCATCCAGTTTCCCGGCAAATGATTCCACCAGAGACATCCGCCCGCCCAACAGTTCGACTTCTCCACCACAAATCGCCGGCGCCAGCATATAGGTGCCCAGCTCGATCCGGTCAGTGACTACTTGATGGGTGGCGCCATGCAACCGGTCTACGCCTTGAATTTCGATGGTCGGCGTGCCTTCACCGGAAATCTGGGCACCCATCTTCCTCAGACACTCGACCAAATCGACGATTTCAGGTTCGCGCGCCGCGTTCTTCAGAACCGTTGTGCCTTTGGCCAGCGTGGCCGCCATGACAATGTTCTCGGTCGCGCCCACGGATGCAAATCGCATCTCATGCACGGCACCTTTCAACCCGCCCACAGCTTTGGCATGCAGATACCCGTCCTTAAGCTCAATCTCAGCGCCCAGCGCCTCGAGCCCTTCGACGTGCAGATCCATCGGACGCGCGCCGATTGCACAGCCTCCGGGCAGCGAGACGACTGCCTGCCCGAACCGCGCCAGCAAAGGACCCAGCACAAGGTTTGACGCGCGCATCTTTCGCACGATGTCATAGTCCGCCGTCTGACTGGTCAGGTCGTGGCTGGACATTGCGATCACCTGACCATCCTGCAATGACGACACCTCGGCCCCCAAGGACTGCAGCAAAGCCGTCATCGTCTTGATGTCGCTCAGCCGAGGCGCATTGGTCAGCGTCAGCGGTTCTTCGCTGAGCAAGGTCGCCGGCATCAGCGTCAGACACGCGTTTTTTGCCCCTGCAATCGGTATCTGACCTTTAAGCGGCCCGTTGCCTGTCACCAGAATCGAATCCATCTGCTCTTATCCCTCGTCTTTGTCGGCTTTGCCGTTCTGGGTTGCCCGCGCCTTAGCCTGCGCCTTACGCCGCGCCATATTCGCCTTGAGCGCCGCTTTCAGTCGCTCTTCGCGCACATCGCCGGATCTGCCGTGTTTTTTAGGTGTATTTTTTTCTGCCATAACCTTTCTCTACAGGAGGCGAAAAAAACCGTCCAGACACCCTTGCGCCGCGTTTCGTTTGAGTCTAATCACCCGCCCACAGCGCTGCTGTAGCTCAGAGGTAGAGCACTCCCTTGGTAATGGGCGGGTCCATTCCAAGTTTGTTTGTTCGAACAATGAGTTAGTGGAGCGTGGTGGAAATTAGTAGGGTATTAGTAGGGCGTTTTTCCCGGTGCCCTGAAGTGGATAGGCTGCTGTAGCTCAGAGGTAGAGCACTCCCTTGGTAAGGGAGAGGTCGAGAGTTCAATTCTCTCCAGCAGCACCATATACCTTAAAAATTTACATGGTTATCAATAGTTTACGTTCTAAGAATTATTTCAGACCACCCCATAGTCCACCTTTTGAAAATACCATTCTCGACTACATTGGTAGCCATCCGAAAATCAGCGCGAGTGCCATCAGAGGCATACGAATTTGGTATTCTCAAAGCCTTGAGACACTTCGACCACTGAATTGACAGACCTTAAAGCGCGCCGCCCAAAACCTGAATCGTGGGGATTCCCAACAAGCTGATTTTGTGATTCACCCTGATTGGGAGGATGGATCATGTCAGCACCTTTGCCGGAAGCCTTTCGGGCGCGGTTTCAGAGATTGATTGAGGAAGGGTTAGGCGGGCCGGCGGCGGCCTAGCGATTGAAGCTTTCGCCAGCCACGGGAGCCCGATGGGCATTTGCGATCCGACAGAAAGGTCGTGCGGAGGCAGCGCCTCGCGGTGACCGATCTGGTTAAAGATGATCGGGTCAGAGAACGGGTTTCGGTTATCCAGAGCAAAACCAAGCGTCCAGTTCAGTTCGAACTGTCGGAAAACACACGAGATGCTGTTTTGGCGTGGGTTCATTCACCCGAAATATTTGCATGCAGGTTCATGTTTCCTAGCCGCTTCCATGATCGACCGCACATATCAACGCGCCAATACGGTCGGCTTGTCCGCGACTGGGTAACAGCGATTGGCTTGGAGCCGAGCGGCTACGGGACCCATTCGCTGCGCCGGACCAAGGCAGCCGAGATTTATCGAAAGACCAGCAACCTCCGCGCCGTGCAGCTTTTGCTCGGACACACGAAAGTCGATAGCACAGTGCGATACCTTGGGGTTGAACTGGAAGATGCGCTGAGTATTGCAGAGCGGATCGACATCTGAACTATGTCGGCGGGCGGCACCTTCCGTTCGCCGATTCAGAACGGACCTATGACCTCCCGGCGACGAAAGAGGAATGAGAGCCCATTTTGACGGATACTGCACATCGAACGAATGACGGCTTACACAAGCTCAAGAAACAGTTGCATAATAGGTTTCAGGCAACCGCAATAATGTTCGGATAATTGTCGACTACTTGAGAAGCTCAAATAGACTTGTGAAAGGGTCAACACTATACACCAAATAGCCCGACATAGTTCAGCTTGGAGCCGATTTCTGCGGCACCGCTCTCGGTGCCGCAGTGCTCTTTAGATCTAGAACGACCAGCGAAGTCCGGCGCGCAGGAATGGCCCCTGAGCGTCGCTGCCGATTTCCTGTTCCGCCGTCAGTTCAAGCCGCATGTCCTGAATGAGATCTTGCTCGTATCCGACCACGACACTGGCGCCGGTAAAGTCGGTTGACGCAAAGGCCAGAGACTCGGTCTGAGAGAAGACGGTTACGTCGCCCTCGGAACTGCCTAGGTCGCGCCGCAACACGCCGCCAAGCTGACCGCTGAGAACACCGCCGTTTTCAAGGTCCTTTGATGCCTCAACCCCCAAACGGGCCTCGACAACTTCGGTGGTGATATCGCCGACGGTGGCATTCGCAGATGACCCCGTCTCGGTATAGCCGTCATCCTTTTGGTTGGTGTAACGGGCGCTGGCAAAACCAAGCAAACCGAAATCGTCACTGACGTCGAATGCACGCTCGACCCCGATGTTCGCGGTCAACAGCCTGCTGTTATAATCGGCCTTGGCGTCAGAGCTGCCCGAGATCGACCGGCTACGATCAGTCGTGAGCCAACCAATGCCGAATCCGGCATCCAGCGTGTAGGCACCAAACTGACGGCCCACTGCGGCATCAAGATAGAAGCCATTCGTGTCAAAATCAGTGGTGCTGTTGTCACCATCCGAAGTGAACACGCCCATGGCAACAGCCAGAGACACTCCGTTGTCCATCTGCCCCGTATACCCGGCGCTTCCGCTGAACATCGTCACGTCCGTGTCATCGTTCGAGCCGCTCTCGAACTCTCGATACTGGGCGTCGATCATTGCGAAGGGCCGGAAACCAGCGAAAGTTGCGCCCTGCGCGACCTGCGGTCCCTGACCATAGCTAAGCGCATTGCCACTGCCGCCAACAATGCTGCCGAAGAAGGCCGCGACATCGCCCGATGGTGCAATGTCATTGCCGTCGACCACAGAATAGATCGGGGCCGCGCCGCCCTTGTCCTGCACGAACCAAGCGGATTGCCCGTCAGACACGGTGGTCTTGAAGGTACCCGTACCCGGCGCGGCATCTTCGAACGCAAACACGCCACTGCCTCCTTTGGCTTCTAGGTTCACGTCATGGTCCTGAACGCGGATCAGACCCTCAACGTCGTCCATTGTATCGACATTCAGCGTCCCCGTGCCGGTTCCAAGGTAGACGGCGTAGACCTCATCATTCCCCGAAACCCTGATGGTCCCGAGATCATGAATCGTTCCGTCGAAATTGTCGAACTGAATACCGGCTGCACGGGTGCCGGAACTGCCGGTCGCGTGCACGGTAATCGGGCCCGTGTTCGAGAACGTTCCCTGCATGTCGCCGGCGTACACGCCGAATGCCTCAGATGCGTTTGGCGGTGGCCCACCATTCTGTTGCGCACCATTGGCGGTGACGGTGATGCTTCCGGTGTTCTTGATGTCACCGGTTACGATTTCATCAACATAAATCCCATAGGCCTCGGCAGAGGTGTCATGCGAAATCGCAGTCGCTGTAATCTCACCCGTGTTTGCCAGAGAGCCGCTTAGGTTATCGGTCAGGTAAATCCCCGAGGCTTCTGCAGAATCTTCGGCAGCTTCTGCGAAAAGCGTCATAGTGCCCGAGTTGCGAATTGTACCGGAAACGTCATCCCCGGCATAAATGCCCGTCACGGTCGCCTCGTCCGCGGTGTTGAGAGACAAAGCCGTGGCAGTAATCGTGCCCGAGTTTACCACGATCCCGTCAACAAGGTCCTCAAGGTAAAGCCCGCCCGCATATGCAACGTCATCGGTATCCGCGCTGGCAAAGGCCTCAATTGTACCGCTGTTATGTACGGACGCGCCGGACAATACGTCATCATCGACGTAAATGCCGAAAGCAGAAGCGTCGGATTCAACACCGATTGCGGTTACCTCGATGGTACCGCTGTTATCGATCTGACCGGACAGGTCACGATCGACCAAAATTCCATAGGCAATCGCCTCATAGGTCGAAGGGGCAGAGGCCAATACTTCCAATGTGCCGGTATTGCGGATCACACCGTGCGCATTGCCATTGACTTCGATCCCATAGGCAGACGCGGTACTGTCACTGGTCGATATGGCAACCGATTTGATTGTTCCCGAGTTCACGATCTGACCGGTTTCTTCCAGGTCACTTTGCACGTAAATGCCCCAGGCATAGGCATAATCATCGGCGAATGATCTGGCGCGGACATCAATCGTGCCGCTGTTTCTGATCACACCCGCGACGTCGCGGTCGACCGCAATACCGTAGATTGATGCGGTGCTTCCGTCGGTGATCAGCCCATCAACCTTGATCGTCCCGGTGTTGACGATCTTACCTGTTTCAGAAACGTCACCGTCAACGTAGATACCCCAGGCCTCGATATCGCCATCCGTGGACAACACGTCGACATCAATCGTTCCGGTGTTTTGGATTACCCCGTCGGCGTCACCGTTCACCAGCAAGCCATAGATATCCTGAGGATCAGACCCGGTGACATCTACAGAAATGGTGCCATTGTTCATCAAAGCACCGGATTGCTGCAAATTTCCGTCCAGCAAAAGTGCCGTCGCAGTATCGGTATCCGTTGCCGTGACCGAAATCGAGCCGTTATTCGTAAATGTGCTCGAATAATCTGTCGTGATCGTCAAAGCTGCAGCGGTGGAAGAAGTTATCTCGATCGCGCCGCTTGCCGTTACTTTGTGATCCGCATCGGTCGAGAAAACCTGAGGTGTCGTCACCACATTCGAGATCGTATCCGCATGTACGTCCCCGGCCATCAGGGCAACCATTGATACTTGCGCCAGCAACGCAGCTGGAGCCGCGCTGACAATTTGGCCTTTCCACTTGAAAATACGCCCCCCACGGAGCTTGGGGGCGTTCGCCCTCGACCCATTATTAGACATTTACTATCCCGTTAGATTATCTTGTTTTTTTCTCGAAACTCGTCGCGTTTTTGCAATCGGCTCCGCTTACGAACCGTTAATAAATCGTTAACATGTATGCAATCTACCAATTTTCCATTGCACAGGATGACCTATTGCTGTTGGAAATTCGTAGGAAAACTGCAACACAATGTGGCGACTTGACGGCGCTTGAGATCAGGCTGTCGTCATGCGCCAGCCCGGAGCTACTTGAATGCCTAAAAACCAGACATTATCCATCGGTGAGGCCTACAACCAAGGAGTTCAGGCCTACGATACAGGGCATTTGAATAAAGCTGTCAATGTTCTGAACAAAGTGCTCAAGGCTGCGCCCGAATACGCGCCAGCGCATCAACTGCTTGGCGTAATTGCATTTCAAACCGGTCAAAGCGGGCCAGCTGAAAATGCTATGCGCGAAGCGATCCGATTACAGCCGGACAATGCTGGGTTCCTGTCGAACTTCACCGAGGTGTTACGCACGAACGGAAAACCTGAAGAAGCGATCAGGGTTGGTAAACGTGCAGTCCAGCTTGCCCCGGGGGTTGCAAATACGCATTCAAACCTTGGGCTTGCCTATTACGATATAGGTGATTTATCCGAAGCCGAGGCATCTCAGAAGAGAGCGCTGGCCCTTAATCCAGATCTGATTGCTGCGCTGAATAATCTTGGATCAATCGCGCGCGACAACGAGGACAGGGAAGGGGCAATCTCGTTCTATCGTAGGGTGCTAGATTTGCGCCCGGACTATCTCGAGAGTGTCAACAATCTCATTTCTGTAATGATAGAAGCTGAGGAGCTAGAAGAAGCCAGAGATTTTGCAGATGACTGTCTTGGCAAGGGGCATATTTCCGCAGAGTTGCACCACAATCGGGGACGGTTACACGTTTTGCAGAGCGAATGGGACGAAGCCGAACGCTGTTTTCGAAATGCGATTTCGCTAGATGAAAAAAAGCCCGAAGCTTATGTCGGGCTTGCGCAGGTCCTGATCGAGAAAAACCTGCATGAACTTGCCCTTGTCGAGGCAGAAAAAGCGCAGCACATAGACCCCGGCCACGCGCCTGCATACCACTATATAGCCGTTTGCAAATCGCACCTTGGCGACCTCGAGGCCGGTTTTGCCAACTACGAGAAGACCCTTGAGCTAAAACCGGATTTCTCGGCCACAATGATCGCATTGGGCCATCTGGAGATGGAGCAGGGCAATTTTGACGCTGCCCGCAGCTGGTTCAACAAGGCCGCAGAAAGGGACAAGGCGCGTTTGAATGCGCAGATCGCGTTGGTTAAGTTGGATAAAGTTACCGAAGACAACCTTGATTTTCAGGGTCTTGTGGCTGCGTTGCCTGAAGCCGACAAGATGCTTCCTGAACAATCGGTATCGTATCACTACGCATTGGGAAAATGTTATGAGGACCTCAAGCGCTACGACAGCGCTTTTGAGCATTTTGCAAAAGGGGCTGCAATAAAGCGCAGCATTATCGATTTTGATGCCGACCAAATCGAGGAAACGGCAGACGACCTGATCACGGCCTTTACACCGGAACTGCTCGAAAAACTTCACCAGAGCTCGGTGGACAGCAGCCAGCCAATTTTTGTTGTTGGCATGCCGCGGTCTGGAACGACGTTGACGGAGTCGATCCTCGCCAGCCATCCAGACGTATTCGGAGCCGGAGAGCTTAACTATTTGCACAAACTTTTCACCGATCAACTGCGCGGTGGAAACAAGAAAACTGGAAGTCTGATTGCGGCTCTCTCGGATCAGGAGCTTTCAAAACGCGCCCAACGATATGTCCAGCGGCTCGATGCGCACGCTCCTGGTAAACCTTATATCGTTGATAAGATGCCTGCGAACTTTCTGATGGTTGGCCTAATTCATGCGATCATGCCCAATGCGCGGATCGTGCATGTCGCGCGCAATCCGCTAGATACGTGTCTGTCCTGCTTCACCCGAGTGTTTCAGCGCAGTCAGCTCCACAGCTACGACCAGATCGAATTGGGTCGATACTTTAATGCCTATGTGCGCGTTATGCAGCATTGGCAGGAAGTTCTCCCCGCCGGCAGCTTTCACACCATTCACTATGAGAGCCTTATCGATGATATCGAGTTCGAAGCGCGACGCTTGATAGCATATTGTGGCCTCGAGTGGGATAATCGTTGTCTCGAGTTTTACAAAGGGGCACGACGTGTCCGCACTGCAAGTGTTCATCAAGTGCGCCAGCCATTATACAGCTCGTCAAAGGAGAAATGGCGAAACTACGAATCTCACTTAGCACCGCTTATCGAGACAATCGGAGAAGCAAAGATTCCGTTTTGATGATCTTTGGATGGATATTGGTTCTAAAAGGTGTCGGATCTACTAAGGCGTACTGTTATTGAGGCAAATTCCTTTGAGCCGCACATGAAATTGAGTGCAAGCAATCGAACTTTGTTCATCCAGCCACAAGCGACGGAGAGCCAGCAAACCTAGCTTCTAACACCAAATTTTTGGCCGCATCTTTTCTCTTGGTTAGAAAAAGCATTCATTCGAGTCAAAATCATCAAGGTCAGCAAAGTCCCGCTCAATGGTTGTCTCTCAAAACTGCGGCGAAGGGACAATTTGGAAATCGCCGATTCTCGCACCATTGAATGGCGGGAAACGGGAACCCCGCTGCGGTGACTCGAAACTTATGCTGCGCTTGCGAATAGATGCTGCGCCAGCGTTCTTCGAAAATCCAAAGTCGGGAATGTCCGCTCGTTTCCTGTTCGCCGAGGGTAATACGAATGGCCGCAATGCTCCTGCAACGGGCGTTCGTATTTCGAGCGGCGAAAGTTCCAGTGAGCCCTGAGCTGCCATCGACTAGGCTATTATTCTTCGCATGTGCAGCGCGTCGCGAACCGCACATTCTGGACGTTCGGTGCCAGGTCACGAATGGTGGGTGAGCGGAAAAGCCGCCTTGTGCACCTGCAGCTATTGCTGGTGCAGCATCGGTTTGCAACTGCGGCACGCTCGCCGCTGCCTTGCAGGCGAAGTCGCCGGACCGGACGTTTCAAGGTCGGCGCTGTTGACGTGTTTGCTCAATCTCAATGCCCAGTGATTTGTGCTTAGGCCGCCGAACCCTCGTTCGGAGCTCTTAGCCTTGAGACAGACTTTGGCATCGCGGCATCTTTGGCAACACCTTGGGGCCAGGTCACCAACAGGATTGCGCAGCCGGAGATGCCGTTGTCCTCGATAACTGGCGCGACAGAAGCCGCAGTTGTCGTCAGGTGTCTCTGGCTTGGCTTGGATACAACAACGCAGATATCGACTGGCGTGTCGCGCGGCAAGCCTTCCGCAATCCATTGCGCGAACATCTGACCGGCCTAGCGCACGGACATGTAAAGTGCGGTTGTCATGCCTGGCCCTGACAATCGCGTGCTGTCTGGGGTCGGATCATCGGCGGCCCCGGTACCGGTCGCCAGAACAAGGGTATTGGCAACGGCCCGTTCGGTCAGGCTGCGCGTCAATCCAGCACCAGCGGCGCAAGCGGCGGTGACACCCGGCACCATTTTGACGGGAATACCAGCGGCCCGCGCCGTTTTGATCTCCTCAGCCGCGCGTCCAAATATTCCCGAGTCCCCGGATTTCAGGCGCACAACCCGGCGTCCTTTTCGCGCTTCGGCCACGACCAGCGCGTTGATGCTATCTTGCGGCTAGGCGTGACCTCGCAGCAAATTTCCTTTCGAAGCTCAAGTCAGTCATTGCGGCCTTCGGCTTCGAACACTTCGGCGATCTCTTTCTGAGTGAGATCCGCCTTGCGTCCTCCGGCAATGTTCACCTTCAACTGCGGCCGCGTTTGACCGCCAAGCGCTGTGAGAGCAGCGACGGTCGCCAAGTATCTGTCACGCAGAGGCAATTCCGGGCGGGCAAATTGCAGGCCGTAGGCAAAACCCACCAAGCCCTCGGCCATATCGGGCAATAGGTGTCCGTATCTTTCGTTCAGAGCATTTTCCATTCCAGGGTTCAGCCGTTCGGAAAGCTCCCGTCCTATGTCGGTTGTGGTTTGAGTCACGCCAAAGGCCTTCTTGATATGTCAGGTTCCGGTATTTGCGATCTGGTCGCGATTTTTATCATGGGCATCGCTGAATTCACGCACCAGGAAGTCAACGAACGCCCGTGTCTTCGGGGCCAGATTGCGCCGATCGGCAAACATCACGACGATGTCCGTGCTGGCCGGGGAATATTCGGGAATGACATGCACCAACTCGCCCGAGAAGAACCGCGGGTTCGCCAGGTAGCAGGGCAATCGGGCGATCCCGATGCCAGCAAGTGCGGCGCGAAAGATCACGTCGGTGCTGTTGCCCTCGAAAGTCCCTTGTGCGTCAAAGCTGTCGTCACCGTCGTGCCACGTATTGCGACTGCTGCTGCCCGCGATACGAAGGCAATCGTGATCGGCCAGATCTGCGAAACACTTCGGCGTTTCTCGGCGCTTCAGATAGGCAGGCGCGGCACAAAGCACCCGGCGGCTTTGCATGATGCGGCGAACAAAGATGTCGGGATCCTTGCGCTGTTCGGCAAAGCAGATGGCAACGTCGAACCCTTCGCTTTGCAGATCGATTTCACGATCCGTCAAATCCAGCGAAATCTGGACGTCTGGGTTTTGCGCCATGAAGTCCGGCAAGGCGGGAATCAGCTGTGACTTTCCAAACGCAACGGTCGAGGCGATTTTCAGCTTGCCGCGCGGTGTGCCATCCATGTTCAGGATAAGCGCCTCGGCCTCTTTGAACTTTTCGGCCATGGCCTTGCATTTCTGATAGAGTTCATGGCCTTCCTCGGTCGGCGACACACCCGTCCGGGTCCGGTTCAGCAAGCGATAATGAACATGATCCTCAAGCAAACCAATCTGCTTGCTGACCGCCGAAGGGGTCTGCCCCATGGATCGCGCGGCGGCCGAGATGCTCCCACGCTCGACCACAGTCGCAAAAATCAACATTTGCGCTGAAATATCCATGTCTCACCACCTGCCTGTTCCATATTGGCACGGGGCCTATGCCAATTTCGGAAATTGTGAGCACCACCAAACACGCCTATCTCTGCAGTGCGGCACAAATACCGCACCGCAGCAATAGACGAGGCGCGAACATGGCAATCACACGCTCAAGCAGTTGGCTGGACGCCGTTCTGGACGTCAGCCGCATAATAATTCATCAAAATTGGGACGGTTTTCGCGACGCGCAGGCCAAACGGAAGATCTATCGCGACACCTACCACGAGCTTTCGATGCTCACCGACCGCGATCTGGCAGATCTGGGAATTCCCCGCAACGGCATCCAAAAACTGGCACTGGAGGCGGCTTATGGCGTTTAGTGTCCACTCAACCGCGACGATCCGACCTGACAAAGCCAACTTGGGCACGTTGTCCAACGCGATTTACAGATTTGCGGCAAGGTCCACAGCAACGGCGAAATCCGTTCTGAAGGCAATACATGCAGCCCGGATGATGTCGGTTTTGGCGAACATGAGCGATCGGCAATTGGCCGCGATCGGCATCACGCGCTCCGAGATTCCGCAGTACGCGGAACGGCTCATGGCGCAGGAAACAGACCGAAAAAGCCAAGACCAATGCGGCGGGCCCCAATCCGAGGATTGCTTGCAAACTTGAACACGAATTGCTGGTCCTCGCTCCTCCCAGAGTAAGCCAGCAAAAGCAGCGGCGACGAAAAATATCAACAGGGACCGCCAATGCTTTTGGGCCAGCACCTTCACCTCCTCCCGAAGGTGCTGGCCCAATCCACGTCTGCAATCGGAGCGACAAGGCGATGGTCCACCTCGGACATCATCAAGACTTTGCCATTCGCCGACTCTATCCAGCCGACCAAAACGAGATCTGCGATCACTTTCGACGGCTCGACGCCGAAGCTCGGCGCGCGCGGTTCTGTGGGACTGTCAGCGACGAGAATCTGACAGATTACGTTCAGAGCATTCCTCATTATGATAGCATTCTCTGTGGCGCGTTTGCAAAAGGGCGTCAGAGGGGCGTCGCCGAACTCCGCGGTGACGACCAGACCGGATCTACAAAGACGGAAGCCGCCTTTTCTGTCGAACCTGATTGGCAAAACATCGGAATTGGTGATGCGCTGTTCGAGCGCATTATCGCAATCGCGCGGAAGTGGGGCATCAGTTCAATTGAATTGATGTGCCTGCGAGAGAACCGCCGCATGAGGCATCTTGCAGCAAAGCACAATGCTCGGCTGTGCATCAATCAGGGCGTTGCTAAAGCCGTTTTGCATCCAAACTGGTCATCGCCCCCCTCCCAAGCCGCAGAAGTCGTTGGTGAAGCCAGGGGATTTCGCTTGTTCATTTGAGTGGGGGGAGAAACAAACGTTCCGAAACGTTGCGTTAGCACATACTCGAATACTCTCAAAGTCCCGCAAAGTGGACCAAGCACCGTTCTTGCCGGTTAGGCTCTCATCAAATGCCCGAAAGAGATCTAAGGTGCGACGCGACCTCGTCCGAACCGTGGCCGGCTTTCAGGCAGGCAAATACCACCGGCAGATCGCCCCGCATTCTCGCGGCGTCTCGGCGCATGACGTCCAAAGATGCCCCCACATGAGGGGCAAGGTCGGTTTTATTGATGACTAGGATGTCTGACCTGGTGATTGCGGGGCCACCCTTGCGTGGGATTTCCTCGCCTGCGGCCACGTCGATCACATAGATTGTCAGGTCCGCCAACTCCGGGCTGAAGGTGGCCGATAGGTTGTCGCCACCGGATTCGATCAGGACGACCTCTACGTCGGGGTGACGCAGCCGCATCTCGGCCACGGCAGCCAGGTTGATCGACGCGTCTTCGCGAATCGCCGTATGAGGACAGCCGCCGGTTTCCACTCCAATCACGCGATCTGATGGCAGGATTTGCATGCGCATCAGAGCTTCGGCGTCTTCTTGTGTGTAGATGTCGTTGGTGATGACGCCGATCGAGTGATCGTCTTTCAAAAGTTCGGCAAGCCTCGCGGTCAGGGTCGTCTTTCCTGCACCGACCGGGCCGCCGATACCGATGCGCAAGGGGCCGTTGAGTTGTGTCATGATTGGAAGAGCCTCGGTTCAAGAGTTTCGTGGGCCATCGCGGAGATGTCCGAGAAAAAGGCGTTGCCAAAAACGTCCGTGGTGTCCGCATTTCTCGTGTCTTCGGCGACCTGAAGGCAAAAGGGCTGCAAGTTCAGGATCACCCGTTGACCGGCCGTCTGCCCGATGGGGCTCAGGCGGATGGCCGAGGAGGTCAGGTTTGCGACAAAGGCCTGCAGATAGAGAGCGGCAGTCGTATCGATATCCAGCTCTGCCAATCTAGCGGCGCGACCGACGGCAACGGGCAACAGCATGTCAGGCAGCGCCAAACCCCAGACAGCATTAACCGTCGCAACAAAGGCAGCGCCCTGCCTTTCAGCTTCGCGCAGACGCTCTTCGGCGATAGCAAAGGAACGTGCTTTCGCTTCCATCTCCAATGGGTCGTCGGCAGCATAAGCCAGCCGCATCCAGATCGCATCAGCGCGGCCTGAGCCATCACTCAGGCAATCTCTCAGCCAGTCTTCCAAACTGGTCGCGTCGGCAATCCAACCCTCGTTGATCGCTGTTTCAAGTCCGTGCGAATAGGCGAAGGCCCCCACTGGAAACGCGGGCGACAGCCATTGGGTCAGCGTCAGTAAGTGCGCATCAATGGGCGTGGGCATGGGCCGAGTGTCCGTGATCATGCGCATGGGTGCGCCCGTGACCATAGGCGCCGCCTTCCGGTGTGAAGGGTTCGGTGACTTGGGTCACTGTGGCACCGAGGTGGCTCAGCATATGAGCGATGACGGGATCATCCTGGATCAAAAGGCGGGTCGCCTCGATCTGACAAGGTGTGTGGCGGTTGCCGATGTGCCAGGCGAGGCGGGGCAGGTCTTGCCCGGAAACGGCCAAGAGGTTTTCGGGTGCCGCCGTCACTTTGACCAGACGTCCATCGCCCAGTTCCAGCACGTCGCCATCGTTCAGGGATACGGTCTGTTCGAAGTCTGCGACAAAGGACCAGCCTTCGGTCGTTGTCAGTTTCTTTCGCCGGAAAAATCGGGCGTCATACGTCAACGCGCAGTCCACCACCGCATTGTCTGATGTGCCAGCGGGATGGAGCGTTTGTGCAATGGGAATATCGGTCATGAGGCCTCAATACAGAAAATACCGCTGCGCCATGGGCAGCTCGGTTGCAGGTTGGCAGGTCAGCAATTCGCCATCAGCCCGCACCTCATAGGTTTCGGGGTGCACCTCGACCTCGGGCATGGCCTCGTTCAGGACAAGATCCGCTTTGCCGATACCGCGCGTGTTCTCCACCGGCAAACTTGTCTTGGCCAATCCAAGCGCATCTCCCAGTCCTTCGGAGTGTGCCGCCTCGGAAACAAAGGTCACGGCATTGGCTTCCAGCGACCGGCCAAAGGCCCCGAACATCGGGCGGGTATAGACCGGCTGCGGTGTCGGGATCGAAGCGTTTGGATCGCCCATCTGCGCACACACAATGCTGCCGCCCATAAGGATCATCTCAGGCTTCACACCGAAAAACGCCGGGTTCCATAGGACCAGATCGGCGCGTTTGCCTTCTTCGATCGAACCGATGTGCTTTGACAGCCCGTGCGCAATGGCCGGGTTGATCGTGTATTTCGCGATATAGCGACGGACGCGGAAATTGTCGTTGTCGCCGACCTCCTCGGCCAAGGCGCCCCGCTGTTTCTTCATCTTGTCAGCGGTTTGCCAGGTGCGAATGATCACTTCGCCCACACGCCCCATGGCCTGGCTGTCTGAAGCGATGATCGAGAACGCCCCCATGTCGTGCAGGATGTCTTCGGCGGCGATCGTCTCGCGCCGGATGCGGCTTTCGGCGAAAGCCACATCCTCTGGGATGGATTTGTCCAGGTGATGGCAGACCATCAGCATGTCCAGGTGTTCGTCCACTGTATTGACCGTAAAAGGTCGGGTCGGGTTGGTCGACGACGGCAGAACATGGGCCTCGCCACAGATCTTGATGATGTCAGGGGCATGGCCGCCCCCAGCGCCTTCTGTGTGGAAGGCGTGGATGGTGCGGCCCCTTATGGCGGCGATGGTGTTTTCGACAAAGCCGGATTCGTTCAGCGTGTCGGTATGGATCATCACCTGAACGTCCATGTCGTCCGCCACAGATAGGCAACAGTCGATAGCGCCGGGCGTCGTGCCCCAATCCTCATGCAGCTTCAACGCGCAGGCACCGCCCTTGACCTGTTCCTCTAAAGCGGCGGGGAGCGACGCATTCCCCTTTCCCGCAAAGGCGAGGTTCATCGGAAACGCATCCGCCGCCTGCAGCATCCGCCCAATGTGCCACGGTCCCGGTGTGCAGGTCGTGGCCAGCGTGCCATGGGCCGGGCCAGTGCCGCCGCCCAGCATTGTGGTTAGACCAGAATACAGAGCATCCTCGATCTGTTGCGGGCAGATGAAATGAATGTGGCTGTCGAACCCACCGGCCGTCAGGATCTTGCCTTCGCCAGCGATGGCTTCAGTGCCAGGGCCGACGATGATGTCGACGCCGGGTTGTGTGTCTGGGTTGCCCGCCTTGCCGATCTTGTGGATCTTGCCGTCTTTCAAACCGACGTCCGCTTTGTAGATGCCGGTTGCGTCCACGATCAGCGCGTTGGTGATGACGGTATCCACCGCACCCTCGGCGCGCGTGGTCTGCGCCTGACCCATCCCGTCGCGGATCACCTTGCCGCCGCCGAATTTGACTTCTTCGCCGTAGGGGCCTGTCAGGTCCTTTTCCACTTCAATGATCAGGTCAGTATCGGCCAGCCGCAGCTTGTCGCCGGTGGTGGGGCCGAACATGGCGGCGTAGTCAGAGCGGGGGATTTGGGTGGGCATCAGAGATCTCCCATCACAAGCTGGTTGAACCCGAAGACACGCCGTGCGCCGCCAATCAGGATCAGTTGCACCTCGCGCCGTTGACCGGGTTCAAACCGCACGGCTGTCCCGGCTGCGATATCCAGACGCATGCCGCGTGCGGCGTCGCGGTCGAAATCGAGCGCCGCGTTGGCCTCGCCGAAATGGTAGTGTGAGCCGACCTGTACCGGTCGGTCGCCCGTATTGGCGACCATTAGCGTGATCGGCTCCGCCCCTGCGTTCAGAGTGACCTCACCCTCCGCCGGAAAGAGTTCGCCGGGGATCATTGGCGTCTCCGAACCCGGACTGCCTTGCGCTTGGCCATGAAGGCCGCCGCGCCAATCAACAGCAATGCGACGGGTACGGCCCAATCTGCTGAATGCCCATGCGGCAGGCTGGCAGGATGGGCCAAGGCGGGGGAAGCCAGAAACAAAGCGGGAATAGCGTAACGCATGAGAGACTCCTATCGGATGGGATTGTGGACGGTGACTAGCTTGGTGCCGTCCGGAAAGGTGGCTTCGACCTGCACTTCGTGGATCATCTCGGGAATGCCGGCCATGCAGTCGTCGCGGGTGATGACCTCGGCGCCTACCTCCATCATGTCGGCGACCGAGCTGCCATCGCGAGCGCCTTCGACGACCGTGTCGGTGATCAGCGCGATGGCCTCGGGGTGGTTCAACTTGACGCCACGGGCAAGGCGCTTGCGGGCCACTTCGGCAGCCATGGCGATCAGCAGTTTGTCTTTTTCGCGGGGGCTGAGTTGCATGGGTCAGAGTCTCCAGGATTTCGGCAGGGTGGTTTCGGTCAGGCGTTCCAGCACCGGCACCAGCCATTGGCGCAACAGATAGGAATCGGCGGCAAGAAGTCGGATGGTCAAAAGATCGGGCGCGACAAGGCTTGCGCCGCCGGTCTTTGGCAAAAGTTGCCGGACAATAGGCAAAAGCGCCTCGGCACGCGGGCCGAAGTAAAGGGCGCTGGCAAGGGCGGTCATGCCGCCTGCGATGGCCGGACGGTCAAGACTGGCGCTGATTGATCCGGTCAGGTTAATGCGGTCCCAATAGATCGGGCGACCATCGTGGCGCAGGGTGATCCGGTCGCGAAAACTGCCCGAGATACGGGTTTCGCCCATGGCGCGGCGACCGAAGACGACGGGTTCGACCAGCACGGCCTCGGCTCCGTCGGTGACGTCGACGTCAAGGCGACGGTTGAGACAACCACCGTCAAACATGATCAACTCTTGCGGCAACCAATGCAGTACCGCGCCCATGGCGACAGACAGGCGCGTGCTGACACACGCAGCGCCAGATGTGCTGCGATAGGCACGTTCTGCGGCTTGGGTTGTCAGGATCAGGTGGCTGTCCGGCCCGGCGCTGGCCGAAGCCTCAAACCGGTCGCCGCCTGTTAATCCGCCCGAAGTGTTCAGCACAATGGCTTCGACGGCATCCTTGCGACGCGGAAAAGCCACCTTGCTAGCGCCCGAGGTTCTGAAGCGGTCTATGCCCGTACGTCCGTCACGGCATTTGGTCGACAAGGTCATGGCACCGATGGATCTCGGGGCGGTGTTCGCCTCTCGTGATGCCAGATGTGGTTGACCCATGCGTTTGTCGCCCCCGGTACTCGACCCGCATGGTTCACCATGCAGATTGGGGGGTGATCCACCGCTGCGCGCCGGGAAAAAGACCAATCCCGGAGTTCTGCCTATTTGCTGTGCGAAAGTGACCCCACTCGCCCAGAAGTTCAGCAATGATGAGATGCCGACACGGAAATGCCTGAATGACGTGTCGAACGGGTGACAGGGACTTCGTCTGTTAAGTGTGCGTTAGCCATAAGGTGGCAGAAAGCTTGATTGCTGACTTTTAGGTCGTTCATGATCGGATCATGAGCAGTTTGAAAACCTTTCTGGTCCTGCTTCTTATCCTACCGAAGCAAAGTCTGGCGGCAGATGATCCCCTGATGTCTTCATTCGCGGCATGTGCAGGACGGTTCTCGGCCGAGTTGGAACATGCCTGGCTTATGAAGGATGACCGCACGGATCAGATCGCGCATCGCCGGGCGCAGTTCATCGACCTTCTGAACGCGACGGTGCCCGACGATCAACGACGTCATGCGCTTCACCTGCGTATCGACGCCAAGATGGCGCATGCGCAATTGCTGACCGCCGCCAGCTTCTCACGCGATGCGGATCGCTCCAAATGGGCGGTGCGGCGTGCCCGGGCCGAGATCGACTATTGCACAGGATTCTTGCTTGAAAGCTGAAACGCCCAAAGATTTGGCGTTTCTTTCGCACAATAAAATGGCGAACCCGCGAAAGTCTGCGCAATTTTTGACGGATTGACGCCAGGGGCCGTTTTTCAACCCCCGCCGATCTCGCAGTCGCAGCAATTTCCATGGAACGACTTCTTCCGGGATCACACAAATCCCGTTGAACGTGCGATGGTGCTGGCCTTGCAATTCCAAAACACCACCGCACTCCGCAATTAGATTGCGTGGGGGGCATATGGGGGATCACACCCTTGAAAGCAACGCCTCCCCGCGCAGTGCCTGAAGGAAAACTGCGATGAAAAAGACACTTCTTAGTTCTGCTGCCGTCCTGGCCGCTTCGATGCTGCCGGCCATGGCGCAAGACTGCCCGATCAAGGTGGGAGTGCTGCACTCCCTGTCCGGAACCATGGCGATTTCAGAAACAACACTAAAAGACACGATGGAAATGCTGATCGAACAGCAAAACGCCAAAGGCGGCGTTCTGGGCTGCGAGTTGGAGGCCGTCGTGGTCGACCCGGCGTCGGACTGGCCGCTCTTTGCCGAAAAAGCGCGCGAGCTGATTTCGGTACACGAGGTTGACGTGATTTTCGGCAACTGGACATCCGTGTCGCGGAAATCGGTTCTACCTGTGATCGAAGAATTGAACGGACTTCTGTTCTATCCGGTTCAATATGAAGGCGAGGAATCCTCAAAAAACGTCTTCTACACCGGTGCCGCCCCCAACCAGCAGGCAATCCCGGCGACGGATTACTTTCTGGAAGAACTTGGCGTTGAGAAATTCGCGCTTCTGGGCACCGACTATGTTTACCCCCGGACGACGAACAACATCCTGGAAAGCTATCTTCAGCAGAAGGGCATCGCCGAGGACGACATCTTCGTCAACTACACGCCCTTTGGTCATTCTGACTGGTCCAAGATCGTCTCGGACGTCGTGGCTCTTGGTGCGGATGGCAAGAAAGTCGGCGTGATTTCAACGATCAACGGCGACGCAAACGTGGGCTTCTACAAGGAACTCGCGGCTGTTGGCATCAGCGCCGACGACATTCCCGTCGTGGCCTTCTCGGTCGGCGAGGAAGAATTGTCGGGTCTCGACACCTCCAACCTTGTTGGTCACCTCGCAGCCTGGAATTACTTCCAGTCAGCAGATACTGATGCCAACGCCGAATGGGTCGAGGCCTGGAAAGCCCGCATGGGCGACGAGCGTGTGACGAATGACCCGATGGAGGCGCATTACATCGGCTTCAACATGTGGGTGAATGCGGCGACCGAAGCAGGCACCACCGATGTCGATGCTGTGCGCACCGCCTTGTACGGGCAGGAATTCCCGAACCTGACTGGTGGCACCGCGGTCATGCTGCCGAACCACCACTTGGCCAAGCCGGTTCTGATCGGTGAGATCACCGAGGATGGTCAGTTCGACATCATCAGCCAGACGGAGGAAGTGCCGGGCGATGCCTGGACGGATTTCCTGCCGGAATCGGCGGTGCTGAAATCCGATTGGGCGGAACTCGATTGCGGGATGTACAACACCGAAACGTCGTCCTGCGTTCAGATCAAGTCGAACTACTAAGCATGGTGGGTTGAAAACCCACCCAACGGGTGCGGCGCATGTCGCCCCCAGAACGCCTTACGGGGGCTGAACTATCCATGTCGCTTATACGTCGGTTCAACATCGGTTTCATGTCGGTGCTTCTGTGCGCTCTTGCCTTGCCACTTTCGGCGCAGAACGCCGAGGCGCCGATCCAGCAACTTTTGCAAGAACATGGCGAAATCATCGCCAAATCCTCGCGCAAGACCATCGGTCCTGCCATCGACGCGCTTGCCGCCAGTGGTCTGGCCGAGGCCCAGGTCGTGCTGGAACGCTGGCAAAACAAAGAGATGTGGCGCGACAAGGACACCGGGCTTTTCGTCTATGGCGAAGCCTCGGGCAAGGAATTGACGGCGTTCGACTTTGCCGATGGCGCGGAACTTGGCACTTTCGTTGCCCGTGACTTCAAACAGTTGAAACCCAACAGCGGCATTCGCGGCATGATCGGCGCGGCCCTGGTGCAATTCCAACTATCAGGGTCCTTTGCCGAAAAGATGCAGGCCCTGAATGCGATCGAGCGTGACTCGGAGGCGTCCCATCTTGTGGCCCTGACCAAAGTTCTGCCCGACGAAACGGACCAGTCTGTGCAAAGTCGCATGGAACGCCTTCAGGGGCTTTTGACAATCCGCTTCGGCGCGACCGACGAGGAGAGGATTGCTGCCATCCAGCAATTTGACGGCGATCTTGGTGTCGATGTCCGGGCCGCATTGAACCCGCTTTTAGCCGTGAAAGTCGAGGCTTCGGCACAAGCACCCGAGGGCGATGACATCGCCCGCATCCTGACCGTCGGCAGCGACGACCTGCCGCGCGAGTCCGCCTATGACCTTCTGGTTGCCGCCGATCTGGCGAAACCCCGGATCAACCGGTACGACAAGCGGAACGCGCTTTTGGCGAACATCTCGGAGGGATCGGTCGCGGGGGTTCAGGTGGCGACGCTGAACAGCGAAGACGCACGCGACCTTGCTTATGAAGCTTTGGCCGAACAGGGCGTGGTAAACCCTGTGGCCACCGAAGCCGAGGTGGATGAAACCCTGGCAGGCTTCACGTTCTACGAACGCTACAGCGGCTCGCCTTCATTGGCCGTTGCCGCGGCGGCGGTGCTGACGGGCATCGAAAACAAGGTGGCATTTAACCAGGCATTTGACCTTGGCCTTGACGCCCTGTCGCTCGCTTCGATCTACTTTCTTGCCGCCATCGGTCTTGCTATCACCTTTGGCGTGATGCGCGTGATCAACATGGCCCATGGCGAGTTCATCATGATGGGCGCCTACACCGGCTACGTCGTCCAGCAGATCATCCCGGATTACACGATTTCCATTATCGTCGCCTTGCCGCTGGCCTTTGCCGTCACCTTCGGCGCAGGGGTCACGATGGAACGGCTAGTGATCCGCCACCTCTACCATCGCCCGCTGGAGACGCTTCTGGCGACTTTCGGGATTTCCATTGCCCTGCAACAGATCGCCAAGAACATCTTCGGCACGCAAGCGCGGCCCCTCACCTCGCCCGGCTGGCTGGACGGATCGCTGGTGTTCAATGACATCGTGTCGATCAGCTATATCCGGATCGCAATTTTCGTTTTGGCGCTTTTGTTCATGGCGCTATTCCTTTTCGTCATGAACCGCACTCGATTGGGGCTGGAAGTGCGGGCGGTGACACAGAACCCCCGCATGGCGGCCTCGATGGGGATCAACCCCGACAGGATCAACATGCTGACCTTCGGCTTCGGCTCGGGTATTGCCGGGATAGCGGGTGTGGCGATTGGGCTTTACGCCAAAGTGACCAGCGAGATGGGCGCGGACTATATCGTGCAAAGCTTCATGACCGTGGTCGTGGGCGGCGTTGGCAACATCTGGGGCACGCTTCTGGGCGCGACCATGGTTGGCTCGCTGCAAAAAGGGATCGAATGGCTGAACCCCTCGAACACACTGGCCGCACAGACCTATATGATCCTCTTCATCATCCTCTTCATCCAATTCCGGCCGCGCGGGATCATCGCGCTTAAAGGCCGGGCGGCGGAGGCATGAGCATGGCGGAACTGACAGCAGGCCCTGTGCGTCGCACACCTTTCGTGGTGCGTTATCCGTCGGTGCTTATCTTTCTGGCCTGTCTGGGGCTGTTCACCCTGGGCGTGACGATCCTGTCCGAAGGGTTCGGTATCGGCGTCATCTCGACCAGTTTCGTCAAGACCCTGGGCAAGACCCTGTGCCTCTGCCTCGTCGCGCTGGCGATGGATCTGGTCTGGGGCTATTGCGGTATCCTGTCCCTTGGGCATATGGCCTTCTTCGGAATGGGCGGTTACGCGATAGGCATGTGGCTGATGTACGAGCGGACGCGTCTGATCGTCGTCGAGAGCCTCGCCGCCGGAGGGCTGCCGCCAACGCCCGAAGAGGTCTCCAGCGGGATCGCTGGCCAGATCTTCGGTGTCGTCGGAGCCTCGGAATTTCCGCCGATCTGGGCCTTTGCCCATTCTCTGCCGCTGCAACTGGCCGCCGTCGTACTGGCGCCGGGGCTTCTGGCGCTGGTCTTTGGCTGGCTGGCCTTCCACAGCCGGGTGACAGGTGTGTACCTTTCGATCCTGACGCAGGCGATGACGCTGGCGCTGTCACTGTACCTGTTCCAAAACGACAGCGGATTGCGCGGCAACAACGGTCTGTCAGGCCTGCAGAACCTGCCGGGGTTGGAGAGCACTAGTCAGGCCATCGTTTCGGTCTGGTTCCTTTGGGCCTCGGCCCTGGCTCTGGGACTTGGATACGTGCTGGCGACTTGGATGGTATCGGGCAAGTTCGGCTCGGTCCTGCGCGGCATTCGGGACGACGAAGCGCGGGTGCGCTTCCTTGGCTATCCAGTCGAGGCGTTCAAGCTGTTTGTCTTCACCGTATCGGCCGTGCTCGCTGGCATTGCAGGCGCAATCTACTACCCACAGGCGGGCATTATCAACCCGGCGGAACTGGCGCCGATTGCCTCGATCTATCTGGCGGTCTGGGTGGCCATCGGCGGGCGTGGGCGATTGTACGGAGCCGTGATCGGCGCGGCTTTCGTCTCGCTCTTGTCGACCTGGTTTACCGGCGGGCAAGCCCCTGACCTGAACATCGCCGGGTATCGCATTCAATGGGTCGATTGGTGGACCGTCCTGTTGGGGCTGTCCTTCGTGGCGGTTACGCTTTTCGCACCGAAAGGCATTGGAGGGCTGTTCGACGCCTTGGCAGCGCGTCGCAACCCCAATCGGCATGGGCGCGACCTGGGGCCGGGCCACGGTTCTTTGAGAGAAAAGGAGGCAGATGCATGAGCGCGCTTCTTGAAGTCTCGGGCGTGTCGGTCAGCTTTGACGGGTTCAAGGCGCTGAACAACCTGTCGTTCAGCATTGACAGGGCCGAATTGCGGGCGGTCATCGGCCCGAACGGCGCGGGCAAGACCACCTTCATGGATGTGGTGACCGGCAAAACCCGGCCTGACGAGGGCCATGTGCTTTGGGGCGAACCGCCCGTGTCCTTGCTGGGCAAATCTGAAAGCAAGATCGCCATGGAAGGGGTCGGGCGCAAGTTCCAGCGACCCACGGTGTTTGAGGATCAGACAGTTCAAGACAACCTGATGATGGCGCTGAAAAAGTCGCGGTCGCCGTTGGCCGTGCTGCTGTTCAAACCCGAAACATCGGACTTTGCCCGGGTCGAAGAACTGGCGGACGTCATTGGGCTGGACGCGGTTCTGTCACGGAAATCTGGCGAGCTGTCCCACGGGCAAAAGCAATGGTTGGAGATCGGGATGCTCTTGGCACAGGAACCGAAGCTGTTGCTGGTGGACGAACCTGCGGCAGGCATGACGACCGCAGAACGTCAGAAGACCACGCAAATTTTGCGGGACGCGGCGAAGACCCGCGCTGTCGTCGTAGTGGAACACGACATGGATTTCGTACGGCGTTTGGATTGCAAAGTGAGCGTGCTGCACGAAGGCTCGGTTCTGGCCGAAGGCTCGATCGATCACGTCACCAAGAACCAGCAAGTCATCGAGGTGTACCTTGGCCGATAGTTTCCTCAGCATCCGCGATCTGACGCTGCACTATGGCGGCAGCCAAATTCTGAACGGCGTGGATTTCGACGCGGCCCAGGGCGAGGTCACCTGCTTGATGGGCACTAATGGCGTAGGCAAGACGTCGCTGTTAAAGGCGCTGGCGGGCACCCATCCCCGGTCGGGGGGCGACTATGATCTGGACGGCCAAAGCATCGGAAAGCTGAAGGCCTTTGACCTTGCGCGGAAGGGCGTTGCCTATGTGCCCCAGGGGCGCGAGATCTTTCCGTTTTTGACGGTGCAGGAAAACCTTGAGACGGGATTTGCCTGCCTGCCAAGTGGCGAACGCAAGGTGAAGGACGAGATTTTTGATCTGTTCCCCATTCTGAAGAAGTTCCTGCAACGGCGGGGCGGTGACCTTTCAGGCGGCCAGCAACAGCAACTGGCGATCGCGCGCGCGCTGGTGTCGAACCCGAAAGTGCTTCTTCTGGATGAACCGACCGAAGGTATCCAGCCGAACGTCATCCAGCAGATCGGCGGCACCATCCGCATTCTGAAGGAGCGCGGGAACATCGCGATCGTCCTAGTCGAACAGTATCTGTCCTTCGCCTATGATCTTGGGGATGCCTTCGTCGTGATGGAGCGCGGTGCCGTCAAACTGAGCGCGCGAAAGCCGGAACTATCACTCGAAAAGCTGACCGCAAGCACGTCTTTGTAGTACGCAATGGCAGGGTGATCTGTATACTATTCTTCCCTTCATAACCGGTTTCGCCGCTTCAAGGCCGTAAGTCTGTTCCAAACCGGCGAACGGCAAGTGCCATTCGCCGACGCGGGTCAGATTTCAATCTGCTCCGCAATAGTGAGAGCATCTTCCAACTCAACGCCAAGGTAACGCACTGTACTGTCAATCTTAGTGTGACCCAGCAAAAGCTGCACTGCGCGGAGATTCCCTGTCTTACGGTAAATCTCCGCTGCTTTGGTTCGGCGGAGTGAATGGGTCCCGTAACCGCTCGGCTCCAATCCAATCGCAGTCACCCAATCTCTGACAAGCCGACCATACTGACGCGTTGAGATATGGGGTCGCTCGTGGAATCGGCTCGGAAACATGAAGCTACAGCCCATCATCTCTGGCGACTTGACCCAAGCATGAACCGTATCCCGTGTGTTTTCCGTCAGTTCGAATTGTACTGGTTTCTTGGTTTTGCTCTGGACCACTGAAACCCGTTCTCGAACACGATCATCTTTGACCAGATCGGTCACGGCAAGCCTAACCAAATCGCATCCACGCAGCTTGCTATCAATGGCGACATTGAACAGCGCAAGATCGCGCAGATTTCCGGCGAGTTCGAGCCGAGCACGGATTGCCCAGACCTGCTTGGGAAGCAAGGGTCGTTTCTGGCCGATGATCCGCCCCTTGTTTCATGCTCTGCGCTTTGGGGTGACTGCGGGAAATTGAACTCTAGGCATAATGTGCCCTCCAATCCGCCCTCCGCATCCAATCATCGGCACCGCGCCAACGAGACAATTGTACAATCGAATCGGATGCCTGCTGTCCGAAGCCCACTCTACTTGAGTTCTCGGAGCGTGCATTGAACTGCTTTGAGGCCGTTGGCGGAAATAGGTTGTGATGCACCCCAAAACGGAACCAAGGAGCGTCAGCCCCGCCGTGCAAGCACCGGTCCGGTGGGTCGACGCTTGCTCGGATTCTCACGGATCACTGCTTCAGTCCACAACCTGTGAATCCGGGCGCACATTCTTGCTAGGCAATATGTGAATGGCCGAATTCAGCGCTGTGCCGTAACACAAGAATTCGTGCGTGCGCGGAGATTTTCGTGTTGCGAGCGTACGCAGCGAAAAAACCCGAGGTACAGGTTGGGCTCTCCTGGCACCTTCGCCGCGAGATCCATGAACGACCGTTTCGCGATGGAGCGCCTTTCGCGGCGCGGCGCACGAACTGGCAAGACGCGGGACAAATCTGCCATTCGGCCTCGCGGTCTGAACGGCAGGTTTTTTCCAAGCAAGTTTGATTAGCTCATAGCGTTATGCATAGTCAGGCGCGTCCAACGTTTCACCGTTCATGTTCCCTTCGACGGCAGCGACGTAGGCCTTTGCAGTGTCTGCCGCCGATAAGCCCGTGCTTGAATCCATGCCCATCATCTCCATCGTTTCCTTGACGAAGACCGGGCTGACGGTGTTCACCCGTAGTTCGCGATCAAGTTCGAGTGCTGCTGCCTTGGCAAAGGATTCCAGCGCCCCATTGGCGATGCTGATCACCACCGAGCCCTGCATCGGTTCTCGTGACAGTATGCCGGCAGTGAGCGTGAACGATCCAGCATCGCTGATATGTCTCTGTCCAACGCGGACAAGGTTGATCTGGCCCATCAGCTTGTGGGGTCGATTCAGGCTGAGTGCAAAATAGGGCGGTAAGGAGATTTCTGAAAAGGTTGGTACGTAGCCGACCCTTCACCGCGCCAAGCCCGAACTGGAAAGACGCGGACTAAGCCGCCACTCGCCGCACCGTCCACTAAGAAGCGCTCCGCGAACTTTGCGGACCCTGGAACAGCCTTTGACACAACAATTTGGAACGCCGCAGTTAACCGCGTGCACACCAGCATTGATTTCGAAAAGGTCCCAATGCCATCATCTTCTAAAAGTAGGAGGGGATTAGATGTGGAAACCAATCATATTTGCTTTTTTGATTGTCTTGACTGGTGCCGCAGCGGCTATGTCGCACGATGTGCGGGATCCAGCGACTTTGCAAAAACCGCTTATTCAGGACTTGCTAACCGAGTCGCTCAAAAGCACTGAGGGCTTGGAGGTTGTCGTGAGCCATGTTGCCCTACCACCAAACCTCACTTTACCAATGCATTGGCATCCCGGTGAAGAATTTGCCTACATTCTGCAGGGCAGCGTCACCCTCATCCTAGACGGCGAAGGCGAACAAGAAACTTTTTCAGGTGACGTAGGCGTCGTTCCGTTGAAGAAAGTGCACACCGCTCGCTCAGGGGACGAAGGGGCAACCATTTTGGTGTTCCGTGTCCATGAGGAGGGCCAGCCAGGCAGAGTTTTGGTCAGCGACTGATTTTCAAGACAAAGGCGAAACATCCTTTACCGAATGCATGGTTGTCGGAACCGGGGGGGTGCCGTTTGCCTTCACACTTGCAACCCTGCTTTTTTCCACCCGCTGCGCCAGCGATCAGCGCAGGTTGGAATAGAGAATAATGGTAAACGTGTTGTCTCGGTTATCGAAGCCGCATTCGGAGCGATTTCGTTCAATTTGACAGCCGCTGTTTTTGCCGCATCTATGTCATCGAGCTCAGCAAGCGAGGCAATCAGCATCAGGTGGCTCATCAGGAAGGTTGCACGCACAGACAAGGCTTCGCGACAGGCCTGCGCGGCTTCCTCATAACGTCCCAAGTGAAACAAGGCGGCACCCTGTCCCATGAAAGCGGCGTGCCGCAATGGATCACCCGGGCTGAGTTCGACAGACCGGACTGCATGTTCCAGCGCCTTGTCAGGGCGATTCAGCAAATAAAGATTTGCAGCGGCGAGCATGTGGACCGTCGCCGCGTTGGGATTTTCCGACAATGCTTCCTTAAAGGCTGTCCGCGCGCGGGACAGGTCTTGTGCCAGCATAGAGATCGAATGTGCGGCATAAGCCTTTGCAATGCCGTCCGCGCGATCGCTCCGCAGCACCTGCTCTGCGGCCGCGACAGCTGACTTGGGTCCCTGATCTACAGGTTCCAAACCTTGCACAAGACGTTGGATATGAAGCCATGCTAGCAAGCCCGCTGCGGAGGCGTATTCCGGATCTCGATCCAAAGCCAGTTTTGTCAGTCGTATTGCCTCTATGTTGTCTTGGTCAGTCAGCAAGTGGAAATGTGATAATGCTCGGAGGTAGAGCTCGTATGCCTGTAAGTCCTTGGTGGGTTTTGCACGCGCACGATTTGTTTCAGCGTGCCGCACCGATGGTTCAATAGCTGTAACTACGTCTTCGGTGACTTGATCTTGAAGATCAAAGATGTCGTCGAGCACACCGTCAAAGCGGTCCGCCCACAAATGGCTCCCATTTTCGGTATCTATGAGCTGTCCCGTGATGCGGACGCGCTGCCCGGAACGCCGAACGGAGCCTTCCAGTACATACCGAACCCCTAAGTCGCGGCCCATGTCGCGGATGTCCGTGCTTTTCCCCTTATAAGCAAAAGAAGAGTTTCGTGCGACGACCATCAACCAACGAAACCGAGATAGCTCAGTTATGATGTCTTCCGTTATGCCATCGGCAAAGAACTCCTGCTCCGGATCACCCGACATATTGTCGAATGGGAGCACTGCGATTCCCGGCCTCACATCCGCTTTGATCGCGAGATTGGCTTTCGTACCCTTTGGCCAACACCAGATTCCAACATGCCGCGTGATGTTTTTCAGTTCGGTTTGCTCTCCGCCGTCGAATAATCCCGCATCGTTACGGTCAAGGCTGTTATGTGACGTATCTGAAAAGAGCACTTGTCCCGGCTTCGCGAGAGCCTCCAGACGCGCCGCAACATTGATGCCGTCGCCGAAAATGTCATCGCCATCGGTTACCACTTCCCCTGTGTGAACCCCGATGCGCAGTTTGATGTGGTCAGGTCTGTGGGCGGACTGAACTGCAATCGCGCAAGCTGCTGCTTCAGATGGTGATTGAAACTCGACGATCCAGCCGTCGCCCATGCTTTTGATCAGTGAACCATTGGTATCTTCCACGATCGGGAGAAACGTGTCCTCGCGGAAGGTCTTTAATGCAGCGACTGTGCCAGTACGGTCCTGATCCATCAGCGCGGAATAGCCCACAATGTCGGCGGCCAATACCGTCGTGAGACGTCTTCCCATTCACCCCTCCTCTTTGCAATGAAGTTAGCTCGGTGGGTTGCTTCTGTCAGCCCATTCGTCAGATTTTGAAAAGCCGTAGGCTCCAGACTCATTGATTTACAGCCAGAATAGGACTGTAGCAGCGAGAGCGATGGCCGAGAGGAATACCTTTGG
>NZ_JBXWOK010000014.1:0-95649 GCF_059610845.1 Ruegeria sp. CDSC021
CTAACCGTCGAAACAAAAAAGCCCGCCCCAAACGGGGGCGGGCTTTTTCTGTTTGGAATGCATCTTTATTTCTGGGACTGACTGCGCCTGCGCGCGGTCATTGCCCGGCCGTCACGGATACTCATACCCATCAATGTCAGATTGGTGGCACCAGCGACCAATTCGATGACCTGAACAAGGTAGAAGCTGGTGTCGAAGGCCCCGGCTCCGGCCTTTGCTTTCAGGTAGAGTGCTGCGGGTACCAGAATAAGCAGGCCGTTGGCTGCGATGATCGGCATTCTTTTCTTTTTGGCCAATGCCGAAGCATCTTTGCGCCGGCTTCCCATCGACATTCCTGTGGCGCCGACAATTACCATGGCCGGGACCAGCAAGAACAGGCCATAGACGATCATGGTTTTTACTGATGCCACGGTCGCGTGGGAAGCGAAGATCTCGCTGTACAAAGTAGATGTCCAGAATGTCAGGATTGTTAGAAATCCGATAACTCCAGCGATGGGGTGGATTGTTCTGATCATGGGTCGCCTCCACTTTTTGCCTTAGGCAACACAGTGGTTGTCGACCGTCAGCTTGCGCAGAAGATGTGGTCGCGTCACTGCGCTGTCCGGGTAGTCGGCGATACGGCTTTGGAATTCAGGATTGGTAAAGGCCTGACGGAAACTCTTCACATCTTGCCAGACAGCATAGTTCACGAAGGTCGCGCTGTTGGCGATGCCTTTGTGCAGTTGCGTCGAGATGTATCCCGGTTGCGATTTCATGAAATCCGCGTCGTGGGACCAGGCGGTCAGCAGGGCGTCTTCGTCCTTGGCGTCAACCGTGAACAGGTTGATCAGAACGACGGGGCCTTCCTCGGTTTCCATCTGGTCAGCCAGGGTTGCGATTTCGTCCAGTTCTACGATGCGTGCCATTCTTTGATCCTCTTTCAGAAAATAACATAGCAAGCTATATAATATTGCATAGCATGCTATGCAAGTGTATTTATCCGACATGGATTTCACGAAAGAAGACTCTGCCGGATATCTGGTCAATCACATGGCGCGCTTGTTTGCCCGGGACCTGCAGCAGCGTATCTCTCCTTTGGGGATCGTCGTTGGGCAATTCCCCATTTTGCTGGAGCTTTGGCAAAAGGACGGCGTGTCGCAAAAAGAGCTGCTTGGCAAAATCGACGTCGAGCAGGCGACGTTGGCCAACACGCTCAACCGGATGGAGCGGGACAGTTTGGTCAAGAGAACCAAAAACCCAACCGATGCCAGAGCTCAGCTGATCTGGTTGACCGAAAAGGCGTCAGGGATACGCGCGGAGGCATATGAGGCCGCCCAGACCGTAAACGCGCAGGCGCTTGCGGGGCTGAGCGCCGAGGAACAACGTCAGTTTCTGGACCTCATGCACAGGGTGATTTCGGGCATGCGCCAGGAATAATGAGTTACAGCGCGGAATTCGCAGCGGCCCGCACGGCGCGGATGTTGTCGCCATAGACCCCGGGCTGATCTACCGATCCACCTTTGAACACAGCTGAGCCGGCAACCAGAACGTCGGCGCCTGCGGCCGCGACCAGCGGGGCGGTGTTTGGATCAACGCCGCCATCAATCTCAATATGGACGGGACGGTCGCCAATCATCTGGCGCAGGCGGCGGATTTTGCTGGTCATGTCGATGAACTTCTGGCCGCCAAAGCCGGGGTTTACGGTCATAACGCAGATGAGATCGGTCAGATCCAACAGGTGCTCCACCGCTTTGGCCGGAGTGCCCGGGTTCAGCGCGATACCGGCCTTCATTCCTGCAGCGCGGATGGCCTGCAAGGTGCGGTGCGAATGCGGCCCTGCCTCGATATGGGCGGTCAGGACATCGGCCCCAGCATCCGCATAGGCCTGAATGTAGGGATCGACTGGGGTGATCATCAGATGCACGTCCATCACCGTTTTGACATGCGGACGAAAGGCTTTGACGGCGGGTGGACCAAAGGTCAGGTTGGGGACAAAATGGCCATCCATCACGTCAATATGCACCCAGTCGGCGCCCTGAGCCTCAATGGCCTGAATCTCGGCGCCGAAATTGGCAAAATCGGCGGACAGGATCGACGGGGCGATCTTGATGCTGCGGTCAAAGCTCATGGTTGCCTCGTGTCATCTGAACAGTTGAGGATGCGTATAGCGTTGAGGTCAGTTGATGGATAGCCCCCGCGACAATCGCGCCGTAACAAAACTTTCACCTTACTGACACACAGCCGTTGAACAGTGCCTGTAGCTCACCGCCAAGACGAATTGGGGGTGGCCTGTGCTGCGTATCGACAAACTGACCAAACGCTTCGGCGAAAACATAGCCGTGGATGCGGCGACTTTGGATGTAGACAAGCCGTGCATGATCGGCATCATCGGGCGATCCGGCGCCGGGAAATCCACCCTTTTGCGGATGGTCAATCGCCTGACCGATTCCAGCGAAGGCAAGATCCTGTTCGAAGGCCGCGATGTCACCCAGTTGAAGGGGCGAGAGAAGCGGGCGTGGCAGGCCGAATGCGCCATGATCTTTCAGCAGTTCAATCTGGTGCCGCGCATGGATGTGGTGTCGAACGTGCTGCATGGCACACTGAACCGCCAATCGACACTGGCCACCATGTTCAACCTGTTCCCGATGGAGGACATCCACCGCGCCATCGACATTCTGGATCGTCTGGGCATCGCCGAACATGCGCCGAAACGGGCCGAGGCGCTGTCGGGTGGACAGCAGCAGCGTGTCGCCATCGCGCGGGCTTTGATGCAGGACCCCAAAATCATTCTAGCGGATGAGCCGATCGCATCGCTGGACCCGATGAATGCCCAGGTGGTGATGCAGGCCCTGCGCCGCATCCACGAAGAGGATGGCCGCACGGTCATCGCCAACTTGCACACGCTGGATACCGCGCGCCGCTATTGCGACCGCGTTGTCGGCATGCGCGACGGCCGCATCGTCTTTGACGGGTTGCCCGAACAACTGACCACCGGCGTCGCCCGCGAGATCTATGGGGCCGATGCGAGTTTCTCGGAAGAGGCGACCTCGACCGAGATCGAAACGCTCGACGCCACCCAGAAGGCCCTGATGGAAGCCGAAGCCACCATCTGAGCCACCCCAACCACCTTTCATCGCCCGACCCGATGAGAGGTCGGGGACATCAACCTGGAGAGAGACAGATGAAAAACCTAATTGCTGCCCTTGTTGCGACCACTGCCATGGCCGCGCCCGCTATGGCGCAGGAAATCAGCGAATTCCGAATTGGTATTCTGGGCGGCGAAAACGCTCAGGACCGGATGAGCAAAAACGAATGCCTGCGCGAATACACCGAAGAGCTGTTGGGCGTTCCGACCAAGCTGTTCGCCCCTGCCGATTATAACGGTGTGATTCAGGGCCTGCTGGGTGGCACGATTGACGTCGCTTGGTTGGGTGCGTCGGGTTACGCCAAAACCTATCTGAGCGATCCCGAAGCGGTTGAGCCGGTTCTGGTCAAGGTCAACAGTGATGGCGGCTATGGCTACTACTCGGTAGGCTTTGCGCGCAAAGATAGCGGCATCGCCTCGCTGGAAGACATGAAGGGTAAGGCCTTTGGTTTTGGTGATCCGAACTCGACCTCAGGATACCTGATCCCTTCGATCGAGATTCCACAGGCCACCGGCGCCACCATGGACTCGGGCGATTACTTCGGTGAGGTCAAGTTCACCGGCGGTCACGAACAGACTATCGTTGCGGTAAACAACGGTGACGTTGACGGCGGCGTGACCTGGGCCGACGGCCTGGGTGATTGGGAAGATGGCTATCAGTCGGGCGCGCTGCGCCGCGCTGTTGATGCCGGTCTGGTCGACATGAACGATCTGGTCGAGATCTGGAAATCGGCGCCGATCCCGGAAGGCCCGGTCGTTCTGCGCAAGGCCTTGCCCGAAGATGTCAAAGTTCAGGTCACTGAACTGTGGAACACGCTGGATGAAAAAGACCGCGAGTGTTTCTACGGCGTGGCAGCAGGCGAAGCCAAGAGCTTTGATCCCATCACGCATGAGGCCTACGAGGTCATCATTGAAGCCCGCAAGCTGAAATCCAACTAAGCCTGCAACTCACATGATCGGGGTCCGGTGTTATACCGGACCCCGTTTTCTCAGGAGCATTCTATGACAGACCTGACCGCAGGGTCCCACAGTGTCGATCAGATCCGCGACGAATACTCAGAAATGACCCGGCGAAAACGGGCCTATGGTGGCATTCTCCTGATCCTGTTTGTGGCTTTGATGGCCGCAGGGTTCCGAACTGCGGATGATCGAAACGCAGGCAGTTTCGTTGACGGTTGGCGCAGGGTTTTCGACTATCCGGCCGAGGTTCTCTCGGAAGCGTGGGAAAAGATCGGCGCGATGCCGGAGAATCTGATCCGGTTCTTTCCGGCCCTGATTGAGACGATCAATATCGCGGCAGCATCAACCCTGATCGGTGCGATTGCGGGCACATTTCTAGCCCTGATGTCGACACGGGGCATGGCGCAAAGGCCATCTCTGATCCCTTTGTTTCGGCGGATTTCCGATATCTGCAGGGCCATCCCTGAAATCGTTATCGCGCTGGTTTTGATCTTTATTCTCGGCGGCGGTCCGGTTCCGGCCATGATTGCGATTGCCATCCATACCGCCGGCGCGTTGGGCAAGCTGTTCTCGGAAGTGAACGAGAACGCTTCGCTGAAGCCGGTTGAGGGGCTGCATTCGGTGGGCGCGAACTGGTCGCAACGGATGTATTTGGGCGTGATCCCACAGGTCGGACCGAACTATGTCAGCTATGCCTTGCTGCGGTTCGAGATCAACATCCGTGCCTCGGCCATCCTCGGTTTCGTCGGTGCTGGCGGTCTGGGCTATGAGCTGCGCAACGCGATGTCATGGGGGCAGGGGCGCTACGACGAGGCCGCGGCCATCTTCCTTCTGCTTTTTGTCACAATCATGGTCGTGGATCAGCTGTCCGGCTATCTGCGGGATCGCCTGACCCACGGGTCTGAAAAAGGAGCTTCGGCATGACGACCTTTGCCACTGATCTGTCGACAGATGACCTCAAGGCCGAGGCCGGTCGTCTGTTCAACCGCAAACGGATCGTGAATTTCGGGTTGCCCGGCCTTGTCGCTTTTTACCTGATTTACGTGTTCTTTGCCTTTGACGTGCCTGGTATTGCCGGGCGTGCAAATTGGGAAAACGGCAAGACGCTTGTTGCCGACAGTTACAGCTACAAAACCCATGTCACGCGGGATAACCGCAATGGTGATGTGTCCGTTGCGGTCGAAGGGGACCGCAAAGGCACCTATCCTGACGGGACAGCACCCGACTGGGTGGCGTTGGGCGAAACCACGATCATTGACCTGGAGGATGGTCACTTGGTGCGATTCGGCCCCGAGACAATCGAATACGATATCCCTGGCTATGGCGTCGTGCGCGCTACGCCCAGCCGGGCCTCTGGGGTGCAAGCAGAGTTACCGGCGGGCGATGTTCCAGACTGGATCAATGTCTCGAAAAATCGGCTGGCGATCACCACCGATGCCGGGCGTCTGACCGTGACCCGCAACCGGTCCGAAGTGTTTCGCTATTTCCCAGGGTGGGAGCTGTTTTGGTTCACCCTCGACAGCCCGTATTATGGCAAATCTTTCCCCGAGTTGGTCAGCCGCGCCACCGCCGGTGAGGCCGGTGCTATTTTCAACGATTTCTGGACCAACAAGATCTGGCGGCATCAGGATGTGGCCTGGGCCATCTTTGAGACGATCCTGATGGCGTTTCTGGGCACCATGGGGGCAGGGATTATCGCCTTGCCACTGGCGTTCCTGGCGACGCGGAACTTTAACCCCTTGCGGTCGGTGCGCTTTGCCACACGGCGGGTGTTCGACTTTGTACGCGGTGTGGACGCCTTGATCTGGACCGTTGTTCTGGCACGGGCCTTCGGCCCAGGGCCGTTGACCGGAGCGCTGGCAATTCTGGTGACCGATACCGGGACATTCGGCAAGATATTCTCAGAAGCGCTAGAGAATGTGGATGAGAAGCAGATCGAGGGCGTGCAGTCGACCGGTGCGAATGCGCCGCAGCGCTATCGCTTTGGCGTGATCCCACAGATCACTCCCGTGCTGTTGAGCCAGCTTTTGTACTTTCTCGAATCCAACACCCGCAGCGCGACCATAATTGGCGCGATTACTGGCGGCGGCATTGGTCTGTTGCTGACGCAGGCGATCATCACTCAGAAAGATTGGGAAGAGGTCGCCTATTACATCGTTCTGATCATTCTCATGGTGATGTTGATGGATTGGTTCTCGGGCTGGTTACGGCGTCGTTTGATCCAGGGCGACAGCGGCAAGAAGAGCAAGCCGAGCAACGCGAAAACCAAAGATTTTATTCTGCCGTGAGCGCAGCTTGAAAGGTCAGGACTATGGCACGATTGCGCGCGGATGAACCGTTCATCCATCCCGATTGCCAGATTACCAACAGCAGCTTTGGTGCATTTGTCGAGATTGGCACCGGCAGCCGGATCGCCAACGCGGTCTGGGGCGACTATTCCTATTGCGACCGGACCTGCGACATCGCTAATGCAAGGATCGGTAAGTTTTCGAACATTGCCAGCTTTACCCGGATCGGCGCTACGGATCACCCGTTGCAAAAGGCCTCGCTGCATCATTTTAGCTATCGGTCGGCTGACTATTGGGACGATGCCGAGGATGATGCGGAGTGGTTTGTCCATCGCGCAAGCCGGATCGCATTTATCGGGCATGACACATGGATCGGTCACGGGGCGATCATCAAGCCCGAGGTGACAATCGGTAATGGTGCGGTCATCGCATCCGGGGCGCTGGTGACCAAAGACGTGCCGCCCTACATGATCGTTGCTGGGGTGGCGGCCCAACCACTCCACCCCAGGTTCCCACAAGCGGTTGCGGATCGGATGGAGCAGTTGGCCTGGTGGGACTGGGACAACAGCCGCTTGCGTGACGCATTGCCGGATTTTCGCAAACTAGAGGCTGAGGCGTTTTTGGAGAAATACGAATAGCTGGCCCTGTGACCCCAGGTGCTCCGCGCTCGCAGAAGCATCGGTTTCGCCGATCCCCCTTTGCGGCCTTGGGCCGGGCGCCGCGCTTTGCGCGGCGCTACGCCCAACGGGATGAGACCTCCGATAGGAGGTTGAAGACGGGCGGGAGACCTACGGGATCAATCCTCGTTCAGGGTCAGCGTGACTCGCTCTCCGGCAAAGGTTGTTCTTCCATACTCGACAGGATTGCCATCGGGGTCTGCATTGATGCCGATCGAAAACAAGACTGGTGCGCCCTCGGGCAGGTGCAAGTGCAGAGCTTGAGTTGCCGTGGCCGCGCGCGCGGTCAGGCGGGTTGAGATGCGCGTGTAATCTGGCACATCGCATCTTTGCAGGGCTTTGGTGACGGATTGGGTTTCGGTTAGAATCTGCAGAATGTCAGGAAATCGCTTGGCCGGAAAAACGCTTTGAAACAGGCCGATGGGTTGCCCGTCGGCCAGAGACAGACCGTCATAGACATGCACCGTGTCGCCGGTTTCAAGCCCCAATGCATCGGCCTCGGCTTCATCCGCGGCCCGTGTGGTCAGGGCGAGGATCTTCTTGCCGGGCATCTTGCCGCTGGCCGAGATGCTCTTGTGGTATCGCACCCGCTTACCAATCGGATACTCGGTTGGTCGGGTGGCGACGAATACACCGGCCCCGCGCCTAGAATGGACCAGCCCCTGGTCGGCCATGTCAGACAGCGCCCGGCGAACCGTGTGGCGGTTAACGCCATGCGTTGCGGCCAGTTGCGCTTCGGTCGGCAACCGGTCACCGGTTTGATATCGCCCTTCGGCAATGTCCGACGTCAGGCTTAGGGCGATGCTTTTCCAGATCGGCGTTTTGTTCATGTCACCAAAAATTCACACAGTTGCGATTGCGAGTCGCCGGGCGGCGGTCTATGATTTGTATAGTTGTATAGGATAAGTAGACAACCCAGCCAAGAGGCTTTGATGACACAACAGACAGATTCCGCGACCGAGGCGCGTAAGACCTGGATGGGCCTGCTGGCCCGCGCGCCAGATGAAGCCACGTTGGCGCTGTGGGAGGGTCTCACGGACCGTCCCGGCTTTGAATGGCTGCGCAGCCCCGAAGTGGGCGGCGTGATGGTGCGCGGACGTACCGGCGCCACCGGGGCGCCGTTCAACCTGGGTGAAATGACGGTCACGCGCTGCTCGGTGGTCTTGCAGGATGGCACGGTTGGACATGGCTATGTTCAGGGCCGGTCAAAGCCCAAGGCCGAAGCTGCAGCTGTGATTGATGCGATGATGCAGACTGCGGCAGCAGACCATGTGCAGGAAAACCTGCTCGGTCCGCTGGAACAGAAAATGCAGGCGGTCAAAATCGCGCGGGCGGCAAAGGCGGCGGCAACCAAAGTAGAATTCTTCACGCTGGTTCGGGGAGAAGATTGATGACTGCGCAAACTCAATTCTCGGGCGGGTTCCAGAACATACCGGTTGATTCCGCACATGTTTTTCGCGCGGCGATGACGGTGATGGCACGCCCAGGCGAAATCCGCAGCCTGTCAGGGGCCGTGCCCCCAGCGCCTTTGTCGGTAGCAGCGGGCACCTTGTTGCTGACTTTATGCGACCCGGAAACCAAGGTACATCTGGCGGGTGAGCTCGACACCGATGCTCTGCGCGAATGGCTGACCTTCCACACCGGCGCGCCGCTGGTTCCTGCTGCCGAGGCAGATTTCGCCGTCGGCACTTGGGGCGAAATTGGTGGGCTGGATCGCTATCGTATCGGAACTGCCGAGTATCCGGATCGGTCAACCACTCTGATTGTTGAGCGTGACAGCCTGGATCAGTCCGGTGCCATTTTGCACGGTCCCGGTATCAAGCAGAGCGCAGGCTTGAACCTACCCGATATCCCTGCGTTGCAACGTAATGCGGCTCTTTTCCCTTTGGGATGTGACTTCTTCTTTACCTGCGGTGACAAGGTCGCGGCCCTGCCGCGCAGTACCCAGATCAGCGCGGAGGGTTAAGCGATGTATGTTGCCGTCAAAGGAGGCGAAAAGGCGATTGAGAATGCCCATGCCTGGTTGGCCGAAGAGCGCCGAGGCGCCCCGGATGTGGCCGAGCTTAGCCTGGTCCAGATCCGGGAGCAGCTGAGCCTGGCGGTGAACCGGGTGATGGCAGAAGGATCGCTGTATGATCCGGACCTTGCCGCACTGGCGATCAAACAGGCGCGTGGCGATCTGATCGAAGCGATCTTTCTGATCCGCGCCTATCGCACGACATTGCCGCGTTTTGGTTATTCCGAACCGGTTGAAACGGGCAATATGGCCTGTGACCGTCGGATATCGGCGACGTTCAAGGATGCGCCGGGCGGGCAGGTGCTGGGCCCGACATTCGACTACACCCACCGCCTGCTGGATTTCAAACTGGCTGCGGATGGCGAAACTCTACCCGCGCCCGAAGGTACGGCGCGACACGAGCCGACCCCGCATATCACCAAATTCCTCAAGAGTGAGGATATCATTCAGGACGAGCCGGTCAGTGATGCTACGCCCGGCGACTTGACCCGCGAGCCGCTGGAGTTTCCGGCGGGCCGTCCGCTGCGGTTGCAATCGCTGGCGCGCGGGGATGAAGGGTTTGTGTTGGGCATGGCCTATTCGACTCAGCGCGGCTATGCCCGCAACCACGCCTTTGTTGGCGAGCTGCGGATCGGCAAGGTCGCGGTCGAAATGGACATTCCCGAACTGGGCTTTGCCATCGAGATCGGCGAAGTCGAGTTGACCGAATGTGAGACGGTGAACCAGTTCCAAGGCTCAAAGACTGAGCCGCCACAGTTTACACGCGGCTATGGGCTCGTCTTTGGCCAGTCTGAACGCAAATCCATCGCCATGGCTCTGGTCGACCGGGCGCTGCGGTGGGAGGAGCTGGGCGAGGACAATCTGGGCGCACCTGCACAGGACGAGGAATTTGTCCTGAGCCACTCAGACAATATTCAGGCAACGGGTTTCCTCGAACATATCAAGCTGCCGCATTACGTGGATTTTCAATCCGAACTGGAACTGGTGCGCAAGCTGCGCCGCGAGGCCGAGGAACGGACTGCATCGAGGGAGGCTGCGGAATGAGCTCTGTACGCTTTGCCCTACAGGCTCGTCCTACGGTTCAAAAACCAGTCGTTGCCCTGATTGGGCGATTTCCTGCCGAATGCTTCGCGCGAATTCACGATTTCAAGCGATTCCCATTCGCACGAAAGGTCGCGGGCCATAGCCCCGAGGCGCCACTTTGCGCGAAAATTGCGCCAGATAAAATAGAGCATAATCGCCAAAAAGAGCGAACAAATACCAAATACGTTCATAAAAACACCAGAAACAAAATAGTTACATCAAATGACTGAATATAACTTCGCATATCTGGACGAACAAACCAAGCGGATGATCCGTCGGGCGATCCTCAAGGGGTTGGCTATTCCCGGATATCAGGTGCCATTTGCCAGCCGAGAGATGCCGATGCCTTATGGCTGGGGTACCGGAGGCGTGCAGGTATCTGCCGCAACTTTGACCCCGGACGATACGTTCAAGGTGATTGATCAGGGCGCGGATGATACGACCAATGCCGTGTCTATCCGTAAGTTTTTCGAGAATACGGCGGGCGTCGCCACCACCGAGGAAACCGAGAAGGCGACGGTCATCCAGACCCGCCACCGCATCCCCGAGGCGAAGCTGCGCGCGGATCAGATTCTTGTCTATCAAGTGCCGATCCCGGAACCGCTGCGGTTTCTGGAACCGCGCGAGACCGAGACACGCAAGATGCACAGCCTCGAAGAATACGGGTTGATGCACGTGAAACTGTACGAAGACATCAGCCAGCATGGTGCGATCTCAACCGCTTATGCTTATCCTGTGATGGTCTCGGACCGTTATGTGATGGACCCGTCCCCCATCCCGAAATTCGACAACCCAAAGCTTGAGATGGACGCGATCCAGCTGTTTGGCGCGGGCCGCGAGCAACGTATCTACGCGGTGCCACCGCATACCAAGGTCGTCAGCCTCGATTTCCAGGACTACCCGTTCGAGGCCACCAAGGCCGACCATCCCTGTGATCTGTGCGGGGCCGAGGACAGCTATCTGGATGAAGTCATCATGGATGATGCAGGCACCCGCATGTTTGTTTGCTCGGACACTGATTATTGCCGGTCGCGCCGCGAGGCGGGCCATGTGGGCCGTTTGGCCAGAGAGGATGCCGCATGAAACGAGAAGATGTGCTTGGAATTGACCACCTTGGCCTTACGGTTTTGGACCTCGACGCCACGCGGACGTTCTTTGTCGATGCGCTGGGTTGGGAGGTCTTCGGCAGCAATCCGGATTATCCGGCGGTTTATGTGACCAATGGCGCGGCGAAGCTGACGCTTTGGCAGCAAAAAGGCAAGGGGCTACAGGGGTTTGACCGGCACAAGAACGTCGGGTTGCATCATGTTGCCTTGAAAGTTCCCGATGAAGAAGCGCTGACTGCGGTTTTCGATGCGGTCAAAGACTGGCCTGCCGTCGTTGTCGAGTTTGCACCTGAACCCTCGGGTTCAGGTCCGAAACTCCATTTCATGATCCGAGAGCCGGGCGGCAATCGGATCGAGTTTTCATATGACCCAAGGTGAATGAAATGACACCGCTGCTGAGTGTACAGGATATCAGAAAATCCTACGGGGCCCGTATCGGCTGTACCGATGTGAGTTTTGATCTCTATCCCGGCGAGGTGATGGGGATCGTGGGTGAGAGTGGTTCGGGCAAGTCAACCCTGCTGAACTGTCTGGCGGGTCATCTGGTGCCGGATGCGGGGCAGGTGATCTTTGACACTCGTGCAGACGGTCCGGTGGATACCGTGACCATGTCGGAACCTGAACGCCGGATGCTGAGCCGCACCGATTGGGCATTCGTGCACCAACATGCGCGCGATGGCTTGCGTATGTCTGTCAGTGCGGGCGGAAATATCGGCGAACGACTGATGGCCGTAGGTGACCGCCACTATGGCGATATCCGCGACAAGGCGATCGACTGGCTGGGTCGGGTTGAGATCGAAGCGGAGCGGGTTGATGATCGTCCGTCCGCGTTTTCCGGTGGCATGCAGCAGCGCCTGCAGATCGCGCGGAATCTTGTGACCGGCCCCAGGCTGGTCTTCATGGATGAACCGACTGGTGGTCTGGACGTCTCGGTACAGGCTCGCCTGTTGGACCTGTTGCGCGGGTTGGTTCGGGAAATGGGGCTGAGCGCCATCATTGTCACCCATGATCTTGCCGTTGTCCGTCTGCTGGCGGATCGGCTGATGGTGATGAAAGCCGGTCATGTGGTCGAGGCCGGATTGACTGATCAGGTTCTGGACGATCCGCAGCATGCCTATACGCAACTGCTGGTGTCCAGCGTGTTGCAGGTATGAGGGCCGGGACAATGATTGAACTGAACAATGTCAGCAAAAGCTTTACCCTGCACAATCAGGGGAGCGCGGTGATCCCGGTCATGCAGGGCGCTACGCTCAGGGTTGAACCGGGTGAGTGTGTGGCGCTGACCGGCGCGTCGGGGGCAGGTAAATCCACCTTGATGCGGGTGATCTATGGCAACTATCTGGCTGCCTCGGGTCAGGTTCTGGTCGGTGGTTTAGACGTCGCCAAGGCTGAACCGCGCGAGATCTTGACCCTGCGGCGCGAAACGCTGGGCTATGTCAGCCAGTTCCTGCGTGTTGTGCCCAGAGTGCCGACGCTTGAGGTCGTGGCCGAGCCGCTTCTTGCCGTTGGTTGCGATAAACAGAAGGCACTGGACAAGGCCGCGGGTTTGCTCGAGCGTCTGAATATTCCTGAACGGCTCTGGCCCCTTAGTCCGACGACCTTTTCGGGCGGCGAACAGCAGCGCGTGAACATCGCGCGCGGCTTTGCCCATGAATACCCGGCCATGCTGCTGGATGAACCCACAGCCAGTCTGGATGCGCAGAATCGTGAAACCGTCCTGTCCCTGATCCTTGAGGCGAAAGAGCGCGGAGCGGCGATTATCGGTATCTTCCATGATGTTGACGCGCGGAAGCAGGTTTGCGATCGCGAGATCAACGTTTCGCAATTCACGCCGGGAATTGCGGCATGACGCTTGCCCCGGTCATAGCGGTTGTCGGTCCGTCAGGTGTCGGCAAAGACAGTGTGATTGAGGCGTTAGAAGCCCGCGCAAAAGGTATCCAGCGGCTGCGCCGTGTCGTCACCCGCCCCGAAGGCGAAGCGGGGGAAGATTTCAAACGGGTCACCGATGACGCGTTTCGACAGATGGAAGATGAAGGCGCATTCGCGCTCAGCTGGCATGCACATGGGTTGCTCTATGGTGTGCCGAAAGAGATCGCGCAGCAACGTCAGGTGGCGGAGGCAGTTCTGGTCAACCTGTCGCGCGCTGTGTTGTTGCAGGCGCAAGAGATCTTTGGCGATCTGATTGTTGTCTCGTTGACGGCAGACGCGAGCGTTCTAGAGCAACGCTTGTCATTGCGCGGGCGCGAAAGTGACAGCGAACAGGCGCGTCGGTTGGGCCAGGCCAAGACCCCTTTGCCTAAGGGGCTGGTCCGGGTGATCGAGGTCGACAATTCTGGTGCTCTGCAGGATACGGTGGCCAAAATTTTGTCCCGCCTTCAGTTGGAAAGCGCATAGCGATGGATCAGGTGAAACCGTCCATCCTCGGCCTCGCCCATCAGGGCCAGATCCGCAATTCGAAAGGGTTTTGGCAAAAGCGGCCCCAGATGGTTTTCCAGGGTGCGCTGGACCGAAGCAAGCACGGGCTTGTCCAACCTGCCGCTCAGGGTGATGTGAAACCGAAACGCGTTCAGCACATAAGGGTATCCCCATTTGACCAGGTTGGCGTCCTGATCCGGTGTCAGTCTGGAGGCGCGGCGACGGTCAAGTTCAGCCGCCGACGGTGGGGACCGGAACATATCAAGCTCTTGAACACAGGCGGCGGCCAACGCGTTCAGCGCGGCTGTGTCGCCAAGTGGTCGCAGGGCCAGAAACCGGCCAAGGCGGGCAATCTCAAGACCTTCCATCATGATTGCGCATTGGCTGGCAGCAAGGGTGGCGCAGGCCTCTTGCAACGCTGTGACGGATTGCCCCTCGCGCAGGCGGAACGGGGGTTTCATGGTCGCGTGCAGCCCGTATTTTCGCGGTACCTCCGTAACCGCTGCAACATCCACACCATCCAGCCCAGGATGGGCGACCTCGGTGCCAGCCTCCATGTCCCAGCCCAGCCAACGGGTTGCGAATTGCGTCCACTCCGCCGTGGCGGGTGGCGCAAAATAGATCGCGTATCGCGTGAATGTCACATTGGCCTCCTATTGCGTGGCCTTCCAATACCTCAAACTGTGTGAAGTTCAGATGACAGAAGAATTGATCCTTGCCAATGCCACGCTGATCCTGCCCGACGAAACCATTAACGGCAGCGTCCGGGTTCAGGGCGACAGCATCACCGAGATCGATACAGGCGCGGCGGTTCCAAGCGGTGCAATCGATTGTGAGGGTGACTATGTCAGCCCCGGTCTGGTCGAGCTGCACACAGACAATCTGGAACGTCATATCCAGCCCCGCCCCAAGGTCGACTGGCCCCATGCGGCGGCAATTCTTGCCCATGACGCCGAACTGGCCAGCACGGGCATCACAACCGTGTTCGATGCGATGCGCGTCGGGTCGATCCCGACTGGTCCGCGCTACAACAAATACGCACGTGGCCTGTCCCGCGAGCTGTGGCAGTTACGAGAGCAAGACGCCTTAAAAATCAGCCATTTCTTGCATTTGCGGGCCGAGTTGTGTTCAGAAACGCTGGTCGAAGAACTGGATGAATTCGGCCTCGAGGACCGTGTCGGGCTGGTGTCACTGATGGACCACACGCCCGGTCAGCGTCAATTCCGTGATATCTCAAAGCTCGAAAGTTATCTGAAAGGAAAGCTGGGGTTGGAGGGCAAGGAATTCCAGCAGCATGTCGCGGACCTCAAGGCGATGCGGGACAGGAACGGCGAAAAGCACGAGGTGGAAGCCGTAAAGGCGGCCAAACGTTTTGGGGCCATGCTGGCCAGCCATGACGACACCACCCGGGAACAGGTACATGTATCAGCGGGCCACGGTATCCGGCTGGCCGAATTCCCCACTACCGTCGAAGCGGCGCGGGCTTGCCATGATCACGGGATCAAGGTGATGATGGGGGCGCCAAATGTAATCCGGGGCGGGTCACATTCGGGGAATGTGGCCGCCAAAGAACTGGCCGATCTGGGACATCTGGATATTCTGTCTTCGGACTATGTGCCGGCCGCGTTGTTGCTGTCGGCGGCACGGCTGGGCGAGATGTGGGACAACATGGCCCGTGGACTGCGGACCGTTACGATGTCCCCGGCGCAGGTGGTCGGGCTGGAAGACCGTGGCGAGCTGCGCGCAGGCGCGCGCGCCGACGTCATTCGGTTCCGGATGCGTGAAGGGGCGCCTGCCCTGAACGGAGTGTGGTCGCGAGGGCGACGTGTGGCCTGATCAGGCCCTGTAGAAAAGGTATCGGTCGGGTGCGATGGTCTCCGGTCCGGTGATCTGTTCAAACCCAACCAGTGGTTGGCCGGATATCAGCAGCCCACCGGGCAGCATGACCTGAGAGATCAACGGGCTGAGCATCGCCGCCTCAGCCACATCATCCTGCTTGATACCGCGCCCGAAATCGTAATGTGCCAATGCTATTTTTGGGCCACCGGCTGCTAATTTCTTTAACATAGGACCCGCTTCGCCCTGCAGAAAATCCTCTGCCGGAGGGGTGCTGGACGGGTGGCACTGTAAAACCCTGTCCATGACCCAGATGCGCCGGTCTGGTAGAATTTCACGTAGGTGATCGTAGGTGCGGCCATTCCCCAAACCCATGTCCAGTATATCGCCGCTCGTATCTGTAATCTGATCGACCGCCCAGTTCAGCCCGTCGCGTTGGGCCGTCAGGCGGCGCAGCATTGAATCCAATCGGCTCATTCGGGTCTCCGTGATTTATCGTTTTTTGGGGCGGTCCAGACGGTCGCCGGACCATCCAGAAACCGCGTCAGAAGGTCCTGCGTAAAGGACCAGATTTCCTCGTCATGCACCAGGTGATGCGTCAGGATCCCAAACGGCTCGGTATTGTCCGCAGGCCCTTCGCGCCTGTCCCGCAGCAGATCTGTGGCCTGAGCTACCAGCTTGTCCCGAGGGGCCAACCCCCGTGACCCGCGCCAGTCGATCGGGTCCAGATGCGTGTTGACCTGCATAAGGCCAGGTGCCGCTATCTTTGCCTTTCGGGGCGTCGCAGTGGACAGGATTTGATATCCCAGGCCCGGCAGTTCCTGCACCATTTTTGAGGCGATACGGTTCCACGGCGGCACGAACATGGGGCACAGCTTGTCGGGGAACAGGGTCTGTAGCCGGGTCAGCCCGGCCCGTGCATCGTTGCGTATGTCCTGGAAGGGGCGATGCAGTCGAAACTCCGATTTCTTCTCGTTTGTCGGAGCGTGGTTTTGATGGGCCCAGCCATGGACAACCGGTATCAATGCGGACGAGCCTTCGACATGGGTAACCAGATCTTCATCTGCGTCACGCGGAATAATCGCCAGATGAACCGGCAGTTCCAGTGATGCGGACAGCGCCTCCAAACGTTCCAACTGTGGCGTGACACAGACCGCGTCATCATCCCTCCACCACAGCGGCAGAGACAGCCCGTCGCGCCGCCACAGATCAAGCTCGGTCATCAGGGGGTGCCAATCACCGGTCATTGGCGTGATCCAAAAGTGATTGTACAATCTCGACAGATTTTGCAGCCCCGTCAAAACCCTGACCGGCACTTGGCCGCGCGGGGGCGGCCAGAACGGCCTCGACAGCCTGCGCCAGGGTATCTCCGGTCAACCTGTCGCTTGGCAATACGTCTATTGCGCTCAGCTTCGACAGGCTTTGGCCGCGCAAGGTCTGTTCGACTTCGCTTCCGTCGTCGAAGGGGATGAAAACCGAGGGTACGCCAGACTGCAGAATGTCCAACGCCGTGTTGTAGCCGCACATGCTGACCGATGCGGCGGCCAAGGGCAGCATTTGTCGAAAGTCCGGGCGCACCGGTTCCAGCGTGACCGGGGCGTCGCCAACACCTGCTGTCAGGCGTTCTATGCGTGCTGCGGAGTCCAGCCCGCCTACCAACAGGCGCCAGCGCCTGTTGGGCATCTTTGGTGCGGCCTCGATGGCCGCCTGAAAGATAGGCTCGCCCACCGACCCACCGCCAGCGCTTACCAGAATCTCGCCCTCACCAACCCCGTCCGGATGCGGGATCGGCGCAGCGGGCGCCACGAACCCTGTATAGAACAGACGCTGCGCCAGAGGTTCCGAGACCGGCCAGCTTACACTCAGCGGGATCATGCTTGGGTCTGAATGGACAAGGACACCGTCAAAGAGGTCAAGAATGATTTCCTCGGTGCGCTGGGCTTTGGCAGGTTTGGACGGGGGCGCCAGTATATCCCTGACTGATCCCAAAATAACCGGACGGGGACCCTGTGTGTGGGCCGCCTCCAACAGGGCGTCGAACTCATCCGCCAGAGATCTGCGGCCAAAGGGGTACAGCTCGGTGATCAGCGCATCCGGGGCAAAGCTCCGCAGCGCCTCTGTCAGGGCAACCTTGCGAGCGTCGAAATAGGCAGGATGCGCGGCCTCATCCGTTTGCGTCAGCAATCGCGTGAAATTGGTGCCGTCCGAGCGCAATGGCGGCAGCCCTAGCAAGTCGATCCCGGTATGGTCCAGCTGCGGCGCGGGCATTCCGCCTGAGACGAGCAATACCTTGTGACCCTCAGCGGCAAAGGCCCGGCCCAATGTAAGCGCGCGGCTGAGATGTCCGGTGCCCAGCAGATGGGTCACAACGATCATCACCCTCATATGCGGGTCTCCTGCCGGATCAAACGGATAGGGTCAGTTTCGGGGCGCATGGACTCCATGTCCACGATATAGAGGCGGTTGCGCTTGATCTTAAAGGGGGCGGGGCCGTCAAAATCCCATCCCCAGGCGCGGGCCAGAATGACCCGCATGATACCAATATGGCAAACGGCTACGGTATTTTCGCCAAGACTGGCAAGCCAAGGTTCCAGCCGCTGCCAGATTTCGGCGGGGCTTTCGCCTCCGGGGGGTAGGAAATCCCAACCCCAATCCTCGATATGGCGATAACCGCTTGCGGGATCGGCAATGAGATCGGTGCCGTGCTGCCCCTCCCAAGCGCCCCAGTTCATTTCCATGAGGGCCTCGGACTTCAACGGTTCGCGCCCTGAAACCAGTTGTGCCGTCTGGGCCGCACGCGCCAAGGGACTGGACCAGACCATAGCCTGATCCCAAGGGGAGGGCAGGGAATAGCATGCCAGTTCTGTCCGAGCCTGTTCATCCAATGGAATATCGCTGCGCCCCTGAATGCGCCCGGCGCGGTTCCACGCCGTATGCCCGTGGCGCAATAGGGCGAGCTTGCTCATGTGGATGCCTCCAGCAAAGGATCAACAGCCGTCCAGAACCGATCAGTTGCATCGGGCATCAGGTGGCGCGCGGCTATATATGCGGCCGATTGGCTGCCTTGAGAAGACCGCAGTGCCGGATTGTCCAGAAGAGTGCGCAGCCTTGCGGCCAGCCCCTTGGCCCCTTCAGCAACCGAAGGATAGTCGGACGGCATCAGCACATCCCGAACGCCCGGCCTGTCCTGTGCAACAACGGGGATGCCATGGGCCTGAGCCTCTAGATAGATCATGCCATAAGCCTCATTCACGCCGGGCCAGACCATCAGGGATGCGGTAGCATAAGCCTTGCGCAGCGCGTCGCGATCAAGCTGCCCCAGAAACCGGACTTTCGTGCCAAACTTTGCCATCAGCGCTTCGATTTCGGCGCGGGCGGGACCATCGCCAGCAATAGACAGGGACCAATCGCCCTGCAGGTGGCGCAGTGCCTGTTCCAGCACCCGGTAAGAGGCCTGCTTGTCGCCGTGTCGCATCATGCCCACGGCCAGCATCGGGCCATCGCAGCTAGAGGCCTGCGGCAGCGAGGAGGCGGGAAGAAACGGCGGAAGCTCGACAAGCGCCTGATTTCCGAACTGCTCGCGTTCCAGCGTGATGAGGTCATTGGCGGTGTGATAAAAGATCACCCGGGCCGCGTCGCAGGCCTGATGGGCCGCTTGGGCAAACCCTGACCATGGCCCCTGAAGGCGGCTGTAGGCACGGGTGCTTTCAAGCTGAACATAGGGTATGTTTCGCGCCGTACTTACACGGGGTCCAATCAGATCAGGGGCCTTGTAATAATTGTGATAGGTCACCCATAGTGCAGTGTCAGCAGGCAGGTCGCAGGTCAGGCGCAGCACCTCGGCATCAGCCTCATGGCGCAGTTTGGCCTGGACCTCTTTGTCGCCGTGCTTGTCGAATACGCGCAGGTCCGAGGCCAGATCCACCGCATCCCCTCGGGCTTGGATTGCCAGAAGAAGATTTCGGGCCATTTCCCGGTCCCCCGACGGCACCGGGCTGTTGGGGGATTTCATCGGGGCGTAGAAGGCGATGCGCGGCATCAGCTCTTATGCGCGCCCAGCGCGCTTAACCTGGCAGACAAAAGCGCTATGCCCGGGTCCATGCGGAAGTCGGCGATCAGACGATCATAGGCAGCACCCGCCATTGCTGCAGCCTGCGCGGGGTTGGCCGCCAGCTGTGCAATCGCATTTGCCAGCGCGTCCGGATCGTCATCCGTCAGGACGCCATGCGTGCCTGTCTCGATAAACTCAGGAATCGCAGAAACGGGGGTCGACAGGATCGGCAGATACTGCGAGGCGGCTTCCATCAACACATTGGGCAAGCCATCCCGGTCCCCATCTGTGGCAATCCGGCTGGGCAGAACAAACAGGTCTGCTGTGCGCATCGCGGCGATGACCTCAGGTTGGTCACAGGCCCCTTTCCAGGTGATGCGCCCGGACAACCCGGCCGATGCGGCCCGGTTCTGCAAAGTATCACTCAGGCTTCCTCCGCCGATATGCGTCCAGTGCCAGTCAAGATCGTCCGGCAGCATGGCGAATGCATCAATCAGGCGATCGAAGCCTTTCTTTTCGACCAACCGCCCAACGGACAGCATATGAAAAGGGCAGTCAGCTCTGCGTAAGCCGCGTTCCGGCGGGGCGGGAAAGCGGCCCAGGTCCAGCCCGTGATAGATCAGTTCAACCCGTGCCGGATCGTCGGCGAGGCTGCGCAGATGCTGGGCGCCGATCGCGGTGCAGGTTGCACCAAAAGCTGCTCCGTAAGTGTCGGAGTGCAACTTTTCCGATTTTTCCCAGTCCGGTGACGTCCAGATATCTTTTGCATGGGCTGAAAAGCTCCACGGAAGGCCGCGCATGATCGCGGCATAGCGCGCGACCGACGAGGGCGTATGCATGAAATGCGCATAGAGAACCTGTGTGCTGGCGGGCAATTCCGCAGCCAGAACGCAGGCCTGACCGAACCGACGGATGCGGTTATGCGTGGGATCGCGGCGCAAATCAGCGCGCCAGACCTTATAGGCCGCGCCGTATCCCGGCAGACGCTGCGCTTGTTCGCGGGCAGCCCATATGCGCTGAGGTTCTTGATACAGATATTCCGGCAGGTACCGAACCTGGCCACGAAACCTGTCGTGCAGCGGATGCCGTTTCACATCGGTTGGATGACGCAGGGACCAGATGTCGAACTGATGGCCGGCCTCTTGTAGAGCAACAAGTTCCTGCGCGATGAACGTTTCGGACAGGCGCGGCCACCCTTTGACCAACACCGCCAGATTGGGCGCGCCTGCGGTCATCCGGTTGCTCGTTCCTGTTCCTGATTCAGCAATACCTCAATACGACCGGTGACATAGTCCAACCCGTCCAGCAGGCCCTGTTCAATGGCCTGAGACGGCAATGGCTGATGTGGTAGGTCGCGAATGGCACGGACCATGGAATCGGTTGTTAGCCCGTCACGGAACTCGTCCAACATCCGGATCAGTCCCAGATCCTCGGCGCGTGAGGCACGGATCCACTGTTCCATACGCGGACTGGTCCGTGGAACAATGACGGCGCGTTTGTCAAAGGACAGGACCTCGCAGAACGTATTATACCCACCCATACAGACGACGCCAGCCGCGCCGTGGAACAGCGTTTCGATCTGGGATTCAAAGCCGACGGCGGTCACACGCCCGTTCAAGGCAGCCACACGTGTTTCGAATTCGTCCCGCAGATCACCAGACAGGAACGGGCCATAGACCAATACCGCGCGTGGTGACAGGTCGGGGTCCTTTTCGTAAGCCGAAAGAACCAGGTTCACCATCGCCTTGCCGTCCCCACCACCACCTGGGGTAATCAGGATATAGGGCTGCTCCGGTGGGGTACCGATTGGCCCCAGATCACGACGCAAATAGCCAGTCCAGTGAATGCGCGACTGGGCCGCGTGATTCAGAGGCAGCCCCTTGGTCGGATCATAGATCGAACGCAGCCCGTAAACCCAGATTTCATGATAGAATCTTTCGGTCGCTCCAGTTGCCTCTTTCCGTTCCCACTCTGCGGCCAGAACTTCGGGTTCATCCAGAACATCACGCAAACCCAGCACCAGTTTCGTGCGCTGCGAGAGCAAAAGGTTTTCGAGTGTTGGCAATAGCTCGCCGCGGAACCCGGTGGGTTCTTTGTCTACGATCAGAATGTCCGGGTCAAACTGCTGAACGGCGGTCTGAATCAACCCCGATCGCAACTCGGTCACCTCGTCGATCCCCATCCCTATTGTCTGAGACGCGTATGACCCGTCCGCCCGTTTGGTCACGCCAGGCAGACGCACGTGGTCGACCCTGCGCGGAAATGTGAACCGGCCAGCGACAGGCGATCCGGTCAAGATCAGGGATGATGCCGTTGGATCCGCCTGCGTAATTGCGGCGGCCAGTGCACGAGACCTGCGCAGATGGCCCAGCCCGAACGTGTCATGGCTGTAGAACAGGATCCGTGGCGCGCGGCCAGTAGTATCGTTTTGTCTTCCTAGGCTCATGCCTTCGCCTGTCTTAAGTGTCTTGGTGTCGGTCCGCGCATCGGCACCTGTTAGCTTATCGTCTTTCACCCGTCTTGCCAAAGGGCCTTGTGACCCGCCGACTGGAAGGGACTGCGTAAAACGTCAGCCATTCCTCTGGTAAGCCGCAAGGTGCCTTTTCGTTTTTGCGCAAAGACCTTAGCTGCTTGCCCGAAAGTGTATGCCCAGCCCGTCATATTCAGTTTTGAAGCGGATGAAAACATCCGATTCCAACTCATTGCACCCGGAACACGCCTGTGCACTTTATCGGGACCGCAGCGGCGCACAAATTGAAGTGTTCGGAAAGCTTCTGTAACCTGCGACAACATGCGACCCGGAAGCGAGAATTCATGAGATTTAACCTATTGGCTGCAATGGCCCTGTTCGTCTGGGTGGCTATGCTATCTCTGGGGTCGGAAGCGACGGCGCAGACTTCGCTTATACCCGGGTATGGTTCGGGGTCTGGCACAACATCTGAAGCAGATAAGGAAAGCGAACTGGCTGACGCGATCCGATCAGCCACCGAAGCGGGTGCAAGCGTCATCGTCATCGACAGCGCCGGTCAGCTTGTCTCATCTGGTGGCAATGCCGCCTCGACGCACGACGATATCGCCCATGACCCGATGTCCGAAGGGTCACAGTTGATGAAGGCGCAAGAGCGGTTCTCGAAGTTCCGCGAGTCGATGGAGTCGCGCCTGCAGGCTTTGCCGTATTCGATCTTCGAAGTGCAATATGTTTTGCGAGAGACCAGTCCGGACGGCCGAATACAGACCTATGTCGAAGTGTTGGGCTGGAATATACTCTTCCTTCTTCTGGGGCGCTGGCTGTCGATAGAAATCTACGGCAAGCGTCTTGCAAAAAGGCTGGTGGTGGCGCGGTCAAAAGAAGATCCGCAGGGCTATCGCGAAAAAATGCCCTTTCTGGTCTTTCGCTTTTTCATGGGTGTTGGGGCCACGATCTTCGCGATGCTGATGGCCCTGATCGTGGGCTATCTGATCTTTGGCGAGGCTGAAGATCTTTCGATTCAGTTCACGACCACCGCCATATTTACGGCATTCTTTCTTGCACGCACAGTTTCCGATCTTTGGCGTATGGTGTTGTCTCCTTACCTCAGTCAGTACCGGCTGCCGCCCTTTTCCGACCGGGAGGCAAAACGCCTTTACGTCTGGGCCTCGGCAATCGCGACATATGATATCTCGGTGGTATTGTTTTCTACCTGGGTTGCGGATTTTGGTTTGAACTACAATGTCTATGCGATGGTCTATGGCGGCCTGACCATGTTTGGCGCCTTGGGCAATGTTCTGATGATTCTGTTCAACGCGCGCGCCATCTCGAACGCGATCCGAGGCGGGCGGTCAAAGGAACAGGTATCCTGGATTTTGCGCCTGATATCGATTGCCTGGGCGCCGGTTCTGGCAGTTTATATCGTGTTCAGCTGGTTCAAACTGGCTGTTGATCTGGTGCTTGAGAACGAGAATTCCATTCCGATTGTTGCCAGCAGCTATGCCATCTTCATGTCTGTGGTCATTGCCTATGGCGCGATGAACTATCTGCTTGAACGCTACTTCGTCCGCAATCGCCAGATTGAAGAGCTGAACGCAGAGACTGGTGTCGGTGTTGAAGAGGATGAGGTTCCTCAAACCCCGCAAGCGGAAAAGAGAAAGCACTCGATCGTCACCTATGAGGATCTGGCGCGACGTGTGGCCGGTATCCTGGCATTTGTCGTCGGGTTATATGCTCTGGTTGTGATCTGGAATCCTGACGCAAGCTGGAGCGAAGACCTACCTATTGAACGGGCTCTGGACGTGATGGTTATCCTGTTCATGGGCTACATCTTGTTCCATTTCTTCCGTGTCTGGATTGATACCAAGATTGCTGAGGAAGAAGACGTAGCCGGTGGAGAGGTTGAACTGGGCGACGAGGGCGGGGAAGGCGGGCAAAGCCGTCTTGCGACACTGCTGCCGTTGTTCCGTGGCGCAATTCTGGCGGTTGTTGTTGTGACCATCGTTCTGATTGTCCTGATGGAATTGGGTATCAATGTCAGCCCGCTGTTCGCCGGTGCCGGTGTCGTGGGTCTGGCCGTTGGGTTCGGGTCGCAAACGCTTGTCCGGGATATATTCTCGGGCGCGTTCTTCCTGATGGATGATGCCTTCCGCAAAGGCGAATATATCGACATTGGCGATGTGAAGGGGACGGTCGAGAAAATCTCGGTCCGGTCGTTCCAGTTGCGGCACCATCTGGGCGCACTGAATACGATCCCCTTTGGCGAGATCAAGGTTCTTACCAACTATTCGCGTGATTGGGTGATCATGAAGCTGCCCCTGCGGGTGACCTATGACACCGATGTCGAAAAAGTACGGAAACTCATCAAGAATTTGGGCCAAGAGCTTTTGAGCGATCCGGTGATTGGGGATAACTTTATCCAGCCGTTGAAATCGCAGGGCGTGATCGAAATGCAGGATTCGGCGATGATTATTCGGGTCAAGTTCATGACCAAGCCGGGCGATCAGTGGCTGGTGCGTAAGAAGGTCTATCAGGATATCCGCGAATTGTTTGCTCGCGAAGGGATCAAGTTTGCTCATCGTGAGGTGACCGTCAGGCTTGCTGACGGAAAAGAGGCCGAAAACCTGACACCGCAGGAACGCGAAGCGGTGACCGGTGCAGTGCATGCGGCCATCGACGAGGATTATCTGGACGATATCGGTCCTGGAGGCGACGATCGCTAGGGACCGCACCCGCCTCTTTGGGCTGCGTCTTTGACGAGACCCCTTCCAAAGCGTTGGGCCGGACCGCGCGGCTGCCGGCGAGGGTGTAGGCGTAGGGCTATGACCAGGTGGCGCTCGACGTGCCCAGCTTGCTTGCGGACAGGTCCCACGACATCTGGGCCGGACCAACCGAGAGCGCGGGCTTCAACCTGTGGCCCGGTCCCCATCCAGAGGTTTCGGTCTTGGTCGTGAAATCAGCAGGAACCGAAGCGCCAATTTCTGTCTTGGTGTCGAACTTGCCTAGAATGGTCAGCAGGTCAGCCGAGCGTGCCAGCGACAATCGGGCCTGCATGATCGGCGCACCCTTCGCGGCTTCGGACAATGCTGACAGGACGGCGGCAGCCATCAGATATCCAGTCGCGTGGTCCAGCGCCTGCACCGGCAGGGGTGTCGGCTTGTCTGCACCGGCCCATACCCGACCTGCATCGGCAATCCCGCTGCTCATCTGTACGAGGCTGTCAAATCCGCGCCGCGAAGACCAAGGGCCTTGCCAGCCATAGGCATTCAGTGTGACTTCTACTCTGTTCGGGGCAAGCTCGTCCCGTTTGGCTTGGGTGAGGCCCAGCGCGTCCAATGCGCCAGGGCGATAGCCGTGAATGAAGACATCCGCCTGGGTCAGCAAGCCGTGTAGCAACTCGATCCCTGCGGGGGATTTCAGGTCCAGATAGGCACAGCGCTTACCCAGAGAAATATCCGGGATCACACCCGGCTCGTCCCAGTCCGGAGGATCAATGCGCAGAACCTCTGCCCCGAACCCCGCCAGAGTTCTAGTTGAAACCGGACCGGCCAGAACGCGGGTCAGATCAAGCACGCGCAGACCTGCCAGCGGGCGCTTGGCCGTTGCCTCTGGCCGGTCGCGAAGCTTAATCTGTCGGGGTTTGTGCCATCCGATCAGCGGGTCCCGTGAAACCGCGCGCCCCTGTGGATGATCCTGCCATTCCCCGCGGCTGCGCATGGCGGCTGCGACACCGCCCTCAGCCACGACAGCGTTTTCAAGACTGGCTGCCGACATAGTTGCAACAGCCTTTGTAACCGCGTCCCGATCTCCTTTGACCTTCAGGACTTTCAGGGCGGCCGCACGGTGCTGAGGCAGGTTCGTGTGCAATCTGATCCAACCGTCATTGGCAAGGTAATCACCGGCGATACTGTCCCAGAGGTTGGGCATTTCCCAGCCATCGGGTTTGAAAGAATATCCGTACCAGAGAGACGCCAACCGGTGATCGACCAAAATCTCGGGCGGGCATTGGGTCAGGTTCAGCGCGCCCATCAGGCGTGCCAGTTCCTGACCAACAGCCGCAAAGCTGGCGGTCGCCAGTTCGGAGACTGCATACACGCTGGGTCGGGCTCCGGTGCCGGTTGTCCGATACCCTTCGGGTGATGGCAGTACGGATAACAGCGTCATTGCTGATATGGATCCAGGCTGTCACGAAGCCCGTCACCCAGAAAGTTGAATGCCAGCACGATGACAATGATCGGCAGCATCGGGATGGCCGTCCAGGGGTAGATCTCGATCGACGCAAGGTTCTGCGCATCATTCAGCATCACACCCCAGCTGACGGCCGGGGCGCGCAGCCCAAGCCCAAGGAAGCTGAGCGCCGTTTCGCCCAGGATCATTGCCGGGATCGACAGGGTTGCCGATGCGATCAGGTGCGACATGAAGTTGGGTAGCAGGTGCTTGCGGATCACCCGGCCCGAGCTTGCTCCCATCATTTCGGCTGCACGTACGTATTCTTCTTCTCGCAACGATAGGAATTTGGCACGAACAGATCGCGCAAGGCCAGGCCAGTCGAGAATCCCCAGGATAATCGAGATGATGAAGAATACCGCGACCGGGCTCCAATTCGAGGGGACCGCCGCTGATAGCGCGAGCCAAAGGGGCAATTCAGGTAGTGAGCGCAGAATTTCGATTATACGGTTAATCACCCAGTCGATTCTGCCGCCAAAATATCCCGCAATCGAGCCGAACAGGATACCAAGAAAGAAGGACACTGAAATCCCGATCAGACCCACCGTCAATGACAGCTGGGCGCCAAAGAGGATACGGCTGAATACATCACGGCCTAGACGATCCGACCCCCAAAGGAACAAAGTCGCGTCTTCAGGCGCGCAGAACAGATGCGTGTCCGACTTGATCAGACCCGCCAGCTTGTACTCGGCCCCTTCGCAGAAAAACTTGATTGGCCGCGGTGTGTCGGTGTCGGCAACGAACTTCCACTGGAAGGTCTCCAGATCCGCCTCGGCCACCATCGAATAGACATAAGGCCCGATGAATTTGCCCTCATGGAACCAGTTGATGCTTTGCGGCGGGGCATAGAGGTGCTCGTCATTACGTTCATTCGGGCCATAAGGCGCGATGAAACCCGCAAAGGGCAGCATGAGATAGCACAGCAACAGGAAGACGCCGGAAATCAGGCCCAGCTTGTGGGTTCGGAATTTGCGCCAGACCAGAATCCAGTTCGGAGCATCCAAATCGGCGCGCTCAAGCTGTTGCAGGGCGGCATCGGGATCGAATGGGGCGTCGTCGACATAGCGATCATCAGGATGTTGGGTCATGCTTCACGCCCCTCATATCGGATGCGCGGGTCCAGCATGACCAGCAGAATGTCAGAGATCATCGTACCGATCAGTGTCAGCAAAGCCACAAACATTAGGATGAAGGCGGACAGGAACTGGTCCTGGGTTTTCAGCGCGGTCAGCAATGTCGGGCCGATTGTCTGAAGGCCCAGAACAACCGATACCAGAACAGAGCCGGAGACCATCGAAGGCAGCAGGTTTCCGATATCCGCGACAAAGGGGTTGAAGGCCACACGCAGCGGATATTTGGTCAGCATCCGCGACGGGGCCATGCCTTTGGCAATGGCGGTTTCCACATAGGGTTTGCCCAGCTCATCCAGCATATTCGCCCGTAATCGCTGCATCATCGCCGAAGCGCCAGATGTGCCGATCACAAAGGTCGGTACGATCAAATGGACGAGGATGGATTTCAGCTTTTCCCAACTCATCGGCAGCCCTTCAAAGGACGGGTCCATCAGGCCTCCGATTGGTAGGTTGAAATAGCGGTGCCCATAGTAAAACAGGATTAGTGCCAGTAGAAAGTTCGGCGTTGCCAGACCCAAATAGCCTACAAAGGCCGAGGTATAGTCGATCCAGGTCCGCGACTTCGCGGCTGCAAGGACACCCAGTGGCAAGGCCACCGCATATACGAACAGGATGGCGGCCAGATTGACCACGACGGTCAGCCACAGCGTGTCGCCCACGATTTCTGCGACAGGGCGGTCAAATTCAAAGGACCAGCCGTAGTTGCCTTGCACCAGCCCATCGAACCCATGCGGGCCAGGCCAGAAACCGATCCAGATCAGATATTGCTCCCACATGGGGCGATCCAGAGCATATTCCGCGCGCAGGAATTCTGCCTTGGCCACACCCGCCGATTGTCCGGACGCCTGCAGTTCAGCGATCTGATTGCTGAGATAGTCGCCCGGGGGCAGGTTGATAATCACGAATACCAGAACCGACACCACCAGAAGGGTCAGCAGCATCGTGAAAAAGCGATAGACTGCATAGCGCAGCATGACCATGTGGCTGCTCCTGATCAGTCGGCGAAAAAGAATTCGTCCGGCCGGTGAATGCCGAAATGTGCGCCGGGTTCCCAGGCCCACATGGCCTGCTCGGGGACGTTGCGCAGGCGGTTCGATACGACGATAGGCTGAGGCGCACCGTTCAGAATGCCAATGGCATAAAGTTGGTCAGCGTGGATTTTCAGCATCTCATCCCATGCGGCCTTGCGTTCCTCATCAGTCGAGGCGACCTCCCAGTTATGGGCCAGTTCCATCAGGCGCTCGGCCTCGGGCATATCGGGTTTCTCACCAACATCGCCTCCGGTCTGATAGTACTGCCCCCATTTTGGCCAGGCCAAAAACACCTGATCGGTAGGGGCAAGATAAGCTGGTGAGGTGTGGTGTTGCGGGATGCCGTCATCCCAGCCGTACCAGACGGACGCCATTGTGCTGCCGGCAAACACCCGGTTGCGCAGAATGTCCCTGTCCAATGGGCGCATAATAAGATCGACGCCAATGTCGCGCCATGTGTCTGTGACGATTTGCAAGGCGTTTTCGACCTCTTGCCGCTCACCTGCAGTTTCGATGACCAGTTCCATCGGGCGGCCATCCGGCAACAGCCGCGTGCCGTTCTTGTCACGTTCGGTCAGGCCGGCCTCGTCCAGCAGCGCATTCGCCAATTCGATGTCGTACTGTGCCCATGCCTTTGCGTTTTCTTCGTTGAAGAAGGGCGAAGCAGGCAAGACCGACATCGCGGCGGGATGGGCCAGTTTGAAATACAGCGCCTGATTTATCGTTTTGCGGTCGATTGCCAGAGACAGCGCGCGGCGAACACGCGCGTCACGCAAAACGGCACGCCATGCTTCGTCTTCGTAGTTCAGATTGGGGTAAATCGCGATCTGTGAGGCAACCCCGGTTTTCCACAGCAAGGTTTTGTAGTCTCCACCGGCCTCGCCTTTTTTCAAGATCGAAGCGTCGCGGAACGCCAGTCCGCGCCCCTGTAGATCGGATTCGCCAGCATTGGTTTTTGCAGCAACCAGACCCCCGGCCACGATCTCCATCTCGACCACGTCGATATAGGGAAGCTGCACCCCATGGCTATCGATGCGATGAAAATAGGGATTGCGAACAAAGTTGTGACGGATCTTTTTGCCCGAACTTGCATTCAACCAGGGCTGCAAGGTTGGCAACTCGTGGTTGTCAAACTTGTAAAGGTTGTCGAGTTTGTTGTGTAAAGCTGCCCAGCTTTTGACGCGGGCATCTTCAACCTGAAAGGCAAGCTTTTCTGCGTCAGCGTATTTCTCGTGGTACTGTTTCAGGAACTCGGAAGGGCGGTAGATGAAAGGCGGGCGCGCTTGTGCCAGAGCCTGCAGGAAGCCGGGGTTGGGATCTTCCCATTCAAACACAACGGTCGTTTCATCGGGGAAGGTCACGGTCGGAGTCTTGCCTTCGACGATCAGAAAATCCGGTGGTCCCGACGGGCTGAGCAGTTCATTATTTGCCACATCCTCCCACCAGTATCGGAAGTCCTCGGAAGTGAACGGAGAGCCATTCGACCATTTGTGACCTTCACGCAGGTTGAGGGTGTATTTGCGGTTGTCGTCGTTCTGGAAGGATTCAAGCAGGTCTGGAACGACCTGATAGGTCTGGTCGAACCCAACAAGGCGGGCGTATCCGTAAACGACCATCTGCCGGATGTCTTTGGACCGAGTAATCATTGTGCGCAAAGTGCCGCCCTGTTTGCCGAATTCCCTGCCTTTTGCAGCAAGATCCACAATCAGGGGTTCGGCGGGAATTCGGTCCTGTATGGGGGGAAGGTTCCCCGCATTCACTTCGGTTTCCCAGAAAGTACTTTCTTGCAACTCGGGCATGTCTGCCGTGGCGGGCAGGGCCCATGTTGCGGCCAGCGCAACGGCCAGTAACAGCGGGCGAGTGGTCTTAAACATGGCATCGTACCTTATGGCCGGGCTCCATCTCTACCAATGAAGGTACCACGGAGTCGGTAAATCGGAAGGCGTCATCCCAACTGTCAGGTGAACCAGCACCCAAAGCAACCAAATTCAGGTCGATGGGGCGGTTGATGTCGGGCTCTGGCTGCGCAGCAATCAGTGCCTTGGTGTAAGGGTGACGAGGGTTGTAAAACAGTGTCTCAGGCGGGGCCTGTTCCACGACAAGCCCACGACGCATCACAGCAACTTCGTCGGCAATGCGTGCAACGACCGCAAGGTCGTGCGAGATGAAGAAATACGACAAATTCAGGCTGTCCTGCAAATGTTCCAGCAACGTCAGGATTTGTTCCTGAACCGATACGTCCAGAGCCGAAGTGGGTTCGTCACAGACAATAAGCTGAGGGTCGAGCATCATTGCGCGGGCAATCGACAGGCGCTGTCTTTGGCCGCCGGAAAAAGCATGGGGATAGCGTTTCAGCATATCGGCGTTCAGGCCAACACGTGTCAGCATCTCGGCCGCTTTTTCGCGCTGCTCGGCGGTCGATCCGATACGGTGAATCTCCAACGGTTCGGTCATCGCATCCTGAATGCGCATGCGAGGGCTGAGAGAGCTGTAGGGGTCCTGAAACACCATCTGCGCCTTGCGCTGAAACGCGGTGCGCTGGGTCCGGGTCATCTTGTGAACGGTGATCGCTTCTTCATCGGGGGAGGTTCGAAACAGAACCTCTCCGCCCGGATCAGGCGGCTCAGCCCCTAGTGCGATGCGGGCGGCCGTAGTTTTGCCCGAGCCGCTTTCGCCGACGATCGCCAGCGTCTTGCCCCGCGCGAGGTTCAGATCGACTCCGCGGCAGGCATGGATCAGGCGTTCGCCCTGCCAGCCCTTGCTGGATCGCATCGTATAGGTTTTCGACACGGCCTTCATCTGAAGGATCAGATCTTCGTCGGGCATCGGGATGCCAACCGCGTCCTGATCCGGAATCTCGGGCGCGGCGTTGAACAACTGTTGGGTATAGGGGTGAGCAGGGCTGGTCAGGATCGGTGCCGCAGCTCCAGCCTCCATCACGCGGCCTTTGTGCATGACCACGACCTGTTCGGCCATATTGGCGACGACCCCCAAATCATGGGTCACAAGGATCAGCGCCATTCCCGTTTCACGCTGAAGCTCTTTGATCAGCCCCAGCACCTGGGCCTGTGTCGTAACGTCCAATGCTGTCGTCGGCTCGTCCGCGATCAGTAATTCCGGTTTGGAAACCATGGCCATAGCGATCATGGCGCGTTGGCGCATCCCGCCGGACAGCTCGAACGGGTAAGAATCATAGGCGCGCTGAGGGTCTGGAAAACCCACGCGTTCGAACTGTTCCAGAACCGTTTTGCGGGCCTGTGCCTCGGAGGCATTGCGATGCAGCCAAAGAACTTCGCTGACCTGATTGCCAATTTTGTGCAGGGGAGAGAGCGAGCGCATCGGCTCTTGAAAGATCATCGAGATCCGATTGCCACGAATGCCGCGCATCTGACGTTCGCTGATCTGGGTCAGTTCCTCCATGCCTTTAGAATCATTCAGAGTAATCGTACCGCTTCGAATTTGGGCTGCTCGGGGAAGAATGCGTAAAGCAGCCCGACATGAGATCGTTTTCCCCGACCCTGATTCACCCACAAGCGCAAGTGTCTGTCCCGCTTCGACGTCGAAGTTGACGCCTTGAACCACAGACTCTCCGGCACCAAATCCGATGCTGAGGTCCCGGACAGACAACAACGCAGTCATGCGGGTATTCCACCCGTTAGGCCGTAGCTCGGCATAGGCTTGATCAACTCCCTGTGTTTTTTGTCTCAGTTTCGCGCGGTTGTGCCTGTATAGTCAAACCCGTTCTTGGGGTGAAATGTCGCGAAAACGTGAAACTGAGGCCGATTTGCCTACACAATGCCTTGAGGATTTGTCATCACATGCGATGTCGGTCACAGGTTATGTGTCGTCAAATATCAAGGAGAGATTTCCCAGTGCCCGATCCCCAAAGCCGTCTTGACCTGTTCATCGACCGTATGGTGTCGCAGCGTGCCTGCCTGGACCATGCCATTGCACAGACAAGTACTATGTCCGGTCCGGTGTTCGAGTTGGGATTAGGGAATGGTCGTACTTATCATCACATGGTTCAGTACATTCAAAACCGTCCGGTCTATGTGTTCGAACGCGCCGTGGCCTCTCATCCGGACTCTACCCCGCCCGAGGATCTGGTGATTCTGGGGGATGTGCGTGAGACTCTGCCTGCGGCACTTGAACGGTTTGGGGCGACGGCCAGTTTGATCCATGCGGATCTTGGCGGCCATAACAGGGACAAGAACGATGCTTTCGCGCGGTTGGTTTCCCCCCTGATAGAACCGTTGTTGGCAGAAGGTGGGCTGATGGTGTCCAGCGACCGGATGTATTTCGAAAACCTGACCGAAATCCCGCTGCCTGAACATGCGGTGGACGGACGTTGCTTTATCTACCGCCGCTAAGCGCGAGAAGGATACCAAATGCTTTTCTATGATTGCACGACCGCTCCAAACCCGCGCCGCGCGCGCATGTACATCGCGGAAAAAGGGCTGGAGATTGAAACGCGCAATATCTCGATAGCAAAGGCGGAACAGTTGGATGGCGCTTTCCTTACGGTAAACCCCAATGCGACGATCCCTGTTCTGGTGACGGATGAGGGTGCAACGCTGACCGAAAACCTGGGCATTGCCGCCTATCTTGAGGCGCGCTTTCCCGAACCACCTTTGATGGGACGTACGCCAGATGAAAAGGGGCTGGTCCTGATGTGGAACAGCATTGTCGAGCAGCAGGGTGGAGTGCCTATTGCCGAGGCTCTGCGCAACACCCATCCCGCGTTCAAGGATCGGGCGATTCCGGGCCCGGCGAACTATGCGCAGATACCCGAGCTGGCACAGCGTGGCATGGACCGGGTTGGCCGGTTTTTCGATTTGCTTGAAACGCGGCTGAAGGATAGTGCGTTTGTTGCGGGGGCTGAGTTCACGCTGGCCGATATCTCGACCTTTGTGTTTGTTGACTTTGCCCGCGTGATCAAGATGCGGATTCCACAGGAAAATACCGCGACGCTGTCTTGGTTCGACAAGATTGCTTCGCGTCCAAGCGCACAGCTTTAATGCGTTGAAATTGAGCTGACTGAACTTGCACACCTAGACTGTACAGAAATGTCTAGACAGGTGTGAACAGTATCACTAGCGTCTCCCTCGAGTCATGCAGGGGAGAGCATAATGAAATCTCAGTATCGCGTTGTGGTCATCGGTGGCGGCGTTGTGGGCGCCTCGGTTCTGTATCACTTGGCCAAATTCGGCTGGTCAGATGTGGTCATGCTGGAACGGCGGCGGTTGGCGTCGGGATCGTCCTGGCACGCGGCGGGCGGTATTCACGCGCTGAACGCGGATCCGAACATGGCATCGCTGCAGGCCTATACAATCGACCTTCTCAGCGAGATCGAAAAGGAATCCGGGCAGAATATCGGCCTGCACATGACCGGTGGTCTGACTTTGGCTGGAACGCCCGAGCGGTGGGAGTGGCTGCAGGCCAACTATCGTATCTTCCAGTCTATCGGTATCGAAGACTGCGAATTGCTGACTCCACAAGAGGCGCAAAAGCGCTGCCCCATCATGTCGACTGACGGCGTTCTGGGCGCGATGTGGGCCGATCGAGAAGGCTATATCGACACGACCGGTACGGTTCAGGCCTATGCAACTGCTGCCAAGAAACGCGGTGCCGAGTATTACGAGGAGACCAAGGTCGAGGAATTGATCCAGACCGATGATGGCTGGCAGGTCGTGACGGACAGGGGCACTATAACTTGCGAGCACGTGGTCAATGCCGCGGGGCTTTGGGCCAAGCAGGTCGGGCGCATGGCGGGGGTTGAGCTGCCAGTGTCGCCGCTGAAACATCACTATCTGATCACGGATACAGTGCCCGAAGTGGCGGCGGCGGATTTTGAGATGCCAATGACCGTGGACCTCGAGGGGTTCACCTATATGCGGCAAGACCAAAAGGGCGTTCTGGTCGGTATCTATGAGGTCGACCATGAACATTGGGCCATGGACGGCGCGCCGTGGAATTATGGCGAGGAACTGTTTCAGGAGCAGCTTGACCGGATCGAGAATGAACTGACGCTGGGCTTTGAACGCTATCCGTCGATCCAGAATGTCGGCATCAAAACCTGGGTCAACGGGGCGTTTACATTCTCGCCTGATGGTAACCCGCTGGTCGGGCCGGTTCCAGGCAAGCGCGGGTATTGGACCGCCTGCGCTGTCATGGCCGGGTTCCTGCAGGGCGGCGGCGTTGGCAAAACACTGGCTGAGTGGATGATCCATGGCGAGCCCGAGGCCGATGCATGGCCGATGGACATTGCCCGCTATGGCGATTTTGCCCAGAACAAACGCTATATTCGTGAAACCACCGGGCAATTCTATTCCCGCCGTTTCGTGATGACATATCCGAACGAACAGCTGCCTGCCGGTCGTCCGCTGAAGATGGCGCCAGCTCATGACGCGATGACTGAAGCGGGATGCAAATGGGGTGTCAGCTGGGACCTTGAGGTGCCGCTGTACTTCGCGCCGAAAGGGTTCGAGGAAACGCCGACCCTCAAGCGATCCAACGCGCATGATATCGTGGCCAAGGAATGCAAGGTGATCCGCGAGGGCGTCGGCCTGATGGACATCTCTGGCTTTTCCCGGTTCGAGGTCACCGGGCCAAATGCCGAGCTGTGGCTGGATCGCGTGATGGCTTCGAAACTGCCCGCGCCGGGACGGGCCAAGTTGGCACCAATGCTGGGTGAGAATGGGCGGCTAAAAGGGGATCTGACCGTTCTGAATTGGGGCGATGGCACCTGGTGGATCATGGGCAGCTATTACCTGCGCGCCTGGCATATGCGCTGGTTCGACGATCATATGATCGACGGAGTCGAGGTTCGCGATCTGGGCGAGGAGTATTGCGGGTTCGGTCTGGTCGGGCCGAAATCGCAGGAGGTAATCGAAAAACTGGCCGAGCAGGACGTCTCGGGCCTGAAATTCATGGGCTGTGGTGATTTTGATATCGGTCTTGTCAGGGCTCGCGTTGCGCGCATGTCAGTCACAGGTGAAAAAGGCTATGAGATCAACTGCCGCTATGGCGATCACATCAAGCTGCGCCGGATGTTGCTTGAGGCCGGGGCCGACGCGGGCATCCGCGAGTGCGGTTTCAACGCGATGCTGTCCACGCGGCTTGAGAAGAGCTTTGGCATCTGGTCGGCGGAATTCACGCAAGCGTACACGCCGGGCATGACAGGTATGGATCGCTGGATCGATTGGGACAAGGATTTCGTCGGTAAAGAGGCCGCCTTGGCCGAACGCGATGGCAATGGTCCTGCGCAGGTTCAGGTGACGCTTGAGGTTGATGCTTTGGACGCAGATGCCAGCGGATACGAACCTGTCTGGTCAGGGGCAGAGCACGTGGGTTTTGTCACCTCGGGCGGCTATGGCCACTACACCGGCAAGTCCCTGGCGATGGCGCTGGTCAATCGTGACAAGGCCGCACCAGGCACTGAACTGTCTGTCCATGTGGTTGGGGTCGAACGACCTGCGCGGGTCATCGCGCCGTCGCCCTATGATCCACAGGGCAAAGCGATGCGGGGCTGACAATGACCAACCCCGAACGTGGACGGCGAAGGCGAGGGCGTGGCGCTGATGCCGCGCCTGCGACCAACCGCAAGGTCGACTACCGCCAGCTGAGGAATCCATTCCCGGTGATGGAGGTGTTTCCGGCGGATCAGATCGCTGACATGCACGAAACCGCGCTGCGTTTGTTGCAAGAGTTGGGCATCAAGGTGCTGCTGCCTGAGGCGCGGAGCATTTTTGCCAAAGCTGGCGCGCGCGTTGATGTCGATAGCGAAATGGTTTTTATTGGTCGCGACATGGTCGAGGCTGCGGTGGCCTCGGCGCCGAAATCCATTGCCTGCCGGGCCGGTGCGTCGCACCGGGATTTCACGCTGGAACTGGGTAGCCTTGTGTTTCAACCGGGGGCAGGGGCGCCGAATGCCACTGATCTGGAACGCGGACGTCGCCCGGCGACCGGGCAGGACTATCTGGAATTTCTGAAGCTCACCCATCATTTCGACGTGTTCCAGATGATCTCGCCTCAGGTTGAACCGCAGGATGTGCCGACCCCTCTGCGGCACTATTTCACCACGCAGGCGCAGATGGAGCTGACAGACAAGTTCCCATTCTTCTTCTCGCGCGGGACACCGCAGGTGATGGATTGCTTTGAGATGCTGTCGACCGCGCGCGGCCTGTCGGATGACGAGTTTCAGGCCTCTCCGCACAGCTATACAATCATCAACACCAACAGCCCGCGTACGCTGGACATACCGATGGCGCAGGGGCTAATCGACTTTGCTCGGCACGGGCAGATGTCAATCATCACGCCCTTTACGCTGATGGGGGCGATGGCACCGATCACGGTGGCGGGGGCCATCACCCTGTCCCATGCCGAGGCGTTGGCCGCACTGACCCTGACGCAATTGGCACGTCCCGGTGCGCCTGTGTGCTATGGCACTTTCACCAGCAATGTGGATATGAAATCCGGTGCTCCGGCCTTTGGAACGCCCTCGCATTTTCAGGCCTCACTGGCGGCCGGGCAGTTGGCGCGGCATCTGGGCCTGCCGTGGCGCTCGGCTGCGGGGTCGGCTTCAAACATCAATGATGTGCAGGCGGCAAATGAAAACCAGTTTGGCCTGTGGGGGTGCCTGATGGCCGGGGCGACGGTGATCATTCACTCGGCGGGATGGCTAGAGGGCGGATTGACCGTGTCCTTTGAAAAACTGGTCTGCGACGCCGAAGTGCTGAACATGGTGGCCGAGCTGTGCACCGGGGCGCAGGCTGGCGAGGCTGAAATTGGGTTCGACACCGCGCTAAGCGAGGTCGAGCCCAGCGGACATTTCTTTGCATCCAGCCAGACGATGGACCGCTATAATACCGAATTCTATGAGCCGCATGTCCATGATTATGCCAATTTCGGCACCTGGGCCGAGCGTGGATCGTTGGACGCAAACAGTCGTGCGACCGGTGTGTGGAAGGAGATTTTGGCCAATTTTCAGCCACCTGAGCAAAACAGCGACCAGATTGGCGCGCTGAAGGACTTTATTGCCAAACGTACCGAAGAGGGCGGCGCGCCGCCGGAGAGTTAAATGAATACGAAACCCATCCTGCACCGGGACGACCCGGAAGCTGAACCGCTGATCGGAAATGTCAAGGTCACGCGCGACGACTGGCTGAACGTGGCGTTGGATGTGCTAATCTCGGACGGGGTCGATCAGATCAAGGTGATGAATCTGGCGGAACGGATGGCCGTGTCTCGGTCGTCCTTCTATTGGTACTTCAAATCGCGCCAGGAACTGCTGGATGCTCTTCTGGCACGGTGGCAGGCCACCAATACCGCGGCATTGGTCGCGCAGGCCGAAGCTCCGGCAAAGACGATAACCGGTGCGGTGTGCAATGTGCATCGCTGTGTCGTCAATACCGACCTGTTTGACACCGCGCTGGATTTCGCGGTGCGCGACTGGGCGCGCAAATCGGGCAAGGTGCGGCGCGCGCTGGACCAGTCTGACGCCCGACGGTTGCTAGCGCTGCACGCCATGTTTGCCCGCTTTGGCTATTCCGAGGTCGAGGCGGAAACCCGTGCGCGCGTGCTGTATTACATGCAGATAGGATACGATCTGGCGCAGCTGAATGAACCGATGTCCACGCGGATATCAATGGTGCCGCATTATCTATATGTCTTCACCGGGGTCGAGCCGAGGCCAGAGGAAGTAGAAGAATTCAGCGCCTATTCGCGCCATCACTGGAAAGGAGAGCCATCATGAGTCAACCAGATGCAATCATCATCGGAACCGGTGTGATCGGGGCGGCCATCGCATTTGAAATGGCCAAGGCCGGGTGGAAAACCGTATCTCTGGACCGAAACGCTCAGGTTGGCCATGGCTCAACCGCCGGATCCTGCGCGATCATTCGGATGCATTATTCCACCTTTGACGGCACGGCATTCGCCTGGGAAGGCTATCATTATTGGCGCGACTGGGCCGAGTATCTTGGCCTGCCGCAAGGCGCCGATCTGGCCCAATTCCGCGAAACCGGCTGTCTGGTCATGAAGACCGAGGCGAACGGGCTGCTGGAAAAACACATGAAGAACAGCTCCGCGCTGAATTGCCCGTTCGAGGAATGGTCCCCCGAACAGGTCACCGACCGGCTGCCGGTCTATTCGCAGGACAGTTTTGCCCCCGCTCGTCGCATGGATGACCCCGAGTTTGGGCAGCCCAACGGACGCAAGATGCAAGGCGGCGTTTACTGGCCTCAAGCCGGGTATGTCACCGATCCGGCCCTATCCGCACAGAACCTGATGGATGCCGCCAAACAGCACGGGGCCGAAGTGCGGACCGGGGCCGAAGTGGTCGAGATTTTGACTGATGACGGGCGAGTTTCTGGTGTCAGGTTGGCATCGGGAGAAGACATTCATGCGAAAGTTGTGGTTAACGTAGCCGGGCCGGGTTCGGCCATCATCAACGGGATGGCAGATGTTCTGGATGACATGACCATTCAGACCCGCCCCTTGCGCCAAGAGGTCGTTCACGTCCCTGCGCCCGAGGGGTTTGACTTTGAAAATGACGGGACAATCGTGTCGGACAGCGATATCGCCTGCTATTGCCGGCCAGAGCATGGCAACCACATCCTGGTGGGCTCGGAAGACCCCGAATGCGACCCACATCAATGGTGCGAAGATGACGTAACCTATTATCGTGACTTTACCGACCAGTGGACGACGCAAGCGATGCGCTATGCCCAGAGAGTGCCCAGTCTTGGCATTCCTTCCAAGACCCGCGGTGTGGTGGACCTGTATGATGCGTCTACGGATTGGATTCCGATCTATGACAAATCCAGCCTTCCCGGTTTTTATATGGCCTGCGGATCCAGTGGAAATCAGTACAAGAACGCGCCGATTGCAGGCAAGATGATGACGGCGCTGATCGGGTATTGCGAAGACGGCGCGGATCATGACAGTGCGCCGCTACAATTTGAACTGCCCTATATTGGACGCACAATCGATGTCGGTTTCTATTCCCGCAAGCGCCCGATCAACAAAGAAAGCAGTTTTTCCGTTTTGGGCTAGCCGACGCGTCCTGATGCACTAGCATTCACGGGATCGAGTTGAGCCCGGACGCATAATGACCAAATCGAAGAACAAGGTTCTGATCCTCGGCAGCGCCCCCACCGCGCTGCGTGCGCGGGACTGGGCGCGTACGCCGTTCACGCATATCGTCGCTATCAACAATGCCTGGCGGGTCCGCGCAGACTGGGATTTTCTGATCCACCCCGAGGATTTCCCGACCAAGAACATGCCCACATCTGTCAGTGACATCCAGCGTATAGTCACTGCAAATGAATACGTTCCGATACAGAATGGTTTCGGTGGGTTTGTCTATGCCGGGGGAACGATGGCCTTTACCGCCGGATACTGGGCTTTGTCTGCATTACAGCCCTCGGTTCTGGCTTATTGCGGTTGCGATATGATCTATTCCGGACAGGGTCGGACGCATTTCTACGGCAACGGAGCCGCAGATCCGTTGCGATCCGATGTGACCTTGCGACTGCTTGAGGCGAAGTCGGCGCGACTAGGATTGTTTGCTGCGGCGCAGGGCTGTCGCACAGTGCGATTGTTCGAAGGGCCAAGCCGACTGGTTTACCCCTCGGTCGACAGCGAAGATTTGTCTTCGGTCGAGATGCCTTCTACATCGGGGATGGCTGAGATCATACGGTCGGAGTCGGATCTTGGATATTTCGTGGAGTCTGGCCGGTACTGGGAAGTTGAGACCGAGTTCGACCCGCAGAAGATCGATGCCATAGACCAGAGGTGGCTATCGCTCTATCCATCGGCCACTCAGCTCTGAATTGCTGTGGTAATTCTGGTTCAGGCCGCGAATGTCGCCCAGGCCCAGACCATTGCCACATAGGTCAGATTATGCATGCACTGATCCAGCCCGGCTGCCCGCCAAAAGGCTGCCTGGGTTGGCATAAGCTGTTTTTTGTCGGAATAGCTGGCTTTGGCAAAGTCGATGTTGAAATGAACGATCCACTCTAGCCCGGCAATGATTACGATAAACGGCAGCGGGGTGCCGAATACCAAGAAAACCAACACCGACCCAATAACATGTACAGCGGCATGTTGGGCGCGTCCCCAGTGAAAATATTCGCCTCGGCCGGACAGCATCTTAGGCGTCTGGAGGTAAAAATCTGCAAACATATGTTTGATCTGCAATAAGCAGAGCATCAATAACACAGTGCCTAGAGTGGCAGGCAAATGAATCCTCCCGATATCGTCCTGAAGCAAACAGTAGGGGCTAATGTGAGGTTGCGCAAATGAACTTGTTCACATTCGGCAAATATCTGTTCAATTCGGAAACTATTTGCGTCTGCAGGCTTGATTGCGGTAAATTCAGACTGTTGAATTTACGAGAATTTCGTAAAGACCGGGTCAGTGATCCGCAGCAGGGGCAGGTTCCATAGAACGCACGATTTTCCGTTTTATCTGGAAATATTCAAAGCGCGACCAGCTGATTTTGCTGGCCGTAACCACGTCTTTGTTTCCGCTGCTATACCTGACGCTGGAACTGCCCAAGCGCATCATCAATGACGCGATCGGGGCTGCGACCCCTGTTGTTGATGTGCTGGGCTACAGCCTGTCGCAAACGAATTTTCTGATCATATTATGCATTGGGTTTCTGCTCGCCGTTCTGGCGCATGGTTTGATGAAAATGCGCATCAACACCATGAAAGGCGTCCTGAGCGAACGGATGCTGCGCCGATTCCGGTATCAGATGATCAGCCGCGCCTTGAGATTTCCGCAACCCTATTTCGAACGGGTCAGCCAAGGCGAAATGGTGTCGATGATCACCGCTGAAAGCGAGCCGATGGGTGGGCTGATGGGCGATGCCATCAGCCAGCCGGTATTGCAGGCGGGACAGATGATCACGATACTGTCCTTCCTGTTCCTACAGAGCTTTTGGTTCGGGCTTGCTGCCGTTTCCCTGATCCCGTTACAGGCCTGGTTGATCCCAAAGCTGCAGCGCCAGATCAATCTGTTGAACAAAAGCCGCATCCAGGAAGTGCGCGTGCTGGCTGCACAGATTGGTGAAAACGCAGCAGGTGCGTCAACGCTGCGGGCAAATGGCGGCTGGCGGTATCGCCGGGCCATGATCTCGGATCAGCTGGGCCGGTTGTTTGAAATCCGCTTCGATATCTACCAGAAAAAGTTCTTTATGAAGTTCATCAACAACTTCATTTCGCAGCTTACCCCATTCCTGTTCTATCTGGTTGGCGGCATTCTGGTCTTGCAGGGCTCGGTCTCGTTGGGGGCGTTGGTTGCGGCTTTGGCGGCTTACAAGGACCTCAGTTCGCCTTGGAAAGAGTTGCTCACATATTACAACCAGACACAGGATATGTCCTTGCGCTGGGATGTTGTGATCGAACGCTTTGCGCCCTCTGGAATGCAGGACGAAAGCCTGTTCGAAGGCGAGCCCGACAAACATCCCAGGCTGGACGGGGATATTGTTCTGAAACATACATCTGTTCGTGACATGGACGGGAATCTGGTTCTGGACGACCTCGATCTGACATTCCCAGGCGGTAAAACCATCGGAATCGCTGCGCCCAGCGAAGAAGACCGGCGTGCGGTTTCGGAATTGCTGACCCGAGAGATCCTGCCCAGTTCCGGCAGGGTAACGGTCGGGCAGGAAGATTTGTCAAAGCTGCATCAGGGGGTCATTGCTGCGCGGATCGGTTTTGCCTCATCGCGACCGGTTATGTTTCAGGGAACTTTGGGCGACAATGTGATGATGCCGATGCGTCTTCGTCCTCTGTCGACAGAATCAGACGACCCCGGCTTTGCTGAAACAAGACGAGCGGGCAACAGTACCGACCCGTTTAGAGTTGATTGGCTGGACCCGTCGCTGGCTGGTTTGAACACCGTGGAAGACCTGCGCGACTGGTGGTTACAACTGATCGACGGTCTAGGTTCGGGCGCTGCCCTGTTTCAGCGCGGTGCTGAACAGACATTCGAAGCCAACGAGCACCCCGAGTTGGTCAGAAAACTGGTTGAACTACGGCCCAAAGTTCAGGAGGCGGTGGTCAAGGCTGGGCTGCAACAGCAGGCTCTGATCTTTGACCGCAATGCATATAATGCCGCCTTGCCGGTCGCGGAAAACCTGCTTTTCGCGACACCCTGCGTTCCGGTCACTCAGGAAATACTGACCCGTCAGGGCGTGTTTTTGGGGCAGCTGCGCGAGCTGGGCTTGGACGAAACCCTGGTCAGCCTGACGCGCGATGTCATTGATATGTTGCGCCAGATATTTGGGTTGGACGGCACGGACCACCCGTTGTTCCGCAAGCTTGGCTTGCAGGCCGAAGTCTACGAAGCTGCAGTCGAACTGGTAGAGCGCACCCGAAACGAAGGTGTCAGCGGTCTGGATGATGGGCAACTGGCCAACCTTCTGGCGGTTCCGTTTGTCATCTCGGCAGAACAGATTGGCCCCGCGTTTACGGATGAATTGAAAAACCGCATACTTGAATTGCGGCAAAGCCACTCCGAAAAGCTGCTGCAACATCTGAATGATGTCTTCGTGCCGCTGAAGGAAACCGAGTTTGCCCCCGGTCTGACCGTGATGGAGAACGCTCTGTTTGGTAAGGTCAGCCAGATCGGCGGCGCGCGATCAGATGAGGTCCGTAAGCTGATCGTTGATGTCCTTTCTGAAAACGGAGCCCGACCTTTGGTGGTCGAGCTGATTTACGATGTACCGGTCTCGCTGGGCGGGCAGAACCTGCCTGCGGTTTTCGCCGAACCTTTGGCCTTTACGCGGGCTACGATCAAGAAACCCGACATTCTGATCCTGGATAATGCTTTGGCAAGCTATGACATGGAAACTCAGATTGCGGTCTATAAGAACCTGCGCGCCCTGTTGCCAAATGCGACGGTGATTTATCTGAACGATCAGTACGAAAACCCTGACGTATTCGACATGTTCATAGAAATAAGGCAAGGTCGTGTGGTTTCAGACGAAGGACCCGCCGACGTGGAAGAAGATAGCGCAGCATCAGCCGATTTGGCGCGCAAGCTTCGTGCGCTGGAACAGACGCCGCTGTTTTCCGGTCTTGACCGCAGGCAGCTGCGCCTTCTGGCATTTGGTGCGCGCTGGTTCCAGGCTCAACCGGGAGAGGTGGTGTTCCTGAAAGACGACCAGCCCACCGATGGGGCCTATGTCGTTTTGGAAGGGGAGGCAGGCCTGTATTTGCCGCAACCAGAAGGTCCCGATCAACTGATCGCAACGGTTGGCTCCGGCGCATTGGTCGGAGAGTTGGGGTTGATCCGAAAGGAACCCCGCGCCCTGAGCATGATTGCGGAAACCGACCTGTCTTGTCTGCGTATCGGTGAGGAAGAATTCCTGGCCGTGGTCGAAAACGATGCCGCAACCGCTTTCAAGCTGATGCAGGTGATCGCCGGCTATGTTTCGAACTAGGGGTTGGCTTCAGGTTTGCAGAACAGGTCGTATAGCAGCTGGATGACTTTCGCTGTATTTCCGTCCTGCAGGGAATAGTAGATGGTTTTGCCATCGCGCCGTGTCGACACCAGCTGTTCTTCTCGTAGGCGTGCCAACATCTGACTGACTGCGGCCTGCCGGATTTGCAGCAGTTTTTCCAGCTCACCAACCGATTTCTCGCCATCACCCAGATGGCACAAAATCATCAGGCGGCCTTCATGCGCCAGCGTCTTAAGGTACGCGGCGGCACGTGCTGCACTTTCCTGCATGCCGGGCGGAGTTTCGTCCGAATTCAGTGTTTCGTGGTCTTGAACTGTCACGTGCGTATTGGTTCCAAACTTGGCTTTGGCGCAATATGACTCAGAATTTCAGTACTTGTCACCCCTTTGCAGCAGGGGCACCGCCCTGAAAGGCGTTGCCGTTGGCATAGTCGCAAGGTTCTTCCTGCATCTGAAGGTGCAACCCATCGCCGGTATAGGGGTGTGAGCGGGCCAGATCTTCGTCCACTTCGATCCCCAACCCTGGCGCATTAGGTGCCACGACAAAGCCATTTTCAACGCGCAGTGAACCTTTGATCAAAGCGTCGTGATACGGCGTATCAATGGTTTCCAGCAACAGCAGATTTGGGATTGAGGCTGCCAGATGGATGTTGGCGGCCCATTCAACTGGACCAGCATAGAGATGCGGAGCCATTTGGGCGTTGAATATCTCGGCCATGGCTGCGACTTTCTTCATCTCCCATATCCCACCTGCACGCCCAAGGGCGGGTTGCAGGATTTCTGCTGCACCTGCGCGCAAAACTGCACCGAATTCGGCTTTGGTGGTCATGCGTTCCCCGGTTGCCACGGGTATTCGCACGTTGCGAGCGACGCGGGCCATGTCTTCGATCATGTCAGGTGGGGTAGGTTCTTCGAACCAAAGCGGTGAATAGGGTTCCAGCGCCTGACCCAGCCGGATTGCGCCTGCGGTGTTGAACTGACCGTGGGTGCCAAACAACAGGTCGGCCTTGTCGCCGACCGCTTCACGGATCGCTTTGCAAAAGGCAACTGACATCGAGATGTCGGACATAGCAGGCATATGCCCGCCACGGATCGTGTAGGGACCAGCGGGATCAAATTTTACTGCCGTGAAGCCGCGGCTCACCATTTCAGCTGCACATTCCGCGGCCTGGTCGGGCGAAGTCCAAAAGTCGGCCAGGTCATGCCGGGGCAGGGGGTAAAGGTAGGTGTAGGCCCGGATGCGTTGATTAACCAGCCCACCCAAAAGCGCATAAACCGGACGGTCGCGATCTTTACCCAGAATGTCCCAACACGCGATTTCTAGCCCTGAAAACGCACCCATTACGGTCAGGTCGGGGCGCTGGGTAAAACCGCTGGAATAGACGCGGCGGAACATAAGCTCGATGTTCTCGGGGTTCTCGCCGAGCATATGCCGTTCAAAGACATCCCGGATTACGTGACACATAGCTTCAGGTCCAATGGATGAAGCATAGCATTCGCCCCAACCGGTGACGCCTGTGTCGGTGGTAACCTTTACCAGTATCCAGTACCGGCCACCCCAACCCGGAGCAGGGGGGGCCGTGACAATGATATCGAGATCCTGCAGTTTCATAGGATATACTCCAGCCGGGGCTGCTTAGGCCCTGTCAAACATGATGACGTTTCGTTTGGCCGATCCGGTTTTGGTATCCGCAATCGCCTCGTTGATTTGCGACAAGGACCAGCGGCCCGAGATCAGTTCATCCAGCCTCAGCCGCCCCTGTTCATACAGGTCGATCATCCAGGGAATATCACGTTGGATCACCACATCCCCCATCTTTGACCCGATCAGCCCCTGACCAAGTGCGGCCAGGACAACAGGTTCATAGCTTGCCATGTCGCCGGAATGGGGCATCCCGATCATGATGGCCTTACCGCCTCGGCCAAGATAGCGAACGGCCTGGTCATAGGCCGGGATTGCACCGACTGTGATCAGCACGGCATCGGCCCCTCGACCGCCAAGTGCGCGGTAAGCTGCCTTCCATGGTGCGTCCAAAGTGGCCAGAACGCCGTGGGTTGCACCAAATTCCTTTGCAATGGCCAGTTTGTCCTCGGTCATGTCGACCGCAACGATACGCCGGGCACCCGCAATCCGTGCGCCTTGTATGGCGTTCAGGCCAACGCCTCCGGCCCCGATCACGACGACATCCTGACCCGGGCGCAGACCGGCGGCATTCACGGCAGCGCCCACACCGGTGATTACCCCGCAAGACAGCAGACTGGCCACATCCTTTGGCAGGGCCTCGGGAATTCTCACGATCTGCCGGTGGCTGACCACGACTTTTTCGGCAAAAGCCCCGCACGCCATTGCTTGCTCCAGCGGGCCCCCGTCAGCGGTGCGCAACGGACCTTTTACAGTGTCGTGGGGTGTTTCACATAAGGTTGGCTTGCCACCCGCGCAGGAGGGGCAGGAACCGCATGCACGGATAAGCGTCACCACGACGGAATCGCCAACCTCGAACCCTTCGGTCATGCCGCCCGTTGCGGTGATCACACCCGCTGCCTCATGGCCATAAACAGCGGGCAGGAATCCACTCCAGGCGCCGCTGGCGAAAGAAATGTCGGAATGGCAGATCGCAACTGCATCCAGGGTGACCTCGACTTCGCCGGCGGCGGGCGGGGCGATCAGCACGTCTTCTATGACCAGGGGTTTGTCGAATGCCCGACATACGGCCGCCTTGATGGATTGCATGTTGTCCTCGTATTCGGTTTGAATCACGGTGGCGCGGTTCGGAATGTCCTGCAAGGCCGAAACCGTCATCGTCATGTCGTTGTTATGCAGAAATGGGGCGAGATCTGTAAAAGAGGATAAGGCCGACAATCATAAGGCACATGGCCAGAAGAAACGGCGCGCCGGGAAAATAGATGGCGGTGCCGGGCTTTGCGAACCAGGCAAATACGCTGCTCATGACCAGAGGGGAAATCACCATGGAAAGCGCGTGCAGTGAAGTAAGCACGCCCTGAAGCTCTCCTTGTTGCGAATCTGGTGTTGCGCGCGAGGCCAGAGCCTGGATTGCCGGGGTTGCGACTGCGCCGATAGCCGTGATCGGGATCAGCATCAGCGCGATTATTCCATTAGTCAGAAAAGCCAGAAGCAGAAAGCTGACAATCTCGAACACCATCCCGAGAAGGATTGTTACGCGTTCGCCGAGATAACGTGTGGCGGGGCGTATCAATCCGCCCTGAACCGCGGCCATTCCAATTCCGTAAAGACCCAGCGACACACCAATCATCTGGGGTGACCATCCAAAACGCTCGGCGGTGAAATAGGCCCAAATGGCCGGATAGACATAGATTGAGACAGAATAGAGGAAATAGACCCACAACATCGGACGGATCCCCGGCAGCGCCGCGATGGCACGCAATGAATTCACGGGGTTAGCGCGGCGCAGGCTGAACGGGCGCCGGTTCTTATCGGTCACCGTTTCAGGCATCACCATCAAACCGACGCCGAATGTTATGGCCGAAAGCGCTGCGGCAGCCCAGAAGGGCGCACGGGTTCCATATTCGCTCAGCAATCCGCCGATGACCGGACCCAGGACAAAGCCAACCCCGAATGCCGCCCCTAACAGGCCGAAATTCGCAGCTTTTTCGTGGGGTTTCGACACATCCGCCATGAACGCCGCGGCGGTGGAATGAGTTGCGGCTGTGATCCCGCCGACGATCCGACCGGCAAGTAATAGCCAGATACTGCCAGCAAGCGCCATGACCACATAGTCCAGCGACATGACAAACAGCGATACCAACAATACACCCCTACGCCCGAAAGCGTCAGACAGGTTGCCCAGGATCGGTCCAAAGATAAATTGCATCGCTGCAAAAGCGGTGCTTAGGACGCCGCCCCAGATCGCCGCGCTGGCCAGTGTACCACCCTGAACATCAATAATGAGCTCGGGCATAATGGGCAGCACAAGGCCAATCCCCATTGCATCAATCATGACAGTGGCAAGAACAAACAGGAAAGGTAAGCGCATGGGAACCGACAAAGAAAGTTTCGGGCACCCTATCGGGGGTCAGGTTCAGAGGAAAGCCGCAAGATTTCGCAGATCAGTCAAGAGTATCAAAGCCCTGCGCGATGTCGTCCAATAGATCAGCCAGTTCTTCAGGGTGCGAAAAGAATGGCGAATGAGAGCTTTGGATGGAATGGCGCATTCCCTCGGGCATGCTGAGGCTCATGATGTGCTGGTATTCAGGCGGGATGGTATGGTCGTCGAGTGTTCGGATATATGCTTTGGGCATATCCTGAAAATGTTCTGTCAGGGTAAGCCGTGCCTCCTGAGGTGCAATGGCCTGCGGGCAAAGCCGAGCCAGCGCATAAAGCAGGACCTCTTCCGGGCAGTCGTGGTAAAACAAGGCCTTCACGCTATCGGGTTTGACCGTATAGGACAGCCCGTCAGTCGATTTTTCGACGGCATCAACTATTGTTTGCCGCGGTGATTTCCGGCGCATCTCGACCATCGACAATCCGTTCTCGGGGACGTAGGCGGACAGGAAAACAAGTCCGCGCATCGCATCCGGTCTCAATTCGGCGGCGGCACTAATGGGGTATCCCCCCCAAGAATGGCCGACGATGATCGTATCCGATCTGCTCGCAGCCAGAACGGCGTTCCGGCAACTGTCCAGGGTCACCTGGTCGATCGACGTCGGGTCAGATCCGTGGCTGGGCATATCAATTGCGCGGACCGAATGGCCGCGTGTTTCAAGTGCTGGGATCAAATCTCTCCAACACCAGGCACCATGGCATGAGCCATGGACCAACAGAAAATCCGCCAAAGCAATGCTCCTTCAGATATGACCGATGCCAGTCAAAAAGTCTTTTAGTAGCGCCGCGTATTCAATGGGTTGTTCGACGCAGGGCAGATGGCCCGCTTTGCGTATCAATTCGAAACGGGCACCGGAAATAAGATCAATGGTTTCTTTTACTAGATCCGGCGGGGTAGAGCCATCCTCGCTGCCCGCAATGCCCAAAGTCGGCAAACGCAGGCCACTTGTCGGCGTGTAAAAATCGGTTCCGGAAATGGCGGCGCAACATCCCAGATAACCTTCAACAGGTTGCCGCACCATCATGTTGCGCCATAGCAGGTGCTGGGGCGACGCGTGGAAAGCCCGCGAGAACCAGCGCTCCATAGTTGAGTCGGCTAACATTTCGATGCCGCCGATCCGGACGGCTTCTATACGGTCCGCCCAAATCGCCGGGGTGGCTATTTTGGCCGCTGTATTTGACAGAACCAGCCCGCGAATCAAATCCAGGCGTTTGACGGCCAGACCCTGCGCGATCATCCCGCCGATGGACAGACCGACAAAAACGCAATCTCGGACCTTTAGGTGATCCAGAAGGCCTTCGGCATCGCGGATCAGCGCCCCCATCGAATAGGGCGCCTGAGGCGCCGAGGACAGGCCATGCCCGCGTTTGTCATATCGAATGACTCGCAGCCCATCAGGCAGGTATGGCAGCATCGCGTCCCACAGGCGCAGATCAGTGCCCAGCGAGTTCGCGAACACGATCGGCGCGCCTTGTGGGTCGCCGTCGATCCGGTAATGAAGCTGTACATCCCCAAGGTCAGCTATCTGCATAAAAATCCTCTGTCTTTGCATGCTGAACTGACACGCTGCCGGAACCGACGGCGGTTGTCAGGTCAGGAACTCCATAGCTTTGGCAAAGACGTCCGGGTCCGCATTGCCACCCGATGCGACAATGATAACGGCGTCTCCTTGAATTTCGGACCTGCGAAACAACGCTGCGGCCAGGGAAACCGCACCGCCCGGTTCCAGCACGATCTTCAGGCGCAGAAAGGCCAAAGCCATGGCGCGCATCGACTCTTCTTCGGTCACAGACAGGCCGGGACCGCACAGCCGTTGCAGGATCGGAAAGGTGATGTCGCCGGGTTGCGGGGTCAGAATGGCGTCGCAGATATTGCCAGATGTGGCCGCGTTGTTCTTTATTCGTCCCAGTGCCAACGAGCGTTTGACGTCGTCAAACCCTTCGGGCTCGCAGGGGCGGGCGCGCAGACCGGGTGCGTGCCCCTCGAGCGCAAGCGCAATACCCGAGGTCAACCCCCCGCCGCCGCAACAGACCAGCACATCAGCCTGTTCGACGCCCAGCACAGCCGCCTGGCGCGCGATTTCCAACCCGGTTGTGCCTTGCCCGGCTATCACAAGCGGTTCATCATAGGGGCGGATCAGGGTCAGGCCACGCTTGGCCGCCACGGCCTCCCCGATTTCTTCGCGGCTTTCATTGGAGCGGTCGTACAGAACCACCTCGGCCCCCAGAGCGCGCGTGTTGTCGATTTTGAGCTTTGGGGCATCCGAGGGCATGATGATAACAGCCGAAATACCATGCCGTGCGGCGGCATAAGCCACGCCCTGAGCATGATTGCCCGAGGAATAGGCGATCACACCTTTCTTTCGGTCTGCTTCACTGAGGCCCGAAATGGCCGACCACGCCCCGCGAAACTTGAAACTGCCGGTGTGCTGCAGGCATTCCGGTTTTACCAACACGCGGCGACCCGCGATTTCATCCAAAAACGGAGAGGTCAGGATTGGTGTTTCTCTGACGTGCCCTTGCAGACGCAGGGCTGCGGCTTCGATCATTTCAAGTGTGCTCATGCCGCGTCCAGTACTTCGCGAATAACGCCCAATGATTGAGGTTCGTCCAGAAACGGCACGTGTCCGCGATCGGGCACGGTAGCCGAGATCAACCCCGGATGCCGGTTCTGCATCTCGGCCAATGTCTGCGCGCTCAGAAGATCGGAATTTTCACCGCGAATGACACCCGTTGGGATGTCGTGCAGGGCCTCGAAGAATATCCACATATCCGGGATTGCCCCGGCTGCGGCCTGTTCCAGCAGCGCTGTGCGCAGGGCCGGATCATAGCGCAGGGTCAAACCCTCTGTCGTTTCCTGATTTTGAAATTCAGCCATCTGCCGCCATCTTTCCAGCGAAATCCCTGGAAACTGCGGGCCCATCATGTGCTGAAGCGCGTGCGCGGCCTCGTCATAGGTTTTCGAGACCGGTTGTTTGCCGACATATTCCATTATTTTGGCGATGCCCGATGGGTTAAAGACCGGACCAACATCATTGAGCACAACAGCCGCCAGCCGCTTTGGGTGGGTGGTGGCCAAGGTCATCGCGATCAGGCCTCCACGTGAGGTCCCAATCACGGTCACCTGATCCAGGTCAAGATGATCCAGCAGATCGATCACGTCTTGAGATTCGCGTAACAGGCTATAGTTCCCGTGATCCGAGTCATGCTCGGATTGCCCGCGCCCGCGATAATCCATCGCGATCATCCGCCAATCGGTCATGTGCGGGGCAAGAAATGAGAAATCCCGGCTGTTTCGGGTAAGGCCAGCCAAACACAGGATCGGCCTGCCGCTGCCGGTGTCTTCGAAATAGAGGTGTTTGCCGTCGTTGGTCGAAAAAAAGGGCATCAGAATCCTGCAAGTTCCGGAATGGATGTCAGGTCGGACAGTACATGCGTTGGCTGCCATGGCAACCGATCCATTGGTTCGTTCGCACGGTTGACCCAGGCAGTGACGAAACCATAGCCACTGGCCCCCGCCGCGTCCCAGCCATTTGAGCTGACGAACAAGACTTCGTCGCGCTCGCAGCCGAAGCTCTGCGCGACCAGATCATAAACCTTGGCATGCGGTTTGAAGACGCCGACGCTTTCGACCGACAGAACATCATCGAGAACGCCGCTTATCCCTGCGGATTGAACCGCACCATCCAGCATCGGCGGTGATCCGTTCGACAAGATCGCAGTCTGCATCCCGCCGGCCTTCAGGGTGGCCAGCATTTCGGGAACCTCGGGATATGCCTGCAATTCCCAGTAGAGATCAAGCAGGCGCTGGCGTAGGGCCGGGTGCTGGTCCAGCCCCGTTGCCTCTAGTGCCCAATCCAGACCGTCTTGGGTGACGTCCCAGAAATCTGCATGTGCATCGGCCACCGCACGCAGCCAGGTGTATTGCAACTGTTTCAGGCGCCAGTGATTGGCCAGATCCGGCCATTTCTGCTGTAACGCCTCAAAGCCGGGTTCTGATGCAGCTTGCCTTGCGGCTGCGGCCACATCGAACAACGTGCCGTATGCATCAAAAATGCAGGTTGTGATCGGCATCAATTCCCCTCCGTTCATTCGGTGCAGGTTTGCAAAAGTGCTAAGGGTTTACAATGTTGCTTCATTGCCTAGGTTTGACCGCTCAATTTTTTATCGGCCGGAGGCCAAAATGACAGCGATAAAACAGGGCGACACAGTTCGCATCCACTATACCGGTACGTTGCAGGACGGGAATGTCTTTGACAGTTCACAAGGGCGCGATCCACTGGAATTCGAGGTGGGGTCCGGGCAGATTATTCCCGGATTGGACAGTGCAATGCCTGGTCTGGTGGCCGGGGACAAAAAACGTGTCGAGATCGCCTGCGTTGATGCTTATGGGCCGATCAATCCCGAAATGCGTCAGAGCATACCACGCGAAGGTATTCCGGACGACATCCCGCTTGAACCCGGCACCCAGTTGCAGATGCAAACGCCCGAAGGGCACGCATTGCCGGTAACTGTTGTCGAGGCTGATGAGGTGACCGTCACGCTGGACGCGAACCATCCTCTGGCCGGAAGGGACCTGATTTTCGAAATCGAAGTGGTTTCGGTGAATTGAGTTCCGTGATCTGGATCAGCCTGAAAACAGGCTGGTCCATGATGCAAAGATCTCGCGTACATGCGGCTGAGTGAAGAATACAAACAGCATCAGCAGCATTGTTAGGGTCATCAAGGCGACGCGGCCCCTAAACCCCAGAAAACCCGGTTTTCGGCGGGAAACCCGCTTGCTGCTGGCGATGATTTGCTCTGCTTTGTTCATGCAACTATCCCTGCCTGCGAAAGATGGTCAAATCTTGGCACTGACAGGGAAAGAAATGGTCACATATGGTCCGGTTGAGGCATTCCCAGAACGTGGAAGCCACCATCAACACGAATAACCTCGCCCGAGGTGCAGGCCCCCGCATCCGAAGCCAGATAAACCGCGGTGCCGCCGACAGCCTCAAGCGTGGCATTGCTGCGCATCGGAGCGTTCTGGTCGCAGAACTTGAAGGTCTTGCGGGCCCCACCGATGGCCGCCCCGGCCAGTGTTTTCATCGGACCCGGAGAGATTGCGTTCACCCGGATTCCGTCAGGTCCAAGATCGTTGGCCAGATAACGGGTCGCTGATTCCAGCGCAGCTTTGGCCACACCCATTACGTTGTAGTTGGGCACAACCCGGTTAGACCCCTGATAGGTCAGCGTCAGGATCGTACCGCCGTTTTCTTTCATCATCGGATAGGCGCGGCGGGCCACTTCGATCAGCGAATAGGCCGAAATATCCATCGAATTCTTGAAATTCGCCCGGCTGGTGTCCAGGAACCGGCCTGTAAGCTCGGACTTGTCGGAATAGGCGATGGCGTGGACCACAAAATCAATGGTCGGCCAGCGCTGGGCCAACTCGTCAAAGGCACGATCCAGCGACTCATCATCAGTGACGTCCGCATCGACCATGAAATCGCTGCCAAGGCTTTGCGCCAGCGGTTCCAGCCGCTTTCCGAATGCCTCGCCCTGATAGGTGAATGCCAGTTCGGCGCCCGCTTCGTGCATGGCCTTTGCGATGCCCCATGCGATCGAACGGTCATTCGCCACGCCCATAACGAGGCCGCGTTTGCCTTTCATTAGATCTGACATTCCATTCACCCGTTATACTTTGAAAGAACCATGGACCCGTTCGTCCCACCAAAGCCGAAGCTGTTGGTCATGACGCTGTCCAAACCTGCATTTTCAACTAGCTGAGTTGCAATTTCTCCGGGCTGGATGCCCTCGGCAAGCGTGTCGACGTTGATCGACGGCGTTATAAAATCATGTTCCAGCATCAAAAGGCAGAAAATAGCCTCCAGCGCGCCAGCCGCACCTTGTGCGTGGCCTGTCATCGACTTGGTCGAGGAAATCGGCGGCACGCTACCCTCGCCAAAAATACGGCGCACAGCTTCGACTTCGCCGACATCTCCGACCGGGGTCGAGGTGCCATGGGCATTGATGTAGTCGACCTTGCGGCCTTCGGGCAGGGTGTCCAGCGCCAGACGCATGGCGCGTTCGCCACCTTCGCCAGAGGGGGCTACCATGTCGTGACCGTCGGAGGTTGCTGCAAAACCCGTCACTTCAGCATAGATTTTGGCGCCGCGTGCCAATGCGTGTTCCAGATCTTCCAGCACGACAATACCGCCTCCGCCGGATATTACGAACCCGTCGCGGTCTTGGTCGAATGCACGAGAAGCTTTTTCGGGCGTATCGTTGTATTTCGACGACATGGCACCCATTGCATCGAACAGACAGGACAAGGTCCAGTCCAGCTCTTCCCCGCCGCCCGCGAACATTATATCTTGTTTGCCCATCATGATCTGCTCTGCGGCATTGCCGATGCAATGCAACGAGGTCGAACAGGCCGAAGTGATCGAGTAATTGATGCCCTTGATCTTGAAGGCGGTCGCAAGGTTGGCCGAAATGGTTGAGCACATGCATTTAGGAACTGCAAACGGGCCGATCCGCTTGGTCGCGCCGTTTTTCAGAACGGTCTGATGCGCAGTCAGCATGGCGCTGGTCGACGGTCCGCCCGATCCGGCGACAAGGCCGGTACGTGGGTTGGCAACCTGGTCTTCGGTCAATCCTGAATCGGCAATCGCCTGGCTCATCGCGATATGCGCATAGGCCGCTCCGGGACCCATAAAGCGCAGGGTGCGCTTGTCCACATGTTCGCTAACGTCGATTTTGAGCGACCCGGCGATCTGGCTGCGAAAGCCATGTTCGACCATCTGGTCATTGGCCACGATGCCGGACTTGCCGGCCTTGAGTGAGGTCAGAACCTCTTCGGCATTGTTCCCGATGGAAGAGACAACTCCCAAGCCGGTGACAACTACTCGACGCATGTGCGTGCTCCTTATTTGGGGCCGGTCAGGCTCAGGCTTCGGACAGAACTACTTTCATGTCCTTGACATCGTAAATCATCTCACCGTCGGCTTCGACGATACCATCTGCGACACCCATAGTCAGGCGGCGGGTCTGGATTGCTTTCTTGAAGTCGATTTTATAGGTCAGCATCTTGCGGTCCGGGCGTACCATACCTGTCAGCTTGACCTCGCCCACTCCAACGGCCATGCCGCGCCCTTGCCAGCCGCGCCAGCCCAGGTTGAATCCGGTCAGCTGCCACAAACCGTCCAGGCCCAAGCAGCCGGGCATGATCGGGTTGCCGGGGAAATGGCAATCAAAGAACCAAAGGTCGGGCGTAATGTCGAATTCAGCGAGAATATGACCTTTGCCATGGGCGCCACCATCGGCCGAAATCTCGGTGATCCGATCCATCATCAACATCGGCGGGGCGGGCAACTGTGCGTTCCCGGGGCCGAATAGTTCGCCGCGGGCGCATTTCAGCAGATCGTCCTTGTCAAAGCTGCTTGGGAATTGGGCCATTCTGCGCCTCTCCTGCCAGGGGTCTTTCCATCTAATTTGGTCTCGTCTAGCACCCGTATGCAAGGTCCTGCAAGAGCAGTGGCCTACATCATGTTGTGTTTACATTATTCTCTGCGAATGAAATTCATTTGAAATTACCTGACTACAGCACTTATATATACCTCAGCAACAAATTGGTATTGGACTGATGACAGCAGATTGCCAGAGCATAGCCACAGGTTGGTTGGTTCACGCCGGATTGCGTCCGACGCGTCAGCGCGTAGCTTTGGCAGAGCTGCTGGTCGGTGATGGCCGCCATCGCCACGTCACCGCCGAAAGCCTGTTTGAATCGGCCAAACAGAACGGAGATGCTGTTTCTCTGGCGACGGTTTACAACACGTTGCGCGCCTTTTGCGATGCCGGGGTTCTGCAAGAAATTACCGTTGACGGATCGAAAAGCTATTTCGACACCAACACGCATGATCATCCGCATTTCTATTGGGAAGATGAGGGCCGGCTCAGCGATGCTCCGTCCGAACAGCTGGTCATCCAGCGACTGCCCGACGCGCCTGAAGGGGTTGAGATCGCGTCAGTCGACGTTGTGATCCGTCTGCGTAAAAAGTAAACTTACGTCATCAGTCCGGTCAGGATGTGCTGTGCCTTTTCGCTATGCGGATCCAAAGGGCCTGTTCCATGCCGTGCCACAACAACGGGTTCTGCTGCGATTTCATCTGACACAGGTATGCTGACCAACGGCATCCCGTCATAGCTGGTCTTGGCAGGAATGTTGGCATAGCTGATGGCAACGCCTTCGCCATGCGCCGCGAGGCTGCGTTGGATCTCGGGCGACGCGGCCCGATGTGCGACATTGGGGTTCTGCCCAAGTTGACGGAAGAGACTCAGGAAATGCTGCGCAGATAGTCCCTCGTTCGATAGGATCAGGGGGTAGGCCACTACATCCTGCAATGATACCTGCGCCCGATTGGCCAAGGGGTGGCCTTTTGTCATAACCGCGATTGGTCGATTGGTGAACAAGGTGGTCGTGGAAAAGGCCGCATCCAGTGTCAGGCCATAAGTCAAGGCAAGGTCGATCTCACCATTGACGAGGCCGGAAATCAGGCCCTGAAATTCGTCTACGCGATATGTGATATCAACTTCGGGCATGTTCTGTCGCAGGCTATGCAAAGCCTTTGCCAACAGGAAAGGCGCGAGGTCGTCGAAACAGCCCAGACGCAGGCGCGTGGTTGCGGTCCCGTCTGTTCCAGAATTTTCCAAACGTGCGGCACGTGTCAGCAGGGCCTCGGCGTTTTCAATAAAGCTGCGTCCCTGCGGTGTCAGCGCCATAGCCGCTCCGCGCTTTCGGATAAACAGCGGATAGCCCAACTGGTCTTCGACCCGGGTTAGCGCATTCGACAGGGCTGGCTGCGAAACATTTAGATGCAACGCTGCAGCAGACAGGCTGCCATGCCGTCCGATGGCGCAGACATATTCATATTGGCGTAGGGTAACGTATAACATAAGGTTAACTATACATTTCAAAGATATTATTTGAATAGATGAAAATTTCATGAGCAAATTCAGGTTAAATTCGAACGGAGGCGCAGATGGCACACCCCCTGGTTACGCAAGAGATGATTGACACATACCAACAGGACGGCGTGGTTCTGATCAAAGGTTTGTTCGCCGACTACGTGGATACGCTGCGTGACGGCATCGCGGCCAATATGGCTGAACCCGGACCATATGCGTCTGACAACCAAAAACAGGGCGAAACCGGTCTGTTCTTTGATGATTACTGCAACTGGTCGCGTATCGAACAGTTCCAGAACGTGATCCACAATTCACCGGCAGCCGAGGTCGCAGCGGATCTGATGCAGTCGCAAACCGTACAAATGTTCCATGACCATGTTCTGGTGAAAGAACCAGGCACGTCGATGGCAACGCCGTGGCACCAGGATGGGCCATACTATTTCGTCGAGGGCAGTCAGACGATCAGTTTCTGGTCGCCATTGGACCCGGTGACACAGGCCACCCTTCGTTGTGTGGCAGGTTCACATAGATGGGAGAAAGAGGTTCTGCCCACGCGTTGGGTCTCGGAAGAAGGGTTTTTCGCGGATGAAGGCCAGTACATCCCCATTCCCGACCCCGATGCCGAAGGTATGAGGGTGGTTGAATTCGAGATGGAACCCGGTGACGCGGTTGCCTTCAACTACCGTACGCTGCATGGCGCGCGTGGAAACCAGTCTGACAGCCGCCGCCGTGCTTTTTCCTTGCGGTTGGTTGGGGAGGATGCGCGATATGTGGAACGTCCGGGGCGCACTTCGCCTCCGTTTCCGGGCCACGACATGCAGCCCGGGCAGCGTTTGCGGGAAGATTGGTTCCCGGTTCTGCTGCGACGCTGAGCTGCCTAGAACCACTGCCCCGATTCGATGAGCCCCAGTTCCAACAGCTGCTGAGATGACCACTGGAACCGAGCCGAGTTGCGCCAGCGGAAACTGGGGATGTCGAAGGTCGACCCCGCGTTGCTTTTAAGCGCCTTGGCTGCGCGGAAGGAGCAGATCGCCGCCGTCAGATTGTGGTGCCAGGGGCAGGAATAGGTGTTGTACTCGGGCTCATTGAACGTGTGGTCGGGCAGTAACAACAGATCATTTCGCGATTTGAACAACCCGATTCTGTCGATGCGGCGGCGTTCATAGGGGATGTGATCTTCGAACCGCCAGCGCAATCCGCCGGATATGTCCAGCTGTCTTTCCAGCGGGTGTCCTTCAGCGTTGTGTCGGGCATGTGCGTAATACCCGGTGCTGTCCAGCATGGCTTGGTCAGGGGCAACCCCGTTTGGAAAGGCGCCCAAGTCATCAGCATACAGGTCGATCACGTGGGTTAGCATGGCGTTTCGGCGTTCTTCGGTGTGAAAGGCCAGCAACTCGCCAATCGTGCGCGTTTCGCAGAAGGGGAAGAACAGGTATTCAGCGTTATAGCAGTAATACATCCAAAGGTCAGGAGCGGCCTGGATGACCTGATTAACCGTGTCAAAGACGACGGTTCTTGGTGCGCAGGTCAGTGTCACTCTGTGGATACGCTCGGTCAGTTCAGGATCCAGCGTAAAGGCTTCGGGCATGAACACGATCAGTGACTTGAAGCCAAGGTTCAGATGGTGCCGGATGGTACCGTCGATCTCGACATCGTCTTCGGCGAAGATCATCGCAACCGGACCTTTGGCCAACGCGGCCTTGCCGGATTGAAGGAAAGAAGTGAGACTGTCGTACTGCATTGCCTGTCCGGCCCCGTCCATCTGGAGTTTTCGGCCAAAATCGGGTAATCGCGCTGGCATTGCAAGCGGCGTTCGTTGGGTATAGATGACGCCGATCCCGCGAACGCAAAGGCCCAACCCCATGTCAGAACCCAAAAAGCTGTACATCAAGACCTATGGTTGCCAGATGAACGTCTATGACAGCGAGCGTATGGCCGAGACCCTGGGGGGGCAGGGCTATGTCGAAACCCAGAGCCCGGATGACGCGGATATGATTCTGCTGAACACCTGTCACATCCGGGAAAAAGCAGCCGAAAAGGTCTATTCCGAGCTGGGGCGTTTCAAAGGGTTGAAAGCCGAAAAACCCGATCTCAAGATCGGGGTCGCAGGCTGCGTCGCGCAGGCCGAGGGCGAAGAAATCATGCGCCGCCAGCCCCTGGTCGATCTGGTGGTTGGCCCGCAAAGCTATCACCGTCTGCCTGAGATGGAAGCCAAGACGCGCGAAGGCGCCAAGGCACTGGACACGGATTTCCCCGAAGAGGACAAGTTCGAAAAGCTCAAGAATCGTCCCAAAGCCAAACGTGGCCCCACCGCTTTTCTGACCGTTCAGGAAGGCTGCGATAAATTCTGTGCCTTCTGTGTCGTGCCCTATACCCGAGGCGCCGAAGTCAGCCGTCCGGTGGACCGTATCGTCCGCGAGGCACAGGATTTGGTCGAACGTGGCGTGCGTGAGATCACTCTGCTGGGTCAGAACGTCAACGCCTATCACGGTGCTGGACCGAACGGCGACATGACGCTGGCGGGACTGATCTGGGAGTTGAACAAGGTCGACGGGCTAGAGCGCATCCGCTTTACCACGTCGCACCCGAATGACATGGCCGACGACCTGATCGAGGCGCACGGCACCTGCGAAAAACTGATGCCCTATCTTCATTTACCGGTCCAGTCGGGTTCGGATCGCATTCTGAAGCGGATGAACCGCAGTCACACAGCCGAAAGCTATTTGCGTCTGATCGAGCGTATCCGCGCTGCGCGTCCGGATATTGTCATGTCTGGTGATTTCATCGTTGGGTTCCCTGAAGAAACCGACGAAGATTTTCAGGCCACCATGGATTTGGTCGAGCAGGTCAAATACGGCTACGCCTATTCGTTCAAGTATTCGACGCGCCCGGGAACGCCCGCAGCCGAGCGGTCTCAGGTTGATCCTGGGGTGGCGGATGACCGCCTACAGCGGCTGCAGGGATTGATCACGCGTCATCAGCGCGAAATTCAGGATGCCATGGTTGGACGCAAAGTCCGCGTTCTGTTCGAAAAAACCGGCCGGTTGCCGGGACAGATGGTGGGAAAATCTGAATATCTTCATTCGGTTCACGTCTCTGATGCGGATGTGGAAATCGGCGCGTTGCGGGACGTTTTGATCATCGGATCAGGTGCGAATTCTCTGGCGGGGCGGTTGCTCTGACCCGTCCTTTATCTGTGATGCGGATACCATCGCTGGTATTTGTTTCCAAGATTTACCCTTGATTTATCACTTGGAATTATGTTCCGAGAAAAGTCAGGTTTTTTCGGGGCCTAGGCTAACGCCTCCTGAAACGGCATATCAGTGCTGATCCTGGTGTCGGATCGGGATGACGGAGGGTGCGAGTGAAAAATTTGAGATTTAGTGCAGGGTCTAATATCAGGGTTGCCCTTCCCGCAATGGCCGCGTTGTTTCTGGTACTCAATTCCGCTGCCGCAGGGAATCTGGATCCGGATTTATCTGAACCGCCGGTAATATCGTCAGCACGTTATGGCAGCGATGTTAGCGCCTTCTATCTGGGCTTGACAGCCGGCTATTCGACCAGCGGCTCGGACCGCTTTGGCCTGACGACGCCTACAGATACGTTTGCTGTCGGCGAATTGGACCTCACCGGCAGTTACGGTGGTATTCGGGGCGGTTGGCGCGGTCTTCTGCCCGCAAAAGGCGGGCGTGACTACGTCTATGGGGTCGAGTTGGGCTATGATTTCGGATCTCTGGACGATGAAGTGTCGACGCAGATCGGAACCTCAGTCGTCAATGGCGGTTCAGAGATTTCGGATGTCATCTCAATTCGCTTCCGGAACGGTCTGACAAACCCAAGTGGCAGAGTGTTATACTTTATTTCCGTTGGTTACGTGCATGGCGATATAACCACGACCAGTTCGATTACATCCGGGGCAACAACCCAGTCCTTTCAGGATAAAGACAGTCGAAAAGGGTTCTCGGCCAGCATTGGCGCCGAGCACAAATTGAATGAGAACTGGTCGATCACTGGGGAATATGAATACGTCCGGTTCGATTCTGAAACCGTCGAATTTGACAACGGGTTTACGACCAAATCGACGCCCCGTTACCGTGGTTTGCGGTTTGGCCTGAACTATCAGTTCTAGGTTTGCCTGTATGGAACGTTCGCGGTGCCTCCAACTTGATCGGCGGTTTTACCATTCTGTACGGAAAATTTGAATCTCTGGCTTGCGCCCACCAAGAAATGTTGTCTACGCTTGGGGTGAAACGCCCAGACAGGAGAGCGGATTGGCCATTGGTGCCCTGAACCCACCGCAAAATGAAACGCCCCAGCGGGAAGCGTTTGTTGAATTTCCAGACAATCGGTTATTGATAGATCTTTGCGGCGAATATGACCGCAACCTGACCGAAATCGAACAGAAGCTGACCGTGCAGATCGTGCGCCGTGGCAACCAACTGGTTGTCATGGGTGACGACGAATCCCAAAAACAGGCGATCGAAGTTCTGCAAGCGCTGTATACCCGCCTGGAAGGTGGTCGTGACGTAGAAGCAGCGGATGTAGACCGCGAACTTCGCATGGGCGGGTCGGAGACAGGAACCGGCAGCCGGGATGGTGATCAGCTTGAGATGTTTAAGGGTGGTTCGGTTGAGATCAAAACCCGCAAAAAGCTGGTCGAGCCGCGTACTGACGCCCAGAAGGTCTATGTTCAGTCCTTGTTCAACAATGAGCTGGCCTTTGGCATAGGTCCGGCGGGCACAGGTAAGACCTATCTGGCCGTGGCCGTTGGCGTATCGATGTTTATCGGCGGGCATGTCGACCGCATCATCCTCAGTCGTCCCGCCGTCGAAGCGGGCGAAAAGCTGGGATATCTACCTGGCGACATGAAGGACAAGGTCGATCCCTATATGCAGCCGCTCTATGATGCGCTGAATGATTTTTTGCCCGGGAAACAACTGGCCAAGCTGATCGAGGAAAAGCGCATCGAGATTGCACCTCTGGCGTTCATGCGTGGCCGTACGCTCGCGAACGCCTTCGTTGTGCTGGATGAGGCGCAGAACGCCACGACCATGCAGATGAAAATGTTCCTGACCCGTTTGGGCGAAGGCAGCCGCATGGTCATAACAGGCGACCGGTCACAGGTTGACCTGCCGCGCGGAGTTCAGTCGGGATTGGCGGATGCAGAACGGCTGTTGAGCACGATACCAAATATCAGCTTCAACTATTTCACCTCCAAGGATGTTGTCCGGCACCCACTTGTCGCCGCGATCATCGAAGCGTATGAGGCCGATACGGGCCGTGAAACGGGTTGATCTTCTGGGTCCCGGTATCGGGATTTTGGACATGGTGGCATGAACCTGGAACTATCGGTTGAAGACCCGCGCTGGGACGGGCTCGAATTTTTGGCAGAGCGCGCCACAAGGGCGGTTTTGGATCATTGCGATCTTGATGCGGACCAGTGTGAGGTTAGCCTGCTGGGATGCGACGATGCACGGATCGCCCAGTTGAACACGGAATTCCGCGAAAAGGCGTCACCGACCAATGTGCTTAGCTGGCCAGCCGAAGATTTGGCTGCGGATTCCGCCGGGCAGACTCCGATACTCCCTGAACCCGATTTCTCAGGGGAAATTGCTCTGGGCGATATCGCGATTTCTTATGATACTTGTGCTCGCGAGGCGGCGGAGGCAGGGAAAAACATGGATGATCATGTCACACATCTGATCGTTCACGGCCTGTTGCATTTGCTGGGTTATGATCACATTCGTGATCTCGACGCCACGCTGATGGAGGGTGTTGAGGTGGAGATACTTGGCAAACTGGGTATTGATGACCCATATAATGCTTAGAGCGAGCCTTTCGGCTTATCATTTGGAATGGGAAAATGGGCGAAACAGACGGCAGTTCTATGGCGGCGCAGGGCGCGCAACCGAAGGACGGCAACGAAAATGTCACTGAGAGACCAGGACTTTTCTCTCGAATAGTGGATGCGTTCTCAACGCAGAGTGAAGACTCGGCTTCTGAGGTCAATGGGCAAGAGGTCGATCCGGCTCAACCTCGCGGCATGATTAACCTGCGCCGGATGCGGGTCGAGGATGTGGCGATTCCCACGGTCGAGATCGTGTCAGTACCGTCGACGATATCTAAAGATGAGCTGGCCCAGGTTTTCCGGGAAAGCGGTCTGTCCAGGATACCTGTATATGAAGGAACGCTGGATACGCCTTTGGGCTTTATCCACCTGAAAGATTTCGCTTTGACGCACGGGTTCAACGGCGGCTCGACAGAGTTTGATCTGGTGTCGATGTTGCGGACATTGCTGTTCGTGCCGCCATCGATGCCGATCGGTGTGCTGATGACCAAAATGCAAACCGAGCGCCGCCACATGGCATTGGTGATCGACGAATATGGTGGTGTCGACGGGTTGCTGACGATCGAAGACCTGATCGAACAGGTTGTTGGTGAGATCGCGGACGAACATGACGCGGATGAAAGCCAACTTTGGGTTCAGGAAAAACCTGGATGTTATGTGGTGCAGGCGCGGATACCCCTTGAAGATTTCGAAGCCGAGATCGGGCGATCCCTAACCAGCCACGAGGATGTCGATGAGGAAGAGATCGACACGCTTGGCGGGTTGGTCTTCATGTTGTCCGGACGGGTTCCAGCACGAGGAGAGGTTGTTCTGCATCCGGAAGGGCCTGAATTTGAGGTGATTGATGCGGATCCGCGGCGCATCAAACGGCTGCGTGTCATGCTGCCGGATATCGTTGCATGAACCTGATACGGGCTTGGCCCATTTGGCTTAGATTTGTCCTTTCTGGTTTGTTGGGAGGGCTGGCTGCATTTGGTCTGGCTCCCTTTGGGTATTGGGTGGCTTCTGTATTGGCGTTGGTGTTGGTCGCACCGATATTTCAGAGCACCGAGACACGTGCGCGTGCGGCGTGGATCGGTTGGGCGTTTGGGACCGGGTATTTCGCCCATGCACTCAGCTGGATTGTCGAGCCGTTTCTGGTGGACGCCGATCGTCACGCTTGGATGGCTCCGTTTGCTTTGGTCTTCATGGCTGGTGGTTTGGCGCTGTTCTGGGCGCTGGCATTCTGGGTTGCTCGCAGGCCCGGCGCGCGCGGGGTTTCACAAGCGTTGTTTCTCGCCGTGGCAATTTCGTTGGCGGAATGTGCCCGCGGTTATGTTCTGACCGGGTTCCCCTGGGCCGGGCTGGCGCAGGTCTGGGTCGAGACCCCTGTTGCGCAGCTACTGTCACTTTTTGGGCCTTACGGGCTTGGGGCGCTGACCTTGGTGGCGACACTGCCACTAGGGGCGGCTTTGGCGCTGCGTTCCGGAGTATTCGTGCCCTTGGGCATCAGTGTGGCATCGGTCGCATTGGCTTTGGGCTATGCAGGGACGCGGCCCGCTGTGGACGAAACGGGACATATCGTTCGCTTGGTTCAGCCCAATGCGTTGCAACATCAGAAATGGGATCCAGAGTTTGCACCTCTGTTCTTCGCACGTCAGATCGAGTTTACTGCCGCCGAACCACAGCCTGACCTGATTGTTTGGCCTGAAACCTCGGTTCCCGCCTGGCTGGGCAGCGCGCAGCCGTATCTGGATGCCATCGCCGAGGCGGCGCAAGGCACGCCGGTTGTTCTGGGAATTCAACGAGGCGACGGGCCGCGAATCTACAACTCGATGATCTACCTTGATGTGGATGGGGCTCAGCAGGGGCTGTACGACAAACATCATCTGGCGCCTTTTGGCGAATATGTTCCGTTTGGCGACGTGATGGCGCGGTTCGGGATCTATGGCATGGCTGCAACCACCGGACATGGGTTCAGCGCCGGGTCGGGGGCGGCGCTGCTGGATGCAGGCCCATTGGGTAAAGCGCTGCCGTTGATCTGCTACGAAGCTGTGTTTACCCAGGATGTCCTATCCGCGCCGGGGCGCGCTGATTTCCTTCTGCAAATCACCAATGATGCGTGGTTCGGAACGCGCTCGGGACCGTATCAGCACCTGGCTCAGGCACAGATGCGTGCCATCGAGCAGGGGCTGCCCATGATGCGTTCGGCCAATACCGGCGTCTCCGCCATGATTGACCCGCTGGGCCGGATCACCGAGGCCCTGCCACTTGGACAGGCGGGCTATATTGATGCCGGACTTCCGGCGCCTCATTCTCCGACGGCTTATTCCCGAATGGGGGATAATCCTGTCTTTGCCGTGTTATTGGTGCTGTTTGGCCTGTTATGGTATGGACTGCGGCGGCGAAACCTATGATTTCGCATTGACCCTCAGTTTCGGGGGGCTTATCCCCTCTTGTGCCCATCACAACGGCTTCCTGGCGTGACGGGGTAATTTCAATGGAGCACTTGCATGTCCCGACAGAACTATACCTTTACTTCGGAATCCGTTTCCGAAGGGCATCCGGATAAGGTTTGTGACCGTATTTCCGACGCCGTACTAGACGCATTTCTGAACGAAGAACCCGAGGCACGCGTTGCGTGCGAGACCTTTGCGACAACGGATCGCGTGGTGATCGGCGGCGAAGTGGGGCTGTCTGATCAGGACAAGCTGCATGACTATATGGGCCGCATCGACGAGATCGCCCGCGCCTGTATCAAGGATATCGGCTATGAGCAGGATAAGTTCCACCACGAGACGGTAGAAGTTACGAACCTGCTGCATGAGCAATCTGCACATATTGCGCAGGGCGTAGATGCGTCGGGTGACAAGGACGAAGGTGCTGGTGATCAGGGCATCATGTTCGGCTATGCTACCACCGAGACACCCGCGCTTATGCCTGCGCCGATCCAGTATTCCCACGCAATCCTGCGCCGTCTGGCCGAGGTGCGCAAGAACGGGACCGAGCCTGCGCTGGGCCCGGATGCGAAATCGCAGCTGTCAGTGATCTACCAGGATGGCAAGCCGGTTGGCGTCAGCTCGATCGTTCTGTCGACCCAGCATCTGGATGAGACGCTGAGCTCGGCCGATATTCGTGCCATTGTTGAGCCGTATATCACCGAAACTCTGCCCGAGGGTTGGCTGACCGATCAGACCGATTGGCACGTCAACCCAACCGGCAAGTTCGTCATTGGCGGTCCGGACGGAGATGCGGGTCTGACCGGTCGTAAGATCATCGTGGACACTTATGGTGGTGCAGCGCCACATGGTGGCGGAGCGTTTTCGGGTAAAGACCCGACCAAGGTGGACCGTTCGGCGGCTTATGCCGCGCGCTATCTGGCCAAGAATGTCGTAGCCGCGGGAATGGCCGAGCGTTGCACGATCCAGCTGAGCTATGCCATTGGCGTTTCCCGGCCTCTGTCGATCTATGCGGATACGCATGGCACGGGGCAGATCGCGGATGATCGGATTGAAAAAGCCGTCGGCCAGGTGATGGACCTGACCCCACGCGGCATCCGTCAGCATCTGGAGCTGAACAAGCCGATCTATCAGCGCACAGCAGCCTATGGCCATTTTGGCCGCCAGCCGGAAGCGGATGGAGGTTTCAGCTGGGAGCGCACAGATCTAGCAGACGCGTTGAAAGCGGCGGTTTGATCTGACTGTTATCAATTGGTGCGCCCTTGCGGGCGCGCCTATTTCTTGGGAAATGGATGAGAGGCGGCGGCTATTCTGCTCTGCCGCCGCCCCTTGCCTCTGAGCCGTCCCCGCAGTATGGGCACCGCCATGAGCACCCAGACCCCCCAACGCCCCCGCAGAAACTTTTATGGCCGCTTCAAAGGCAAGACCCTGAAGCAAAGCCAAAAGACGTATCTAAGCGAAGACCTCGATGCGCTGTCTCCGGGTGCTGTGGACTGGGAAAGCAATCCTGAACGCAGTCCGCTGGATCTGAATGCCCTGTTCGGTGGCAAGGATGTCTGGCTTGAGATCGGCTTTGGCGGCGGCGAGCATCTGGTGCATCAGGCGGCTAGCAATCCCGATATCGGTATCATTGGGGCAGAACCCTATATCAACGGTGTCGCCATGCTGTTGGGCAAGATTCGCAAGGCTGGGGTCGAGAATCTGGCGGTGCATCCCGGCGATGCGCGCGATCTTTTTGATGTCTTGCCCGAAGCCAGCATATCACGCGCCTTTCTTCTGTACCCCGATCCCTGGCCCAAAACCCGGCATCACCGCCGTCGGTTCGTGACCCCAGAGCATCTGGAGCCGTTGGCGCGGTCGTTGAAACCGGGCGCGATCTTTCGCGTTGCAACAGATATTCCCGACTATGTCCGCCAAACGTTGGAAGAGGTGCCGGGCGCTGGTTTCGAATGGTTGGCGGAACGCCCCACCGATTGGCGTGAGCCTTGGGAAGACTGGATTTCCACGCGCTATGAGCAGAAGGCCCTGCGCGAAGGGCGGACACCGCATTACCTGACCTTCCGCCGCAACGACTGATTGCGGCTGGACCAAGCGCCCCCAATTCGCTAATCGGCTTGGGAACTGATAGCGAAAACAGGAGCCCCCATGTCCGGACACGGCACGCCCATCCCGATGACCTCGCACCCTTGCGGTCCGCTGACCGGAGCGGCCGAGGTGCCTGGTGACAAGTCGATCTCGCACCGATCGCTGATCCTGGGCGCGATGGCCGTAGGTGAAACCCGGATCACCGGTCTGTTGGAGGGTGAGGACGTTCTGGACACCGCAAAGGCGATGCGTGCCTTTGGGGCTGAGGTGACAGATCACGGGGGTGGCGAATGGTCAGTCCATGGTGTGGGCGTCGGTGGCTTTGCCGAACCCGATCAGGTTATTGACTGCGGCAACTCGGGCACCGGCGTTCGGTTGATCATGGGTGCGATGGCGACCTCTGCGATTTCCGCGACATTCACGGGGGATGCCAGCCTCAACAAACGCCCTATGGCGCGGGTAACCGATCCTCTGGCGTTGTTTGGTGCGCAAGCTGTGGGACGCACCGGGGGGCGCCTACCTATGACGATTGTGGGTGCAGCAGACCCTGTCCCAGTAAAGTACGAGGTTCCTGTTCCCTCCGCACAGGTGAAATCTGCCGTTTTGTTGGCAGGTCTGAACGCACCGGGCAAGACCGTGGTGATTGAGGCCGAAGCGACCCGGGACCATTCCGAGCGGATGCTGGCCGGATTCGGGGCTGAAATCACGGTCGAGGATACCGATGAGGGGCGGGTGATCACCCTGACCGGTCGCCCTGAGTTGAAACCGCAGATCATCGTTGTGCCCCGTGATCCCTCCAGCGCGGCCTTTCCGGTCTGTGCTGCGCTGATCACGCCCGGATCTGATGTTCTGGTTCCAGGCATCGGCCTGAACCCGACCCGCGCGGGTCTGTTTACCACTCTGCGTGAGATGGGTGCTGACTTGACCTATGAAAATGAGCGCGAAGAGGGTGGTGAACCGGTCGCGGATCTACGTGCCCGGTATTCCCCCGATATGAAAGGAATCTCGGTTCCTCCGGAACGAGCGGCCTCGATGATTGACGAATACCCGGTTCTATCTGTGGTCGCGGCAAATGCCACAGGCACCACAATGATGGGTGGCGTAAAAGAACTGCGCGTCAAGGAAAGCGACCGTATTGATGCGATGGCCCGCGGCCTGCGCGTTAATGGCGTCACCGTCGATGAGGGCGATGATTGGTGGTCTGTGGATGGTTTGGGAATTGGCAATGTTCCCGGCGGCGGCACCTGTGAGAGCTTTCTGGATCACCGGATCGCGATGTCCTTTATGGTTATGGGTATGGGGGCGAAAAATCCGGTCGGAGTCGACGATGGCGGCCCGATCGCAACGTCTTTCCCGATCTTCGAACCGTTGATGGCTGGCCTTGGTGCGCGGCTGCAGCGAAACAACCGGTAAATGCGATGGCAGTTGCCAGTTTCACCATAGCAATCGATGGCCCGGCAGCAGCGGGGAAGGGCACGATTTCCAATGCCGTTGCCGCCCATTTCGGGTTTGCGCATCTCGATACCGGCCTGCTTTACCGTGCGGTTGGCCGCAGAACGCTGGAAGGTGCCGACCCGGTTAGTGCCGCGCAAACGCTGACTGCCGAGGACCTGGATCAGGGTGATCTGCGCACGGCTGAAATCGCGCAAGCGGCCTCGAAAGTTGCAGTTATCCCCGAGGTGCGGGCTGCATTGGTCGATTTTCAGCGCGCCTTTGCGCGCCGCGCGGGCGGTGCAGTGTTGGACGGTCGTGACATCGGAACCGTTATTTGCCCGCGGGCCGAGGTTAAACTGTTTGTCACCGCCAGCGCCGAAGTGCGCGCTGAGAGACGGTTTCTGGAACTGGACGCCAAGGGCCATGAGGTTACACGCTCACAGGTGTTGGCCGATGTGCGTGAGCGGGACGCTCGGGATGCCGAACGCAGCACGGCACCTATGAAGCCAGCTGAGGATGCGGTCATACTGGATACCTCGGACCTGAGCATTGACGCAGCTCTCGCCCGCGCGATTGAGGTCATCGAACCAGTTCTGCCCTAGGGCCGTTTGCCAGAGCAAACACAACTTTGTTCACTAAGCTTTGTTTGGCCAGCGCCCGAGGCGTCGATTACCTTTGTATCGACATCTGCCGGAGGTAATCGATGTTCCGCCTGATTTTGATTTTTACCTTTCTCGCCAGTGCGCTTTCAGCGCAAGAGGCAGAACCGCCAATGACCTACGAGCGTTTGGGCAAGATATTGTTTGCGCTTGACCCCGAGACAGAGCCTCTTGGGCCAGGCTTTCAGCTTACCATCGCGGAGGTTCCCGTTCTGGTGATTACCGACGTCAATGCGGACCGGATGCGGGCCATGGTGTCGATCCAAAGTGTCGAAGATCTGAGTGCTCAGGACATGCAACGGATGATGCAGGCGAATTTCGACAGTACCCTGGATGCGCGATATGCGATTGCCAATGGCACCTTGTGGGCTGCGTTCATCCACCCCTTGTCGCGGCTAGAAAGGGATCAGTTGATCTCGGGGCTGGCCCAGACGGTGAACATCGCCAACACCTACGGCACCTTGTATTCCAGCGGAGTTGCGGAATTTGGCGGCGGCGATAGCAATGATCTTCAGCGCGCTCTGATCGAAGAGCTTCTGAAAAAAGGCGAGGATATCTGACGCAGGGCCGGTACTTGCGCATTTCCTTTCTCGCAGCATCCACCATCCTAAAGAAAGTCGCGCAGTGGCGAGCGGCCTGTGTTGCCGGGTCTGATGACCCGGCATGTATGCAGGTTCGGCCGTCATAGTGCCTAGCTGGATGCAGGAAAGCTGTTATAGTTTCTCTCAGGCAAAAAGGGAAAGCTGCTTTACAAGCCCCAAAATCAAAAAGGGCAGGCGGCTAAAAAACCCCAAAACCAACAGGGACAGAAAATATGAATAATCGTTTGCGCAAGATCACCATTGTGGGTGGCGGCACGGCAGGTTGGATGACCGCGCTGATCCTGGAAATGGTGTTTTCACGCACGTCAGCACCCAAGGATCGCCCGCGTATCTGCCTGATCGAAAGCCCCAATATCTCGACTGTGGGCGTCGGCGAGGCCACGGTTCCACGGATGCCGGTCACGCTGCGCCAGGCCGGCATTTCAGAGCGGGATTTCTTCCGTGAGACCAACGCCTCGTTCAAGCTGGGCGTGAAGTTTTGTAATTGGAACAAGGACGCCAAGGGCAATCGCATTGATTACGTGAACCCTTTTGCGCATGGCCAGTTGTTAGAGGGGTTAGAGCCCGCAGAATACTTCCTGCGCTTTGGCAATGGCGATAGGGATTTCACGCAGTCCATCTCGCCCCATGATGATCTGGCGCGCCTGTGCAAAGGTGGGCGGCCACTGGGTCAGCCAGAGTTTGAGCAGCGGTTCGGCTATGCCTATCATCTGGATGCTGTGAAGTTTGCAGGCATGTTGACCAGGGTTTGCACCAAGCGCGGCGTTGAGCACATCCAGGACGAGGTGAAATCGGTCGAGCTGGATGAGCAGGGCAATGTCAGTCATCTGATGCTGGAAAAGAAAGGCCGCCATGACATTGAGATGGTCGTGGATTGCACCGGGTTTCGCGGCTTGATTATCAACAAGGCGCTGGGCGAACCATTCATGGATTATTCTGACTATCTGCCCAACGACCGCGCCATGGCGTTGCAGATCGAGCACCCGGATCCAGAAAAAATTGAAAGCGTCACACGGTCCACCGCACTTGGTGCGGGGTGGACCTGGCGGGTGCCGCTCTTTAACCGTGTGGGCACGGGCTATGTCTACTCATCCGCGCATCGCACGGATGAACAGGCGGCGGATGAATACCTCGAATGGCTGGGCGATAGCGGCAAAGGTGCGACGCCGCGCGTAATCCCGATGCGTATCGGACGAGTGCGCAATGCCTGGGTCAAGAATTGCGTGGCGATCGGACTGGCCGGAGGGTTCATCGAACCGCTGGAAAGTACAGCGATCCACATGATTGATCATGCGGTGCGCTGGTTCGCCGAGCATCTGCCCACGCGGGACATCGAACCGTCGCTGCGGGCGAGATATAACAAGCAAATGGACAAGCTCTATGACGAGGTTCTGGATTTCATTTGTCTGCACTACCGCTTGGGCAACCGCACGGATGATCAATATTGGATCGACGCGCGGACCGAAATGAAGATACCGGATCGGCTGGCCGAGAACCTTGAGCTGTGGCAGCACCGCCTGCCTTTGGAACGAGATATCGAGTTTGCAACGCTTTTCGATTTCCGCGTCTATCAAACGGTTCTTTTGGGTAAGCAGGTCTATGATACGGGCTATGGTGCCGGCATCCGCGATCGCTTGCGGCCGTTGAAGAAACCGATCTGGTTCCAGTGGTGGAAAGGCGCGAAAGTGGATCTTGCGCAGATACTCAGATCAATGCCTGATCACAAAACCCTGCTGCGCGATATCCGGGGCGAGCTAGAGCGCCCAGCCTTTGGAAAGGCCGCAGCAGCGAAGCCAACAGTCGCGATGCCGGGCGCGGCCCCGGTACCTTTGGCGGTCCAGAACATGCCGAATTTTGCCGAAATCCAAAGCGGCTCAAAAGATCTGCAACTGTTTTAGGCGCTCTGTCCTTTCGGAGCTGAAGAAGAATACAAATCGACCCGACCTCAGCCATGCAAGGCTGGGGTTTGCGTGTTATTTTGTGATACGCACGGTAAAACTTGCAGCGCCTGTGCGAACCCGTTATAGAGCGCGCGTCGACAAGGCGATTTGAGCCATAAAACAATGAGACGAGCAGGGTCGGACCAACCGGCCCTCTTTGTTTTGCGGTATATGTCAGGTCGTCTGACCAATCCACGAAGACCGGCGGAGACAACCGCTCGGCCAGCAAAAACGTATGTAAAGGAAAACACTGCCAGATGGCTGATACAACCATGGAGGAATTCGAAGCCCTCCTGAATGAAAGCTTCGAAATGGACACGCCCGAAGAGGGTTCTGTTGTCAAAGGTAAGGTTCTGGCGATCGAAGCCGGCCAAGCCATCATCGACGTCGGCTACAAAATGGAAGGCCGCGTTGATCTGAAAGAATTCGCAAATCCTGGCGAAGCCCCTGAAATCACTGTTGGTGACGAGGTTGAAGTTTACCTGCGCGCCGCAGAAAACGCCCGTGGCGAAGCTGTCATCTCACGTGAGATGGCCCGCCGTGAAGAGGCATGGGACCGTCTGGAAAAAGCATATGCCGACGACCAGCGCGTCGAAGGTGCAATCTTTGGTCGCGTCAAAGGTGGCTTCACCGTCGATCTGGGTGGTGCAGTTGCGTTCCTGCCCGGCTCGCAGGTTGACGTGCGCCCCGTACGCGACGCTGGCCCTCTGATGGGTCTGAAGCAGCCGTTCCAGATTCTGAAAATGGACCGTCGCCGTGGCAACATCGTTGTTTCGCGCCGCGCAATCCTGGAAGAATCGCGTGCCGAACAGCGCGCCGAGGTTATCGGCAACCTGACCGAAGGTCAGACCGTCGAAGGCGTCGTCAAGAACATCACCGAATACGGTGCGTTTGTTGACCTGGGCGGCGTTGACGGCCTGCTGCACGTCACCGACATGGCATGGCGCCGTGTGAACCACCCGTCCGAGATCCTGACGATCGGCGAGACCATCAACGTTCAGGTCATCAAGATCAACAAAGAGACCCACCGCATCAGCCTGGGCATGAAGCAGCTGCAGGAAGATCCGTGGGATCTGGTTGCAGCCAAGTATCCGCTGAGCTCGGTTCATCAGGGTCGCGTCACCAACATCACCGACTACGGCGCGTTCGTCGAGCTGGAAGCCGGTGTCGAAGGTCTGGTGCACGTGTCCGAGATGTCCTGGACCAAGAAAAACGTCCACCCCGGCAAGATCGTTTCGACCAGCCAGGAAGTCGACGTCATGGTTCTGGAAATCGATGGCGCCAAGCGTCGCGTGTCTCTGGGCCTGAAGCAGACTCAGCGCAACCCTTGGGAAGTGTTTGCAGAAACACACCCCGAGGGCACCGAAGTCGAAGGCGAAGTCAAGAACATCACCGAATTCGGTCTGTTCATTGGCCTCGAAGGCGACATCGACGGCATGGTTCACCTCAGCGATCTGTCCTGGGACGAGCGTGGCGAGGATGCCATCCAGAACTACCACAAGAACGACGTGGTACAGGCCGTTGTGTCTGAAGTGGATGTCGAGAAAGAGCGTATCTCGCTGTCGATCAAAGCCCTGGGCGGTGACAAGTTCGCCGAAGCCGTGGGCGGCGTGAAGCGTGGCTCGATCATCACCGTTGAGGTCACCGCGATCGAAGATGGCGGCATCGAGGTCGAGTACGAAGGTATGAAGTCGTTCATCCGTCGTTCCGACCTGAGCCGTGACCGTGCCGAACAGCGCCCAGAGCGTTTCTCGGTCGGTAACAAGGTCGACGTCCGCGTCACCAATGTCGACAGCAAGACCCGTCGTCTGGGTCTGTCGATCAAGGCACGTGAGATCGCCGAAGAGAAAGAGGCCGTGGAACAGTACGGTTCTTCCGACTCGGGCGCATCGCTGGGCGATATCCTGGGTGCAGCGCTGAAGTCGGGCGACTAAGTCCGAGCCTCAGTCAAGCCGAATTTACGGCCCCGTGTGAAAGCGCGGGGCCGTTTTTGTTGCGAATCAACATGTTCGCATTTTCAGGCTAATTGGGTCTTAGGTTCATACATTTGTCAGGCAAATTACATGAACTGGCAAAAAATCGCGTTACTTAACTGTAATTTTCAACCTTTGCCCGCAGAGTTTACGTTCCCCCGAACCCAGTTTTTTCCTATACTGTTCAGAATAATAGGCATGGTTAACCGGTCGCCTGGGAGGGTAACGCACATGATCCGTTCAGAACTGATTCAGAAAATCGCCGACGAGAACCCGCATCTTTATCAGCGTGACGTCGAGCGAATCGTGAATACCGTGTTCGAAGAAGTAACGAATGCGATGGCGCGAGGGGATCGGGTTGAACTGAGAGGCTTTGGGGCGTTTTCAGTGAAACAGCGCGATGCCCGTGTGGGTCGTAACCCGCGTACCGGCGAAACTGTGCAGGTCGAAGAAAAATGTGTTCCGTTTTTCAAAACTGGCAAGTTGCTAAGAGACCGGTTGAACGGTAAAGCCTAGGCCATGATGCGCTACCTTCGATATGCTTTTCTCGCGGTCCTCGGGATCGTCTTGATTTCAGTCTCTCTGGCCAACCGCGAAGCGGTTGAGCTGACGCTTATTCCCTCGGCTATAGCCGATTTGCTTGGCTTCAATTTCAGCGCCTCGTTGCCGCTGTTCGTGGTGGTTCTGGGTGGCATCGTCGCTGGCCTGGTCATTGGCTTTCTTTGGGAATGGCTGCGCGAGCACAAGCACCGCCGCGATGCTACCGCCAGCAAAGGTGAAGTGCGCAAGCTTGAGCGTGAGGTCAAGAAGCTCAAGAAAGCGCAGAACGAAGGACAGGACGAAGTTCTCGCCCTGTTGGATGAGGCCAGCTGAGGCCCGGAATGTCGGATGTAGCGGTTAAAATCTGCGGCCTGACTGCACAAGATCACGTGCGCGCAGCAGCTGATGCGGGTGCACGGTATCTTGGTTTCAACTTCTTTCCGAAATCGCCTCGATATGTTTCGCCTCAACAGGCAGCAGCTTTGTTCGAGCATGTCCCCGTTGGGGTTGCAAAGGTCGCTTTGGTTGTGAACGCCACGGATGAGTTGTTGGACAGTATCACCGCAGTCGCCCCTTTTGACATGTTGCAGCTGCATGGCTCAGAATCTGTCGAGCGGGTGCAGGAAATCAAGGCGCGCTATGGGTTGCCTGTTATCAAGGTGGTTGGTGTTGCAGATGCCGAAGACCTGGCCGCCATTGATACTTATTGCGATGTTGCCGATCAGTTGCTGATAGATGCCAAGGCGCCAAGGAGCTCGGTTCTGCCGGGTGGAAACGGGCTGGCGTTTGACTGGCGTTTACTGGCTGGGCGCAAATACTGGCGCAAGCCCTGGATGCTGGCCGGTGGGTTGAACCCCGGAAATGTGGCCGAGGCCATCCGTATGACGGGCGCGCGTCAGGTCGATGTCGCCTCAGGCGTGGAAAGTGCACCGGGCATCAAGGATGCCGCGATGGTTCGTGCGTTTGTAGACGCTGCAATTCGGGCCGGCTGAGGTATCACATCTAAGGATTCCCATGTGCGTTTTGCCATGGCAAATCCCGCCGCTACCTCCTATGAACAACGGGTACGACGATGGAGACACCCATGGCCAACGATCTTTTCAATTCCTTCATGTCCGGCCCAGACGAGCAGGGCCGTTTCGGCATTTTCGGCGGGCGTTTTGTCAGCGAAACGCTGATGCCGCTGATCCTGGCGCTGGAAGAGGAATATGAAAAGGCCAAGGACGATGCCACATTTTGGGCCGAGATGGACGATCTGTGGGCCAACTATGTGGGACGCCCCTCGCCATTATATTATGCCGAGCGCCTGACCGAGCATCTGGGTGGCGCCAAAATCTATCTGAAGCGCGATGAGCTGAACCACACCGGCGCGCACAAGATCAATAACGTATTGGGCCAGATCATTCTGGCGCGGCGCATGGGCAAGACCCGGATCATTGCCGAGACCGGCGCCGGACAGCATGGCGTGGCCACAGCCACCGTTTGCGCCAAGTTCGGTTTGAAATGCGTGGTCTATATGGGCGCGCATGATGTGCAGCGACAGGCCCCGAACGTGTTCCGCATGCGCCTGCTAGGGGCCGAAGTGATCCCTGTGACGTCAGGTCGTGGCACATTGAAAGACGCGATGAACGATGCGTTACGTGACTGGGTGACCAACGTGCGCGATACGTTTTATTGCATCGGTACAGTTGCTGGCCCGCACCCGTATCCGGCGATGGTGCGCGACTTTCAGTCGATTATCGGCAAGGAAGCAAAGGAACAGATGCACAAGGCTGAGGGCCGTTTACCCGACACGCTCATCGCCGCCATCGGTGGTGGATCGAACGCAATGGGTCTGTTCTATCCGTTCCTGGATGATAAATCCGTCAACATCATCGGAGTCGAAGCCGGTGGTAAGGGCGTGAACGACAAGATGGAACATTGCGCCTCGCTGACCGGCGGCCGCCCCGGTGTTCTGCATGGCAACCGCACCTATCTGCTGCAGGATGATGACGGGCAAATCCTCGAAGGATACTCGATCTCGGCTGGTCTGGATTACCCGGGCATTGGCCCTGAACATTCATGGCTGAATGATATCGGCCGCGCGCAATATGTGTCGATCACCGACAAAGAGGCGCTTGAGGCGTTCCAGCTTTGCTGTGCAACCGAAGGCATCATCCCGGCGCTTGAACCTAGCCATGCGCTGGCTCATGTGATGAAGATCGCGCCGGATCTGCCCAAGGATCACCTGATCTGCATGAATATGTGTGGACGTGGTGACAAGGATGTTCAGACTGTGGCGAAATATCTGAACTTCGACATGTCGGATACCGAAGGCCGCAGCGCCGATTGACCAGGCGGTAAAATTTGAAATTTCTGACAAAAGCTGTGTGCCTTTGAACGGTGTGCAGCTTTGGTTTCCAGCCTGCGGCTTTTCGAATGTTGCGCAGCTGGGTAATTTTGTTGCGCACCCGCCACAGGTGCATTTCCACCTCTCAGAATATCATTGAGCGAATCCTGCCCCTTCGCCTAAACCCGCCGTTACCGGTCAAAACGGGCCGGACCCTAGCGAGCAGAGGTGATCACTCTCTCGGTGCGGACGGCGCTGCCGAAACCGTATGCCAGGGCCGAAACCGGGGATTGGTACATGCTTTGTAGCTCAGGTGGAAGAGCGGCAGATGGCAAGTCTGTGAGCGAAGGTTCGACACCTTCCAAAGCTCCAAATGTAGCTCATTCTGGTTAGAGCAATCGACTGTTAATCGATGTGTAGCGGGTTCGAGTCCCGCCATTTGAACAAACGCTGTTAGGTCAGCACCGGCCTTCAACGCCGGTCCGTGAAAACGGTCCAAATCATTAAGGTCCGGGTGTTCCCCAGCAGGGGTGGCACCGCGCTACGTCAGGCTTCGGCCGGGCGGGGCAGGGGTCTTCGCTGCTCTGGTCTTGGGCCGGAGGGCAGATGACGGTGTCGCCGGATTGGCGCCCCGCTTGATCCCTTGGGAACAGGCGGCGCATTGGTCCCGCGCCCCTCTCTCTGACCCTCTCGCAAAAGGGCACGGCGCGGGGGATGCCCGGTCTTTCACAGCCTTTATCCGAAGGCTTCACACCTGTCACCCAATCGGGGTGCAACCCACTGAAAACATGAAAAGGAGTTCGCTTTTGCGACGACGATAGAGCGAGACGAAAAGGAGAAATGAAATGACACTATTCCAAGATCTGATCGACCGGCTGACCGGTCATCAACGGCTGACCCTGACCGAGACCCAGCGGATGCTGGTTTTGCGCAAGGGGGTAATTGACACCATCCTCGGCCCCGGGAAACACCGGCTGCCACGCAGGGATGTGCTGACCGAGCTGCACGATCTGGAGGCTCTCTTTTTCGTGTCGCCCTATGAGCGGGCGCTGCTGCAGAACCGGCCCGAACTGACCGAGGTGCACCTGACCGAGTTTCGGGCAGGGCCCGACGAGGTTCTGGTTCTGCTTCGGGATGGTGTGCCCGCTCGAGTGCTGATCCCCGAAGTACGGGCGCTGGTTTGGAAGGTTGCCGGCCCTTGGGCCGTTGAGCAACACGCGCTGACCGAGTCCATGGTTGTGCCCAAAGCGGTCGCGCAGCGGCTGGTTCGGGTGGGGCTGCAGATGCACCTGACGCGGGTCGAGATTGCCGAAGGGCATGTCGGTTTGCTGACCGTGGATGGCGTGCTGGTGGATCGGCTGAACCCCGGCGCCCATGCCTTCTGGAAGGTGGGCCGGAACGTCGAGGTCAAGCAGATCGACCTGCGGCAACGAACCCATGAGGTAACGGGTCAAGAGATCCTGACCAAGGACCGGGTGACCATCCGGGTCAACCTCAGCGCCGATTACCGGGTCGTCGATCCGGTCAAGGCGATGGGGGCGGTGAAGGATTTTGATCAGGCCCTGCACCGGGCCCTGCAACTGGCGTTCCGGAAGACCCTTGGGTCGATGACGCTTGACCGGCTACTTGCCGAGAAGGTGGGCGTTGACACCGAGGCTGCGGATCGGGTGCGGACACAAATGGCCGGGATCGGCATCGAAGTGGGTGAGATCGCGTTGAAAGACGTCATCCTGCCCGGCGAGATGCGCGAAATCCTGACCGCCGTGGTCGCTGCCGAGAAACAGGCCGAGGCCAACGTCATCCGGCGGAGGGAAGAAACCAACGCCACGCGGTCTTTGCTGAACACCGCGAAAGTGATGGCGGAAAACCCGGTGATGCTGCGACTGAAAGAGCTGGAAGCGCTGGAAACCATCGCCGGCAAGGTCGAGCGGCTGACGGTTCATAACGGAACCGAGGGTCTGATGTCTGACCTTGTGAAATTGCGGGATTGATCCCGAATAAGGGCTGGTCCGGGTGATCCCGGGCCGGTCTGCCTAGTCCTGAACCGCGTGTTGGTTGAGAATGCGCAGAGGCACGATGTCCAGCGCCCGTTGATGTGTCGCCTCAAGATGAACCTTGGGCGCGCACCCTTCGTCATGGGCTTGCAGGAAGCGACCCGCACATAGACACCAGCTGTCACCGGCACGCAGCCCGGGAAAATTAAACTCGGGGCGCGGCGTGCTGAGGTCATTGCCGACATATTTCGAATAGGCCAGAAACTCGACCGTCATTACCGCGCAAACCGTGTGGCTGCCCTGATCCTCGGGGCAGGTATTGCAGGCGCCATCGCGAAAGAACCCGGTCAGCGGATCGCGGGAGCAAGGGGCGAGCACGCCCCCCAGAACATTTATGCTTTCCTGTTTCTGCATAAGAGCATCTTACAGGCTTTGCGCAATCTTGCGGAACATTTCTATGTTGATCTCATTCACGCCAGGGTCTCGAAACTTGCGATCGGCTCCGGTGGACACGATCAGCACCCCGCGCGGCTGGTCGAAATAGATATACTGACCATAGACGCCGCGGGCCATGAACTCGCCCTCATGCGCGCCCACGGGAATCCACCACTGATATCCATAGCCGATCTTGCCCGATGCGGTCGGGGCACTGGGCAGGACCGAAGCGGCGATCCATTCAGCCGGTACCAGTTGCTGCCCATCATGAACCCCGTTTTGCAGGATCATCTGACCGAAACGCGCATAATCGCGGGTGGTGAAATTCAAGCCCCCCAGAACAAAGGCAACTCCGGCCCCGTCGGTCACGTAATAGCCATCCCGCTCCAGCCCAAGTGGCTGTACAATGCGCTCTGTAAGCAGTTCGGCCACGCTGCGACCGGTTGCTCCTCGGACCACCATACCGATAACATGGGTGTCGATTGACACGTATTTCCAGATTTCTCCGGGTGTTGCGAAACTGTCCTGCAGCGAGGCGGCAAAATCGTCCAGTTCTCGGCCTAAGGCGACCACTCGACCCATCCGGTTGATGTCAGAATTGTAATCCAGATAATCCTCGTTGAAGGTCACACCGCTGGCCATGTTCAGCACGTTGCGGATCGTCGTACCATCATAGGCCGTGCCTTGCAGTTTGGGTACGTATTGCACGACAGGATCGTCCAATGAGGCGATTGCGCCTTCGTCCAGCAATATGCCGAACAATGCAGAAAGATAGCTTTTGGCAACCGACCACGAAATGCGTCGATCGTCTGGTGTGGTGCCCAGATAGTATTCCTCAAACCGGATCTGCCCGCCCTGCATCACAAGCAAGGATGTGACCGACCGGTCTTCGATCCATTGATCCGTGCCTGCTGGCAGGTCAAACCCGGGCCCGTAAGGCAATTCCCATGTGGCCCCATCCCCGCGCGGCAAGTTGACGGTTTTGAAAGCTGCATCCATATGCGAGAAATTGTGAACGATCTTTTCGGGGGAAAACAATGAGTTCACCGCCATCAAGCGTTGAATTTCCTCGCGTTTCCAGAACCCGACAACGGCGGCTGCCAGCACAAGCATCAGCGCGATACGCAGCACCCATTTAAACAAAGCTCTCATTTGTCGCCTCCCATGATTGCCGGTATTGGAGCCTGCCCGGGAAAATTCCGCAATCCGGACGTAGGGGCAACGGCAAAGGGCGCTATTTGAACTTGTCCATCAGCTTCTGCATGGCAGACCTGCTGTCCCCGGCGGGTTCGGTAATGGTCTGGGCCGCTGGTTTTGGGTGCTCGGACGGTGACTTGGACGAACGCGGCGGTGCCGTTCGCAGGGCAACGGCGTTCATGAACTTACCGCCATCGCCATTGGCCAGGTGCCTTGCGCCATCTGCAACGCCGCGCAGGACATCTTCCAACCAGTCGCTGTCAGCCTTTGCGAAATCGCCCAAGACATATGGCGAAACCAATTCTTTCCGCCCGGGATGACCGATCCCAAGGCGCACCCGATCATAGGCTGGGCTGATATGTTCGTGGATCGACCGAAGCCCGTTGTGACCGGCATGGCCTCCGCCTGCCTTGACGCGGACCTTACCCGGCGCCAGATCCAATTCATCATGTAGGACAGTGACGTCGGTCGAATCCAACTTGTAAAACCGCATGGCCTCGCCCACCGATTGACCGGACCGGTTCATGAAGGTCTGAGGCTTGATAAGCAAAACCTTTTCTTGACCAAGCCGCCCTTCGGCGATTTCGGCCTGAAATTTGGATTTCCAAGGACCAAAGCCGCAATCCTCGGCGATCCGGTCAACGGCCATAAAGCCAATATTGTGCCGGTTTCGAGCATATTTTGATCCGGGATTTCCCAGGCCGACAAACAGCTTCATCGTCATGTCCTTGTCTCAAGCGCGATATCGCAACTGGTTGATGGCACGGATCGGGGCCGATTTTCCAGCCCAACGGGCAAAAGAAAACGGGACCCCAATGGGGCCCCGTCACAAAAACCGAAACTTTGGGTCCGGCCTTATTCTTCTTCGCTTCCGACGACTTCGACTTCATCGGGTGCAACATCACCCTCTTCGCCCTCTTCGTCATCGCTTGTAGCCAGGCCGGTTGGGGCCGAGATGTTGGCGATCACAAAGTCACGGTCGATGGTCGGCTTGGTGCCAGCAGGCAGATCGACCGACGAGATGGTGACAACGTCGTTGATGTTCAGACCGGTCAGATCAACGGTGATCTTCTCAGGAATCTCACCAGCGGTACACATCAGCTCGACCTCAGGACGGACAACGGTCAGAACGCCGCCTTTCTTGATGCCGGGGGCCTCTTCCTCGTTGATGAAATCAACCGGAATAAACAGTGCGATCTTGGTGGTCCGACGCAGGCGCATCAGGTCCAGGTGGGTCGGCAGGTCTTTGACAACGTCACGCTGAACGTCGCGGCAGATGACGCGAACGTCTTCCTGGCCTTCAACCTTCAGGTTCCACAATGTCGACTTGAACCGGCCCGCTTTCAGGCGCTTGAACAGTTCGTTGAACGGGATCTGGATCGGCAGCGGCTCTTTGTCGCCACCAAAAACAATGCCCGGAACCATGCCGTCGCGGCGTGCCTGACGAGCGGCGCCCTTGCCTGTCCCCGTCCGTTCCAGAGCTACGAGATCGGGAATCTCTCCAGCCATGATATTTCTCCAATGTTAGGGCGGGTATCCTCCAAGGCTGTATACCCGCGTGAAGCCGCGTCCTTAGCTTGATTCATTGAGTTTGGAAAGGGGTTTTTGCAGCTCGTCTATTTTGCGAGGCTCTGTCCCGCGCTCCGAGGTATTTTCGGCCAGATGAAGCAGGGAATCCTTTCTTCAACTGGCTCTAAATATCTCGGGGGAGGCGGCCAATCGGCGACAAGGACAGAGCCCCCATGCGCGCGATCAATCTGTCCAGCTCCCTCCGAAGTCTTTCGGGACAAGCAAATTGTGCCGGCCCAGATCGCTCACATTGCGTTCACCGCAAAGCGCCATGGTCGTATCAAGTTCTTTCTGAATGATCTCAAGTGCCGTGGTCACGCCTTTCTGGCCCATTGCGCCAAGACCGTAAACAAAGGCGCGCCCGATAAAGGTGCCCTTCGCGCCAAGTGCCAGTGCTTTCAGAACGTCCTGGCCAGATCGGATGCCACTGTCCAGATGCACTTCGATGTCGTTTCCGACAGCGTCCATAATCTCGGGCAGGACACGAATGGAACTGAGCGCACCGTCCAACTGGCGTCCGCCGTGGTTTGAAACCACGATGGCATCGGCGCCCAGCTTGGCGGCCATCTTGGCATCCTCGGAATCCAGGATACCCTTGAGGATCACCTTGCCGCCCCATTGGTCCATCAGCTTTTCAACTTTGCCCCAATCCAGGCTGGGGTCGAATTGTTCCGCCGTCCATGTGCCCAGCGATCTTGTATCAGTGATATTATCAACATGGCCAACAATATTGCCGAAGTTCCGCCGTTTGGCGCCTAACATTTCGATGCCCCAGGTCCATTTTGTCATCAGATTGGCGATGGTCCTAGGCGTCAGCTTCGGCGGCGCGGACAGACCATTCTTTAGGTCCTTGTGGCGCTGCCCGAGTATTTGCAAGTCCAGGGTGATCACAAGGGCCGAACATTTTGCATCCTTGGCGCGTTGGATCAGCCGAGAGACATAGTCCTGATCCTTCATGGTGTAGAGTTGGAACCAGAAGGGCGCAGTGGTGTTCTCGGCCACCTCCTCGATAGAATTGATTGACATCGTGGACAGGGTAAAGGGGACGCCAAAAGCCTCGGCTGCTTTGGCGGCTTTGATCTCACCATCCGCGTGCTGCATGCCGGTCAGACCAACGGGGGCAAGGGCAACAGGCATGGTAACATCCTGTCCGATCATCTGCGACGCCGTCGTGCGCCCGGTCATATCAACCGCTACTCGCTGGCGCAGGCGGATATCTTCGAAATCCGAGCTGTTGTCGCGAAAGGTCTGCTCGGTCCAGCTGCCGCTTTCGGCATAGTCAAAGAACATGCGCGGGACGCGTCGTTCATAGATGTGTTTGAGGTCTTGGATATTGGTGATGACGGGCATGAGATGCGGCTTTCGAAAGATTGGTCCTTTTTCTTTACCAATTTTTCGAAAGCCTCGCAACGCCACGTTTCTGTGCGCAACGTTAGGTGCAATAGAAAAACCGCAGCCGGGTTGCGCCGACTGCGGTCAAGATTGCGAAACCGGTCGTTGAATCAGGCCGAATGTGCCCCATCTGCCAGCGATTTGACAAAATCCAGAACTTCACCAACCGACTTCCCGGCGGCGATCTGGCTGACAATGGCCGAGCCGACCACAGCGCCATCGGCAACAGTTGCGATTGCCCGCGATTTTTCCGGGGTATTGATTCCAAAGCCCACGATCACTGGCAAATCCGTGGCGGATTTGATCCGAGAGACCTCGGGGCCTACATTCGTGGCCTGGGCTTCGGCTGCGCCTGTGATCCCCGTGATCGAGACGTAATACACAAATCCCGAAGTGTTCTGAAGAACGCGCGGAAGCCGTTTGTCATCCGTTGTCGGCGTGGCGAGGCGGATAAAATTCAATCCAGCCGCCTGTGCAGGCAGACAAAGTTCGTCATCTTCTTCGGGAGGCAGGTCAACGACGATCAGGCCGTCGATGCCAGCCTCTGTAGCGTCCGCCAGAAACCTTTCCACGCCGCGGCTGTAGATGGGATTGTAATACCCCATTAGCACAATAGGCGTTGTATCATCCGATTCCCGAAAAGCACGTGCAAGATCCAGTGTGCGTTGCAGGGTCATCCCGCCCTCTAGGGCGCGTTGTCCTGCTGCCTGGATGGTCGGACCATCCGCCATCGGGTCGGTGAACGGCAGCCCAAGTTCGATCACGTCGACACCGGCACCGGGCAAGCCCCTGACGATCTCAAGCGAGGTGTCGAAATCGGGGTCACCGGCCATGATGTAGGATACGAAGGCCTTTTTGCCCTCGGCCTTGAGGGCGGCGAACTTGGCGTCGATACGGGTCATCTGCGGTCCTTGCATACGGATTTGAACCTGATGTGCAGAAACTTTGCCCGGAAATCAATCCCGCTGGGCCAGATTGCTTCAGAACCCGTAGTGATAACGCATGAACACTGAGTTGACGCCGGGATTGAAACTGTCCGTGCTCGCGTTCGAATTATGGGTGATGGCCAGCGAGAGCTTGTTTCCGTTTTCCAGGGCATATCCAATTCCGAAAAGGCTGCGGATCTGGAAATTTCCGCCGAGATCATTGTCATCATTTGAGGCGTTGTAGTAGCCAGGCATCACGCTGGCCTCTGCGAACCACCGATCAGAGATCGTATAGAGACCGACCAAACCGGCGCCAATATGCGTGTCGGCATCTGCATCCACCGTCAGAGCCACACCCCAGCCAGCACTGAGGCGCGTGGCTTCGTGAAACGGGCTGTGCTGGTATTCCAGTGACACGACCGCCTGATCATTGCTGCTGGTGTGGGTGAAATCCGCATATCCTGCTCCCAATACGATGGACTGCCCGTGTGCCATGGTCGTGGTGGCCAGCAAAGTGCTCATTAAGAAAAGTGTTTTCATCTCGGTACTTCTTGGTTTTCTCAACTCCCTGTCAGTTGGTGACGTGGCAGTGGCAGAATCAAGTATTCGAAGTACACGTTTGATTAACAGATAAGTGATGTTGCAACTGGGACTCGACCTGTTGCCGCCGTCCGGGTTGCGCATTTGCCCGGACGTGAATAGAAGACGCCGTCGTATCGCTTCAGGAGGCCGAGATGGGCTTTAAAATGGGAATCGTGGGTTTGCCGAATGTGGGCAAGTCGACTCTCTTCAATGCGCTGACCAAGACAGCGGCTGCTCAGGCGGCGAATTTCCCGTTCTGCACCATTGAACCCAATGTGGGTGATGTGGCGGTGCCCGATGACCGGCTGGACAAGCTGGCGGCGATTGCAAGTTCAAAGCAGATCATCCCGACGCGAATGACGTTTGTGGATATCGCGGGCCTGGTAAAGGGCGCGTCAAAGGGCGAGGGGTTGGGCAACCAGTTTCTGGCCAACATCCGTGAGACTGACGCCATCGCTCATGTGTTGCGCTGCTTCGAAGATGGTGATGTGACCCATGTCGATGGCCGCGTCGATCCCGTGGCGGATGCCGATACGATTGAGACCGAACTGATGCTGGCCGATCTGGAAAGCATCGAAAAGCGCCGTGCCAATCTGGTGCGCAAGCTGAAGGGCAACGACAAAGAGGCACAGCAACAGGAACGTTTGCTTGCCGAAGCGCAGGTCATGCTGGAAGATGGCAAACCCGCGCGTCTGGTCGAAGTTAGCGACGAAGACGACAAGGCGTGGAAAATGCTGCAACTGCTGACCACCAAACCGGTTCTCTATGTCTGTAACGTCTCGGAAGAAGAGGCTGCCGAGGGCAATGAATATTCAGCCCGTGTGGCTGAAATGGCCGCAGCGCAAGGCAACTCGCACGTCATTATCAGTGCCAAGATCGAAGAAGAGATTAGCCTGCTGGAAGAGGACGAAGCGCAGATGTTCCTCGAGGAAATGGGGCTGGAAGAGCCAGGTCTCGACCGTCTGATCCGCGCAGGCTACGACCTGCTGAAGCTGGAAACCTATTTCACCGTCGGCCCGAAAGAGGCCCGCGCCTGGACCATCCGCACCGGCACCGCCGCGCCGCAGGCTGCTGGCGTCATCCATGGCGATTTCGAAAAGGGTTTCATCCGTGCTGAAACGATCGCCTATGACGACTATGTTTCGGCAAACGGAGAGCAAGGCGCCAAAGAGGCAGGCAAGATGCGCGCCGAAGGCAAGGGCTATGTCGTCAAGGATGGCGATGTGATGCACTTCTTGTTTAATACCTAAGCGCCTTGGCATTGCGAACTGCAGAAAAGTCAGATGCGTCCAGTATCGCTGCCATCTCGATTGAAGTATGGATCGGAACCTACCTCAAACATGGTGTCAGTGGGATTTTTGCAGATTTCGCCTTGTCGGAATTCACAACAAGCAAAGTATTAGAACAGATTCAAAACCCGGATGAATTCATTCTGGTGTCCGACAATAATCAGGGGATTGACGGGTTCATCCGTGTTTCCCCTGCACGCATCGCCCCTGTTTCCGGGTGGTGGGGCATGGAGATATCGACATTCTACGTCCAGCCGCGCCATCACGGAAAAGGTATCGGAAGGCGTCTTTTGGCAGCTGCGCTGGAACATTGCCGGGATCAGGGGGCAGATGTGGTCTGGCTGATGACCAATGCTGAGAACACCTCGGCCATCAAGTTCTATCTGGCCAAGGGTTTTGAGTTCATTGGAGAGACCCACTTTCAGATCGACGATCAGAAGTATTTGAACAACGTCTATGCGTTGCACTTTTCCTGATCAGGGAATGAGGCCCCTTTCCAGACCAAATATTCTGTAAGACGGTCTTCTTTCCCTCTGCTTCAAGCGTTCATGCGCTTTGTGGCATCTTCCAGAATGAGGTCCGCGCCGCGCGCGGCCAGCATCATCACAGGCGCATTTGTGTTGCCTGAGGTGATGCTTGGAAACGAGGACGCGTCGACCACCCTAAGGCCTGCCACCCCATGCACCCGCAGTCGAGAATCCAGAACTGAATCCTGTTCCGATGTCCCCATGCGACATGTACAGCTTGGATGAAATATAGTTCCGGCGTTGGCGCGGAAATTCTCTAACATCTGGTCGTCATTCATCCGCGTAACATCTGGTTCTATCCGGGTCCGCGTAACACTGCGGATCGCCTCAGTCTGCGCCAGCTTCTGTAACACCCGACCCGCTTTGATAGCCATGTCGCAGTCATGGTTTGTGGAGAGAGAATTCGGTTGGATGGCGGGTGCATCCATGGGATCTGCCGAACGGATGTTGATCTCCCCTCTGCTTGTCGGCCTGCAGGGCTGGGCGCACAGAAGAAAGCCTGCTTCGGTATCAACGCCCGGCTGTCCTTTGGTGTCGGTCTTATAGGACATCGGATTGCAATAGATTTGCATATCAGCAAATTCGGCGGTTTCGTCCGAACGCACAAAGCCGCTGACCTGGTTGACGGGGACGCTGAGTGGCCCGCTGCGGGTCAGCAGATAACGAATACCGGACAACATCTGTCCCAACCGATTGCCAAGCGTATTATTCAATGTCGGCTCGGTCGCATGAAAGAAATGGGATATGCCAAGATGATCCTGCAATCCCTGTCCAACCTGCGACAGGTTATGGCGCACTTTGATGCCGTGCCTTTTCAACAGGTTCGCAGGCCCGATCCCCGAAAGCTGCAAGAGCTGTGGCGAGTTTACGGCTCCCGCAGACAGGATGACTTCACGGATCGCGAAGGACGTAACCACCTGACCTCCAACGTGATAGCGGACACCGGTGGCTTTGCCCTGATCCAGAATGACGTTCTGCACCAGAGCATTGGATACCACCCGCAGATTGCTGCGTTTCAGCGCAGGGCGCAGGAACGCGGCTGCTGATGACCAGCGGCGGCCGTTTTTGACGGTGCTGCGCAGGTTCATCATCCCTTCGGCGTCCTGACCGTTCAGATTGTCCGAAACATGCCAGCCCATCTGCCGTGAGGCCTCCAGAAAGTGGCGCGAAAACGGGTGCATGCCCTCACTGACATCACTGACCACAAGGGGTCCGTCCGTTGACGAAGGTGTTTGGCCTCTTTCGACATGGGTCTCGATCGCCTCATATGTCTGGCGAACCGTTTCCCAGTTCCAACCCTCTGCGCCTGCCTTGGCCCAGTCATCAAAATCATGCGAGAGGCCTCGCAAATATGCCATGGCGTTGATCGAGCTTGATCCGCCAATAACCCGCCCGCGCGGCCAATAGGCCTGACGGTTGTTCAACCCGGGATCAGCCTGGGCAGAGTAACACCAGTTCACCTTGGGATCGTTGAAGGTTTTGCCGTATCCCAGCGGTACATTGATCCAGAAACGGCGATCGGTTCCACCGGCTTCTATCAGCAACACTTTATGGCTGCCACACGCGCTCAGCTTGTTTGCCAGCACGCAGCCGGCAGATCCGGCGCCCACGATGATATAGTCGAAGGTCTGCGTCATCTCGAACCGTTTTGGGTAATAGGCCCCATGATTTGCACGCAAAGATTGTCAATTCAAACAATGTATATTACCCATTAGGCATAATTTTCATTGAAGGTAAGAAATGGCGAAACTGCCCCATGTCACCTGGTTGCGGGCTTTTGAAGTTGCCGCGCGTCACAACAGTTTCTCTGCGGCAGCAGAAGAGCTGGGGCTGACATCAGCCGCCGTCAGTCAGCAGATACGGTTGTTAGAGAAGCACCTAAACGTATCCCTGTTCGAACGCTTGCCGCGCGGGGTTGCCCTGACCGAAATCGGGCGGGCCTATGCGATGCCGGTTCAAAAGACGTTTTCCGAGTTAAGAGACGCAACCAGCGGCCTTTTCACCAATTCCCGCAGGCGGGTGGTCAAAATACGGGCCTCCATCTCATGTGCGGGGCTGGTAATCGCACCAAGACTGTTTGAGTTTGAAAACCTGCACTCCGACATCAAAGTGGACCTCTCCACCTTCGTCTGGGCGAACCGGTTTGGAGAGGAAGAAAGCGATATTGATATCCGGTTCGGCTATGGTGACTGGGATGACGGGATCGTCTCGCATCTGGGCCATGAATGTGCGGTGCCGGTCTGCCATCCCGATTATGCGGCATCTTTTGGCGCAGATCTGAGCATTCAAAATCTGGCCCAGGGCCGGGTCGTCGCAATCAAAGGGTCCGAGAATGACTGGATGAGATTGTCCGATCAATACACGCTCAATTTGGGGGCGCCCTCCAGAACGCTTCGAATGGATTCGTCATTTTTGGCCTTGCAGGCCGTCACGGCGGGGCAGGGCGCGGCCATGGTATTAGAAAGCTTTGCCCATGAGTACATTAAGCAGGGTTTGCTGGTGGCACCTTTTGATTACCGCCTGCCCATTCAACCTTCGCACTATCTGGTTAAGCGCAAAGGCGCTGAAGACCGCATCGAGGTACAGGTTTTCGCAAGTTGGGTGACGTCACTCTATTAGTGGGCTATTCCAGCGATACCCAAAGCACACGGGCATCTTCGGTACTGGTTGAAATACAGCCGTGCCCCATTCCACTGTCATAATAGAGCGAGTCCCCGGCTTTCATCGGCAGCGGTCGGTAGTGTTCCGACACAAAAGTCAGCTCTCCGCTGAGGACAAACATGAACTCTTCTCCAGAATGGCGAATCCAGTTTTCAAATTCGGAAATGTCGCGCGCCTTGATTGTCGCGATATAGGGCAGCATCCGTTTGCTGGTCAGCTCTGAACACAGCAATTCATGGATATATGTGGAGGTGTCCTTGATCTCACCGTCGCCCTTGGGCGTATAATCGCGACGGCCTGATATACCCGATTGACCGGACTGTAGAAACAGCTGCGGTGTGCTGAGGTCAAGCGCCTGTGTGAGCCGCCGAACAATATCAAAGCTGGGCTTTGTCTGGTTGTTTTCGATTTTTGACAGGGTTGATCGACCGATCCCGGCAGCACGACCGGCTTCTTCCAAAGTCCAGCCTTTTGCACGGCGCGCGTCGCGGATCGAGCGGCCCAGAGCCATACCCTCGTCCTGTTCGTCCATTCCGGAAACATCCGTTAAATTCTCTTCTGCCACGTGAAATCCCCCTGTTTTATCGATGCTTGCATAATTTCCAATCAAAATCAAATTCACCATTGTAAGAAAAATGTTGCCTTAAGGATGAAAATTCCACTATAGGAAACAAAGTTTCGCGAATTGGATTCGAAACCTTGGGAGGAGACCATGTTTAAAACGTCGCTGGCTGAGGCCGATCCGGTAATCTCTGCGTCGATTTCCCGTGAGGGTGCCCGTCAGGCGGATCAGATCGAACTGATCGCATCTGAAAACATCGTCTCGCAGGCGGTGATTGATGCGCAGGGGTCTGTGCTGACCAACAAATACGCCGAAGGGTATCCCGGTCGCCGGTATTACGGTGGCTGCGAATATGTCGACGAGGTCGAATCCGAAGCTATCGAGCGGTTGAAGAAACTGTTTGGGTGCGAATACGCAAACGTTCAACCTCATTCCGGCGCTCAGGCGAATGGAGCGGTCAAGCTGGCGCTGCTTAGCCCCGGTGATACGATATTGGGAATGTCGCTGGATGCTGGCGGGCACCTGACCCACGGCGCGAAACCCGCGCAATCGGGCAAATGGTTCCGTCCGGTGCAATACGGTCTGAACGATGCCGGGCTGATTGATTATGATCAGGTCGAGGCATTGGCAGAAGCTGAGAAGCCCAAGCTGATCATCGCGGGCGCATCGGCCTATTCGCAAAAAATCGACTTTGCGCGCTTTCGGGCAATCGCTGACAAGGTTGGGGCCTGGCTGCTGGCAGATATGGCGCATATCGCGGGGCTGGTGGCGACTGGGCTGCATCCGTCGCCTATTGGGCACGCTCATGTGGTGACGTCGACCACTCATAAGACCCTACGTGGACCACGCGGTGGGATCATCCTGACCAATGATGAAACACTCGCCAAAAAGATCAACTCGGCAGTGTTTCCGGGTCTGCAAGGTGGCCCGCTGATGCATGTGATCGCGGGCAAGGCTGTAGCCTTTGGTGAAGCTTTGAAGCCTGAGTTCAAAACCTACATGCAGCGCGTAGTCGACAGCGCGGCGGCTTTGGCGAATGTGATGATGGCGCGAGGCTGTGACATCGTTTCCGGCGGAACTGAGAACCATCTGATGTTGGTCGATCTGCGCCCCATCGGCGTGACTGGCAAAGATGCCGAGGCCGCGCTTGAGCGTGCAGGTTTTACTTGCAACAAAAACAGTGTTCCCGGCGATCCGCAAAAGCCAACGATTACCAGTGGTATTCGTCTGGGCACCGCTGCCGGATGCAGCCGTGGATTTGGCCCCGAAGAGTTTACAACGATCGGTCATCTGATTGGCAACGTGCTGGACGCTTTGGCTCAGTCGTCTGACGGGGATGCGACCGTCGAAAAAGAAACTCGTGAAAAAGTCCGCGCCCTTTGCGCGAGCCATCCGATCTACTGAGGTTAAATCATGAGCACCTATGACCTGATCGTTATTGGCGGTGGCCCCGGCGGATATGTAGCGGCCATTCGTGCCGCTCAGCTGGGCATGAATGTCGCTTGCGTCGAGGGGCGGGGTGCTCTTGGCGGGACCTGTCTGAATGTGGGGTGCATACCCTCCAAAGCGTTGCTGACCTCCTCGGCCAAATATGCCGAGATCAGCCATCTCTCCTCCCATGGCATAGAGGTCGAGGGGGCCAGCATCGACATCGGCGCGATGATGGGGCGCAAGGACAAGATCGTTGGTGACCTGACCAAAGGGATCGGATTCCTGTTCAAAAAGAACGGTATCGACCTGTTCGAAGGTTGGGCCAGCATTCCGGCTGCAGGGCAGGTTCAGGTCGGCGACACGATCCATGAGGCAAAGAATATCCTGATCGCCACCGGATCCGAGCCGACCTCGCTGCCGGGGATTGAGATTGACGAGCAAGATATCCTCAGCTCGACCGGGGCGATTGCGCTGGACACCGTGCCGGATCATCTGGTGGTGATCGGTGCCGGTGTCATCGGATTGGAACTGGGTCAGGTCTGGGCGCGTCTGGGTGCCAAAGTCACGGTGGTTGAATATCTCGACCGTGTTCTGCCCGGCATTGATGGAGAGATCGCCAAGCTGGCACAGCGCGCCCTGTCAAAGCGCGGGCTGAAATTCCAACTGGGCAGGGCGCTGAAATCGGTCGGGAAAACCGACGCGGGCCTGTCCCTGATCGTGGACCGGGTTGGCAAGGACAAGGAAGAAGTGATCGAGGCCGACAAGGTCCTGATCGCCGTAGGCCGTCGCCCTGTGACGCGCGGACTAGGGTTGGACGCGCTTGGCGTTGCCCTGAGCGCGCGCGGCTTCATCGAGGTTGATGGCACATTCCAAACCTCGGTCCCCGGCATCTATGCAATCGGTGACTGTGTGCCCGGACCAATGCTGGCGCATAAGGCCGAAGAAGACGGCGTCGCCTGTGTCGAAATCCTGGCCGGTCAGGCCGGGCATGTGGATTACAACACCGTTCCGGGCGTGGTTTACACCGACCCCGAGGTCGCCTCGGTCGGTTTGACCGAGGAGGCGCTGAAAGAGGCTGGCACTGACTACGCGGTCGGCAAGTTCGCCTTCATGGCAAATTCGCGCGCGCGCTCGACCGGCGAAACCGACGGTGCGGTCAAGGTGCTGGCCGATCCCAGCGGCAAGATCCTCGGCGCGCATATCTGCGGAGCGCATGGCGGCGACCTGATTGCCGAGTTGGTTCTGGCAATGACCAAATGCGCTACCGTTTCCGAAGTTGCCGCAACCTGTCATGCGCACCCTGCAATGGGCGAGGCGGTCAAAGAGGCCTGCCTTGACGCCCTGGGCCGTGCGATTCACGCTTAACGAGGATCAGCCAGATGACCATCCAGCTTCGCCCTCGCCACCCGGAAAAAGCCAAAAAGGCTGACAGTGTCATTCCGCGTAAACCGAAATGGATTCGGAAGAAACGGGTTGAAAGCGCAGAATTTTACGAAACCCGCCGCCTGATGCGTGACCATAATCTGGCGACCGTTTGCGAAGAGGCGGCTTGCCCAAATATCGGCGAATGCTGGTCCAAGCGCCACGCCACCATGATGATCATGGGCGAGGTCTGTACCCGCGGCTGTTCCTTCTGCAACGTTGCCACTGGCCGCCCCGACGCTCTGGACCAGTTCGAACCCGGCCGTGTGGCCGTTGCGGTGAAAAAGCTGGGCCTGCGTCATGTCGTGATCACCTCGGTTGACCGGGATGATCTGGCTGATGGCGGCGCTGAACATATTGCCCAAACCATCCGTGCTGTGCGCCACCAGAATCCCGGCACAACGGTAGAAGTTCTGACCCCCGACTTTCTGGGCAAAGGGGACGCGGCCGATCTGGTATTTGCGGCCGCCCCCGACGTATTCAATCACAATCTCGAAACGGTTCCGCATCTGTATCCCACGGTGCGTCCGGGCGCGCGGTATTACACTTCGCTGCGTCTGTTGGACGATGCCAAGCGCGCCAACCCCGAGATCTTTACCAAATCGGGCCTGATGGTCGGGCTGGGTGAAAGCCTTGGCGATGTGCGGCAGGTGATGGATGACCTGCGCGCCGCGAATGTCGATTTTCTGACAGTGGGGCAATACCTGCAGCCGACCGCAAAACATCACCCGATTGACCGGTTCTGGACACCGGAAGAATTCGCTCAGCTTGAGCAGATCGCACGCTCAAAGGGCTTTCTGCACGTGTCAGCCACGCCGCTGACCCGTTCGTCGTTCCACGCGGACGAAGACTTTGCCGCCCTCAAGCAAGCTCGCCAACGGGCGATTGCTGCCGGGGCATAATCCAAACGCGCTAGGGAGGAATACCATGGAAGCGTTAAATTCAATCGTAGGGGCCATCAATGGCGTCGTGTGGGGGCCGCTGATGCTGGTCCTCATTCTTGGCGTTGGCTTCTTCCTGCAGGTGGGGCTGAAATTCATGCCGATCCTGCGTATCGGCACGGGCTTTAAGCTGCTGTTTGCCGGTCGTGAAAGTCAGGGCGATGGGCAGATCAGCCCGTTCAACGCACTGATGACGTCGCTGTCGGCGACCATCGGTACGGGTAACATCGCCGGTGTGGCTACTGCTGTCTTCCTGGGCGGTCCGGGCGCTTTGTTCTGGATGTGGATGACCGCCCTGGTGGGCATGGCCACCAAATATGCCGAGGCTGTTCTGGCGGTGAAATACCGTGAGAAGGACGAGCTGGGCAACTTTGTCGGTGGTCCGATGTACTACATCAAGAACGGCCTGGGTGCGAAATGGGCCTGGCTGGGTGTTGCATTTGCCCTGTTCGGCGCAGTTGCAGCCTTTGGTATCGGCAACGGTGTGCAAGCCAATGGTGTTGCACAGGTTCTCGAAGCCAATTTCGGCCTGAATACCTCGGTCACCGGTGTGGTGCTGATGGTTCTGACCGCCGCTGTAATCCTGGGTGGTATCACGCGTATCGGTGCCGTTGCCGGTAAACTGGTTCCGTTCATGGCGATTGCCTATATCATCGCGGGTCTGCTGGTTCTGCTGATCAATATCGGTGAAATCGGCAATGCTGTGTCGTTGGTCTTCACCTACGCCTTCACACCCTCGGCCGCCGAAGGTGGTTTTGCGGGCGCAGCCGTTTGGGCCGCCATCCGCTTTGGTGTGGCGCGCGGTGTCTTCTCGAACGAAGCCGGTCTGGGTTCCGCCCCGATCGCGCACGCAGCAGCCGAAACCAAAGGTCCGGTAAACCAGGGCCTGATCGCGATGCTGGGAACGTTCATCGACACTATCATCGTCTGCTCGATCACCGGTTTGGCAATCATCGCCTCAGGTGCGTGGACCACGGGTGAATCCGGTGCCGCGTTGACTTCGGCCGCCTTCGAAATGTCGTTGCCGGGCATTGGTGGCTACTTGATCGCCATCGCGCTGTCGATCTTCGCCTTCACCACCATCCTCGGCTGGTCATTCTACGGAGAGAAATGCGTCGAATTCCTGCTGGGTGTCAAATCCCTGATGCCGTACCGCATTCTGTGGATTATCATGATCTACTTCGGCGCAACCGCGGATCTGGGCTTTATCTGGCTGCTTGCAGATACGCTGAACGCCATGATGGCTATCCCGAACCTAATCGCCTTGGCATTGCTGAGCCCAATCGTCTTCAAATTGACGAAAGAGTTCTTTGCCTCCGGTGGTAAGTCCGAAGAGCCGGGCGGCACGCCTGCCGAATAATCCGGGCACTGAAAACCTACGGGGGGCCATTCCGGCCCCCCGACTTGAAACAGAATTCCTATCTCGAGGAGAGGCGTGATGGCCACGAAAATCCTGCTGCCGATTGATCACTCTGACGACCGTTCCTGGAAACAGGCATTGCCGGTCGCATTGGAACAGGCGAAATTCTACGGTGCCGAACTGCATGCGGTCGCCGTCATCCCCGAGATCATCCAGCTGCCGAACCTGCCCGCCAATTATGGCGCCGGTGCCAAAGAGCATGTGCGCAACGCGGTTCAGGCCATCTTGGACAATGGTGACGCCGCGGGCGTTGCTGTCCATGTCCAAGAGGGCAGCGTCTACCGCGAAATTCTGAAGCTCGCTCACAAAGAGGGCTTCGACATGATCGTCATGGCGTCGACCAAGGGCGATTTCCCGAATTATGAAATTGGTCCGAACCTGGCACGCGTGGTGCGCAATGCGCATTGCACCGTCATGGTAGTTCGTGACCAGTCCCGCTGATCGAAAGGTACCTGAAATGACGGATATTAGGCGCACGCCTTTGCATGGTTTGCATGTTGAGTTGGGTGGGAAGTTGGTTGATTTTGCGGGCTG
>NZ_JBXWOK010000015.1:0-82248 GCF_059610845.1 Ruegeria sp. CDSC021
CAATAACATCAGCGCGCCCGCCTAAATCATTCCCTAAGATGCCCACCGTCTCTCCGATGCGTCCGGCCGTCTCTCCAACCCGTCCCACCGTCTCTCCAGTGTGTCACAAGCGCCTCAGCAGCGCCGGTGAAGGGGTATTTACGGATTAGGTCTGGGACCTGCAACCCCCAATCTGAAAAAACTTTGCATTTCTTAACAGAAACTTCTCTATGTTAATAAAAACAAAATGTTAGCTTAATAATTCTCTCTTCCGAGTCGGTAACGGACCGCATGTAACAACGGAAAGAACAGCCCCTGGGCGGAATCGTACCCATTGCTGGGTATGCGCCCGGAACCGGGGCAAGGAAACGCCGCCCGAGTCTCCTCGGACGGCGCAAATTCTGCGAAGGTCACAGGCTTACTTCAGATCGAACCTGTCTGCATTCATGACCTTGTTCCAGGCCGAGACGAAGTCGCAGACAAATTTGCCTTCTGCGCCTGCCTGACCGTAGACCTCGACCAGAGCCCGCAGCTGCGAGTTGGAGCCGAAGACCAGATCGATGCGGGTACCGGTCCACTTGACCTCACCGCTGGCGCGGTCCCGACCTTCATAGACGCCTTTGCCCGCGGGTTTCCATTCGGTGCCCATGTCCAGCAGGTTGGTGAAGAAGTCGGTGCTGAGCGTGCCGACGCGGTCGGTCAACACACCATGCTTGGTGTCACCAAAATTGGCGCCGATCACGCGCAGACCGCCAACCAGCGCGGTCATTTCAGGCGCCGACAGCGTCAGCAGCTGGGCTTTGTCGACCAGAAGCTCTTCGGGCGAAACCGAATAATCCGTCTTCTGATAGTTGCGGAAGCCGTCGGCCTCGGGCTCGAGCACGGCAAAGCTGTCCACATCGGTTTGATCTTGCGTCGCATCGGTACGGCCCGGGGTGAACGGAACCTCAACCTCCTGACCGCCGGCCTTGGCGGCCTGTTCGACACCCACATTACCGGCCAGAACGATCACGTCGGCCAGAGACACTTTCTTGCCCCCGGATTGTGCGCCGTTGAACACCGCCTGAACGCCCTCAAGCGCGGTCAGTGCCTTGGCCAGCTTCATCGGTTCGTTCGCGTCCCAGTCTTTCTGCGGAGCAAGACGGATACGTGCGCCATTGGCACCGCCGCGCTTGTCCGAGCCGCGGAAGGTCGAGGCCGAAGCCCATGCGGTCGAAACCAGCTCGGACACCGAGAGGCCAGTGGCCGCGATCTTAGCCTTCAGCTCGGCCACATCCGCGTCACCGATCAGCTCGTGATCCACGGCGGGGACATTGTCTTGCCACAGCAGTTCCTCGGCCGGAGATTCCTCGCCGATGTAATTCGAACGCGGGCCCATGTCGCGGTGGGTCAGTTTGAACCATGCACGGGCGAAAGCGTCAGCGAATTCTTCCGGGTTCTCGTGAAAACGCTTTGAGATCGGACCATAGATCGGGTCCATGCGCATCGCCATGTCGGCGGTGGTCATCATGGTTTTGACCTTCTTCGACGCGTCATGCGCCGCCGGGGCCATGTCTTCTTCTTTGACATTCACCGGTTCCCAAATCCACGCGCCCGAGGGGCTTTTGGTCAGGTTCCAGTCATATCCGAACAGCAGGTCGAAATAGCCGTTATCCCATTGGATCGGATTTGCGGTCCAGGCGCCTTCGATCCCTGATGTCGTGGTATCGTCACCCTTGCCGGACCCAAACTTGTTGATCCAACCAAAGCCCATCTCTTCGATCGGGGCGGCTTCGGGTTCGGGGCCGACCAGATCGGGATCGCCCGCGCCATGCGCCTTGCCGAAGGTGTGACCACCAGCAACCAGAGCAACGGTTTCCTCGTCATTCATCGCCATCCGGCCAAAGGTGTCGCGGATGTCACGACCCGAAGCCAGAACGTTGGGCTCTCCGTCCGGACCTTCAGGGTTTACATAGATCAGGCCCATCTGCACTGCGGCCAGAGGGTTTTCCAGATCGCGCTCACCGGAATACCGGCTCTGCGGATTGTCGGTCGGGGCCAGCCATTCTGTCTCGGTTCCCCAATAGATGTCTTCTTCGGGGGCCCAGATATCGGCACGGCCGCCGGCAAAACCAAAGGTTTTGCCACCCATGGATTCGATGGCACAGTTACCTGCCAGGATCATCAGGTCAGCCCAGGAAATCTGGTTTCCGTATTTTTGCTTGATCGGCCACAGCAGACGACGCGCCTTGTCGAGGTTACCGTTGTCCGGCCAACTGTTGAGCGGCGCAAAACGCTGGTTCCCGGTCGAGGCCCCGCCACGGCCATCTGCCGTCCGGTAGGTGCCTGCACTATGCCAGGCCATCCGAATGAACAGACCACCATAATGGCCATAATCCGCCGGCCACCACTCCTGTGAATCGGTCATCAGCGCATATAGGTCTTCTTTCAGCGCCTTCATATCCAGCTTTTTGAACTCTTCAGCATAGTCGAAATCCGAACCCAGAGGATTCGAAGCTGCTCCGTGCTGGTGCAGGATCGACAGGTTTAGCTGGTTCGGCCACCAATCCCGGTTGGAACGGGTTCCAGCGCCGTGCATCACAGGGCATCCGCCTGCTTTGGGGTTATCACTTCCGTCCATATCGGTCTCCAATCCTAGCTAATATCCGGCGATCTTGCGCAGTGAAATTCGTGGTAATCAAGAACACAGATTCAAGACACGTCTTCCCCATCCAAATACGCTGAGCATCTGGCAAGGGTATCGGTATTCCTGAAGTCCTGACCTAGTCAGAAATAGCAAATTGCATTCATGCATAAAAGTTTTGTTTAATGATGAAAACCATAGGAAATAATTATGAAGAGAACATCCCCGGATCCCGCGCAATCGGAGCAATTTTCAAATCCCTGAATAACCTTGGGTCACATATAGACCACAGCCCTTGTTTTTCATCCGTATGCGACCACTGTCTTTATGAACGACACGAGCGCGGGTTCTTTTGTTCGGATCCGCGCCTAATACAGATTGACCGGCGTATTTGACTGCCGGTTCCGAAAATTTTTGGAGTCTGAATGCAATTTGATTATGTAATTGTCGGCGCAGGATCCGCCGGTTCGGTTCTTGCCGGTCGTCTGAGCGAAGATCCCGGAATACGTGTCTGCCTTCTTGAAGCCGGAAACGGCGGCAACGGCATGCTTACCAGATTGCCCGCGGCAACAGTGGCCTCGCTGCCGGGGCGACCGAAAATCAACAACTGGGCATTTGAAACCGTGGCCCAACCGGGGCTGAACGGCCGCAAAGGATATCAGCCGCGCGGCAAAACGGTGGGCGGGTCCAGCGCGATTAACGCAATGTTGTACGTCCGGGGTCAGCGTCAGGACTATGATGGCTGGGCTGAACTGGGCTGTGCCGGTTGGGACTGGGACAGCGTCCTTCCCTATTTCAAGATGTCCGAACATAACGAAGATGGTGCCGACGACCATCACGGCGACAGCGGCCCTCTGCACGTGTCAAACCAGAAACAGCCGCGCCCGATCACGCTTGCCTTTATCGAGGCCGCCGAACAGATGCAGCACCGCCGAAGCCAGGACTTCAACCGGGGCGATAACGAGGGCGTTGGTCTGTATCAGGTCACACAGTTTCACGACCCGTCGAAGAATGGCGAGCGATGCTCGGCAGCGGCGGCCTATGTCTTTCCGGTCATGGACCGCCCGAACCTGACGGTCATTACCGACGCCCATGCCAAAAAGCTGACCTTTGAAGGAAAGCGGGCCACCGGCGTGGTGTACAGGAAAAAGGCCAAAGGTGCGGATATCACTGTCTCCGCCAGGCGCGAGGTTCTGGTTTGCGCCGGTGCACTTCAAACTCCGCAGTTGTTGCAGCTATCCGGGATTGGTGCCGCTGATGATCTGGTCAAACATGGGATCGAGGTGCGGCACGACCTGCCGGGCGTTGGCAAGAACCTGCAGGACCATCTGGATTTCACGCTGCTCTATAAAACCCGGGACACCAACACATTCGGCATCGGTGTCGCTGCCGCATTGAATTTGGCAGGGCATATTTGGCGCTGGCGTAAGACCGGTAAGTCGATGGCGGCCACGCCATTTGCCGAGGGCGCCGCGTTTCTGAAAACCTCCCCGGCTTTGGATCGCCCCGACATCCAGCTGCACTTTGTCATTTCCTTGGCCGATGATCATGCAAGGAAGCTGCATTATGGCTATGGGTTCGGCTGCCATGTGTGCAAATTGCGCCCCGAAAGCCGTGGCACGGTCGGGCTGCACAGCGCCGATCCCTTTGCCGCTCCGGCCATTGATCCGGCTTACCTGTCCGATGACCGCGATCTGGACACGCTGATCAAGGGCGCGCGTATAACCAAAGACATTCTGCACGCGCCGGCCTTCAGTAGATTCCGGCACAAAGCGATGTACGGCATAGATGACGCTCAAACCGATGCGGATTGGGAGCACCATATTCGCGCTCGCGCAGATACGATCTATCACCCGGTCGGAACCTGCAAAATGGGTGTGGATGCGATGGCCGTGGTTGACCCCGAACTGCGTGTGCGCGGGATCGAGGGGCTGCGCGTGGTCGATGCATCGGTCATGCCTACTCTGGTTTCGGGAAACACCAACGCCCCAACCATCATGATCGCCGAGAAAGCCGCGGACCTGATCAAAGCCACCGCCCGATAAGGGCTCAGCCGTCCTTCATCAGGGCCTGCAGTCCAGCGCGGTAATCCGGATACAAAAGCCGGATACCCAGTTCATCCTTGATCCGGTCATTCCTGACCCGCTTGTTTTCATTATAGAAACTTCGGGCCATCGGGGACATATCGGCCTGGTCGAACGGAACCGCAGCGGGCAGAGGCAGGCCTTGCAGTTCAGCCGCATAGGCGATGACATCCTGTGGCGGCACCGGCTCATCGTCACAGACATTGTAAATCGCACCTGGGTTCGGCGATGCCATCGACGCCGCAAGCACCTGCGCGATGTCCGCCACATGGATGCGCGAGAACACCTGCCCCGGTTTGATTATGCGGCGCATTCCCACCCGTTTAAGTTTGGAAAATGGGCCGCGCCCGGGGCCATATATCCCGGCAAGGCGAAAGATGTGGACGGGCAGGCCCGGAATGTCTTGCCATTGTGTCTCGGCCCGGACGCGCCACCTGCCGCGCTCGGCCATTGGTGAAGGAAGGGTCGCCTCGTCCACCCAACCGCCTTTGTGGTCCCCATAGACTGCGGTTGTGGAAAGGTATCCGACCCAATCGAACTGACCTGCGCGTTCAGCGATTTCGTCGCCAAGCGCCGCCAGCACCGGATCTCCGCCCGCATTCGGCGCGGTCGAAATCAACAGATGTGTTACCCCGTCCAAATCAACCGTCTGACCGGGCCAGATCACCGGTTCGGCACCGGATGCGCGGACCGCACCCGATTGCGCCGGATCGCGCGTAGTTCCGAATACGCGCCAACCCGCCGGTTCAAGATGCCGCGACAGGGCCTGCGCCGAATATCCGTGACCGAATGAAAAGAGTGTCTTAACCATATCCTTCTTGATGATCGCCAATGGTCCAAGATGCAAGCACCCGCCACTGGATACTTGATTCGAATCCCCACATACGCCTTTCATGAGTCATGCGTACAAAATCGCCCGACCTGCATGCAGCTTATGCGCTAGACAGCCCCGAGGACCACAAACGGCTTTATGCCGAATGGGCTGGCGACTATGATGACGGTTTTGCGGCGCGCGAGGACTATCAGTTGCATATCCACACCGCCCGCGCCTTTGTCAGCGCCGGGGGACAGGGTCCGGTTTTGGATGTCGGTGCAGGCACCGGGCTTTGCGGTGCGGTACTGGCCGGGTTGGGCGTTGGCCCAATCGACGCCACCGATATCAGCGCCGAGATGCTGGATCAGGCCCTGCGCAAAGACATCTACCGCGACGCGATTGAGGCTGACCTGAACCAGGGCATCCCGGTGCCGCGCGACAGCTATTCGGGCATTGTGTCCTCGGGCACATTTACCCATGGCCATCTCGGCCCCGAGGCCCTGCCCGCGCTGTTGAACGTGGCCCGGACAGGCGCGCAATTCGCTCTGTCGATTAACGCGAAACACTACGAATCTCTGGGATTTGCTGACGCACTGCACCAGCTTGCCCATGGGCAGATACAAAACCTGTCCCTGCCCGAAGTTCGAATCTACGGCGACCTGGCTGCCGGGCCCAACCGGGACGATACCGCCCTTATCGCAATGTTCGAGAAGATCTGAACCCGCTCAGCGCCCTTTCCAGACCGGGTCGCGTTTCTCGGCAAAGGCGCGCGCGCCTTCGAGGTTGTCTTCAGAACCATATAGAATGTCCACCGTCGGCAACTGCCGCCCGGTGATCCGGTTCATGGCATCCTGAAACTTGGAATCTTCGGCGTCGCGCACGATCTCTTTGATCGCCGCGTAAACCAGCGGGGGGCCGCTGGCCAGTAAACGGGCCAGTTCCCATGCCCGGTCTAAAAGCTGATCACCTGGGACGATCTCGTTGATCAGGCCCCACCCTTTTGCCTCAACCGGATCGAACCAGCGGCCAGTCAGCAGCAGTTCCATCGCGATATGGTAGGGGATGCGTTTTGGCAGCTTTACACTGGCCGCATCGGCCACGGTGCCCGACCGGATTTCGGGCAGGGCAAAGCTGGCATGCTCTGCAGCGATGATCATATCCGCACTCAGCGCCAGTTCCAGCCCGCCACCACAGGCAATCCCGTTCACCGCGGCGATGACAGGCTTGTTCATATCCCGTAATTCCTGCAGCCCGCCAAAACCGCCGACTCCATAATCTCCGTCCACGGCGTCTCCGTCCGCGGCGGCCTTCAGGTCCCACCCCGGGCAAAAGAACTTTTCGCCACCACCGGTCAGGATGGCCACGCGCAACTCAGGATCATCGCGGAATTCGCGGAACACTTCACCCATGATCCGGCTGGTGGCCAGATCAATGGCATTTGCCTTGGGTCGGTCCAGAGTGACCTGCAGAATCGCGCCATCGCGCTTGGTTTTAACCGGGTTCATATACGTGCCTTTCGGATCAGAGCATCCACGGCCACAGCGCCATCGGGATTGCAGATGAGTGGATTGATTTCAACTTCGCTGACATGGGCTGCATTGGCAATAACATAGGCTTGCACAGCCTCGGCTGCATTCAGGATCGCCTCTGTATCCGCCGCCGGTTTACCGCGATACCCCGCAAGCAACGGCGCACAGTTCAGCTTGCCCAGCGCCTGACGGACCACGTCCCGGGATGACGGGATCAGCACTGAAACACTGTCGCGCAGAATTTCGGTCAGCACGCCTCCAGCCCCTAGCGTCAGAACATAGCCATGGGCCGGATCACGGGTGACGCCGATCAATAACTCGGCAACACCGCCTTGGGCCATCTCTTCGATCAGAACTTCGTCGGTTCCAAGCTCGGTCGCAACCGCGCTCAGATCGTCCAAGCCGACGCCAAGGCGCACCGCACCGTGTTCGGATTTATGCGCAAGCCCGACGCCCTTGACCGCGAATGGAGCGGTCAGATTCGATGCAGCATGCGCAGCCTTGTCCGGACGCGTCACTACGGATCGAGGAATCCGCAGACCATGATCTGCCAGCGCCCGTTTGGCCTCTGCTTCGGTCAAGACATGGTCTGCCTCAGCCTGCGAGGGCAACAGTACCGGATCAGCCGGTGCCGCAACGGGCCGCGCGGCGGCCTCAACCGCAGCCAAGGCTTCATGCAGACCGGCAAAGGGCACCACACCGCCGTCCAGCAGGCGCTGCGCCACTTCCTCTTGCAAAAGTTCTGGTAGGGTCGCGGCAACGGCAAAAGGTCGCCCGGTTTGGGCGGCGCAGTTCAACGCCGCTTGGGTGGCACATTCCCAATCCGATGCGTCGGTGTGAGGATAGTCGACAATCGCAATGGTAATGGCCTGTTCCGGCCCGGTCATCGCCGACCACGCGCGGGTCATCGCTTCGGTATCGCGCCATATATAGGTGTGGTAGTCCAGCGGGTTCGCCAACGCCACCATGGGCCCCAAAGCTGCGCGCAGGTCAGCTTGCTGTACCTTGGTCAATGGCGGGAAATGCAGATCGCGTCCCTCGGACATATCTGCGGCTAGGCTGGCCTCGCCGCCCGAGCAGCTGATGGTACCCAACCCGCTGCCGCGCAATCGCCCCGTAACATGCAACAGCTTGAGACATTCCAAAAAGCTGGGAATGTCGTCCAACCGTGCGATTCCCAACCGGTCCAAAAAAGCCTGCGCGCCCGCATCACCACCTGCCAAAGACGCCGTATGGGATATCGTTGCCGCCTGCGCATGGGACGAGCGGCCCATTTTCAAAGCAACGACCGATACGCCCCGTCTGCGTGCCTTGTCGGCCAAAGCCTCCCATTTTCGCAGATCGCCAAACCCTTCGATATGAACACCGATAGCAGTGATCCGGTCGTCGTCCAGAAGTGTTGAGGCAACGTCAGCCTGATGTGTCTGCGCCTGATTCCCGCAGGTCAGCATGAACGCCAGGGGCAGGGCCCGGCGTTGCATGGTCATGTTGATTGCAATATTCGAACTTTGCGTCAGGATCGCTACGCCTCGTTCCACCGGTTGCATCCCATGCTGATCCGGCCAGACTGCGACTTGATCCAGCCCGTTGACGAAACCATAGCAGTTGGGACCCAGAACAGGCATTTCGCCGGCGGCCGCAATCAACTGGTCCTGCAGATCGGCGCCCAGATCATCCTCGGCTCGCGCCTCGGTGAACCCCGACGCGAAACAAACCGCGCCCCCTGCCCCGATCGCTGCCAGCGCCTGAACCGCCTCGATTGTTGCATGACGATTGATGCCCACAAAGGCCACATCCGGGGCCGAGGGCAGATCTTCGAGCCGTGCAAACACCCTCTCTCCGGCGACCTCGGCGGCTTTGGGATGGACCGGCCAGATATCGCCCTGAAACCCGAACTTGCGCGCCTGTTGAATGACTGACGCGCACCAAGCCCCACCACCGATCACGGCAATGGAGCTGGGGTTCAACGCCCGTGCCAGCGCCGTTGTCATGCGCCAAGTGCCCGCAACAGCTCACGACTGATGATGTGACGCTGAATCTCGCTAGTACCGTCCCAGATGCGTTCGACGCGCGCATCGCGCCAGAACCGTTCCAGCGGGTAATCGTCCATCAGCCCCATGCCACCATGCACCTGAATCGCGGCGTCAGTCACCCGTGCCAGCATTTCGGACGCATAGAGCTTGGCCGAGGCAATCTCGCGGTTTGCAGGCAGCCCTTTGTCCAGCCGGTCGGCCGCTGCCAGCGTCAACAGGTCAGCGGCATCGATTTCGGTGATCATATCGGCGATCTGGAATGACACGCCCTGGAACTTGCCGATTTTCTGACCGAATTGTTCACGCGTGGCTGCATAGTCCAGCGCATAGTCAAAGGCGCGACGTGCGCGTCCGACCGACATGGTCGCCACGGTGATGCGGGTGGCATATAGCCAGGTATTCATCACCTCGAACCCGCCATCGACCTCGCCCAACACCTGACTGTCGGGCAGGCGACAATCGTCAAAATCCAGGACCATGTTCTTATAGCCCCGGTGGCTGACCGATTTATACCCGTCCCGGATGGTGAATCCCGGCGTGCCGCGATCCACAAGAAAGGCTGTGATCCGTTTCTTTGGACCTTTTGGCGTCTGATCTTCACCCGTCGCGATGAAAACGATGATGAAATCGGCATGCTCCGCGCCCGAGATGAAATGTTTGGTCCCGTTGACGACCCAATCTCCGCCGTCTCGAACTGCGGCACATTTCATACCACGCACATCCGAACCTGCACCTGGTTCGGTCATCGCCAGTGCATCCATCCTTTCGCCCCGAACTGCGGGCATCAGATAGCGTTCGACTTGCTCGCCCTCGCAGGCCATCAGGATGTTTTGCGGACGGCCAAAGAAGTGGTTCAAGGCCATCGATCCCCGGCCCAGTTCGCGCTCGACCAGTGCAAATTCCCGATGGTTCAGCCCGGCACATCCGACGCTTTCGGGAAAATTGCAGGCATAGAAACCCAATTCAATTGTCTTGCGCTTGATCTCATCCGCTATTTCCTGCGGAACCTCGCCGGTACGTTCAACCAGCTCTTCATGTGGATAGATCTCTTTCTCGACGAAACTGCGAACAGTCGCGGCGATCATCTCTTGCTCGTCGGTCAGGCCATATTGCATCTGCGGTCTCCACATCTGGGGCTTGCGATATCGTGGCCCGGGTTGCAAAGTTCATCGTGCAGAAATAGACGTTAACCATGCGAAGATGGACAAAATCGCCTGCCGCGATGCAGCAATTCGGGGTTCTGCTTTTTGATGGGTTTTCAAACCATTGCCTTGCCAACACGGTCGAACCCCTGCGCGCGGCCAATTCGCTGGCTGGAAGAAAACTGTATGACTGGGAATTCCTGTCGCTGACAGAAGGGCCGGTCACATCATCCTCGGGGTTGCAGGTTACGCCGCACGCAAGACTGCAATCTGCCCGCGGCGGTACATTGATGGTGATGCCATCATATGGGTTTCGCGCGCATGGCGGCTGGCCGACGCTGACCGGATTGCGATCCGCCGCAAATCGCTATGACGTTCTGGCTGGGCTGGACACCGGAAGCTGGCTGCTGGCGCTGGCCGGACTGCTGGACGGGTATCGCGCCACCATCCATTGGGAAGAGCTGACCGGCTTTACCGAGCGGTTCCCCGAGATCGACGCCCGGCGCGAGCGGTATGTCTTAGACCGGAATCGCATTACCTGTTCCGGCGCCATGGCAGCTTTCGATCTTGTGTTGCATCTGATCGGTCATGACCACGGGCAGGCACTGGCACTGGAAGTCGCGCAGTTGTTCATGACCCGTGATTCCGCTCGGTCGCATTCCGGAGGGGCTGGGGCGACTACCGGCTATGTAAACAAGGCTCTGGCGCTGATGCAGGAGAATCTTGAAACTCCGCTGCCCATTACGGATATCGCCCGACAGGTCGGACGCTCGCACAAGGCATTGTCCACAAGGATGCAATCCGAACTGGGTGCGGGTCCGGCCCAGGTCTATCGCCGCTTGCGCCTGAATTTAGCGCGGAAGCTGGTGGCAGAAACCGACCTGACTGTCAGCGAGATCGCCCTGCGGGCCGGATACGATGATCCCAGCGCCCTGACCCGCGCCTTCCGAGCCGAATTCGGGATCACCCCCCGTGCCCTACGGGTCGGCTAAGTATACATCTGCTTTTTATAAGCCCGCGTGCGCGTCGTCGCCTCGGCTGAGCCGTCATGATAGGTGCCAAACCACTTGTCGAACGGGATCTCTGAGGTGCCATAGTTGCACTCGAAATACCGGTGATGCAGCTGGTGGAAAAAATCGCCTGCGCGGGCGGCCTCGGTCTCCCCGGCTTTCAGCTTTTCGAACCCGGAATGGGACAGAACCGGGCTGACCTGCTGGAAATAGGCGTGGAATAACAAATGTATCGGGTGCGACGGCACGATCAGGTGGATGAAATAGGTGGTGAAGTACAACAGGTTCTCAAACCAGTGATTTGATATCCCCGACCACGGCCCGATATTGACGTTGCGGTGATGCACCGCGTGGACATGTTTATACAGCTTGGGGTGATGTTCCAGCCGATGCACCCAATAGAAATGCAGCCCCGACCACATGGGGATTAGCGACATCCAGATCACAAACCAGACCGGTGCGGCGGACCATGTGACCGTGGGGACATAGCCATTTGCCATCGCCCAATAGATCCCCCATTGGTAAATCGTGGCGACACTCATGGCGCTGCCCAGGGTCCACCAGATATTGTCCCAGACCTGATTGCGAAAGGTGAAGGTCCCGTTGTCCCGGGTCAGATCCCGGCGGTCGAACTTCTTGTACATGCCCTGCCCTTTGCGCATGTACAGCCACCAATGCAGCCCGCCCGCGACCAGAATCTGAGGCACCATGTTCAGCAACCAGATTCGGAACATCCAGCCGGGCTGGAAGGTCTTCATCGTCTCTAAACCCGGGAAAAACAGCACATAGGCCACCACCGCAAGCCCCAGGCACAGGGTCAGGGCAGTGACCTGAAGCCATGCACCACCATACCATTTCAACACTGCAGACAGGCGGGGCGGCCAGTTAAACAGCGGGTTCAAAGCCACAGGCCCATCGGGGTGGTAATTCCAGCGGGCGGCCTCGGGATTTTGGTCAGTGTCCGGCATCACGGTCTCTCGTCAGCTTGCGTAATCTGAGCCTTCGGCATCCAACAGGGCCTTAATCTCACGCAAATGTGCCTCGGCCTGATCGGGATATTCTTCCAGTTCCTGAGCTGTCTTTTCCGCAATCTCGTCTGACAAAACGCGCAGGGGTTGGCCCGTCTGTAAGGCACGGATATACGTTTCAGCAGCGCGTTCGAAATAGTAGAGTCTATTAAAGGCATCTGCCGGGTTACTGCCCAAAATCAAAACCCCATGATTACCCATGATCATGACTTTCTTTTTTGGGTCTGCCAGCATGGTCGCGCAACGTTCCCCCTCGCTTTCGAAAGCAAGTCCACCAAATTCGTGATCGACCACATAACGGTTGTAGAACGTAGTGGTGTTCTGATCGATCGGCGGCAATGTGCTGTCGGCCAACGAGGCCAGAACCGTGGCAAAGATGGAATGCACATGCATTACACAGCGGGCATGAGGACAGTGCCGGTGAATCGAACCATGCAGGCCCCAGGCAGTTGGGTCCGGTGCGCCGGGTTGGGTCATGACATCAGCGTCTTTGGCATCCAGAAAAAGCAGGTTCGATGCTTTGACTCGTGCAAAATGCATCTGATTGGCGTTCATCAAGAATTGCGTGCCGTCCTGATTCACCGCCAAGCTAAAATGGTTTGCAACCCCTTCGTGCATATTCAGACGTTCAGCCCATCGAAATGTGGCCGCCAGATCCACACGCTCAGGCCAATGGTCAATATTGGGGCGCAAGCTGGCAACGCTCATTTCCGTCTCCTGTCAGCGGATTGCTTGATTGGAAAATCGTGCCCGCAGTAGAAAAAATTGACCAACGAAAAAATCGCGCCTATTTCATAAGCTGAACTAATGGCCAGGTTATGCCCATGCAAAAACAGCTGCCCCCGTTGGGTTGGCTTCGGACTTTCGAGGCCGCGGCCCGCCACCTGTCCTTTACCGCTGCAGCGCGCGACCTGAACATGACACAAAGTGCAGTCAGCCAGCAAATCAAGTCGCTTGAGGCCTATCTTGGCCAACCGCTTTTCCTGCGCCGTCCCCGCGCACTTGAACTGACCGGGGCCGGGATCAGCTATCTCCCTGTCGTGCGTGAGGCATTTCGCACATTACTGCGCGGAACGCGGGCCGTGACCGGGGCCCAGCAGAACGCGGTGCAGGTACAATGCAACATCACTTTTGCGGTCAACTGGCTGGCCCCCCGCCTTCCAATGTTTCAGGCCGAACACCCGTCTGTACAGCTGAACATATTCACCGAGTTGTGGGAGCCCCGGGAAATGGCGGAGGGGGCTGCGGTAGAAATTCGATTTTCGCTCAGACCTTCGGACACGGTGCGAACCGAACTGCTGCGATCCGATCATTATTATCCGGTTTGCGCGCCGGGCTATGAGGTGTCACTGGATACACTACAGCGAACCCCTTTGTATGACTGCTCAAACCTGCTGTCGAATTGGCAGAATTGGATCGAAGATCAGGGTCTAATTTGGGAAAATCCTCCAATCACATATTCCACCACCTATCTGGTCAGCCTGTCGGTTGCGATGGCCGGGGGTGGCTTGTGCCTGACACATGACACAATCGCGCGCGACTTGATTGATGAAGGTCGATTGGTTGCACCATTCGAATATCGCGCAGTTGTGCCAGAGGCCTATTACCTGTTGCTGTCGCCTCAGGCAGAAGAGTCACCTGGAGCGATTGCCTTTGCCGAATGGGTCCGGCGCGAGATTGCGAAAACGTTCTCTGGCTAGGCTGTGGCTCTCCTGCCTAACATAGCGGCTCTTACGGGACCTTCACGGAGCTAGGCACAACAGCGCTGACGCGCTGCATGACGGAATCATGATAACTGCCGAGCAGGGGTTGCACCTTTCCGTGCGTTCGGGAAAGTTGGGCCATGGAATTCACACCTTTCCCAAGCTGGCCCGATACCGCCCCCCGTCTGATCGCTGTCGCCGCAGGGCGTCAAGCCGCTGACCTTGTTGTCCGTAGCGGGATCTGGGTTAACGTGCACAGCCGCGAAGCCCTGCCCGATCATGACATCGCGATTGTCGATGGACGTATCGCCTATGTTGGCCCTGATGCTTCGCACTGCGTCGGCCCGAACACCCGGATCATCGAGGCAGAGGGGCGGTATATGCTGCCCGGCCTGTGCGACGGGCATATGCATATCGAATCAGGAATGCTGACCCCGGCCGAATTTGCGGGGGCCGTTATCCCTCATGGCACGACAAGCATGTTCACTGACCCGCACGAAATAGCCAACGTCCTGGGGCTGGACGGCGTTCGTATGATGCATGACGAGGCGCTGATGCAGCCCGTTAACATTTTCACCCAGATGCCCTCTTGCGCGCCATCGGCGCCGGGGCTTGAGACCACCGGTTATGAGATCACCGCCGAGGACGTTGCCGAAGCAATGAGCTGGCCGGGCATCATCGGGCTGGGTGAGATGATGAATTTCCCTGGGGTGATCAATGGTGATCCCGTGATGCTGGCCGAGATTGCCGCGACCCAACGGGCAGGGAAAACCGTTGGCGGGCACTATGCTTCGCCTGATTTAGGGCCTGATTTCGCAGCTTATGTCGCAGGCGGCCCTGCCGACGACCACGAAGGCACCTGCGAGGCCGATGCCATCGCGCGGGTGCGTCAAGGGATGCGGTCGATGATGCGATTGGGATCGGCCTGGTATGACGTGGAAACTCAGATCACCGCCATCACCGAGAAAGGGCTGGATCCGCGCAACTTCATCCTGTGCACGGATGATTGCCATTCTGGTACCCTGGTCAATGAAGGGCATATGAACCGCGTGGTGCGCCATGCGATTGCCTGCGGCTGTGATCCGTTGATCGCGTTGCAGATGGCGACCATCAACACAGCCACGCATTTCGGGTTGGAGCGCGATATCGGCTCGATCACGCCCGGGCGCCGGGCGGATATCATCCTCAGCTCGGACCTGAAGGACCTGCCCATCGAGCTTGTCATAGCGCGCGGCCAAATCGTGGCAGAGGACGGCAAGATAACTGTGGACTGCCCGCATCTGAATTGGCCTGCAGCCGCTCGAAACACCGTGCATCTGGGCCATGCCCTGACCAGCGCGGATTTTCAGATCGAGGCCCCCAAGGGGGCGAACCGCGTTCAGGCCAATGTGATTGGTGTGGTCGAAAACCAAGCCCCGACCAAAGCGTTAAAGGCCGAACTGCCTATCATTGGCGGCCTGGTTGAAGCCGAGGGTGAGGTCTGCCAGATTGCGCTTGTCGAACGCCACCGCGCAACGGGCGGGGTCACAAATGCCTTTGTCTCGGGGTTTGGATATCAGGGGCGCATGGCAATGGCTTCGACCGTGGCCCATGACAGTCACCATATGATTGTTGTTGGGACCGACCGCGAACAGATGGCCCTTGCCGCAAATCGGCTGGCCGAGATCGGCGGTGGCATCACCATTTTCCGAGACGGTGAGGAACTGGCGCTGGTGGAACTGCCCATCGCTGGACTGATGTCTGATAGCCCGGCAGCCGAAGTAGCCGCCAAGGCCGAACAAATGGTTCGGGCCATGCAGGCCTGTGGCTGTAAACTGAACAACGCCTATATGCAGCACTCATTGCTGGCTCTGGTGGTGATCCCTGAATTGCGGATCTCGGATGTCGGGCTGGTGGATGTGCGCAAATTTGAAAAGATCGATCTTTTGGAACCCCTTGCATGACAATAATACGAGCACCTAAGGCCCCCGCGCCCGAGAACTTCACCGATCCCGCAGCCGCGGTCGCAAGGTTGGAAGAACTGTACGAGCAAGCCACCAGCTTCCTGTGCGAGAACTTTGCCAATGTGATCGAGCACGGAGCACCAACTGAACGCTTCAGAGCCTATTACCCGGAAATTCGCATCAAAACCTCCTCCTATGCGCGGGTCGACAGCCGGCTAAGTTTTGGTCACGTCTCGGAACCGGGCATCCACTCGACCACTGTAACGCGGCCAGATCTGTTCCGGTCCTATTTGACCCAACAGATTGCCCTATTGATCAGAAACCATGACCAGCCGGTCACGATCGGGGCTTCGGACACACCCATTCCGGTTCATTTCGCCGTGGCCAACAATCCTGATCTGATCGTTCCGCATCAGGGCGCCGCCGGATTTACCCTGCGCGATGTATTCGACGTACCAGACCTGACAACCACCCATGACGACATCGTCAATGGCGTCCATGACCACGAGGAAGAAGATGGCCCGCTGTCTTTGTTTACTGCGCAAAGGGTCGACTATTCACTGGCCCGGCTGGCGCATTACACTGCGACTGATCCCAGTCATTTCCAGAACCATGTGCTGTTCACCAACTATCAGTTCTACGTCTCGGAATTCGAAAACTATGCACGCGCGCAGCTGGCCGAACCAGACAGTGGCTATACCAGCTTTGTCTCGACCGGAAATGTCGAGATCACCACCGAAGGCGGAGTGCTGGAACAACCCCTGAAGCTGCCGCAGATGCCGACCTATCACCTAAAGCGGGCGGATGGATCGGGTATCACGCTGGTCAATATCGGCGTCGGTCCGTCGAACGCCAAAACCGCGACCGATCATATCGCCGTGCTACGCCCGCATGCCTGGCTGATGGTTGGCCACTGCGCCGGGCTGCGCAACACACAGGCATTGGGCGATTTTGTTCTGGCCCATGCCTATCTGCGCGAAGACAAGGTTCTGGATGATGACCTGCCGGTCTGGGTGCCGATTCCGCCTTTGGCCGAGGTTCAGGTTGCGCTGGAACAGGCTGTAGCCGAGGTCACCGAGCTGGAAGGTTATGAGCTGAAACGGGTCATGCGCACAGGCACCGTTGCTTCGGTCGATAACCGCAACTGGGAACTGCGCGACCAGTCCGGCCCGGTACAGCGGCTCAGCCAATCACGGGCAATCGCGCTGGATATGGAAAGCGCGACCATTGCCGCCAACGGCTATCGGTTCCGTGTTCCCTATGGCACGTTGCTCTGTGTTTCAGACAAGCCGCTGCACGGCGAATTAAAGCTTCCTGGCATGGCCTCTGCCTTCTATACCACACAGGTTAGCCGCCATCTCGCGATCGGAATTCGTGCGATGGAGCACCTGAGGGGCATGCCGCTAGAGCGCCTGCACAGCCGGAAATTGCGTTCCTTTGATGAAACGGCCTTTCTCTGAAGCAAAAAAGCAACGAATTCCCCCTATTTTTAGGGTTTTCGACGCTACTATTCGTTGTGTTCACCTACAATATCCCGTTACAGTTACGCGGTGAGGCCCTATTTATCGGGCACGTTAAGGAGACCAAGAAATGGCAAAGCCTATGACAAAGACTCAGCTGGTTGCTGCTCTCGCTGAGGAAATGGGAACCGACAAGAAAGCTGCGAACACTGCGCTGGAGGCCATGACCGGCCTTATCACCCGCGAAGTGTCGGCGGGCGGCGCGGTGACCCTGCCTGGTGTCGGCAAAATCTACTGTCGCGAGCGCCCCGAGCGCATGGTGCGTAACCCTGCCACCGGCGAGCAGTTCAAGAAAGAAGCCGACAAAGTGGTCAAAATGACCATTGCGAAGGCGCTGAAGGACAGCGTGAACGGCTGATCCAGCTTTCACTGCAAAACGATCAAGGGCCGCCGCTTGGGGGCCCTTTTTCTTTTACCCCCCTATTGAAGCCAGTTTTTTGTAAGGCTTTGGGAGGCCGGCCGTGGTCAGCCTGGTGTTATGCAATCTGAGATCAGCGAAGAATAAATCTAGCGCCGCGCTCATTAGCTGGGTGCGCAACAGGACCGGTGGCCTAAGCTGGCGAATGCCACAAATTCGCGAGGCTGGCCCCGTCACAGAACAAGAACGGACAATATCCGGTCGACTTTCGGACCAGTAATTTGTTTTGCCGCACTCGCCCCAAAAAGAAATTCATTCTCGGCGATGGATATTTTGATTGGCTCATCCGAACCAATTTTTAGTCATGTGTCACCTTTCGAAGCGAGTGAACTGTCTAAAGTATTGAAAATAAATGATTTCATTAGATATCTTGGCGACCCCGGCAGGATTCGAACCTGCAACCTGCCCCTTAGGAGGGATGCGTTCATAGCGCTATTCCTTTTGTAATTTCTTGCTGTTGGGTGTTTGTACGGTGCCATCTTGTACGTGGTTTGTACGAAAACGGGCTCTGATGTCGGCCTCATCGGTCTCCGCGTGGGCATAGATCCGCATGGGCAAATTGGGGTCTGACCAACGACCAGCCTTGGCTGCGGTGACCGGGTCGACGCCTTGACGAACGACTAACTCAGTGAAGAACCCATGCCGCCCAGCAGGGTGCGCTGACAGGTAAGGAATACCCGCGCGTTTGCAGATCGTCTTCCAGCGCGTGTTGTAGCCTGTCGAGCTGCCGTAGCCGAAAACACGGGCTTTCATCAGCTTGCCGGTCTTGCGGTTCTTGGGCCGTTTGGCTGGCAGTGCGAGAAGCTCGTCCATCATCTGAGGCGAGACGGTGATCCAACTTTCCGGATGTCCCTTCTGCGCCTTTACCCGAACTTTGTTTTCGTGCGGTCGAAGGTCATCCGGCTCCAGTGATACAGCCTGATCAATCCGCGCAGCCGTTTCAAACATGAAACGGACCAGAGCGGCGTTATACGGATCAGCTGCACGGCAAAATGCCTCGATCCATTCCTTGTCAGCCGGGGTGCGCTCGACACGACTAAGCTTCCCGCGTCGCTTGTCCTGAGCGATGCGTTCGAACTTGTCGTACGGCTTCACGCGGATCAGAGGAGTGCCCTCTAGCTCATGCGCGTTGTTGATCACAGCACTCGCGGGCGTCACGATTTCGCGCCACCAGGTATCAGTCGACGCTTTGGGCTTCAGCTTCGGCCCCAGGCTCTTCAATAGCGCGCCAGAAATCGCGCCTAGCGACAGGTCACCGATCGCTTCGACAATCGGGATCAACTGCTTCGCCGCTTTTGGGGACGCATTGTAGAGCATGATTGCATCAGAGAACGTCTTGCTCGGTTCGTCGCCCACGACATAGCGACGGATCTGACGTTCGGTCTCATGGTTTATCCAGTCCCGTGCGCCCTCTTCTGTAGATGCCTTAGTGCTTCGCCGGTATGGGCCGGCGATTGGCCTGCCGTTGTATTCAATCCACCCCTTGGCCCAGTAGACACGGCCCCTCTTGTAAATTTGGAGCGGCATGACTGGCCTCCTTCAAAAATCGTATCAATCTGCGCGGGCGTGATCAGCATGGTCCGCCCAAGGCGATAAAATGCGCCGGTCTCATTGGCGCGTTCGCGCAGAGTGCGTTCTGAAATATCGATCCCCATCCCGGCCATGACTTCGACCCATTGCGCGGGCGTTTTCCCAAGCCCCAGGATCTGAGAGCTGTCTGAATAGTTGGTCTCTGCCATTTCAGTTGTCCTTGTCCGCTTAAGTGGAATCGGCGACACGTATGGAATCGCTTGTTCTGCACCTTCTGACGTGGTCAGATGGGATTAACTGGAATTTTATGTCATTTTGTGCAGTTTCGCGCAATTTGACATTCACGTCAATGGGAACCTTGCATGGCGCGGGATTTGAAGGCTGTCTTCTCGGCAATGGGTGCGCGACTTGCGATCGCGCGCAACGAAGTCGGCTTGACGCAAACCGCCATGGCGGACGCGATCGGCGTCTCACACCGCGCCTATCACAGCTACGAAAAAGGCCAGCGCGGCCTTCCCGTTGAGGCCTTGGTCGCGATTGCCGACAAGTTCGATGTAGACGCAGCATGGATCCTATTGGGCACAAAGTCTGTAAGAGCGGCTCATGACTTTGAGGCGCTAAAGAGGATCGAGATTTCGCTCGATCAACACCTCACTGACGAAAACATCAAAATTAAGAGCGAAAAACGCGGAGCAATCGTGGCTCGCTGGTATCAGTCACACGTCGAAGGCCGTGAAGTCAGTGACGACGACGTTCACACGTGGATTGAATTGGTAAGGGAGTAATCTGGTGAACAAGGCAAGCAAACGCTGGGACATGTTGCGACATTCAGTCTTGGAGCGCACTCGCCGTGAGGTGATCGAACCCTTTGGGCCACTTTACCTGATCTTCCTTGGAACCAGTGTGTTCTACCTGATTGGCTTGGGTCGATTATCACTGGCACAACAGACCGCCGAATATTCAGTTTTGGCCACCATCATGATTTTCGCAATCGCTGCGGCTGGTTTGGCGCTTCCATTTTTGACAGGCGCGGTGCTGACCCTACGTGCGGCCGATCGAAAACTGGAACACCTTCAACGCGGCTGATCGGATGGCCTTTGGTATTTTCATCCATCGCAGCGACTCGATTTACGACGACATTCCGTCGGAGCGGTATCAGTTCCCCAAGCAATACCTTTCACGCGCCCAACAGTGCGAAGGGGATTGGATCGTCTACCTGGAGCCAAGCAAGGTCAAAGAGACCAAAGGTTACTTCGCGGTCGCCAAGGTCCAAGAGATCATTCCGGATCCTAGGAAGCAGGACATGTTCTTGGCGGTGATCGAGCCTGGAACGTATCTTGATTTCGGCGACCCTGTTTCATTCCGGGACGAGAATTCAATCATCGAAAAAGGGTTGTTGAACGATCAAGGCAAGATATCCGGACGCGCGCAAGCCGCAGTAAGAACCCTTTCAGCTGAAGACTTTGCCCGAATAGTCGAACGTGGCCTTGGACGAGATGAGGACATCCTGCCTCGCGTGGGCGACACGATGCAGATGCCAGGGTTTCAAGATGCTCAAACACATTTCCAGCACATGCCCGCTCGAGAACGCGTCAGCCAGCTGACCAATCGCGCGGTTCGCGACCGCAATTTTAGAAAGAACGTCCTGCGCGCCTACGGCGAACGGTGTGCCATTACGGGCTTGCGTCTCATCAATGGCGGTGGCCGCGCCGAGGTGGAAGCCGCTCATATCAGACCGGTCGAACACGACGGCCCTGACATCGTGAGCAATGGGCTCGCCCTGTCCGGAACCGCGCATTGGATGTTTGATCGCGGCCTCGTTGGGTTAGCAGACGACCTAACTATTCTGGTTTCCCGTCAAAGTAACGATATCGAAGCCGTGACATCGATGATCAACTTGTCCGGCAAGATCTTGGTGCCGGACCGCCTCGCCAACCGGCCGAGGACTGAGTTTGTAGCCTGGCACAGAGAGAATTGTTTCAAGCATTAATACTCAGTGCGGACATTGGCGTAGAACGCAGCGTACTGCCGGAAAGAGCCCAAATTGACACCGGCAAAGCAATGCCAGACATATGCAAAATGACCGTTCAAACAGTTCACTCTTATTGGATAACAGCGTCTGGCCGAGAAGGATTCTCTGGTTCGGTTGAGGCTTGCTTTCCCTATTGGAGCTTCACCAAAACTGTAATTTCAATCTGTGCTTTGAAACTAGTTGAACGCGGGAAACTCGACCTGGACGCCACGCTGAAGGGCGAACGTTACACCCTTCGCCAACTTCTAAAGCACACCTCTGGTCTCCCAGATTACGGGCAGTTTTCTGAATATCACTCAGCCGTTGCGGCCAAGGAAACACCTTGGACACGCAACAAACTACTTGATGTGGCGCTTGCAAAAGGAATGTTGTTTGAGCCGGTACAAGGTTGGTCTTATTCCAACATAGGCTACATGTTTGTAGTCGAGCTAATCGAAGCGACGCTGGATACGCCGCTTCGTGAGGTTATTGCCGATATGGTGTGCAAGCCGTTGGGCCTGAACAGTATTGAGCTTGCAGAAACATGCGGGCAATTTCGGAGGGTACATTGGGAGGCCGCGACTGACTACGACCCAAAGTGGGTCTACCATGGGTGTTTGATCGGAAACGCGCCAGATGCCGCGCGGCTGCTGCACGCGCTTATGACTGGTCATCTGTTGCAGCCAGCGACCATGCGCCAAATGTTAGATGCAAAAATCCTTGGCGGCGCTATTCCCAACCGTCCATGGACAGAATGTGGATATGCTCTTGGCCTGATGTATGGTGCTTTGAAAAGTGTGGGTAGAGCGGTTGGGCATTCCGGTGGTGGACCGTTTTGCGTAAACGCAGTCTATCATTTTTCTGACGTTAATGATCCAATCACTGTGGCCTCGTTTACAGATGGGACCGCTGAGGGTGTTGCCGAGTTTGCAGCGGAGAGGCTAGCCGAAGTTCAATGACTGCTTCGTCCGCAACACGGTCGTACAACCCCGAGGGCCTGAATGGCTGGTTTTCCCGCATGTGCATCCATGGAGTACATTGCAGGCATGTCGCTGAATGCTGCAGAACGCGTTTAGGAATGCCGCTACAGATCTCCTAAACGCGCTAACACTTGCAGTAAGATTAAAGCGAGTGACCGCTACGGTGATTAATGCGGGCATCTAGCTCTCGTTCAGCCGCTTCTCGGCGTCTTTCGCTAGTTTCCAGCTGGTCTGTAATCCCACCTGAAGCGTGTCGTAATTCTGCTCCTCGCGCAGCAAGTCGGCCAATGTGGTGACGGACGTGAGATGTGATTTCATCAATAGCGCCACGCAATGCGCCAATCCATTCACCTTGCTTTCGATCCTGCTGGTCGAGCGTTTCTCCAAGGCGTGCAATTCCTTGGCTGAGCTCTCGCAGGCCGTCACCAACCGTTCGACGGATGTGAGCAATTCGCGTTCCAATGCTGTCAGGGTCTTTGTCATCTAAGGTTCCTTGATCTTGATGCAGATGATCGGCGTCCCCGCGATCGTGCAGGTTTTTAAATCGGTCCGGCTCTGGTCCAGCGCCACCCATGTCTGCCCGGCCTGCTCGATCCGTGTCAGGCCAAGTTCCGTCATCTCCGAATGCGAGATCAAACCCGTCCAAAACCAACTCGTGATCAGTACCGTCACGATCCAGACTGAGGCCATCGCCACGATCACCCAGGGGGAGATCGTCAACCAGCGGCGGATCGTCTCGCTCCGCCTCTCCAACTCGCTCTTGCTGTCGCTGAGAAAGAACCTGATATCGGTCTCGATTGTATGCAGCGCGCTGGTCGCAATGCTGCTGAAATCGCTCCTGAAGCTCTCCAGCTGAGACTCCATCAAGGCGGCGTGGTCGCGCCGGATCGTCTCCAGGTCCGCGTTCAATTTCTCGGCGAGGCGATTCGGCTTGCCAGTCGTCATGGAAAATCTCTCCTTTCAAACGCCAGCGCTCACCGGTGTCGGGGTCTTTGGCGGTGATGTAGTTTTTGCTGGTGCGGGGGATCTCGAAGCCCGCATCGGCCAAAGCATCGATCATGCTGGCGCGATCCGTGATAATGCCGACGCTGATCTGATCGAGGATCCAATCGTGCAGCGCTTCGCGACCCTGCGCGCGCGTCGGTGCTTCACTCGTTGCCCTCACTTCGCGGGCGCGTTCTGGGTCCAAAGGGTCTGCCCAACCGAGCCTCTTGTTCAAAAGATCGCGCAGGCTGGAAAATGCGTTCTCATGCCCTGGCGGCGCGATGTTCAGTGCCTTGCCGGTGCTGAGCTCAAGGCGTGGCGTGCAGAAGTGCAGCTCGATGTTGCCTTCATGCGAGTGGCGCACCCAAAGGCAATCATATTGATCCCTGTCCAGTCCAGCAAAGGCCAGAGCCTCAAATAGCTCAATGGCCTCTTGCTGGGCGTCGGGACTGGGATCATCGCTATCGGCAAAGCTGATCACGCCTGCCGTGTAGCTCCACCTGTTGGGGCTCGCGTCGATCAGGTCGCGGGTTTGGTCGGGGTTGCCGTGCAGCACCTCGGGCAGCGGGTCGCGGAGCTTGGTTTGCGGCTGGCCGTTGTCGTCGCGGATCAGATTGCGGTTCTCGTCATAGGCCAGAACTTCACGCGCTGTCAGGTAGTCTACGGGGGCCGCACCGCCGCCTGTGCCGGTAGAGAAGAATGAGATGATCATACGCAGTTACCGCCTGTGTGTGCCGCCACGATCTGCGCCAACTGCCGTTCGATGGCCACCAGCTGCGTCGCGACCTTAAGCGTGTCGATCTGGCTCGCGCGACCAGATTTGACCGCGCCGTTGATCCAGCGTGACAGTTGATTGAGGTTGCCGCCGACACGGGCAATCGCAAAGGTCAACTTCGGATCAACGCGAGGGACGAGCTTGCGACGACGTGCCTCGACCAGCCCCAAGGCCTCTCGCATCAGCGTGGCATTGGGCAGGCCAGCGGCGCGCGATTTGGCCACAAGCGCTGCCTTTTCCGACGGGGTGCATCGAAAGATCACGCTCTCGGAAAGGCCCTCTTTGACGTTGCTTGCGCGCGTCTGGTTGGGGTTTGAAGGGGAGGCTTGCCGCCCCTCACAAGTCCCGCCGATGTAATCGGTGGGTAACCTTGCTCTCTGCTCTTTGTGGGGATCGGTCGCACTCATGCTCTGAGCCCCGCCGCTTCGATTTCAGCAGGGCTGACAAGCTTTGCAGCCAGCAAGGCTGTCACTTGGCCGGGTGTGATGTGGCGGCACAGTGGATGGCGGTCCGTGACCCAGTCGGCCAAGCCTTTCAGCAATTCCACCTCTTTTGCCTTGCCCGCTTCCCGCGCCTCCTCAACGTCGTGAAGGTATTTCAACCAACGGCCAGTGCTGAACCAATTGTCGGAGAAGCACACCTTGGATCGAGTGAATCCTTCGCTCTCGCTCGCATATGCCCGCACGGCGTCCTCGAGGTCTTTCGCGTCCACACCGTCGGCCAGGGCTTGGCGGATCTGCGAAAGGCAAACCGCTTTGCCGCGAATGCGATCCTCCGGATAGGCCGACAAAATCCTTTCAGAAACCTCATCCTCAACCGCCGCCTTCGCGTGCGAAGGATTTGGTTTTTGATATGGTTTATATCTGTTCTCATAGGATTTGCCCTCTGGGGCAGATGGCTTGCCCTCAGGGGCAAATGCATCAATTTCCCTTTCGGTCGGATCCATTTGCCCATTTGGGAAAATGGAGTTGCCTAGGGCATACCAGCAGGTCCGATCTTAACGATCATCGCTGAAATTGCCCTTGATTAGCAGCTCTGCGCTGACCAGCTTTTCGAGCGCTGTTCGGATCTGCTTTTCGCTCAGATAGGGGAACAACTCACCAAAGGCCGAGATCGAATTGTAAGTCCAATACCGCCCGTCTCGAAGGTTGCGGCGATTGGCTTGGTTCTTCTCGATCCAGAAGGTGATGTTTTGGAAAATCACCGCTGCATTGAGACCCACACGCCCGGCGATTTCGGGATCAAAGCTATGGCGGCTCATGATTGGCCACCGAAATACGCACAAACGCGCGAATTTTGTACAGGTTTTGTACGAGATTTCGGTCGTTTTCGGAGAATTCGGCAGAAAACGAAACGGGCGTTTCTGCAAGCTTCTGCAGAACCCCTTGCAAATAAGCCATATTTTTCAGGTGTTTTTGGCGACCCCGGCAGGATTCGAACCTGCAACCTGCCCCTTAGGAGGGGGCTGCTCTATCCAGTTGAGCCACGGGGCCACGCAAAACTCTCTGTAGCGTGGTTTTTTCGGGTTGTCATCGGCTTTGAAGGGCAGTTGTAAAATGCGTCCTGTTCACGCTACCATCGGACAAAACAACAACGCAGGTGCACCCCGTGACCACAGAAAACAAACGCCCACTCACCCTTCGTGATGTTTCTGAAGCGTCCGGAGTGTCTGAGATGACGGTCAGCCGGGTTCTGCGCAATCGGGGTGACGTGTCGGATGCGACCCGCACACGCGTTCTGGCCGCAGCAAAAGAACTGGGATACGTGCCGAACAAAATCGCTGGTGCGCTTGCCTCAAGCCGGGTGAACCTTGTGGCGGTGATCATCCCGTCGCTGTCGAACATGGTGTTCCCCGAGGTGCTGACCGGGATCAATCAGATTCTTGAGGATACCGAGCTACAGCCAGTGGTCGGCGTCACCGATTATTTGCCCGAAAAAGAGGAAAAAGTCCTGTACGAGATGCTCTCGTGGCGGCCCTCGGGCGTGATCATCGCCGGATTGGAACATACCGATGCCGCACGCGCCATGCTGGATTCGGCGGGGATTCCGGTGGTCGAGATCATGGACACCGATGGTAAGCCGGTGGACGCGATGGTCGGGATTTCCCATCGCCGCGCTGGGCGTGAGATGGCACAGGCGATCCTGAAAGCGGGCTATGAACATATCGGCTTTATGGGCACCAAAATGCCCCTGGATCACCGCGCCCGGAAACGGTTCGAAGGCTTTACCGAAGTGCTGGGCAAGCATGGGATCGAGATCGAAGACCGCGAGTTTTATTCCGGGGGCTCGGCCTTGGCCAAAGGCCGCGAGATGACTCAAGCCATGTTGGAACGCTCACCGGATCTGGATTTCCTGTATTATTCCAACGACATGATTGGTGCTGGCGGGTTGCTGTATCTGTTGGACCAGGGGATAGACATTCCAGGCCAGATCGGTTTGGCAGGGTTCAACAATGTCGAACTGTTACAGGGTCTGCCGCGCAAGCTGGCCACAATGGATGCATGTCGACACGAGATTGGGCGCAAGGCAGCCGAGATAATCGCCGTTCAGCTTTCCGATCCCGCTTCCGAGGTCGAAAACCGCATAACTCTGACCCCCAAGATCAGTTATGGCGATACGCTGAAACGCCGCTGACCCATGGCGATGCAAAGGCTGAACAATCGGGCGGCCCGCGCCCTGTTCATGGACCGGCACGCGCTGGCAGAACAGCCGTCCGGGGCTGCGAAAGGGCCTGACCTGCTTGAATTGATCAGGCGTCTGGGATTTGTTCAGCTGGACAGTATCAACACGGTCGCCCGCGCCCATGACATGATCCTGTTTTCGCGCAGGCCCGCCTATCGCGCCAAAAACCTCAAGCATGTCTACGAACGTGACCGTGGGCTGTTCGAACATTGGACCCATGATGCCGCAGTCATTCCGATGGAGTTCTACCCCCATTGGCATCTACGGTTTCAGCGCGACGCTGACCTGCTGAAATCGCGCTGGAAAAACTGGCGTCGCGATGGGTTCGAGCAGCAATTTGAAACCGTATTGCAGCATATACGCAATCATGGGCCAGTTTCCTCGTCGGATGTGGGAAAAGACGAAAAGAAAGGCTCCGGTGGCTGGTGGGATTGGCACCCGTCGAAAACCGCGCTTGAATTCCTCTGGCGCTCGGGCGCGCTGACCGTGATCGGCAGGCAGGGGTTCCAGAAACGCTATGACCTGACCGAGCGGGTGATCGAGACGCATCTTTGCCTCGGCAACATGCAGTGTGACGCCGAACAGACCGTGGATTGGTTGTGCCATGCGGCACTTGACCGGCTGGGGTTTGCGACCTCGGGCGAATTGGCGGCGTTTTGGGATACGGTCAGCAGCGCAGAAGCCCGAGACTGGTGCAAAACCGCCTTGACCGAAGGCCATGTCGAAGAAATCGAGATCGAATGTGCCAATGGTCAGGTCAGGAAACTGTTTGCACGCCCGGGTGTTGCTGAACAAGCCGCGCAGATCCCCCCAGCACCGGGTCGGATCAGAGTGCTCAGTCCGTTTGACCCGATGCTGCGGGACCGTGACCGCGCGCAGCGGCTGTTTGGGTTTCACTACCGGATCGAGGTTTTTGTTCCTGCCCCTAAACGCACCTATGGCTATTATGTTTTCCCGCTTCTCGAAGGCGACCGGCTGATTGGCCGGATCGACATGAAGGCCCATCGCGATCAGTCGGTGCTGCGGGTCAGCGCCCTGTGGCCAGAACGTACAGTACGGTGGTCAGATGCCCGCATGCGCCGCCTACAGGCCGAACTGGACCGGGTTCGTCGCTTTGCCGGGTTGGATGACATAGAATTTGCCGAGAATTGGCAAAAAGACCCTATTTAGGGTCTGATATACTCAATTTGACCGGCTGCAACCCGTCAATCTCACCCTCGAGTGAATCTCCGGGCTGAACCGGTCCTACACCAGCCGGCGTTCCGGTCAGGATCAAATCCCCTGGTCGCAGATGATAATAGCCGGACAAGTGACTTATGATCTCGTCAATCGACCAGATCAGCTCATCCAAGGTTGCGTCCTGCCGGGTTTCGCCATTAACGCGCAAAATGATGCGTTTTTGCGGGTCGGGTTGCCAATCGCTCACGCGGGTCAGAGGGGCAAATACGGCTGCATTCTCGAAATCTTTTCCAAGATCCCAAGGGCGCTGTTTGTTGCGCTCGCGAATTTGCAGATCACGTCGGGTCATGTCCAAGGCGCAGCCAAAGCCAAACACCGCTTCCTGCACCTGAGAAGTATCAGCCTGAAAAACCGGCTTTCCGATTGCAACAGCCAGCTCCATCTCATGGTGGAAATTTTCGGTCCCCGGAGGATAAGCCGTCGTCACCCCAGACAGGACCGCGTTTGCAGCGGCCTTGGTGAAATAGAAAGGGGCCTCACGGTCGACCTCATGTCCCATTTCAGCCGCATGTGCGGCATAGTTCCTGCCCACACAAAAGATTCGCCCAACCGGGTATGTGTCGTCCTCGCCGGTAACCGGCAAAGCGATCGGATCAGGAATAGAGAACAGGCTACCCATCATCATGCCGCCATAACACAGGTTAGTTAAAGTGGATATTAAAGGGCATAAACCAGAGCAAGTCGCAATCCTTGGAAACCCGCACGCCGGTTTTTGCCGACAATTCGGGGATGATTCGGCACAGGCTTGCCCAAATCGAACCGGTAAGCCTGCGCGTGTTTCAAAATTCGCAGACATGGCTACTTATGGCGCTGGGCTTACTTTCAACATGCGACTGAAAACACTGCGACAGCTCATTCAGATTTTAGCCGTCAAACCTTGGAAAACTGCTGTATCGCGCTAGCTTATTGCTAACAGAAAGCGTTCAGCACTGAGACGTCACCACTCACAAAGGCGGCGGACCACCAATCCTCCGCCTTCTTGCGAAGACACCCGCGTGGACGGCAGAAATCGCTGAAATCCGGGTGCGAGTATTCAGAGGACCACGGCCAAACACCCATCCCCCTGGGTAAGTTTGCGCCTGAGAAACCCCGATTTTCGGGGTCTGATGTTCTCTGAAACGTTGCCGGATCGTTTGAACACCCCTCGTATCCGGCTGTAGGCCAGGCACATGGTCCACTCGGGCCTGGCCACTCCGCCAGAGAGGTCACAAAGGCCCTCTGGCGGGGCCCACACACTGTTAGTCCCGAGAATCTGATTGTAATTTCAACTCGTGCAGATCGTTGAGAAGATCCAGCAACGCCTCATGCCGCTCTGGTCCCAGCGTGTTGCGGATTTCTTCAGCCAAAAGCAACGTATAGTCGATGTTATCCCGGATAATCCCTGCCCCTTTGACCGTGATCTCAACAATCTGCCTGCGCTTGTCGACCGGATGGCTTTTCCGCACGACAAGGCCCTTGGCCTCAAGCTTTTGCAGAATGCGGGTCAGGCTGGGCAAAAGCAGACAGGCACGGTCAGCAATATGCGTGGGCTCTTGAGGGCCTTCCTCTTCCAGCACCCGCAGAACTCGCCATTGCTGTTCGGTTACGCCCGCTTCGACAAGCATTCTACGGATAGGCCCCATAACCCGTTCCCTCGCGCGCAGCAGCGCAATAGGCAAAGACCGGGACGTCAATGGAATTTCATGAGCCATGTTAAATTCTGGCCGAATTCGGTTCATTCTTCAACTGACCTTTCCGTGTTTGGAATTCTAGGCATTTATCGCTTATTAGAGCCTAAATTATTCCATTTCTCTCTGCGGAAACATGTTCAGATAAATCTCAGACCACTGGATTCCTGCAAAGGGCGTTGACGTTTCAACCCGGATATTCATCACTGGCACAGGATCGAAAGCGGTGTTCAGAGAAGATTGGAAGATAAAATGAACTGGGATGAATTCTCGGATTGGGGCGCCAAGATTGCTGAGTGGGCACAGGATTACCATCTGACTGTCGGCGACAATCCGGTTCGGGCCAGAACGGAACCCGGTGATATTCTTAACGCCTTACCCGCGCGCCCTCCCGAGCGCTCCCAGGCGATGGAGGAAATCTTTCACGATTTCGAACAGATCGTGATGCCTGGGATTACCCATTGGCAACATCCTCGCTTTTTTGCCTATTTTAATGCAAACGCCTCGGCCCCGTCGGTTCTGGCCGAGTTTCTAACCAGCGCCATCGCTCCGCAATGCATGTTGTGGCAGACATCCCCCGCCGCGACCGAGATGGAGACGCGGATGATGGATTGGTTGCGGCAGGCCCTGGATCTGCCCACGGGCTTTGCAGGTGTCATTCAGGATTCCGCCTCGTCCGCGACCCTGGCCGCTGTGCTGACCATGCGGGAAAAGGCGCTGAATTGGCAGGGCAACCAACATGGGTTGTTCGGACAGAAACCGCTGCGCGTATATTGCTCGGCCGAAGTCCATACCTCTGTTGATCGCGCCATATGGGTTGCGGGGATCGGGCAGGAAAATCTGGTGCGGGTGCCCATACAAGGCGACTGGCGCGGGATGGACCCACAGGCGCTGGAAGCAGCAATTCAAGCCGATTTAGACTCTGGTTATCAGCCAACCGGCGTGATCCTCTGCGTCGGCGGCACCGGAACCGGCGCGGCCGATCCGGTAGAGGAATGTCTGAAGATTGCGCAAAAATACGGGCTATATTCGCATGTCGATGCAGCTTGGGCTGGCTCGGCCATGATATGCCCCGAATACCGCCATTACTGGGAAGGAATCGAGCATGCCGACAGCATCGTGTTCAACCCGCATAAATGGCTGGGCGTTCAGTTCGATTGCTGCGCCCATTTTCTGAAGGACCCCGATGATCTGGTACGGACACTCGCGATCAGCCCGGAATTCCTGAAGACCCACGGCAAGGACGGGATCATAAATTATTCTGAATGGTCGGTACCGCTGGGCCGCAGGTTCCGAGCCCTGAAACTGTGGTTCGTCATCCGCGCCTATGGTCTGGAAGGGCTACGTGAAAGGTTGCGCAATCATATAACATGGTCAGTGGCTCTGCATGACCGGCTGAAAGCGGAATCCGATTTCGAAATCACCACTAACCCTATGTGGTCATTGTGGACATTCCGCTATGCCCCCCCTGGATCAACCGATCTGGACGATCTGAACCTACGGCTGGTCAATGCGATCAATGATGATGGTCGCATTTACTTGACTCAAACCCGCGTTGATGGCGACTTGGTGATCCGCTTTCAGGCCGGTCAGTTTGAAACCACGCAGGCAGACGTCCAAATGGCATTTGACGTGATCACTGAAATCGCCCGCTCGCTAAACTAGAGGTTCCACATGTCCGCACCCGTCAACACGTTCAAACAAGCCCTGAAAAACGGCGACCATCTGATTGGGTGTTGGTCCAGCTTTGCTGAGGCGGTAACAGCCGAGATCATGGGCACTGCCGGATTCGACTGGCTGGTGATCGACGGTGAGCACGCGCCGAATGATATCCGGTCCATCCGGGATCAGCTGATCGCGCTGGCCGCCAGTCCGACACATCCCGTCGTGCGAATCCCGGTGGGCGACACCGCATTGATCAAGATGGTGCTGGACGCAGGTGCTCAGACAATCCTGGTACCGATGGTGGAAAGTGCTGAACAGGCGCGCGATCTGGTACGTGCCTGCCACTATCCACCCCAAGGTGTGCGAGGCGTCGGCGCGATGGCCTCACGCGCAACGCAATACGGAACGGTTCAGGACTACATTCAGACCGCAGACGATCAGATATGTCTGCTGTTACAGGTGGAAAACCGCGCCGGTATCGCCGCATTGGATGCCATTGCACAGGTAGAAGGCGTGGATGGCGTGTTTATCGGTCCGTCTGACCTGTCCACTGACATGGGTTTTCAGGGAAACAGCGCCGCGCCCGAGGTCCAGGCGGTGATCGCCGACGCGATGAAGCGCATCGTTGCAGCAGGCAAAGCCCCGGGCATTCTTGGTGTCACGGATGAGGCATCGCAGGCCTATAAGGACATGGGCGCCCAGTTCCAGGCGGTGGGGATCGACGTGATGCTGCTGACACAGGCGGCGCGTGCCCTGGCCGCAAGGTGGAAGGCCTAAGCCCGCATCGCCGAGGCCGCCTGAGCATACCCGCCCGAGGCACCATCGACGAAATGTACGTGATCGTCACGGGTGGCCGAGGGGACAAAGCAGGTCATCATCGCCTCGTCCTGTGCATGCAAGCCATAGTGGATGCTGCCCTGTTTCCGAGCCTGTTCAAGAACGGTCTGAATTTGCTTCAAGGTTGCCGGGTCACAATCCAGCGTCATTTTAAGACCGTCATCGAATTTGCGGAAATCCGCATTGCGACTGACCGTGCGCTTGTAGTGATCAGGCTCGAAATTACCCAATCGCTTTCCAGATTTGAACAGCAGTGCGATCATCAAATTCTGCGCCAACAGCTTGAGTTTCTGTACCAACAGATTGCGACCCGCACGGGAAACATGGGCGTCCAGCGCCAAACCAGGCGGAGGCCAGCGGATCGGAGGGCCGCTTTCCGGCATCGGGTGGCCGGACCGGTCCAATCCTTCAGCGGCCACTAGAACAGCCCGTGACAGGTCGGCGAAATCGGTCTCGGTTGCGCGGGCAGTTGGCTGCACCACCACCGAGACAATCTGACCATTCTGCGCCTTGCTGTTGGACCAGCGGCAGGACAGCCCGGTCAAATCCGGCAGCGCACCGGGGGCTGCGTACGGAACCTCAAACCGGCCTGCTTTCATCTCGGCCTCGGCCCAGGCCAGACCACCGCCCGAGAACATCGCATAATCCACCCCCTCGGATGGCGCGTAACGCGCAACCCGAAGATCCTTGCCCGCCTGCCGGATTTCGGCGACGGGCACAACGGCCCCGCGCAACGCGATCGAAAACTCTTCTTCTGCCCAGCGCCGCAAATCGGCCAGAACGCTACGTGCTGCCTCTGCCGCGCTTGCCGGTACGGCGAATCCAGCACCATCACCCCCAAAGACATAGGGAAATTCTTGCCCGCGAAGCGCATTGATCATGGCCGAGATCACCGCGGCCCCAACCATGTTCACGGCCTTGTATCGTCCCCGCTCTATCTGACCGGTGGAATCCACGACATCTGCGACACCAAGAACCCATTCCGTCGGCACCGCGGTAAAGCGTTCAGGATCGGTCAGATTGTTAAAGTCCCGCAACAGCGGAAGGCTGTCATAAAATGCGGCCTGTGCATCTTTCATTGGTTCCTCGACAATATGAATAGACCTTCAGATAGCCCAAATTTGTTCGATGTCCGCTGAAAACATCATAGCACACGCGCTTGTACATATCACGGGGACATGCCAAGCATTTGCTGGCGGGTTGGGCGAAAGAGGCGTCTCATGAAAACCGGACTGGTGGTTCTGTGTCTGGGCTATGTGCTCAGCCAATTTTTTCGTGCCTTTCTTGCCGTGCTCAGCGTCGATCTGGGGCGTGACATCGGGGCAAGGCCCGAAGATCTGGCCTTTGCTTCGGGGCTTTGGTTTCTGGTCTTTGCCGCCATGCAACTGCCAGTGGGTTGGGCGCTGGACCGGATCGGGCCGCGTTTGACGGCTGCGGTTTTGTTGCTGGCAGGCGGCGCGGGCGGCGCTACGTTGTTTGCAGTGGCCAGCACCCCGTTTCATATCGCTATCGCGATGGGGCTGATCGGAGTCGGGTGCTCGCCCGTTCTGATGGCATCCTATTACATCTTTGCCCGCGAATACCCGCCCGCCCGCTTTGCCACGCTAGCAGCCATCATGCTGGGCGTTGGGTCGGTCGGCAATCTTGTGGCCTCCTACCCCACAGCACTTGCGGTCGAACTGATGGGCTGGCGCGCCACAATGGCCACACTGGCCATCGTTTCGGCCATTATCGCAGCGGGCATCTGGATCAGCGTTCACGACCCCAAACCGGTTGAGACCGAGCATCGCGGGTCAGTGCTGGACCTGCTGAAAGAACCTGCCCTGTGGGCCATCCTGCCGCTGATGCTGGTGGCCTACGCCCCCGCGGCTGCGACACGAGGCCTGTGGGCAGGTCCATATCTGAACGACGTTTTCGCCCTCAGCACTACGCAGATCGGAACCGCGACGCTGGTCATGGGGGCGGCTATGATTGCCGGCACCTTTGCCTATGGGCCACTGGACCGGCTGCTGGGAACACGGAAATGGGTGATCTTTGGCGGCAATGCCTTGGGCGCGGCGGCGCTGGGGCTGTTGTGCCTGTGGATCGACATGGCGGTCTGGGTGTCAGTAAGTCTGATGGCGGTGATCGGTTTCATGGGCGCCAGCTTTCCGGTCATCATGGCCCATGGCCGCGCCTTCGTGCCGCCGCATCTGGTCGGGCGTGGCATGACCCTGTTGAATCTGTTCGGCATCGGCGGAGTGGGACTGGCGCAATTTGTCACCGGCCGCGTCCATGCCGCGACAGTGGACATCAGTCCAACCGCGCCCTACACAGCGATATTCGGCTTTTTTGCAGTCACGCTTGCCATTGGATGCGTGATTTACCTATTCAGCCGCGACAGCGTTGACTGACGCTGGAACCATCGGGAGAGCCCATGTCCGACCCTGTTGTCATCGCACCCAACCTCAAACGCAGGCTGTCCGGCGTGACCGCGACGATTGCGCGGCTGGTGCCTTTGCAGGTGCAATGGATCGACATCGCCGCCACCGGACCGGGCCTTCCAGCCGACCTGCCCCATATCTCGCTGGGCCGCCTGCCCTTTCTGTCGCGCAAGACCACGCGCGTCTGGCATGCGCGCCGCAATACCGAGATGCTGTTGGGCCTGTTCCTGCGCAATGTCTTTCGTCTGCGCCTGAAACTGCTATTCACCAGCGCCTCGCAGCGGTCGCATACGGGCTATACCAAATGGCTGATCGACCAGATGGACGCGGTGGTTGCCACCTCGCGCAAAACCGCCGGATATCTTGAGCGGGACGCGCAGGTCATCATGCATGGCATCAACCTGCAGAATTTCACCCCGCCCGCGGACAAAGCCGCCCTGCGGGGCAAACTTGGCCTGCCCGGTGGTCTGCTGCTTGGGTGTTATGGCCGTATCCGGCACCAGAAAGGCACCGATGCTTTCGTCGATGCGATGATCGACCTTTGTGGCCGTTTCGAAGACGTCCATGGCATCGTCATGGGCCGCGCGACCGAAAAACACACCGGCTTTCTGGCCGAGTTGAAAGACAAGGTCGCCAAGGCGGGCCTGTCTGACCGCATCCTATTCAAACCCGAGGTCACTGTGGATCAGATCGCCGAGTGGTACCAGGTGCTGGACTTGTTCATCGCGCCGCAACGCTGGGAAGGCTTTGGCCTGACCCCGCTCGAGGCGATGGCCTGCGGCGTGCCTGTGGTGGCAACCGATGTCGGTGCCTTTGCAGAGATCGTGACCGACCCCTCACTGGGCCATGTGGTCGAACCGGGGAACATTCCCGCCCTGGCTGGTGCCGCCGCTGAAATGCTGTCGAACCCCGAGTCGCTGGCGCTATCCGGCAGCGCCGCCCGCGTCCATGTGGAACAGAATTTCGACATCTACGGCGAGGCAAAGACCTTGGTGGCGCTCTATGAACGGCTTCTAACCGACGCCTGAGGCGATGCACCGCGTCAAATCGGTGTCATTGGGGGAAATATCCCGCGAAACCTCTTTTTTCTTTGCTGCAACGCGGCTATGAACGCGCGTCCTTAACTTTGGAGACATGAAATGGGCTATCGCGTCGTAGTCGTCGGCGCCACAGGTAATGTGGGCCGCGAAATGCTGAACATTCTGGCAGAACGCCAGTTCCCCAACGATGAACTTGCCGTGCTGGCAAGCCGTCGGTCGCTGGGAACCGAAGTAAGCTTTGGCGACAAGACACTCACGACCAAAGACCTGGACACGTTTGATTTCACCGGCTGGGACATGGCGCTGTTTGCCGTGGGATCCGAGGCGACCAAGGTCTACGCCCCCAAGGCGGCGGCGGCTGGCTGCGTGGTGATCGACAACTCGTCCCTGTATCGCTATGACCCTGCAATTCCGCTGATCGTGCCGGAATGTAACCCCGAGGCGATCCACGACTATAAGAACAAGAACATCATCGCCAACCCCAACTGCTCGACCGCGCAGATGGTTGTCGCGCTGAAACCGCTGCATGATCGCGCCAAGATCAAGCGCGTCGTCGTTTCGACCTATCAGTCGGTTTCCGGCGCGGGCAAAGAAGGGATGGATGAGCTGTGGGATCAGACCAAAGCCATCTACAACCCCACCACCGAAGTTCCGCCGAACAAGTTCCAGAAGCAGATCGCCTTCAACGTCATTCCGCAGATCGACGTCTTCATGGAAGACGGCTCGACTAAAGAAGAGTGGAAGATGGTTGTCGAAACCAAGAAGATCGTCGATCCCTCGATCAAGGTTACAGCCACTTGCGTCCGCGTTCCGGTCTTTGTCGGCCATTCAGAGGCCGTGAATATCGAGTTCGAGGAATTCTTGGACGAAGACGAAGCCCGTGACATCCTGCGCGAAGCACCAGGTATCATGGTGATCGATAAGCGCGAACCGGGCGGCTACGTCTCGCCGATCGAATGCGCAGGTGATTTCGCCACCTTCATCAGCCGCATCCGTCAGGATTCAACCATCGAGAATGGCCTGAACCTGTGGTGCGTCAGTGACAACCTGCGCAAGGGCGCAGCGCTGAACGCGGTACAAATCGCCGAATTGCTGGGCCGTGAGGTCCTGAAGAAGGGGTGAGCGATACGCACAACCCTTAGCATTGATTAAGTAAACCCCGCTGCATGGTCAGCGGGGGGTTTTTTTATTGAACGTCGGCAAGGCGGACAAAGCCGTCGATAACGGCACCACAGCATTGGACCTCCAATCGCGTGACCAATTTGGGAACAGAGCGAACATCGTTTTAATCGCTGAAGCGGTTTTCAACCATTGGATCAATCTAGCTGTGTCATTGGTGTTCGCATATGGGGTGCGAACTTGCTCTTTAAGCAGAGTGCAATTGGGTTGCCTGCAAAACAATTCCTCCACGTCCAACCCGAAATTGGCGGGCTAGATAGGGCCCCACTGAAAGTTTGATCCCAGGTGCTCCAAGTGAAAATGCTTGGCCCGAAGCCTCGACCTCAAGAATAGATCGCCAAAGCTACAGAACAGGCGCGAAAAGCCGGGCAATCGGGGCGCCAACACGGATGCCCAGGGGCTGTTCGGGAAGGGTCTTGTCCAACATCCAAGCTCGATGAAAGTCATTCTCGAGCATAGCAGCAGTTGCGGCTGCAGGACGGGCATCAAAGAAAGTCGCCATTGCCTCAAAATTCAATCGAAACGACCTATTGTCGAGGTTTGTCGTGCCAATTGCGGCAAAGCTGTCATCCACCAAAACCACTTTCTGATGCATGAACCCTGGTTTGTAACGCCAGACCTGTACTCCCGCCTCACGTATCTCATCAAAATAGGCAAACGCCGCGAGCCAGGGGATCTTGTGGTCTATTACCTCGGGCACAAGAATGCGCACATCAACGCCGCGCAGTGCCGCATGCTTCAATGCCGTCAGAACGTCTGTGTCCGGCACGAAGTATGGAGATGCAATCCACACTCTCTTCCTCGCCGCAGCGACGGCTGAGAAGAAGAAGAGTGCACCAGTTTCCATTTCGTCACCCGGGCCCGTTGCAACGATCATTGCCGTCATATCTTCGGGTGCATGTGGGGCTTCCCAATTGAGATCGCCAATAAGCACCTCATTGGTAGCCCAGTGCCAGTCTTCGCCAAAGACCAGTTGAAGTTGAGACACGATCGGGCCTTCCAACTGGGCGTGAGTATCGCGCCAATCGCCAAATTTTGGGTTAAGCCCCATGTATTCGTCGCCGACATTCAGGCCGCCGGTGAATCCGATTTTCCCATCAACAATAACGGTCTTTCGATGATTGCGCAGATTGATATGAAACCGGTTCTTTGGGCCTCGTGTTTCTTTCGGATCCACGACTTGGACACCAGCTTCAAGCAGGCTTTGATAGTAAGCTTTGGGCAGTTTGGCGCTGCCGACAGCATCAAACATAAGCCGGACGGTGACGCCACGCGCCGCAGCAGCAATCAAGTGTTCTTGTAGGGCCTGTCCCAGTGCGTCATCATTAATGATATAGAACTGAACGAGGACATAGGTTTCAGCAGCGTCAATGGCAGAGAATATTGCGTCAAACGTGGCTTTTCCATCAATAAGCAATGTCATGTTGTTGCCGCGGGCTGCGGGCATTTCTGATATTTTTTCAAAGGGTTGAACTGAAATTTCAGGCGCAACCACGGGCGCATTGGCCACTTGGTAAGTCCTGAGACCTTCTATGACTTCTTCGCTATCGCGCCGGGCTATCAGATAGTTTTTGAATTTGTGGTGTCCCAAAAACAGGTACAACGGCACGCCCAGATATGGCGCAGTGATCAAGAACACGACCCATCCAACAGCGCCTTGGGACGTTCGGGCGGAAGAAACGGCGCGCCAAGCGAACCAGAAGGCAACAATTTCCAGGGAAATCAGCGCCAGTATTAAGATATTTGAGCCCATCGAGATCCCCAATTGTCGGTCATTCTAGCGGTTTTTGCTAACGGTTCCGGTTGGATCTTCGACCATTTGCACGGACTAATTGACAACAGATGATGTCCATCTGCAAGGTAATCCCCTGAATATGGCAGTGCCGTAGCCCGATGGTAATGCAATCATTCTTTGATCTTTGGCGGCAGACCCGCCCTTGGTGCACTGTGTTGTAGGGTCATTGGTTCAACATGAAATTGGACTCCTGAGCAGCTTTTAAAATCCGAATACTGGCCAGGCGCGGAGAGACGCGAGGAAGGCGCCTGTTTCAAACTGGACTTTCGGCGTACTAGTCGAAGCCCAAAGTTTAAATTGAGAGGACCCGTGACATGACGGTACGGCAAGCGGCAAGGGCACTCTGGGCGGCTTTGGTCCGGTTCGATGCAAAGAACGGCTGGTCCAGAAGCAGTCACATTGCCATGTCCATGATGCTGGCCCTCTTTCCGTTTACAATCTTTGCACTGTCGTTGACTCAAGCCGTGTCGGCAGAGTTTTCGACGCTGGATATCGTTGAGTTCATCTATGGGACATGGCCCGACAGCATCGCTGAGCCCATCGTCAAAGAGGTGCGGGCCGTTTTGCAAGACAGTAGCGTCAAAGCGATGACCATCGGCGGCTTGTTGGCGGTTTTCTTTGCGTCCAATGGCGTTGATGCGGTGCGCCAAGCCCTCACGGATGCGTATCGCGACCACGATCCGCGTCCCCTTTGGAAATCGCGTGCGTTGAGTGTCGTATTCGTTCTGAGCGGCTCGGCGATTTTGACCGTGGCCGCGGTTTTGACCTTTGCGGTGCCGTTGTATGTCGACACCGTTTACAGAGGCGACGAAGGCGAAGGGGCCTACGATATTTTGCGGCTAGGTGTCTCTTTTGGCTTGCTGATTTTTTCGGTCGTTGCCTGCCATTTGTGGCTTCCAGGCCGCCATCACACATTGTCGCAGGTTTATCCTGGCGTTGTCTTGACGGTTGCGCTCTGGATTTCTGCCGGAAAGATATTTGCGATGTATGTCACCAATTTTTCGTCGTACAGCATCACGTATGCCGGCTTGGCCGGGGTAATGTCAGCCCTTGTATTTATGAATCTAATGGCGGTGATCTTTGTGATCGGAGCCGAGTTTAATGGCCGACTTATTGCAATTAAACAGTCCGACGCAGAGGCGTGAGAGGGCGAGGAAAACGTAGTGGGTTTCGGCGGATGGATCCTGTTCATCATGAACTGACATCGCAGGTGCGAACGAACGTCGAAGCTTGGGGAGCGCTGTTTTAGGAAAGAACTTTGCTTTTTGCATATGTCGAAGGCGCACAGCCTTCCCAGCCAACGAACGCTTCCGAAAAACTCTGTCGATGCTCGAAACCAATTGCATATGCCGTATCATCAATGCTGGCCCCAGAGGTGAGCAGGCGACAGGCTTCTTTGTGGCGTTCGATCTTTTGGATATCCCTAAACGCGGTACCTTCATCTTTTAATTGAATCTGAAGAGTCCGAGGGCCTACTCCAAGTACCTGTGCGGTGTCAGACAGCGACCATGGCGCAATGCCAAATGACGCCTTGATCAAACCGGCGACTAGGTCTGCCCTGTTCACTTGAGGTGCTTGCATAAGTTTCTTGCCACGCAGATAGCGCGAAAGGATATCCGCTCGAACGCTGTCTGAACGGTGCATTTTCGCCCGAAGCAAGTCTTGGTGGAATTCGATATAGCCCTGATTTGAGTCTCTGACTGACTCAACTGCTGAATTATTCTGAAAATGCTCCGAAGAGGCGCCGGGATAAGCCACGGTGATCTGCGGATCGACTTCGCCGAGGGCCATCAGGACAACTTTTGTAAGCAGCCCTATTGTATACTGGATGTCCTGCTTGCCATCATGAGAATTCAACAACGTAAAGTACCAGATACGGCATTTCCCACGATACGTTCTGATCACGAGTTCGGAGTTGTTTTGAAAATAGCGAAGCGCCGTCGTAGCGGTTTGCAAGGCCTCCCAAAGCGTATCCGACGAGACGATTGCTCTGCCAAAAACGCCCAGTTCGCCCACATCCTGTTCAAGGCTGACGTGGAGAAAAAAGTCATTGTCTTCCGCCGAGCGAATAACGTCACTGATGCCTTTCAGATATTCATCCGCTCCGATGATCTGTTCCGCATCCGTAGGCAAACCGAGTGATCGAAGTGTCCGTTCGAAGCGTCGCGGGTCTCCGGCAAGAATTGCTGCTGGCCCGTGAAACGCACCTGCTCTGATGGCAAAATCGTTGGTTTCTTCTGACATGCAAAGCCTCATTCAGCTGTTTGGTTCACACCTTGCTCTTAGAATGCTCCAATTTGTCAAGGTCTTGGCAATGGTGTCTCGAAACCGACGGTTCGTTCGTCAGCCCTCACTCAAGGCATGAACAAAGCGACGCAAATGTTTCAAGAGGCAGTGTTCGAATATTTGTTTGTTAGATTCGCATTTGCCGACAAAGCGAAGTTTTCCATCACTTAAGTTCCACATGGTTCTTGGAGCAGATCAACTCAAATGTCGCGAAGTTTGGGTGTGAATGGCGCGGAACATCGAGACCATTTTGGAGGAAACATGCGACCTATTCTTTATTCGACAAAGACGGCGGTGACGGCGGTAATGTCAGCTGTCGCGCTCTTTGCTGCGGGCCCAGCGTTCGCTCAAGACAAGCCAAACATCCTAGTAATCTGGGGTGATGACATCGGTGTCCACAATATCAGCGCCTACAACCATGGGATCATGGGCTACAAGACTCCGAACATCGACCGCATAGCAAATGAAGGCGCGATGTTCACAGATGCGTATGCTCAACAGTCTTGCACCGCCGGGCGCGCCGCCTTCATGACCGGCCAACATCCATTTCGCACTGGGCTATTGACGATCGGCATGCCCGGATCCGAGCACGGGATTCCAGATTGGACACCCACAATTGGCGATGTGATGAAAGAGCATGGCTACATGACCGCTCAGCATGGCAAGAACCACTTTGGTGATCAGGATCGTCACTTGCCAACAAATCACGGTTTCGACGAGTTCTTTGGCAATCTGTACCACCTGAACGCCGAGGAAGAGCCGGAAAGCTATTACTATCCCAAGGACCCGGCCTTCAGAGAGACATTTGGTCCACGTGGTGTAATCAGGTCGTCTGCTGACGGTCAGATCGAAGACACAGGCCCGATGACGCGCAAGCGCATGGAGACCGCCGATGACGAGTTCCTCGCGGCTTCTGTTGACTTCATTAAGCGTGCAAATGATCAGGAAAAGCCGTTTTTCCTGTGGCATAACTCGACACGGATGCATGTCTGGACTCATTTGAGAGATGAAGCCGTTGGGCGCACGGGCATTGGCCTCTACCCAGATGGCATGGCTGAGCATGACGATCAGGTGGGTGTGCTGCTCGACCTGCTTGATGAGCTTGGTATCGCGGACAACACGATAATCATGTACTCGACCGACAACGGGGCCGAGACGATTTCTTGGCCCGATGGCGGTACGACCCCATTCCACGGTGAAAAGGGAACAACTTGGGAAGGTGGATTCCGCGTCCCGCTTATCGTGAAGTGGCCCGGCCTGATCGAGCCCGGAGAGAAGTTTAACGAGATTGTCAGCCATGAAGACTGGATGCCGACCTTTGCCACAGCGATTGGAGAGACCACGCTGGTTGAGGACCTCAAAGAGGGAAAAACGTTCAACGGCAAAGACTTCCGCGTCCATTTGGATGGACATGATCTGACCGAATACCTGTCCGGCGAAACAGACGAGAGCCCACGTGACTCGATCTTCTATTTTGATCAGGGCGCAAATCTGAACGCCGTCCGTGTTCAGGACTTCAAGGCGCACTTTGCAACACTTGAAGGCGGAATCAACACCGCTGTTCGGCAGGTCCCTGCTTGGCCTCTCGTGGTTAATCTCAAGGCCGACCCGTACGAAAAGGCCGTTCATGAATCCGAGATGTATCTGCGTTGGTATGCCGAGAACACGATGTGGATCTTCGTCCCAATTCAAGCGAAAATCAAAGAGTTCCTACTTTCGCTCAAGGGCTACCCATTCCAGCAAGGTTCAAGCTTGTCGGCAGCCGGGATCAACTATGACTTCCTGACCAAAGTGCAGGCACTTCAACGTCTGGAAAACCTGGAAACCATCATGCCCGGTGCTCGGCAATAACGCGGTCAAACATTGAGCCGCTGGGAGCTTTGCTCGTGAAGATGAACTTTTCCCAGCGCTCACACAACTTGGAGCCGCGTGCCTGGCATGCGGCTTCGGGAAGCGAAACTTAACTCAATCTGAGGAATGAACTTATGAGCGATTTAGTAGTCATCGTATTTGAAGGTCGTCACACAGCAGACGAAGCGCTTTTGCGCCTTCAAAAAATGAGCATGAACTGGGAAGTTGACCTAGACGAAGTGGTCGTGATGACCCGTGACAAAAATGGGGTAGTACGGACCCGCAACTCCGATACTCTGACAGCGGCAGGCTTTCTAGGCGGCACATCGCTAGGGGCTTTGACCGGGACTTTGATCGGCGCAATGGCCGGGAACCCGGCAGCAGGTTTTGTTGCGGGGTCAGCCGTGGGTGCCGGTTCTGGAGCACTGGCGGGAATGCTGGATCAGGCAGACGAAGAAGACGCGCTAGCGGCCCGGGTTGGTGCAAAGATGGGGCCAGACTCTTCGGCACTGGCTGTGATCGGCTGGTCCAACCGTCCCACGAAGTTGTTGAGCGAACTGGAAGGCATGAAGGGCGAGGTCATCGAGACGTCCCTGTCCATCAGCGATGAAAAAGAGCTTCGCGCAGCCCTGTCTTGAAACTGACCAAGTTGATTTGAGCGGCCGGCGGCCTCAGCATCTGGCCGCCGGAAAATCAAAGTTCAACAAGTCGAGAACGGAAAAAATGAAATGAAAGAGCTTCTGACAACCGCGGCGATCGTGTGTGCATTCGCATTTGGAACGCCAATGCCTGCATCCGCACAGTCCGCACCCCATGTGGCTGGCGGAGTAGTTGTTGAGTACAACAATCTGGATATCGCTGTGGTGGCTTCCGGCTGGAGTGTGGTCGAGCTTTTGCGCGGCAATGTTTACAATACTGGCGGTGATTTTGTGGGCTACGTTCATGATGCGCTTGTTTTGCCGGACGGTGATACGACCTTTGTGATCGTCAATGTCGCCGGCTTCCTCAACATTGGTGAAAAGTTGATTGCTTTGCCTGCGGGCGCTTTCGAGATCAACGCTGATGGCGATCTGCTGTTGCCCAACGCGACCAAAGATAATCTGAAAAGCCTACCACGATTTTACTACGCACGAAACTAGGGCCTCAGACCGCTGTTGCTTTTACAGCATTGACGCCCGGCATGTCTGACCATGCTGGGCGATTGGTTGGAAATTGGGCCCAAATCGCCTTCGGACCAAGAAAAAAACTCCGCTTATTGTTCAAAACCAAACGCACGGAAATCAAAGGGACCAAGAGAATGAGTGATATAAAGGCTAGCGCATCCGGAGATGTACAAAAAAACTGGGGTTGGTTTCTTGCTTTGGGCATTCTGATGATAATCGGTGGGGTAAGTGCAGTCTTCGCTCCTTTCCTAGTCTCTGTGATTGTTGAACAGATCGTAGGCATCTCTTTTGTTGCAGGTGGAGGCTTGATGCTGGTCCAAGTGTTTAGCACTAAAGACGGATGGAATGCCCGGTTGATCTATCTGATACTGGGGCTGTTCACTACAATGGCAGGTGCATTGCTTTTGTTCCGACCGCTTGAAGGCCTTGTGGCTTTGACGTTGATTTTGATTGCTGGCGTTTTCGTCAGCGGATTGATCCGTATCGCAATGGGTATCGCGGCACGCCCGGAAACTGGATCTAGTTGGGTGATATTCGGCGGTATACTGTCTGTTATAGTTTCTGGCTATCTCATGATGAACTATCCCGAAATCAGTGTTGCTCTGATTGGATTAATGGCCGGATTTTCATTGATTGGTGAGGGCGCCGGATACGTCCGATTTGCCTACGGTCTCAAGAATAATACGACGATCGCAACGTAAGCGCTGGTGCGGCAGCTCAAACTCTTTTGAATCGCGCTCAAAAGCGCGGCTGTTTTATCTTGGGGGGAAGTATGATCGGCATCTTTTCGAAACTAGCTGTAAGCAGCACGATCGCCGTTGGAATTGTGTTCTCGTTTGCGGTGGCGGCAACTGCGAGAGAAAAACCCCAATTGGTGCTCCAAATAACGGTGGACCAGTTGCGCGGTGATCTGATTGACAGATATCGGACACATGTTGGCGAAGGCGGGTTTCGATATCTGATGCAAAACGGGGTCATTTTTTCAAATGCCCATCATCGCCATGCTAACACCGAAACCATTGTCGGTCATACAACATTGTCCACTGGTACGGACCCTGCAATCCACGGCATGGTTGCCAACCTGTGGTTCGATCGAAAAACAGGCACCCCGTTCTACAATGTTCAAGACATCGAGTATCCACTTGTAGGGGCAGCAGGGATCGATCCATCTAATGAGATTGACCCGACGCAACGCGCTGCGACAACTGACGGGCGGTCTCCGCGCAATATCATCAGTTCAACGATATCAGACGAAATTGCCATTCATTTTGGTCCGGCTTCTAAAATCTTTGGCGTCTCGGTCAAGGATCGCGGTTCCATTGCAATGGCGGGCCACGCGGGGCAGGCTTATTGGTTTTCGAAAGCCGAAGGCAGATTTGTCACCAGCACGTTTTATCGCGACGACTATCCGGCTTGGATCGCGGACTGGGAGGCGCAAGGCAAAGTGGCGTCCTACGCAAATCAGGACTGGACCCTGTTGCGGGATCGTGAGCTTTACGCTTTTGCAGATCGCGACGATCAAGCATGGGAAACCGAATTGCCGGGCTTTGGTCGCACATTTCCCCACAACTGGGGCCCTGACGATAACAAGTATTTCACTACATTCCTAACTCTCAGCCCAGCAGGGGACGAGATCACGGTCAACTTCGCAAAAACGCTGATGGATGCCGAACAGATCGGAACAGACAGTGTGACGGACTATTTGTCGATCAGTCTTTCCTCGACGGACTATGTTGGTCATGTTTTTGGTCCTTCCAGTCTGGAAGCGGAGGACAACTTTGCCCGTCTGGACCGAAGCATTTCCGATCTGTTGGCGCATGTGGATAGCACAATTGGGCTGGACAAAACTCTGATTGTCTTGTCGGCGGATCACGGCGCACCCGAACACCCAGAATATCTCGCGACCGTCGGTATCGAGGCCGGGTTGTTTGACTTTCAGCGTGTGGACACCGAGCCGGGGTTTGTACGCTTGCAGCTGGATTTCGGAGCTTCCCGCGATCTCATCCAGAATTTTTCAAATCCCTATCTTTATCTGAATCAGGAATTGATTGGCCAAAGGGGGCTTGATCCAACTGCCGTTGAACTGGCGATTGCCGAGGAGCTTCAGAAGTTACCCGGAATTGCCTATGCGGTCGGCAGCTCCGCTTTGCGCAGCGGATCCGTCCCACGCGCCAAGATCACAGAAGCTGTTTTGGCGAACTTTCACCCTGACAGGTCCGGTGACATCTATGTAGTGTTTGAACCACATTGGTTTGTCGCCGATTTCGACGGATTAACGGTTGCGTCGGCACATGGCTCACCTTGGGCCTATGACACCCACGTCCCCCTGATATTTTCCGGCCCAGGCATTACGCCGGGGACAATTGTACGCCGCGTCGAGACGGTTGATGTCGCGCCAACGCTGGCGGCTTATCTAGGCACCAAACCGCCTTCGGGGACCACCGGCGTGCCACTGCCCGAGGTGATGCCACAATGATTGGAATACTCGGATGACAATAGATTCTCGTTCCCTTTGGAGACTGACCATGAAGATGTTCCATATTTTGACCTTGGTTTGTGCAGTGTCTGTATGCCTGTTCGACACGCGGGCCCAAGCACAATCAGATGCCGCTTCAGATGCAGCTCAGGCGAACAACCCACTGGCCGACATAACGGCTTTCAACATTCAGAACTACTACATCCACGAATTGACCGGACCTGGCGATTTTGATGCAAACCAGTTTGTCCTGAGATACGCCAAGCCAGTCCAAATTGGTAACAGCAACTGGCTGATCCGAGCGTCGCTCCCCTTCAATAGTTTCCCGGTTGGTGATGCAGGTTCGACGGAAAGCGGGATCGGTGACTTTGATATATTTGCAGCATATCAGATCGACACCGGCGACCCGGCTGTTAGCTTTGCCATCGGTCCTCAGATCGTTGCTCCTACCGCGACCGATGATCGCCTTGGGTCCGATCAGTGGCAGCTCGGTTTCGCCAATGTGTACTTCAACGCCCGTTCGGCAAAGACGCAATATGGCTACCTTTTGACATGGCGTGGAGGTGTCGGCGACACAAACGGTCGGGAGCGCGTGAGCCTTGGCGCATTTCAGCCCTTCGTTTTTTACCAGCTTGGCGGCGGCTGGTACACGGGCGGAGCGCCTATCTGGACCTACAACTTCAGGAATAATGACTATTCAGTCCCACTGGGCATTCGCCTGGGCAAAGTCTTCAAGAAGAAAAAGACAGTATACAATGTGTTCGTCGAACCACAGTGGTCGGTTCACGATAGCGGTACTGGGCTGCCGAAACAGCAAATCTACTTTGCCGTCAACATGCAGTTCAAATGACACCTAACCCTCAATCAGAAATCTAAATGGAGTACCAAGATGGATAAGTTTGTAGCGGTTGTTTTTGACACCGAAGAAGCCGCGTTTAAAGGCGCACAAGCGATGCGAGATCTTCATCAAAACGGAGAGCTGGCTGTGTTTGCTGCTGGTGTGATTACAAAAGATGCGGACGGTGAAGTTGAGCTGAAATCTAGCGTCGACGAAGGCCCAATCGGGACAGCATTTGGATTGTTGTTGGGAGCGATGGTCGGAGTTTTGGCTGGTCCGGTTGCAGTTGCATCGGGCGCCGCATTGGCCGGTTCTGCGGCCGCAGCATCAGCCGCTGCGAGTGGCATGGCTGTTGGCAGCGTGACAGGTGGACTCTTTGGTGCCTACCGAGACCTTTGGGTTTCTGGGATGGACTCCGTCATGCTGGACAATATCAGCACAGAGCTTCTGCCCGGAAAGTCCTGCGTTGTCGCTTCAGTCGACGAAGTTTGGACAACGCCGATGGACACAAAGATGGGCGACCTTGGCGGAACTGTTTTCCGGAAACTACGGGCTGATGCAGTGGACGACGAAATGACCGCCGAAATGGATGCACTGGATCGCGAATGGGACGCGATGGAGGAAGAGTGGCAGGCCGCAAGTGACGAAAGAAAAGCTGCTTTCAAAGAAAAGATGGACGGCATTAAGTCTAAAATGAAAGAAAGTGGTGAAAAGATCGACACTCGCATGGAAGAGCTCGATCAGGAGTTTGAAGCCCGGCTTGAAGCCATAGAAGAGCAGATTGAACGAGCCTCTGATACAACGAAGGCCAAGTTTGAAAAACGCAAAGCTGAGATCAAGGCAGATTGGCAAGAGCGCAAAAACAAACTCGCAGCCTCTTTGCGCAAGGCAGCGGCCAAGATTGAGGCCTGATTGCTCGAATGAACACAGCTTGTACGGGCGAACGCTGTCGCCTGTACAAGCTGCATTTTGGATTCTGGCCCAGTCCACCAATCCACCAGAACACAGCATCTAAGCCGGGCCTCGGTTTTGGATGCTTGACGTAGCGCAGTGTGCCTCGGATTGTGGTTACTAGGTGCTGACAGCCAGTGTTGTCGCAACTGGCGATTTGATCTTCAAGTTTGGTCGGCGCCGATAAGAAACGCAGAAAAGTTTGAAATTCATCGTGGGAGTTCTTCGTCATGGCAACCAAAGTGGAGTTGGAAGCGGAGCTTGAGCGCCTGCGCGCACAAAACGAAACGTTACGTTCGGAGACCAGCGAGTCACCCACGATAGATGTGGCGGATGATCCTCCAGGCGAAACAGATGCGATGAACGGTCTGAAACAGCTTCTGGACGAGCACGGCATCGATGGTGAAAATATAGATGCCTTGCGCACGCAGTTGACGGATGAATTCACAAAGCTTCAAAAGGAGTATCCAATAGCGGTCCTCCTGAGCATCTTCGTCCTTGGGTTTGTTGCTGGCCGGACGTTTAAGTAGGATAGAATGCATGAATAGAATTAGCCGAAACCTAACCACAATCTATCGCACAGAACGGCTGATAACACGCCGTCGTATCGCCGTGGTCCAACAACAAACAGTTTTGATGGCGCTTGCTGGATTGGCGGCACTGGCTGGACTTATCTTATTGAATATCACGTTCTACTTTGTCCTTACCAAGTGGCTTTCCCCAGCAGTTGCTGCTGGCACGCTTGCTTTCGTCAATCTTGCACTCGCCGGGTTGCTTGCATCAGTGGCCGGACGCATGAGTGTGGATGACGAGATCGCGCCAGCGGTCGAAGTGCGGGATATGGCGATAACCGATCTCGAAGCAGAACTCGAAGGAATGACACTGGAAGCACGCCAGACGGTCAACGCGATCAAGGGACTGGGCGCCAACCCGCTTGGTTCTGTTGCAACGCTTTTGGTGCCAGTTTTGACAGCTGCCCTAAAGAAGAAGGGCTGACACTGGAAAGCTGTTAAACTGCCGAATGTCCGAAATCGGTCTTCTCATCCCAAGACCAAATTAGCGCGTATCTGGTTTGGGATTTGCGCTGCTTGTCGGTTCAGGTTTGCGTTGTCTGGCCTCTTTTCGCTCGAGCAACTCTTGCTTCATCAACGCAAGTTCTTCCTCTGTTTCAGAGTGAGGCTGTTTCGGAGCAGATACAGTTTTGTCGCTTTTGCGACTGGACGGTTTTGCCGCAAAACGTGGATCCTCATCGACGTCGACAACTTGTTCCTTTGGCAACACACCGTCGCTTGAAAGTAGTCTCGCAAAGGGCTGCAGTCCCGGAATTTCGGAACAGACAATCATAATAACGACTGTCAGTGGTACGGCAATGAATGCTCCAATTCCGCCCCACATCAGGCTCCAGAAGGTAAGCGCGACCATGACTACAAAAGTGCTCAAGTTAAGGGATTTACCCTGCAGCTTTGGCTGCACAATGTTTCCAATGATGGCGTCACCGCCACCATATACCGCGACAACGGTTAAAGCCGGTACGATAGACTCAAACTGAAGAAGAGCCACAGCCGTTGGGAATAGTACGGCGAGGAATGAACCGATGCTGGGAATAAAGTTCAGGAAGAAAACCAAAAGAGCCAATGGAAGCGCGAAATCGACTCCCAAAACCGTCATTACGATGAAGGCCAGTGTGCCGCTCATTGCGCTGGTGGTTGCATTGATCCACATATACTGCCGGACGCCGGTTGAAATCGACCTGAGGATATTTTCAACCTGTCTGGCACTCTCCGGCGTCGCACACAGCCTTGGCAGTTTTTTAGCGAATGCGCCTCGTTCACCCAACATGAACGCGACGTAGAGCAGGATCAGCCCAATATTCCCGATTACGCCAGCAGTTGACGCGGCAAATCCCGCCAGCCAACTTTCGATGTCGATTGACAGAATGGATTTTTCGATGGCAGCGGCTCGTTCCGCTCCGACGAAGGCGTCGAATTGCGTCTCCAGTGCCCCCAGGCGCTCAGTATATCTGGGCCCGGCATCCGCAACTGCTGCGGCTTGGTTTGACAGAACGTACCCAAAACCAACGAGTAAAATGAACAACCCCGCCGTCACGCCGATATACGCCGCCCAACGTGGAATATCCTGCCCGAGGATTTTTGCAGAATTCAAACGTTCGATCAGTGCGATGTTGAGGATAAAAAGCAATGTGGCCAAAGCGAGTGGGATCAGGAAATCACGGCCAAACCAAAGCAATCCAACTATGATGGGAAGTGAGACGATGGTCAAAAACCATGTAGGAACAACCGAAGTGATTGCAGCATCTTTGGTGGTATTTTTTTCGTTGGTCATCCGATATGCCTCGCCGTCTTCTGAAGTCGTTGCCGTATCGTTTGATCGGTAATTACGCCTGATCACACTGTACAACTCATGGCTCAAGGGACCAACGAAAAAGCCCACCTCTGCCCCTCATTCCGCCAATAAGGGGGCGTATCGTTTGAATTTGGTCGTCGCTCACATGGTCGCCGATGCGAGGTCGAACATAATGCAGTGAAAACAGTGGAGGTCGGTTGCCGCGGCGAAGCCAAAATTACCCGAAGTGATGCATGCAACTGCAAGCTTACATTGCCGCAAGGAGAGGCCCCAGTCGTTTGACTTCAATAGGTTTTGCAGACACCGTCGCACATTGATTTGAAAAATGCAGGGACAGACCAATGATCGACGTAACCGAGATTATGAAAGAGCTTAAACAACGCCGCGATGAGCTCAAATTGCAGCTTCACCTCGCTTCGAAAGAAGCCGAAGACGAATGGGAGGAGCTTCAGGTCGAATGGGACAAATTTCTATCCCGGCCAGAGTTTGATAAGTCAGCAGAAGAAGTGGGTGAATCTGCCCGCCAGTTGGGGTTAAAAATGAAAGCAGCATACGACAAAATGAAAACAACCTAGGTTAAAGCCTGCTTTTCTGATTGGTTTTGCAAATCGTCAACGAAAGGCGCCAGCGCTAGGAATTGGGACTAAATGCGTTGTCCTGCAGCCCTTGGCTTTCCGTGCTGGCGTCTATTTTCAATGTTTGCGTTGGATACGCCAGCGTCGTGCCTGCGTTGCGCGTAATGCTTAGGATCGCCAAAGTTAAGCGTTCGGTGATTTGAAGATACTCTTGATAGTCAGGTCCCCGGGTCCACACGTAAATTAGGATATCGACAGAACTCGCCCCGAAATCGCTGACATAAATATGCTTGGGTGCAGCATCCCCAAGTTCAAAGTCCCCGGATGTCTGGTGATGATGTCGTATCCCATCCCGCACGGCCTCGATCTGCGATTGGGTCGCAGACAGCATAAGAGGCACTTTCAGCATGATGCGTCTGTGTTTGCGAGCTGAATAGTTCAGAACGACTGAGTTCGACAAATCAGAATTGGGAATGTGCCGCGGGATTTGGTCGAAGCCAACAACCATTGTCGAGCGCAAATCAATCCTTTTGACAGTGCCGACAAACTGCCCCTCTACCTGAATTGCATCGCCGGTCTCAAAACGTTTCTCGCTGATATTCGTCATGCCCGCGACAAGGTTTCGGAGCAAATCCTGCGTTGCAATCGCAAGCCCGGCGCCCAGAACGCCGACCCCGGTCAGGGCTCCGGTGATATCTATTTGCCAGACCTTCAAAAGCGAAGTCAGACCAAACAATAGAACAGAAAACTGCGTTACTCTTTCGATCCAATCCGTTTCGCTGCTAACCAGGCTGGACGTATCGTTGCGCAAGAGTGAGGCAAAAGGGCCGCTGAGGCGGTACCAAGCGCCAAATATTGCAACAATGGCAACTGAACTCAAAACTCGGCTCAAAAAGAGCCCCGATCCATCATCGGGGAGCAAAAAGCTGACGGCGACATAGATCGCCAGAGTGACGAACAATATCTCGGTGGCCGTTTTTAAGTGCGCCTCGACTTCTGCTGAAAGATCTACGGCAAACCTAGCCAAAAGCGCTCTAAAACACATCAGACCAAACGCAGACAACTGTTTGCGTATCAGGAACACCAGCACAATGCCGATTAGCGCCCAAACCACTGAATTCGTGTCTACATCTCCCAGAGACTGCTGAGCAGAAACGATCGTCTTCTGAACGTACGATAGAACAGGACCTGCTTCCGTCTCCACTCCTCAACTCTCCCGATTTGGAATTCGAACGAAGAATGCTCTTTTTTATGACCGGTGGCTAGAGTTCTGAGCTGAATACATCGCAAAAGGTGAAATTATATAAGGACTTGGCGGAGCACCGACGCCTCTGGCAAAGGTCACGTACGATACGTTGTCGTGACCAAAGATGCAAAAGTCTGCATGACGAACTACGTCACTTTCGAAGCCGAAACATGACGTATTTTGTTTGAAGTCACCGACCAAATTTCCGCTTTGGGCTCAAAGCCGCCATCCGAATACACCTCGGGGTCCTCTAAATCACCCCTGCCCCTCGACCAGCGTTTTCAGATTATCCAACCCGCGCTGGTAATCTCCGCCAACCCATTTATCCATCATCAGCCCCATCCAGCGGGACATGGGATTCATACCCAATTCGGATTCAAACCCCCAGGTCACTTTGGTGCCGCTGCCCTCCGGCTGCAGTTCAAACATGGCAATGGCAGTGCCCATTGGACCAAAATCCAAGGCGGTTCTGACCATCTGGTTTTCAACGCTTTCGGTGATCTCTTGCGAACCGGTGCCGACCTGCCGGTGATCCGACGACCAGTTCAGCACATTCCCGACCCCAGAATCAGGCCCGCCATAGGTCAGCTTCGTCTCGGCATCACGAGATAACCATGGCGACCATTTCTCGGTCTCCTGCATGGAGTTGACATAAGGAAAGATGACCTCGGGCGGCGCATCAATCGTGATGCTACGCGAAACTTCTGCTTTGCCTGGCAATATAAAGGACACCCCTACCAGAACCAGAATCAAGACTAGCAAAGTGACAAGAACACGTTTGATCAATCGCATGGAATGCTCCGAATCCCTAAAATGACATCCCAAACTTATCAAAAAAACAGCGCGGAATCAGTAGTCTGATCCGCGCTGCCTGAAATCGTCGAAAATCCGCCGGGTCAGACGACCACGAATTTCTTTTCGCCGGGATCATAACACTGAAGGCCACCTTCACCGATATCTGTCCACAAACCGTGCAGGCTGAGCGAGCCGCTCTCTACCGCCGCGGAGATGAAGGGGAAGGTCATCAGGTTTTCGAGCGAAGCAACAACCGCCTGCCGTTCGAACTGGCGTGCTTGGTCGGTGCTGTCTTCGATATCGGCAACCAGATCATATTTTGGTTTGAGGATATCCATCCAGCGACCAACAAAGCTTTCTTTGGCTTCCAGTAGTGGTGCCTGGCCCTTGCACATGTCGATACAGCCCTGCACACCACCGCATTGGGAATGGCCCAGCACGATCAGATGCGCCACTTTCAGCGCGGTCACCGCGTATTCGATGGCAGCACTGGTGCCGTGATGATCACCGTCGGGCGCATAAGGCGGAACCAGGTTTGCAATGTTGCGGTGAATAAAGAACTCACCCTGATCCGCCCCAAAAATCGAGGTGACATGAACCCGGCTGTCGCAACAGGAAATCACCATGGCCCGCGGACGCTGTCCTTCGGTGGCCAGGCGGCGATACCAGACCTGGTTTTCCGAATATGTGGTGGCTTTCCAGCCATGATACCGATTGACCAGATAGTTTGGCAAAGGTTTGGCGAATTCCATTCTTGTGTCCCTGTTCATGTCTCGGTGGACTGCTGTAACCTGAATTCGAAGAAAATTCGAGCCATTATCCTGCCCCATGGCAAGGTTTTGCAAAGGAATTGCGCACCACATTCGGGCTATGCCGTGGGGGCGTATAGGATTGGGGTGAATGTGGTGGAAAAGATCGTCACGCTTGAACACAAAGAAACAGTGCGGCTGGATTCGGATCGTCTGAATGGGCTGTATCGACAACTGGGTGAGAAAAACGCGTTGGACGTGCTGTGTCGCACGGTCGAGGAATTGGCGGTGCGCCTGTCGAATTGCGAGCGGTTCTGGAGACAGCGTGACTGGGCCGGGCTGCGCAAATGTGCGCGATCCATTGTGGCCATTGCCGAACAGATCGGAATGATGGCGCTGGCCTGTGTGGCGAATGATGTGGCGCAGAATGTGGACGCGGGCGACTCGGTCGCCGCCGGGGCCACCCTGTCGCGGTTGATCAGAGTGGGTGAGAAATCGCTGACTGTGATCTGGGATCAGCAAGATCTTTCGGTCTGACAGGGCTTGCGGACGGTCCATGGACGGCTAGGTTGGGCATAAGCCGCAACAGTCGAGATTTTCATGACCCTGTCCTTCGCATCACCATCGGATCCATCTGTTCCCCTTCACGTCATTGCGCAGCCAGATCTGGACGACTGGCTGGAGGGCCAGCCCGAAGCCGTGACGACCTGGGCCAAGATCAGTGGATTTACCGGTGCACTGGGTCAGGTTTTGCTGATTCCGGGCGCTGACGGTGCGGTACAGTCTGCTTTGGCGGGGTATGGCACAACCACAGGCCGGGCCCGCAAGCGGTTTCCGCTGGCCGCCGCCGCCGAGGCCCTGCCCGAAGGCACATATCACATCGCATCGGGCATAGACCAAGCGGATCTCGAAACCGAATGCCTGGGGTGGTTGCTGACCGGCTATGCCTTTGACCGCTATGCCAGCCAATCCCCGGCCAAGGCCCGATTGGTTGCACCCGATGGTATCGACGCAGCCCGGCTTGAAATTCTGGCCGGGGCCGAGGCCTTGACCCGCGATCTGGTCAATACACCGGCCTCTGATATGGGGCCGGAACAGCTTCATAGCGCAGCCGAAGCCCTGGCACAGGAATTCGGCGCCTCTTTCGAGGTTGTTCTGGGCGACGCCCTGCTAGAGCAGAACTTCCCCATGATCCACACGGTTGGCCGCGCCGCCGCACAAGCGCCCCGTCTGATCGAGATGAACTGGGGCGTGACAGGCCCAAAGCTGACCCTTGTCGGTAAGGGCGTCTGCTTTGACACTGGAGGGCTAAACCTGAAACCCGGCGCCTCGATGGGGCTGATGAAGAAAGATATGGGCGGGGCCGCAAATGTATTGGGGCTGGCCCGGATGATCATGGCCCTAGAGCTGCCCGTGCAGCTGCGCGTGCTGATCCCGGCAGTAGAGAATTCCGTTGCGGGCAACGCCTTCCGGCCCGGCGACATCCTGACCTCGCGCAAGGGGCTGACCGTTGAGATCAACAATACCGATGCCGAAGGGCGCTTGGTTCTGGCCGATGCATTGGCGCTGGCGGATGAGGGCGAACCGGATCTGGTGATCTCGATGGCGACGCTGACCGGGGCGGCACGTGTGGCAGTGGGCGCCGATCTGGCGCCGTTCTATACCGACAACGATGCCGCGGCTGATGCCTTGACCCACGCTGCAGGCAGAGCAGCCGATCCTGTTTGGCGTATGCCATTCCATAACCCCTATGAGGGTCTGATTGAACCCGGCATTGCCGACCTGGATAACGCACCAGCGGGTGGTTTTGCAGGCTCGATTACTGCCGCCTTGTTCTTGCGCAGATTTGTTGGTGACAGTCCCTATATGCATTTCGACATCTTCTCTTGGCAACGCAGCAAAGAACCCGGACGCGGCAAGGGCGGATTCGGTCAGGGGCCCCGCGCCCTGCTGACTGCCCTGCCTGAAATTTTGGGCCTTTGACCCGGCACCGCATCATACAACCGGTCATCGACCTGTTGCGCGCCCCGGACGGGCCGCGAGATCGCCAGCTTTTGTATGGGGATGGTGTTTGCACGCATGAAGAGAACAAGGGCTGGAGCCGGATCACCTCGGACAAGGACGGCTATGCGGGCTGGGTCCGGTCAGACTGTCTGGCTCCCGAATTGCCTGCCACCCATTGGATCACCGCGCCCTCAACCCATGCTTATGAGCAGCCCGCGATGAAATCCCGGGACCGAACCTCGTTAAGCTTTGGCAGCAAGGTTCAGGCCCTGTCCGAACAGAATGGATTTCTTGAGACGGAACTAGGCTTTATCCCGGCCATACACGCCAAACAGATCAACGTCACCCTGACCGATCCGGTCGCCGTGGCCGAGCTGTTTCTGGGAACGCCCTATCTTTGGGGCGGCAACAGCCGGTTCGGACTTGATTGTTCAGGTCTGGTTCAGGCCGGAATGCTGGCTTGTGGGCTGCCCTGCCCCGGTGATAGTGGCGACCAGGAGCGTGATCTGGGTCAGGCGCTGACCCCTGGCACACCCGCTCAGCGCGGTGATCTGCTGTTCTGGAAAGGGCATGTGGCCTGGGTCTACGGCGACAATATGCTGCTGCACGCAAATGCGTTCCACATGGACGTGACCTTTGAGCCGATGGATGTTGCAATCACGCGCATTCTGGAACAGGGCGATGGGCCCGTGACCGCCCATAAAAGGCTCTAATCCAAGTCGACCGACCGTATCAGCTTGCGTTCCAATACCCGCAGAACCGTGCGCAGATCATGACCGCGTTTCAGGATGCGACCATCCATACCGACCACCGAATACATCCCTTGTCGTGCCCGCAGACGCGGGTCCTTTTCAACCCGATAGATCGGATGTTCTGCTGTGCGCCTGAAAATGGAAAACACCGCCATATCACACAGGTTCGAAATCCCGTAGTCGCGCCATTCTCCGGCGGCGACCATCCGGCCATAGACAGAAAGGATTTGGGACATCTCGTGCCGATCGAACGCGACGGGCATCTGGGTCGAGTTTGCAGAATACCGGCTGGGAGGCTGCATGTTCATGGTTCAAGCCTTGCCGGAAAACGCGTTCGAATCAAGCCCATCCGCAAATAGGTGTGGTTTTTTGGTCAAGTCTAACGCTGTCGCCCGACTTGCCGACAGATCAGGATCACCGGCAGCAACCCCACTGCCAATATGACCAGCGAGGGCACAGCAGCGCCCTCTAACCGCTCGTCTGATGCCAGCCTATAGGCCTGCACCGCCAGCGTATCGAAATTGAAAGGCCGCATGATCAGGGTCGCGGGAAGCTCTTTCATCACGTCCACAAAGACGATCAACAAAGCTGTCAGCAAGGAGGGTGTCAGAATCGGCAAATGCACCCGGCGCAACGTCCCTAGCGGCGTCTGCCCCAAAGACCGCGAGGCCGCATCCATATTGGCATGCACCGTGCTCTGCCCTCCCTCATATGCGCTGAGCGCGGCGGCCAGAAACCGCACCATATAAGCGGCTACCAACAGCCAGATCGAACCGGTAACAAGCAACCCGGTCGACAGGTCGAAATTCTGCCGCATCCATGCATCCAGTGCGTTATCGAAACTGGCAAAAGGCACCATCAGCCCGACGGCGATCACACCGCCTGGAACCGCATAGCCCAGCCGCGCCATGTACCCGGCACCAGAGGACACCCTCCCCGGCCGCAATCGCTGGAAGAACCCAACGCTGATGGCCGCAAAGACCGTAACAAACGCCGCCACACCGGCCAGCGTCAGCGAATTCTGAATGAACCCGAGATAGCGCCGTGACAGAAGGTTCTGTTCGGACTCCATCCCCATCTGAACCAGAATGAACACCGGCAACAGAAATCCGAACAGCACCGGTATGGCACACAGGGCAAAAGCCGCGCCCGCTTGCCAGCCCTTCAGCCGGGCGGATGGTAGCGAGGCGTGGCTTTTGCCTGCCTGATAGTATTTGGCCTTCCCGCGCTGCATCCGTTCTGCCACGGCCATGACCAGCGCAAAGCCCAGAAGGCAGAGCGCCAGCTGCGCCGCACCCACCCGATCACCGATCGAAAACCAACTGGTATAGATACCCGTGGCAAATGTCTGCACCCCGAAATAGGCCACGGTGCCGAAATCGGCGATGGTTTCCATGATGGCAAGCAGCACGCCACCCGCAATCGCGGGACGCGCCATTGGCAGCGACACGTGCCAAAAGGCCAGCCACGGACTTTTGCCCAACGCGCGCGCTGCCAGAAAGGCCGTTGCACTCTGCTGCAGAAAAGCGGCCCGGGCCAACAGGTAGACGTAAGGATACAAGACCAAGATCAACATCACCGCCGCACCCTCGGTCGACCGAATCTCGGGGAACCAATAGTCGCGCGGGCCCCAGCCCGTTACCTGACGCAGGGTGGTCTGGACAATTCCCGGGTGATCAAGAATGAATGTATAGGCATAGGCCAGCACATAGGCCGGAAAGGCCAGCGGCAGCACCAACGCAATTTCCAGAATGCGCACGCCAGGGAACCGCGTCATCGTCACGAGCCAAGCTGCGCCCACGCCGATGGAAAACGTGCCCGTGGCCACCAGCACGACCAGTATCAGCGTCGTCATAGCATAGCCGGGCAGAACAGTTTCCAGGAGATGCGAAACCGTATCCGTGCCGCCTGTCGTAGCGGCCAGAACAACCGCAAGCATCGGCAACAGACAGGCTGCCGCCACAAGGCAGGCCACTACGCCGACGAGGCGTGTACCTACAGCGCCGCGGTTGCGCCGTCCGTGCTCAGAGATTTCGATATCGGCCATGATCCCGGCTTTAACTGGCTAAGGCGCAGAGTCCGTCTTTAATCGACCAAAACGCTCGGAAACACCAGTGGGCAGCGAAACAAATCTGCGACACATACTGCCGCAGAGTTGCACAGCCTTCATTCGTAGACGCGCTGATCCTCGATCACCAAACCATCTTTCGGCAGCGATCCCGGCGCCACGACTTCGATCGCGCCTTTCAGCTTCAGCACCTCGACGACGGATTTCGCATAAACCAAGTCATTTCCGCCGGCGCTTTCGATCTGAACCGTCATCGTGTCCATCTCACCCTGGCGGGCGGCAATGACGCGCGCCTTGACGATTTCATCATGCTTGTCGACCAGCGCCGCGACCTGTTCAGGGCGCACGAACATACCCTTGATCTTGGTTGTCTGATCCGCGCGTCCCATCCAGCCCTTGATGCGCATGTTGGTACGACCGCAAGGTGACTGACCAGGTTGAACCGCCGACAGGTCACCGGTGGCAAACCGGATCAGCGGATAATCGGGGTTCAGTGAGGTCACGACAACCTCACCCACTTCACCCGGCGCGACCGGGTTTCCGGTTCCGGGGGTGACGATCTCGACGATGACATGCTCATCAATGATCATCCCGTCCATCGCCGGGCTTTCATAAGCGATGCTGCCCAGATCGGCAGTGGCATAGCATTGCAGACAGGCGATACCGCGATTGGCGTACTCCTGACGCAAAGACGGGAACAAAGCACCGCCGCCAACAACGGCAGTCACGAAATCCAGTGCCACGCCCATCTCATCGGCCTTGTCCAAAATGACCTTGAGGTAATCCGGTGTGCCCGCATAAGCAGTGCAGCCGACATCGCGCGCGGCGGTTACCTGCAGTTCGGTTTGGCCGGTGCCGGCAGGCAGCACAGCAGCCCCCACCGCCCGCGCGCCACTTTCAAAGATCATGCCCGCCGGGGTCAGGTGATAGCCAAAGCAGTTCTGAACGATGTCTCCGGGCCCGACACCTGCTGCGTGCAGGAACCGCCCCATCCGCCACCAGTCGTGATCGGTGCTGCCGGGCTCATAGATCGGGCCGGGCGACTGGAAAACATGATGGAAATGCCGGGCCGGTTTGACGGTAAACCCGCCAAAGGGCGGGCGCGACGCCTGCGCCTTAGCCATATCGGACTTGCGCAGAACTGGCAGCTTCACAAGGTCGTCCAGCGACTTTACAGCTGCCGTATCAACATCCGCCATATGCGCTGCAAACCCCGGAGCCGAGTTCGCGCGCGCGATCTGTACCTGCAACGCCTCAGACTGTTCAGAGGCGCGCTGGTCGGCCGAGCGGGTTTCTAGCGCATCGTAGAATTTCGTCATCGCCAAACCCTCCATCCGCCTACAGCCACCTCTTGCGGCGGCGGTATGAGCGCACATCGCGGAAGCTTTTGCGGCCGTCATCCGACATGCCCAGATAGAATTCCTTAACATCGGGGTTTTCGCGCAGCTCGGCAGCTGGACCATCCATCACCACGCGGCCGGATTCAAGAATATAGCCGTAATGTGCGAACCTGAGCGCCACATTGGTGTTCTGCTCGGCCAGCAGAAACGAGACACCCTCTTTTTCGTTCAGATCTTGGACGATGCTGAAAATCTCTTCGACAAGCTGCGGGGCCAGTCCCATGGACGGCTCATCCAGCAGGATCGTCTCGGGCCGCGACATCAGCGCCCGACCCATCGCAACCATCTGTTGCTCTCCGCCCGACGTGTAACCCGCCTGGCTGCGGCGGCGTTCCTTCAGACGTGGGAAATAGGTGTAAACAAGGTCCAGATCCTGTTGGATCGCGGCCTTACCATCTTTGCGGGTATAGGCGCCGGTCAGCAGGTTTTCCTCGACCGTCAAATGTTCGAAACAATGGCGACCCTCCATCACCTGGATGACGCCTTTTTGCACCAGATCGGCAGGCTCACTTTCATGCACGCTGGTCCCGCGATACTTGATTGATCCCTTGGTGACTTCGCCCCGTTCCGAATGCAGCAGGTTCGACACAGCCTTGAGTGTGGTGGTCTTGCCTGCCCCGTTGCCGCCCAGCAGGGCCGTAATGCCCCCTTTGGGCACCGTTAGGCTGACGCCTTTCAGCACAAGGATCACATGATTGTAGATCACCTCGATATTGTTGACCTCAAGCAGGGTTTCCTCCTGCACGTCAGTGGTTTGTGCCGCATCCAGCATCAGCGCGTGTCCTCATGCCTGTCCCGAGAGGGACCGTTGGGATAGAGCGGCGGCTACCCGCCGCTCTGGTCAGTTTCGCGGCCCCGGATCAAGACCGGGGCCAGCCACTTATTCACACCCAGGTGTGATGTTGTTTTCCGCTGCATAGGCTGCAGAATCTTCTTCGATCAACGTGTTGATCACATCTGCATCGGTCGGCTGGAAGTCCTGAACCGGGTTCCAGGTTCCGGCCGCAGCATCCCACTGCACAACGCCGACAAGGCCGGGTCCGCCGTGATTTTCGCACGAGACCGAGAATTCAGGCCCGAAACCGGTCATGCCCAGCGCTTCCATCTTGGCGTTGGTCATTTCCAGCGCCTCCATACCATCGCGCATCATGGATGCATCGATATCAGCGGTATTGTGGATTCCCTGTGCAGTCTTCACAGCTTCAGCGGCCAGCATGGCGGCATAGAGACCGCGGTTATACTGAACCGAGCCAAGCTGATCGCCCGCACCCGCCGCTTTGCCTGCATCCACCACGTATTTCTGCAGATCTTCATAGACCGGATAGTCCATGCCCAGCCCGGTAAAGGTCAGTGCCTTATAGCCGTTTGCCTTGTCGCCCGCGGGCTGCACGTCAAATTCAGCGCCAGACCACCAGACACCGATGAAGTTTTCCATCGGGAAGCGGATGTTCGCAGCTTCCTGCACCGCGACCTGGTTCATCACGCCCCAGCCCCACATGATTACATAATCAGGCTTTTCGCGGCGAATTTGCAGCCACTGCGATTTCTGTTCCTGACCGGGGTGGTCAACAGGCAGCAGCGTCAGGACGTACCCGTGCTTTTCAGCCAGGGTCTCCAGCGTGCGGATCGGTTCCTTGCCATAGGCCGAGTTGTGATAGACCAGTGCGATTTTCTTACCGTTCAGGTCACCATCGTTTTCGCTCAGCAGATAGTTGATCGCGCCCGACGCTCCGTTCCAGTAGTTGGCCGGATAGTTGAACACGTGGCTGAATACCTTGCCGTTCGCAGCAGAGGTCCGGCCATAGCCCATCGTGTGCAGCGGAATGCCATCTGCGGTCACTTTTGGGATCAGCTGGTATGTAATGCCGGTCGACAATGGCTGATATACCAAGGCGCCTTCGCCCTTTGTGGATTCATAGCATTCCACGCCTTTTTCGGTGTTATAGCCGGTTTCGCATTCGATCACATTGGCTGAAACACCTCCGATGCCGCCATCACGCTCGTTGAGCAGTGTGAAATAATCGGCATAGCCGTCAGCAAACGGGATACCGCCTGCCGCATATGGTCCCGTCCGATAGCTGAGCGACGGGAACACAAGGTCGGCCATGGCCGGACCTGCGGCCATCATGGCGCCCAGCGCCAGGGTTGCCAGTTTCGTCTTCATCGGGTGTCTCCTCCCTTGATTGGTCCGATGTTGAATTCGGGCTTTGCACCCGTCTTGTCTTTGGGCCTGCCCGTCAGTGCGGAAACGGCCAGAGTCTGAGTTTCTCTTTCGCCACACGCCAAAGCTGCGCCAGTCCATGCGGTTCCAGAATCAAGAACATGATGATGAGTGCGCCGACGATCACCAGATTGAGATGCGCAACGATATCAGTGGGCCAGCCCAGTAGATCGACACCGACCACCTTCAAAACAACCGGCAGCAATACCAAGAATGCTGCCCCGGCGAAGGAGCCGAAGATAGACCCTAATCCGCCGATAATGACCATGAATAGGACCAGGAACGATTTCTGGATGCCAAAGACTTCGCCAACCTCAACCGCGCCCAGATAGACCGCAAAGAATAGCGCCCCCGCGATACCCACAAAAAATGAGCTGACAGCAAAGGCGGTCAGTTTTGCCTTGAGCGGGTTTACCCCGATGATCTCGGCCGCGATATCCATGTCGCGGATTGCCATCCATGTCCTGCCAGTCGTTCCCCGAGTCAGGTTCCGTGCAATGATGGCGCAGAAGGTCAGGAAGATCAGGCAGAACAGATAGGTTGCCCAGGCCGGAGCATTCGGGCCTGTGATGATGATGCCGAACACATCCCGCTCGGGCGCGTTGATCTGCCCAGATGCCGAGTAGTTGTAGAACCACGGCACACGGTTGAACAGCCACACCAGAAAGAACTGCGCCGCAAGCGTGGCCACGGCCAAATAGAACCCTTTGATCCGAAGCGAAGGCAATCCGAACAGAACACCGACAATGGCGGTGATCCCGCCCGCAAGGATGACATGGATGAACATGCTGACTTCGGGAAAGGCCGTCATCAGCTTGTAGCAGGCATAGGCCCCCACAGCCATGAACCCACCGGTACCCAGCGACACCTGCCCGCAATAGCCAACCAATACATTCAAACCGATGGCGGCGATCGCATAGATCAGAAACGGAAGCAGCAGCGCGTTCGCCCAGTAGTCATTGATGATGAATGGAATGATCCCAAATGCCACTGCCAGCACCACATAGTACCGATACCGGTCAAATTTGATCGGAAAGGTCTGGCTGTCTTCCACGTAAGAGGTTTTGAAATCTCCGGCTTCGCGATAAAACATGTCTTACTTTCCCCATTCTTCCTGCGCCCGGTCGCGGGCAGCAGTGTTCAGTTGGCTGGAGCCTTTGGCATATCCGCTCGCCTCTGAGGCGCGCACAAGTTTCATGTAGGCCATGACACCCGTGACCAACCCGGCAAAAGCCAGGATCGCGGCGATCGTCAGTTGGCTGTCGGTCAGATCGTCCGAGGTCAGGGCGATATACCCAAACGCCCAGAACCCGGCCCATGCGATCACGTTGAGAATGGCGATGAGCTTGGTCATGACTACACCCTTTCGATGATCTTCTCGCCGAACAGGCCCTGCGGCCGGAACACAAGGAAGATCAGCGCAAGCACGTAGGCAAACCAGTTCTCGGTCGCACCGCCAACCATCGGGCCAATGGCGAACTCGAACAGTTTCTCACCCACACCGATGATCAACCCTCCGACGATGGCTCCGGGGATCGAGGTAAACCCGCCCAGCATCAGCACCGGCAACGCTTTGAGCGCGATCAGCGACAGTGAGAACTGCACGCCAGACTTGGTGCCCCACATGATGCCCGCGACCAGCGCTACAAACCCGGCCACAGACCAGACCATGATCCAGATGAAGTTCAACGAAATCCCCACCGACAGCGCCGCCTGATGGTCATCCGCCACAGCGCGCATCGCCCGGCCCTGCTTGGTATATTGGCTGAACACAACCAGCGCCGCCACCAGCAGCGCCGCAATTACCGTTGCCACAATGTCCAGATTGTCGATGAAGAACCCATAGCCGAAGACGTTAAAGGTCGCCTCATCGAGCCAGAGGTTGATGCCCTGCGGCAGGCCTACATCCAGCGTCTTGATCTCGGACCCCCACATCAGGTCGGCCACGCCCTCAAGGAAATAGGCCAGCCCGATGGTGGCCATGAACAGGATGATCGGCTCTTGGCCAACCAGATGGCGCATCACGAACCGCTGCACCGCCCAAGCCAGCAGAACCATCACCGCCATAGTCAGAATAATCGCCAGCAGCGCAGGGACACTCCAGCCAAAGTAATGGATATGCGTCCCGAAAGTCGCATTGATCAGATGTGCAAACGGCACCTGCCCGTTCATGATCCCGACCAGAGTCATCGCGGCAAACAGGGCCATAACCCCTTGCGCATAATTGAAAATCCCTGACGCCTTGTAGATCAGCACAAAGCCCAGCGCGACCAGCGCATAGAGCACCCCGGCCATAAGACCGTTGAGGATGACTTCCATCGCAAATACGAGTTGTTCAGGCATCCTATGTCCTCCGAACAGATTTCATCTGGCGCGTCATCCCGGAAAATTCGTCGAATTTTCTCAGCCCGTTCCGTAGATCAGTCATGGCTCACCCCCAGATAGGCATCGATGACTTCCTGATTGTTGCGCACCTCATCAGGCGTGCCGTCGCCGATCTTCTTGCCGTAATCCATCACGACCACCCGATCGCTCAGATCCATCACCACGCCCATGTCATGTTCGATCAGGGCGATGGTGGTGCCGAATTCATCATTCACGTCGAGGATAAAGCGGCTCATGTCTTCTTTCTCTTCAACATTCATCCCGGCCATCGGCTCATCCAGCAGCAACAGCTTGGGTTCAGCGGCCAGCGCCCGGGCCAGTTCGACCCGCTTTTTCAAGCCGTAGGGCAGGCGTGAAACGGGCGTCTTGCGGATATGCTGGATTTCGAGAAAGTCGATGATCCGTTCGACTGCCTCTCGGTTTTCGGTCTCTTCGGCCTCGGCCTTACCCTTCCACCAAGCCTGCTGCAGGATATTTGTCTTCATATAGTTCAGGCGCCCGGTCATGACGTTGTCTAAAACGCTCATCCCTTCGAACAGGGCGATGTTCTGGAATGTTCGCGCAATCCCCTGCCGCGCAACCTCATAGGGCCGCATTGGAGGGCGCTTGGCCCCGTGAAACCAGACCTCGCCCTCTTGTGGGATATAGAACCCCGAGATTACGTTCAGCATCGAGGACTTACCCGCCCCGTTCGGACCGATAATGGCGCGAATCTCACCCTCACGGATGTCGAACGAGATATCCTTGATCGCCACCACACCGCCAAAGCGCAGAGTGATGTTCTTCATCTCCATCACGACGCCGCCGATCTTGCGGCCGTCTTCGGTGACATATCCTTCGGAACTATCCAACATCAGCCCCTCCTTGACTTACGCAATACACGGAATGGCGGGCGGGCGATGACCATAGATCGAGCGGCGCAGGACCGGACTTCATTCCGCCGCTACCTTGTGTTGCGCGACCGTTACAACCGGCGCATCCACGATCTCAAGTGTGGCACTGATCGAACCCTTGCGGCCGTCCTCATAGGTCACCTCGGTCGTGGTCGAAACGCTTGAAGACCCGTCGTAAAGGGCGGTGATGATGTCGTGGAATTTCTCTTCGACAAAGCCCCGGCGCACTTTGCGGGTTCGGGTCATCTCACCGTCATCCGCATCCAGTTCCTTGTGCAGCACCACAAAGCGATGCACCTGACAGCCCGACAGCATTTCATCGGCGGCGACCGATTTGTTGACCGCTTCCACATGGGACTTGATTGTCTCTAACACTTGCGGATGTGCCGTCAGTTCCTGATAGGACCCATAGGCGACGTTGTTGCGTTCGGCCCAGTTCCCCACGGCGGTAAGGTCGATATTTATGAACGCCACGCAGCGATCCTTGCCATTGCCGAACAGCACGACCTCAAGAATATCGGGATAGAACTTCAGCTTGTTCTCAACATATTTCGGCGCAAACATCGAGCCATCGACCATTTTTCCGACGTCCTTGGCGCGGTCGATGATCCGCAGATGACCGCTGCTTTCCTCAATGAACCCGGCATCACCCGTGGCCACCCAACCCTCGGCATCCTTAGTCGAGGCGGTCGAGTCCGGGTTGTTGTAATATTCGACAAACACACCTGGCGAGCGATAGTAGATCTCGCCCGTTTCGGCGATCTTCAGCTCGACATCTGGCGCGGGCACACCAACCGTATCGGCGCGCACCTCGCCATCGGGCTGCACGGTGATGAAGACCGTCGCCTCGGTCTGCCCATAAAGCTGCTTCAGGTTAATCCCCAGCGAGCGGTAGAAATCGAAAATCTCAGGCCCGATCGCCTCGCCTGCCGTATAACCGACCCGGAACCGGCCATACCCCAGCGTATCCTTCAGCGGCCCATAGACCAGCAGATTGCCCAGCGCGTATTTGATCCGATCACCAAACCCAACCGCTTTGCCATCCAGCAGTAACCCACCCACCTTTTTGGCATGGGCCATAAAATGGTGGAACATACGCTGCTTCAGCTTGCCCGCATCTTCCATCCGGATCATGACGTTGGTCAGCTGCGTTTCAAATACCCGCGGCGGGGCAAAGAAATAGGTCGGACCGATCTCGCGCAGGTCGGTTATCATCGTGTCAGCGCTTTCGGGGCAGTTTACACAGAACCCGCACCAATAGGCCTGACCGATGGAAAAGATGAAATCACCTACCCAAGCCATTGGCAGATAGGACAGGATGTCCTCATTCCGGGTCAGGTGGTCAAACTCTGCAGAATTCTTGGCGCTTTCGATTACATTGCGGTTCGACAGCACCACGCCTTTCGGCTTGCCTGTGGTGCCCGAGGTATACAGCATCACACAAGTGTCGTCATAGGTGATCGCAGCGATACGCGCATCCAGCTCGGCATCAAAGCGCGCATGACCTGCGCTGCCTTCGGCCTTGATGTCGTCCAGCGCGTTCATCTGGGAATGATCATATTTCCGCATCCCACGCTTGTCAGTGTAGAGGATGTGTTTGATCTGGTGAACTTTTTCCTGAATCTCGATGACCTTATCGACCTGTTCCTGGTCACCGCAGACGACATATTTCGCACCGCAATGTTCCATCACATATGTCATCTCTTCGGCGACCGCGTCCTGATAGAGCGGCACCGGAATCGCACCCACCATTTGGGCCGCAACCATCGACCAGTAATGCGCCGGGCGGTTCCGGCCTATGACGGCGATATGGTCGCCCTTCTCAACGCCAATCTCAAGAAACCCCAGCGCAATGGCGCGGATTTCCTTGGCCGCCTCGGCCCAGGTCCAGCATTGCCAGATCCCGAATTCCTTTTCGCGATAGGCCGGGGCATCCCCGAACTGAATCACATTGCGGTGTAGCAGCGCCGGAAGAGACTGCATCCCTTCAGCGCCTGACTGCGTCTGAGTCAATCTTTTTCTCCTCCCCACCCGGCCCCTCCCCGGGCCGGAAATGGCGGGTCCGGGTCTGGCCCGGACGCCAACGCCCCGATTAAGGGACGTCGACACGATCAGCGTCAAGTTTTGCCTGATGTTTTCTCAATTCTTACGAAATGTAACAAGTTGGGCCGTGCCGCCCGGACCATACACCTCGTCAGAGACCCGACCCGAGATGACCACAAACTGTTCCGCGAACTGCAAATTTGCAGCAGGTAAGCGCATTCATCCACGCATACCGGTATTGGCTAAGGGTTTTGTATGTTTACCGCGCCTGGAATTCACCGTATGCATCCAGCAACTGAGTAGGATATTCAGAGCGGTTTTTCATGCCCATTTGCTATGCATGTGTATCGACCGAAGGCATCGGTTATGCGGAATGATCCAGATCGCATGACCAAAACCGCTCGAATTGTGCGATCAGAGGCGTGCGCCTTTGAAATCAAACGTTTTCTTGGACGGTCGGGCAGCACGAATTCCGACCCCTTTCCCACCCCAATACGCAAGGCAGGACTGCCGAGATGAATGTCACTCACCAGAGCATCACCAATGTGCTTTCTCAGCATTATGACCTGACACCTTCGACCGAATTGGTTGAGGAAATGCAGGAGACCTATGCCCGGATGGACCGAGTGGTGACGCTGCCGGATTTCGCGATCTATGCGCCCTATATCAAGGCGATCAATGCGCTTAAAAAAGAGCGGAACGCGGTCATTCTGGGCCATAACTACATGACGCCTGAAATTTTCCATGGCGTGTCAGATTTTGTGGGTGACAGTCTTCAACTGGCGATGAAGGCCAGCGACGTCGAAGCCGATGTGATCGTACAGGCGGGCGTGCACTTCATGGCCGAAACCTCGAAAATCCTGAGCCCCGAGAAAACCGTGCTGATGCCGGACATGGCCGCGGGCTGTTCGCTGGCCGAAAGCATCACCGCCGAGGGGATTGACGAGATGCGCGCCAAATACCCCGGCGCGCCGGTCGTCTCTTATGTGAACACCACCGCCGAGGTGAAGGCGGCATCCGATATCTGCTGCACATCGTCCAATGCCGTTCAGATCGTCGATGCGATGGAATCCGACACCGTCATCATGACGCCGGATCAATATCTGGCGCAGAACGTGGCAAATGAAAGCCGCAAGAACATCGTGTACTGGCCGGGCTCGTGCATCGTGCATGAACAATACACCGCGCAAGACCTGCGCGATTTTCGCAAATGGAATCCGGGCACGCGGTTGATTGCCCACCCGGAATGCCCGCCCGAAGTGGTGGCCGAGGCCGATTTCTCTGGCTCGACCAGCGGGATCATCAAGTATGTCAGCACCGAAAAGCCCGAAAAGGCGATGCTGATCACCGAATGCTCGATGGCGTCCAACATCGCCGATGAATTGCCCGAGGTCGACTTTGTCGGCCCCTGCAACATGTGCCCCTACATGAAGAAGATCACGCTGGAAAAGATCCTCTATGTGCTGCACACGATGGAAAGTCAGGTCGAGGTCGACGCCACGGTCGCGGAAAAAGCGCGTCATTCGGTGCAGGCGATGATCGACCTGTCGCGAAAGCTGGGTCTCTGATCCGAGATGGAAACCCTCACCACCGACCGCGTTATCATCGTGGGCGCCGGGCTGGGCGCGCTCTATGCTGCGCTGAAACTGGCCCCGCATCCGGTGGTGATGATCTCTCCTGAAGCGTTGGGCGAGGGTGCTAGTTCTGCCTGGGCGCAGGGGGGAGTGGCTGCGGCGATGGACGCCGATGACAGCCCGGAAAGCCACGCGGACGACACCGTGAATGCCGGTGCGGGCACCGTTGATCCGCAGGTGGCTGAATTGGTGACGCGTCAGGCGCGCGACTATATTCTGGACCTGACCACGCTGGGCACGCCTTTCGACCGGACCGCGGGCGGCGATTACGTGCTGTCACGCGAGGCCGCGCACAGCTTTGCCCGTGTCGTCCGGGTCAAGGGCGATCAGGCAGGCGCGCAGATCATGGCCGCCCTGATCGAACAGGTGCACGAAACCCCGTCGATCCAGGTTCTGGAGGGCACCATGGCCCTTGGGCTGGACGTCGAAGACGGGCGCGTTACCGGCGTCAGCATTCAGCGTGCGGATAATGGCGGGTCAGCCCCGGTGATGCTGCGCGGGGCTGCGGTTTTGCTGGCCGGGGGCGGGTCAGGCGGGCTCTATGCGCTGACAACCAACCCGCCGCGTATTCGCGGGCAGGTGATTGGCATGGCGGCACGCGCGGGGGCGCTGATTGCGGATGCCGAATTTGTCCAGTTCCACCCCACCGCGATGGATGTAGGTGAAGACCCCGCGCCGCTGGCGACCGAAGCGCTGCGCGGTGAAGGGGCCATTTTGATCAACCGTCATGGCGCGCGGTTCATGCAGGCCATCCACCCGGATGCCGAGCTTGCCCCGCGCGACGTCGTCGCCCGCGCCATCTATGCGCAGGTTCAGGCGGGCAACCGTCCCATGCTGGACACGCGCGAGGTTCTGGGCGAGGCGATCAAGGCACAGTTCCCCTCGGTCGCCGAATATTGCGCCCGCAATGGCATCGACCCGGCGCAGGAACCCATCCCCGTTGCCCCCGCTGCGCATTACCACATGGGTGGCATCGCGACCGAAACCAGCGGATGCGCCAGTATCGACGGCTTATGGGTCTGCGGTGAGGCATCCTCGACCGGGTTGCACGGTGCCAACCGTCTGGCCTCGAACGGTCTGCTTGAGGCGCTGGTCTACGCCCGCATCTGCGCGGAAGGCATCGCCCGGACCCTGCCAACACCTAGCGCGACGCCGCCGCTGGAAATCACCTTTCAGGACGGCGGCACCCCATCTGACCCTGCCGCCGTGACAGAGCTGCGCCAGACCATGACCCGCTATGTTGGCGTTATCCGTGATCGCAAGGGCCTGATCAAAGCGCTTGGCATCATCGCGCGGCTAGAGGCAGCAAACAGCGACAACCCGTCTTTCCTGAACATGTGCGCCACCGCCACTTTAATCGCGGCGGGCGCTTTGGCGCGCGAAGAAAGCCGCGGCGCGCATGAACGATCCGATTTCCCCGACCCCTCGGCCGGACCCGGCAAACGATCCGAAATGTACCTTTCCCAAGCACTCGCCATCCGCGCGCAGGCCTGCAAGGAGCAATCATGAGCTTCTCTACCGTTCCCGATCTTGTCCTTGAACCGATGATCCGCATTGCCCTGATGGAAGATCTTGGCAGCTATGGCGACGTCACCACCCGCGCGGTGATCCCGGCGGATACCACCTATGATGCTTGCCTGAACGCGCGCGAGGATGCGGTCGTGTCCGGCATGCAAGTCGCGGCGCTGGCGTTTCGCCTGATCGACCCCTCATTGGACATCACCACGCATATTGCCGATGGCCAACCCTGTAAGGCAGGCGATACGCTGATGACCATCAAGGGATCGGCCGCCTCAATCCTGTCGGGCGAACGGGTGGCCCTGAACTTTGCCGGTCGCCTGACCGGGATCGCCACAAAGACCGCCGGCTTCGTGGCTGAAACTAAAGGCACAAATGCCCGCGTCACCTGCACCCGCAAAACAACCCCCGGCCTGCGTCTGGTTGAAAAACTGGCCGTGCTGCATGGCGGCGGGTTCAACCACCGATACTCTCTGTCAGATGCGATCCTGATCAAGGACAACCACATCGCAGCCGCTGGCGGGGTGCGTCAGGTGCTGGAGGCCACCAAGGCCCATGCCAGCCACATGATGGCCGTCGAGATCGAGGTCGACCGTCTGGACCAACTGGCCCAAGTGCTTGAGGTCGGAGGCGCCTCGGTCGTCCTGTTAGACAATATGGACAATGACATGCTGCGCGAGGCGGTGGCGATGGTGGATGGCAGGCTCAAGACCGAAGCCTCGGGCAATGTGAAGCTGGATCGCATCGCCTCAATCGCGGCAACGGGTGTTGACTATATCTCTTCAGGTGCATTGACCCATTCGGCGCGCACCGTGGATTTGGGATTGGACTTTCCGGTCTAGACCACGGTCGCGCGTCAGCACTGGCACATGGGCTACAGCTGCTAACCCTGTGCAGAAAGCTCCACCATTTCCCTGTGCCGGTCCCGCGCCTGCCCCTGTACACGCTTGACGAAGGGCTGAGGCAGCTCCGGGCCAAGGCGCGTCCCATATTTTTCGCAGGATTTATCACCGATCAGCTCAGCGAACCTGACCCATGTCCGAAAGGCAAAAACGTCCCGCAAGCTGAGGATCGGTTTGGAATTGCTTGGTCTTTCCGGGGCAGGCATCGGAATGTCCGTGAAATACGCCTCTTCGATCCCGCTCCAATCGGATGGTGTTTCAAAGTCGTCCCCCGCACCCTCGGAATACTTAAACGCGGGGTATTCCATACTGTATTCAGAACATCCGTGGGATATTTTTGAGTGAACCCCAGTGATCTCAAATTCCGCCTGTGCGGCACGGAAAATCGCAAGACACTCTTTCGCCTCTGCGATCGACTCACAATAGATATACGCCTTATAGGGAAACTTGACCGCTTCGCGCAGCTCGATCATGCTTTTTCTGGCATTGTCCCTGGGCAGCTGCAGGCTGAGCAGCAAGAAATAGACCTGAAACATCCCCTCAAGGTTCTCAGGCAGGATCTGCACCTTGTAGCACTCGTGGCACAGTCCGCAAATCACCTTGGTTTCTTCAAAGAAATTCAGGCGTTGGCCGCAATTCCCATGCTCGCCATTGATGGTGATGGTTTGACCCACATAGATCTGGGCGATGGGCACGGCCAACTGGATTTTCTGTGTGTCCAGGGCTTTCATCCAACCAGAATAGGCGGCGGTCTGCCGTCCGGTGTCGACCAGGGCTGCCTGCCAGCCCTTTTTCAACCCGCCCGTCACCTCAAGCTGCGCTTTGCTGTAGGCGCCCAGATGCTGTTTCGGTAGGTTGGAGTATTCCAGCATCGTCACAAGCTGCCGGATGGCCTGTCGGTCATTGGGCTTGAGTGAAACCCGCTCCTCAAGACGTTCCAGCTGCGCGTAATCCATCACTCTGGCCTCCTGCTTCGGGTTTGGCCCGCCAGTTTTTCTTGTGATTGCGCCGAATGAGGTCGCCGTCAACTGAAATGCGCGAAACTGGCTAGCTGCCGGATTGTTCTGAGACGATCTCTCCGAGCCGGGTAAAGAATTTCCCCGACAGTTTCTTGGCAGTCCCGGCAATCAAACGGCTGCCAAGCTGGGCGATCTTGCCGCCGACGTCCACCTTAGCAGTATAGGCAAGAACCGTCTCGGACCCGTCTTCGGTCAGGGTCACATCGGCACCGCCCTTGGCAAACCCCGCAGCCCCGCCCTTGCCCTCGCCCTGCAGCGAAAATCCGTCCGGTGCCTTGGATTTATCCAGCGTGACCTGACCCGCGAACCGCGCTTTCACCGGACCGATTTTCAGAACCACCTTTGCCTCAAGGTCTTGCGGCGAAGATTGGGTCAGCTCTTCGCAGCCGGGGATACATTCCTGCAGGATATCGGGGTTGTTCAGCGCCTCATACACCACGTCCCGCGGGGCAGCGATGCGGATTTCGTCACTGAGTTTCATTCTGGCATCCTTCGCACAACAGCTTTGTGCCTATCAATAACGCGGTTTTTGCCAAATGTTTCAATTTTTTGTTTCAGATCAGGATACGCGACCCCAAATCTTACCTAATCGGGCGCCACCGGTTTGCGGTGACGCCCAATGCGGTCAGTCGCTGATCGCGCCCTCTTCGTCGCGGCGCTGATGCATCTTGGCTTTGACACGCGCGCCTACAATCAGAGGCAGAACAAATCCGATCAGGGCAATGGACCACAAGCCGATGGCCAGCGGGCTGTCAACCAGCGTCCACCAGTTGCCATTGTCGATGGTGACCGCACGGCGCAGGTTATTCTCCATCGAGTTGCCCAGCAGCGTGCCCAGAATGATCGGCACCAGCGGCACGTCCAGCTTGCGCAGAACCCAGCCCATGACACCGAACCCGATCATCACCAGCAGATCAAAGCTGGACCCCGAGATGCCGTAAATACCCACAAAGCTGACCATCGCCACGACGGGCATCAGGATACGCGAGGGCACCATCAGGACGCGGGTGAACAGGCCCACCATCGGGATATTCATCGCGAGCAACATAAAGTTGGCAATGAACAGTGCCGCAATCAGGCCCCAGACCACATCCGGGTTCTGGGTGAACAGCAGCGGTCCGGGCGTGATATTCAGCGCCAACAGAACCGCCAGCAGCACGGCGGTGGTCCCTGACCCCGGCACGCCCAGCGCCAGCATCGGCACCAAGGCCCCCCCGGCGGCGGCGTTGTTGCCGGCCTCGGGCGCGGCGACACCACGCGGATCACCGGTGCCAAATGTGTTGTCCTTGTCGACCAACCGTTTCTCCATCGAATAGGAAATAAACGAGCCCAAAGACGCCCCGGCCCCCGGCAGAACCCCCGCCAGAAAGCCCAGGAATGAGGTGCGCAGCATGGTCGGCATGCATTGCTTGATCATCGACATCGGCGGGTAAAGCCGCCCGATATTCAACTTGCGCCCAGCGGCATCCGATCCGCCATGACGGTTTTCCAGAAAGATGAACACTTCGGACAGTGCAAACAGGCCGACAATGGCGACAAGGAAATCCAGCCCATCATACAGGTGCACTTCGCCAAAGGTGAACCGAGGCACGCCGGTCTGGGTATCGACACCAATGGTCGCCAACCCAAGGCCCAGCGCAGCGGCAAAAGCCGATTTCGCCTGATTGGTCGAGGACACGCCGCCCAGCGTCATGAAGGCCAGCGCGAACAGGGCGAAATACTCAGCCGGTCCAAACAGCAGCGCGATCTTGACCAGCTGCGGCGCCAGAAAGATCAGGCCCCATGTGGCCAGAAACGCACCAATGAATGAGGCGATACCGGACAGCGAGAGCGCCTCGCCCGCAAGGCCTTTTTTGGCCATCGGATGCCCGTCCAAGCAGGTCATCATCGCAGGCTCGTCCCCAGGGATGTTCAGCAGGATCGATGAGATTCTCCCGCCATACATTGCCCCATAATAAACACTGGTCAGCAGGATCAGAGACGGCGTCGCGCCCAGCCCCAGCGTGAACGCAAGAGGGATCAAAATGGCCACGCCGTTCGACGGGCCCAGACCGGGCAACGCGCCCATGATCGTGCCCAGAAAACAACCCAACAGGGCCAGCAACAGGTTTTGCCATGTCAGCGCGATAGCGAATCCATCGCCAAGGGATGCAAGAGTTTCCATGACGTTCCCCTTAGAAACCCAATGGTCCGCGAGCCAGTGACAGGCCCAGAACCAGATGGAAGATGACGTAGATACCGACAGAAGTACCGATTCCGACCACTACGCTTTCGATCGGACCAGATCCCAGCCGCCAAGCCAGGTAAGCCGCAGCAAAGGCGGTAGAGATTACAAATCCCAGAACCGGCAACAGCTCGGCATAGAAGATCATCACGACTACAGCGGCGCCGACTTCGACCAGCCGGCCCAGCGCGGGCCACTCGGGCTCGGCATCCGGGCGCAACGCGATGACCGCGCTGGAAAGGCCAAGGATGGCGGCGACAATCAGTGGAAAGGCCTTGGGGCCAACCGCGTCTGACAGAAAGCTCTCTTCAATCGCCAGCGCTGACAGGGCAAAGCCGATGGCAAGAAGAATGCCGAAGACCCCGAATATGCGATCACTCATGGGTATCTCCTATGTAAGGGAAGTATGGGTCTGGTCGGGGTGCCGCGCGCCCGGCGCGACACCCCGCTCTCAGGTGAGTGCTGGTCTTATTTGATGATCCCGATCTCTTTCGAGATGGTCTGGATCTGACCCACGGATTGTGCAACAAAATCCTGGAAAGCTGCGCCTTGCAGGTCCAGCGGGGCCAGACCATTGGCGGCCATGACCTCTTTCCATTCATCCGAGGCGTAAAGATCACCGATCTTACCAACCCAATCGCCATAGGCCTCATCGCTCATTCCGCCAGGGGCGTAAAACCCGCGCCAGTTTGCGCCGATGGCATCAATGCCCTGTTCCTTGGCCGTCGGGAAATCGGCGAATTCGCCGGGAAGACGTTCAGGCGCCAAAACGGCGATGACTTTGATATCGCCCGAGTCGACAAAACCCTTGGCTTCCGAGATGTCACCGGTAAAGGCTTGAACCGAACCGGCCAACAGCTGGGTCACAGCTTCGCCGCCGCCATCAAAGGCGATGTATTTGACCGACCGTACGTCCTCGATGCCATAGGCATTGGCCGCGATCAGAACCTTCAGGTGATCCCAACCGCCCACGGCGGAACCGCCCGCCACGGACACAGACGTCGGATCGGATTTGATCTGATCCAACAGGTCGGGCAGCGTGTTAACCGCGCTATCGGCAGCAACGGCGATCACGCCATAATCCGCACCGATGGCCGCTAGCCAACGCACCTGATCCATGGTGTTGCCTGGATAGGCGCCCTGCGCCAGGCGGGTTGCCGTGGCCGCACTGGCCGCTACGATCAGCTCATTATCCTCGCCGCGCTTGTTGACGACCTCGGCAAAGGCAACACCGCCACCGCCGCCGGCCAGGTTCACAACCTGCATGGTCTGGTCGATCAGACCCAGATCCTGCAGAGATTTACCGACCTGACGGCAGGTGAAATCCCAACCGCCGCCGGGGTTGGCCGGGGCAATACATTCCTGTGCGCTGGCGCTCACGCCGGACAGGGCAAAAACAGCAGCCGCAATCGCGCCGCTTGTTCCAAACAGTTTCATTCGTGTCTCCTCCTCTGGTCTTTTTGGGCTGCGTCCTGCAACCGAAACCTGTTCCCGCAAGGGACTGTCCTTGCGGGCTGGTACTGTTTACAGAATAATGCTGTCACGAACCTGTCACAGAAATTCAGGGCAGGGCGCGGGGGGACAATGCGCGTATTGATGATCGAGGATGCCGTAGATCTGGCCGAAGGCGTAATAGCTCATCTGGCGCGGTCGGGCGTTGTCTGTGATCTGGCGACCACTGTCGAATCCGCACGTGATTTCCGCGCAGTTCAAACCTATGACGCGATGCTTCTGGATATAAACCTGCCTGACGGGTCCGGCCTGAACTTTCTGGGCAAAATCCGAGACAGCGGCGACCGCACCCCAGTGCTAATGCTGACGGCACTGACTTCGGTCGAAGATCGTGTCGCGGCTTTGGACAAAGGTGCCGACGATTATTTGGGCAAGCCTTTTGACCAGCGCGAGCTTGAGGCGCGGTTGCGCGCCCTTGTCCGGCGCGATGCCGATCGCAAAAGCGAACAGATCACGCTGGGTCCGCTGATCTATGCCGCCAAGGATCGCAGCGCCACGCTGAACGGTAAACGCCTGAACCTAACCGCGCGCGAGGCGGCAGTCCTGGACGCCCTGATCCGGCACGAAGGTCAGTATCTGTCGAAATCACGGCTGTATAACTCGCTTTACGGGTTCGAAGACGCCGATGTGGGGGAAAACGCGATCGAGCTGTATATCGCGCGGCTACGCAAGAGATTCACCGGCAGCGCCATCAGCATAACCACCCAGCGCGGGGTGGGGTATCGGATCGGTCTGAATGACTAGGCTGCGCCTGCCCCACAGCCTGACGGCCCGCGTTCTGAGTGCGGTGGTTCTGATCCTGGTTCTGGGCGGGTTTCTGGTTGGCCTGTCGATCTGGGCCAATGGTCGGCTGGCGGCGCGGCAGGCCTATGACCGGCTGCTGCTGGGCGCGGCCAGTGACATCGCCGAATCCGTTCGCATTCAGGACGGCCAACCCTTTGTCGACCTTCCGGTTTCAGCTTTTCAGCTGTTGGCGCAGGCGCCGGATGACCGGATTTTCTATGCGGTACAGGTGCCTGATGGCCCGTTCATAACCGGGCTGGACCGGGACACCGTGATCAAGGTGCCGCCACAGACTGGCACTGCGCCGGTCTATTTCGCCTCTGATCTGAACGGGGAACCCGCCCGTTTCGTCCGCGTTACCCGCCTGTTTGCCGAGCGCGATTTCTCGGGCGAGGTGGAAATTCTGGTCGGCCAAACCCTGCGCGCGCGCCAATCCATGACCGTGGGCCTGATGCGCGATGCCTTGCTGCCCATGGCGATGGCCGGGATGTTGCTGCTGATCATGTCGTGGTTTGTCACCCGCTCGGCCCTGCGCCCGCTTGAGGCGCTGTCCGATGACCTGACCCGTCGCGATCCTTATGACCTGACACCGATGGCCAGCGACGGGTTGCCACGCGAATTGCAGGTGATGCTAAGCGCAATGAACCGGTTCATGGGGCGGCTGGATCGGCAAGTGGACACGATGCGAAACCTGATTGCCGACACCGCCCATCAACTGCGCACACCCGTGGCCGCCATCCGGGTCCAGGCCGAGATTGCGCAGGACGATCCCGACCTTCCAGCCCGCACGCGCGCGCTGGATCGGCTGTTGGGGCGCACCCGGTCACTGGGCACGCTGCTGGATCAGTTGCTGTCGCGCGCCATGGTGATCCACCGTATTGACAGTGCGCCGCGGCTGCCCGTTGACCTACGCGAAGTGGCGCTGGACGTGCTGGAACACAGCGATCATGAATTGATGGCCCCCACCATCGAGGTGCGTCTGGAAATCGGCGATACGCCAGTTCTTGTGAATGGCGATGCCTTTTCGATCGGCGAAGCCGCCAAGAACCTGCTTGGCAACGCTCTGCGTCATGGTCTGCCACCCGTCCGTATTGGCGCCGCGCAAGAGGGCGCGCGCGCTGTTCTGTGGGTACGCGATCAGGGGCCCGGGCCTGCGACCATAATCGCCGATCAGCTGGGGGACCGGTTCAATCGCAGCACAGGTTCGGGCGAGGACAGCACCGGCCTGGGCCTGTCCATCGTGAAATCCACCGCTGAGGCCTTTGACGGCCGAGTCGAGATGGGGCGGGATGAAACCGGGTTTCGCGCAGCGCTGAGTTTCCCGGCCAGAACAGATGAGAGCAGCACATGATCCGAGCCCTAGCCCTTGTCGTGCTGAGTTTGATTCCTTCGCTTTCGCGCGCCCAAGAAGCCATCGCAGAATTCGGCGCAGGTCAGGATCCGATGTTGATCCGGTCAACCACCGACATTGCGATCATCGCCCCCGTGCTCGAACGATTTACGGCGCTGAACCCCAATCTGCAGGTCACTTATGAACAATGGGGATCTAACGCTCTGTTCCAACACAGCCGCACGGTCTGTAAATCAGGTGAAAATCCTGCAGACATCGTGTTCTCATCCGCGATTCAACAGATGGTCTGGCTGGTGAATTCGGCCTGCGGACACCGGTTTCAATCCGACCTTACCAATGCCCTGCCCGCCGCGCGACGCTGGCGGGATGAGCTGTGGGGGATCACAACCGAACCCGCCGTCATCGTCTATAACAAGACCTTGTTACAGGATCAGAACGTCCCACGCAGCCGGTTCGCCCTGCTGGACATGATGCGAACCCAGCCGGATCTACTGCGTGGGCGCGTGGCAACCTATGACATCGCGGCCTCGGGTCTGGGTTATCTGTTTGCCTATGGAGACAGCCTTGAGGCCACGACTTTCGGCTCTTTGATCGAAGGTTTTGCACGTATCGACGCGGTGGCCACTTGCTGTTCTGCGGAAATCATCCGCGATGTGGCCAACGGGCGCTTTTTGATCGCCTATAACGTTTTGGGGTCTTATGTGGCCAATGCCAAGGCCCCGGGCATTGGGGTGATCCTGCCAGAAGACTATACTCTGGTCCTGTCACGTGCCCTGATGATCCCGCGCCAGGCGCGGAACAAACAAGCCGCCACGGAATTCTTGGATTTTCTCCTGTCGCCACAGGCGCAAACCCTGCTGGCAACTTCGGGTCTCGTCGCCCAGATGGACACCGCCGATACGGGTTTAACGCCCAGCGCCCGAAGGTTCATCGCCCTATCGCCGGCTCTATTGGTGGCCAGAGATCAGAACCGACGGGCCGAGCTGTTCAAGCTGTGGAACGACGCCTTCGACGTGGAAAGTGCGCGCTAGGTCTTTTCGTCGATGGCCGGTTCGATATCAGGCCGAACCGGTTCGATCTCTGCCTCGATAACCTCAGGCTCATCGGCCTCGTCGACCTCATCCATATCGGTGTCGGCCTTGTCCTCAAGCGCGCCAACGATCAGCGGCAGCATGTGAACACCGGTGGCCGAGGCGATCTCTGGCGTTTGCGGCGTTTGCCAGCTGAGCGTGTCAAAGCTGTGGCAGTTCTGACAGACCGGACCCCATTCCGGCTGAATGTCATGGCAGTTGTCGCAGACCCATTGCGGCCCGCGCGGCGCGTTCAGCGCCTTTGCCAGCCAGCCCTGCACAACCACATCCGAGGCCCCTTCGCCACGTTCAATCGCTGCCATCAGCGTATAGGCGCGGGCATCAGCCTGTTTTTCGACCACATCCCCCAGCGCGCGGCGCGCTTCGGGGAAATCTTCGGCGACGATGTTCAACTCGGCCAGAATCAGACAGGTTTCCGGATTCTGCGCGTGTATGCGGGTCAACGTCGCAAAGCGTTTGATGCGCTCGGCCGGTGATTCATCCGGTGCAATATCGGCAAAGGCATGGGCCAGATCGGGATGTGGCTGTGCCTCCCATGCCTTTTTCAGAATCTTCGTTGCGGCACGCGGCTTGCCTTTTTCGATATAGGCACGGGCAGCCATCGCTGCGGCAGGCACCAAATCAGGGGAAAGGCGGTTGGCCTCGATTGCCTGTTCCTGCTGTTCTACGGTCGAGCTTTCGTCCAGAATGCCCTTTGCCTCGGACAAGGCGAGCACCGCATCGCGGCGCTTGAACACATCGCGGGGCAAATGCCCGGATTTCAGCTTGGCGGTCAGCGTTGATCGGGCCCCAGCCCAATCCTGCGACTTGGTCTGCAGGCCCAGCAGGATATCTTGCGTTTCCTGATGGCGTGGCTTGATGGCCAATGCCTTTTCGGCCAGCTTCCGGGCGGTGTCATCATCGCCTTCGGCCAGCTTCTGCTTCATGATTCCGCGCACCCCCACAAAACGCGTGGCATTATTCGTTACCAGTTTCTTATAGGTTTCAGATGCCTTTTGGGTATCGCCATTCATCTCGGCGGCCTGGGCCACCAGCAGGTTGGTCAGCTCGGGTTTGTTCAGCAGCTTTTCGGCCTTGGCGGCCTTGTTCATCGCGATCCGCCCCTCACCCGAGGCAAGCGCCATGATCCCATCGGTTAATGCCTGATATCCGCGCTGTTCCCGGCTGCGGTCGAAATAACGCGATAGGGCTGTTTCATCCCCATTGAGGAATTTCAGCGTGGCGATCAGCAGGGTCAGCAGCTTGAAGAACAGCCAGATCGCAATGATCATCACGCCCAGCACAATGACCGATTGAAGCGGACCAAGCGTGTATTCCGTGCCACCCGCTGTGATCTGCACCCCGCCTTTGGTTTCCATAAGGAACCCGGCGCCAAGAGCCAGCAAGCCGACAATCGCAACAAAAACAAGGATCTTAAACAGTGACCACAGCATAGCAGGCCCCTCAGTTCGAGTTCGCGCTTGAGGCAAGCGCATTTGCAGAATCCACAGCAGAAACCCGCGTCTGGGCCGCCTGTTCCCACCCTTCAAATGCAGCTTTGGCTGCATCGGGCAGGGATTTCAGCTCATCCAGGGCAGCAGAGACATCTCCGCCCGACAAAGCGGCTTGAGCCCGCGACAGGACCGCATCGGGGCTGTCACCTTCTTGCGGGGTAACCGAACGTGCACCTGTCTGGCGCTGCAAAAACGCGACAATTCCGGTGCCCTTGTCCGCGTCCCGCGCATCGGCCAGCGCCGTGCGCGCAGCGGGCGCAAAGCTGTCCTGAAGTGCTGCAATCGTCGCGACACCTTCGGTTGCCGGTGCTGCCAGCGCCTCGGGAACGGTTACGCCTGCGGCCTTCAGTTCTGCAATCAGGTCGCCATAAGGTTGACCCGTATTCAACTGTTCATGCACCCGTGACAGAAGGGCTGCATTGGTCGCCGCCAGCGATTTTGCTGCAGCCTCGGCCTCGAGCGTCTGAGCGTCGGACACCATCTTTTCCACCTCGGCCCGTTGCGCGGCCAAAGAGTCCTGGAGTTTTTTCAGCTCGGCTTCGATGGCCGCGCCGGTTTCAGGTGAAGCGCCCTGCGTCAGCGCGCCACTTTCCAACTCGGCCAAACGGCTGGCAAGCGGATCAACCTTGTTGGTCAGATCGGATATGCTGGACTTCACCCCATCCAGATCAGCGGTGATTGGCGCGATTTGGCTGGTCAGCGCGTCAATCTTCTGGGACAGGTCCGATCCGTCGGTCAGAGACTTCGACAGTGTTGATATCTGATCGGATTGTGCGATCAGCTTCGCCTCAAGCGCAGCGATTGCGTCGGACTCACCCGAGGAGAACGCGCCGCTTTGACCCAGAGCGAACCCGGCCGCCGCAGCAATCGCACCGCCAATCAGCGCCGGGATAAAGCCGCCGCGTTTTTCGACCGGCGGTTCTGCGACGGTCTGATCAGGCGACGTAAGAGCGGCTTCGGCTTCGGCTTCGGCTTCGGCTTCGGCTTCGGCTTCGGCTTCGGCTTCGGCTTCGGCTTCGGCTTCGGCT
>NZ_JBXWOK010000016.1:0-67887 GCF_059610845.1 Ruegeria sp. CDSC021
CAGGTGCCCGAAGGTCTTCCTCTCAGCAATCGCCATCGCAGCTCTCGTCATCTATTGGCTATGAGTCCTGACCCTAGCGGACAAAACGGCCATTCGGTCAAACCATAGCGGGCAAATTGGGTCGAATTGAATCAAGGGCAATTATTTCATCGAATAATTAGATTTCCCAAAATCGATCCTTCCCGAACCATTGCCACTTAAGTCGAGAATTGCATTCAATCTACACCTGCACGCGGCAACAAAGCGGTCAAACCAAAGCCCGGCAACAAAGCGTCGCCGCCAATCTAAATTTACTCGGCTGGTGACCAATTTGGGCCGGGATCATAGGTCGATATCTCAGCTGTTATTTCAAGCGTATCCGGCCCAAAGTCCGCTTCGAACACGGTGCCGTTTTCACCCACGAGAAAAGAATGGATACCCGTTTCTCCGTAGTCCGCAGGCACCGCAAGCAAGGCGTGACCCGCCACGAACCGATCGCCGACAAAATAGGAATAGGCACCACCCGGAGCATTTGGTCCCTGCCCCTGCAAAATTGCGAAGTAGTAACCGAGGAAAGGTTCGGGTTCGAAATCATCCGCACCGTCGCTCCACCCCGAGGCGGTGGCGCGGGCAAGGGCTTCACCGACAAAACTGTCTTCTTCTGGCCAGAAGAGGCCATTTCGTGCGCCGGGATCCGATATGATCGTTTGGGCAAATTCCATGACGCCATCGCCATTGTGGTCCACAAGACGAAACGCCGCCTGAAGATCAACATAGGCCTCAAGCGTTTCGATTACTTCCAATTCATTCAGTCCGATTTCACGGGCGGAAAGCTCCTCTACCCCGGCTTCTAAATCAAACTTCCAACCATTCTCAGCTTGCAGAATTGGGATCGGAAAGGGCCAACTATCTTCGCCAAGCAGAAGAAAAACCCCATCATCCTCGGGCTGAAAGCGGTATCCTTTAGCATACATGCCAAGCACTTCCTGCCTTCTTTGCTGATCTTCCACCGGATCACCCGTTCCGATTAGATCTTCTGCCTCTGGTCCGAAAATCTCGAGCAGCTTGTTCTGATCATCGGCCCTTAACGCTTCGACAAAAGCGTCCAGCGCGGTTTGCGGAGTTTCGAACAGGGCACCGTCGGAAAACGCCGGTCCTGTAGCCACTGCGATCACTAAAATAGAAAAAACAGATTTACGCATGTTACCGCCTCCCCTTGCCTTTGGCAGCATGTCCCCGTTTGGACGCCTTGTGAGCTTTGCCGCCTGAAGATTTTTTCTTCATAGCCTTACCTTTGGACGCAGCGGGTTTTTGCTGAGCCGTGGCCTTTTTTACCTGAGGTTTCTTAGCTGCTTGCGGTTTCTTTTTGACAGGCTTCTTCGCCGCATCTGGCCGTTTAGTCCGATCGATGGCCTGCTGCTTGGCAGCAGCCTTGTCCCGATCAACGTTACCGCGATTCACCTGCGGCAAGGACTTGCCCCCACTACCTCGATTGGCCAGAGCACCGCTCGCGATAGCCCCCGCCCCTGCACCAGCTGCAACTGCTGCCGCGCCTCCCCTGCTAATGTCTGCAGCACCGGATTCACGGCTCAGTTTTGCGCGGAGTTCGTCCGTGCGACCCTCGGGGCGGTTGACAGGCAGGTCGCCGCGACCACCTTCCGGCCTTTTGTGATCAGCGATCTTGTCCCGGGCTTCCTTTTTTCGGTCAGGATCGGGTTTCCATCCGATATCAGTTCGGTCACCAAGATCTATATCGTTACCGATATTGACGTTGCCGTCGACGTCTATGTCGATGTCCGGGTTTCTGTATATCGGGCCACCGCCCCATCCGCCGCAATTCCGGCACCCCCAATAGTCATACCAATCGTCGTCATCGTCGAAAATCTCGTCGATCAGCGCCACGGTGCCAAATGTCAGCAAGGCCGCGCCCACTACGTCCCCGGTCGACGGGCCGGTATAGACAGTCTCGGGATTATATTGCGGGACGTACACTGTTTCGGGTTGTGTCGGAGTAATTACAACCGTTTCTTCATCAGATACCTCGACAGTTTGCTCGGGCCCGGAAACAAGAGCTCCGCTGTCAATTGCCTGATCCCGCATTACCTGCACCGCATCCAGTACATCGTCGGACTGGGCCAGCATGGCGGTGCCGACTGTCTCGGTCCAATCGATGTGGGTGGCCATTTGACCGACGACTTCGGGGAACGCCGTGGCCAATACACTTACAGACGGATCCCAGCCCATAGCTTCGATTTCCGGCTCGAGCTCTACGGGGTCGCGGTCGGCGTTATCCAACAAATACCGTTCTGCCTTAACAATCTCCAGTGGCTGAGTGGCCGCAACAAATATCTGTATGAGTAGAGTGTCGGGAAAAAGAGCCACCGGGGCGACCAAAGTTTGCAACTCAGCATCAGATAGAAGGTCGGATGAAGTCTCAGACGTAACTTCCGTTGCAACAGTATCGGACGCCTCTTGTGCAAACAGGGCGTTAGATGCGCTTAAACTGAGAGCAAATATTGTATATCTAAACATATTGCGATCCTTCAATTTATCGAAGGATCGCCTAAGACCGTGATTCTGGCAACTGGCCTGCCAAATGGAGGATCATTTAGTAAAACATGGTCATTGGTCAAGCTGGCTTGAGCGGTCAATTTGCTTACAAGGCCAGCTTCTATGGCGCAGGGCGATTAACTCCCAACAAAACTGTTTTGCGCGACAAGCCTCAGGGATTAATGGGGGCGAAAACATACAGAGCTTTTAGTGCTTCGCTCGGCTCCACCCCCGGCAAAGCGAGACGAAATATCTCTTCCATTGTGCCCTGAGCATACATTTCTGACAGAATACTATCGACAACGAATCGAAAGTTATCATCACCCCTCGCAATAGCCAATCCTTGCTTTTCTATCGTCAGTATTTCCTGGGATAGTTTGAATTTGCCCTTTAGCCCCGCAGCAATGTAGTTGACCAGCAAAATCGACTGATCTGCAAAATAGGCGTCAATTTCACCGTCTCGAAGTGCTTTGATACCGTCTGGGTGTGAAGCGAACCGCACCATTTCTGCGTCGATACCTGCAGCTTCAAATGAATTCAGAACGGACGCTTCTGTTGTTGTGCTGCTTCTCATTCCAACCTTCTTTCCCGCGAGTGCACCCAAGGTGCCTTCAGCCTCGATTGGTAACAATATGGACGTGCCATCGACATAAGTTGGAATTGAGAAATCAACAATTTCGCGTCGGGAAAGTGTAATCGACGCTGCCCCGCAGAGCATATCCACCTCTCCGGAAGCTACTTTGTCGAAACGATCCTTAGAGTCGACCGGAATGAACTGAACATTCAAATCCTTCAATTCCAGTTTCTGCGCAATTACCTTCGCTACATGATCGCAAATCAACGGTGACAGACCAAACGGGCGACCTTGGTCGTTAATGTAAGACAACGGAGCAGCATCTGTTCGAAAACCAAATCGGATTTCGTTGTTTTTTGTTATCCTGTCGATTGTTTGGGCAACCGCGCCGGTTGTGAATAGAACCGTCACAATAAGTATAGAAAGCAAGCGCATGGTTTTTCCCTCTTTAGTGGCGTAACACCCTTGTGGAGGTGAAAAGCACCCTGTGTCGAGAGTAAAACACATTGTGTCGCCTAGGAGTCGGTTTGTTGATGAGAGGTGCTGGCATGGCGACGAATCGAAAGTATACCCTCGCAATATTGGCAGATGCCCGAATGCATCTGCTCCTTCTCAGGGCTTAACGCGAGAGAAAAGTCTTGTGGGCAGAGCTTATGCTCGAAGTTTCAAAGGACCCGCGTCAACTGCAAGTCGTTGCGACAACACAACACCGCACCAGTATATTTTCGTGGTGCAAACTGTTGACCTTCGCCGTGACGCTGTACGGTAGGGTTGATATTCAACGGTGAGGTTGAGCGAAGGGTAATGGGAATAGAACTACAACGGAGTTTGGCGGAACTTGGGGCGCGTAAAACCGTACCTTTTGCCTTTGTGTGTTTGCTGTTCATCGCATCCTGTGCAACCACGAACCCAGAACTTTTGAAGTCCGAGTTGAACGCTCGACCCAGTGCACAGAATGCGTCGCCAAGCGACTACGCCGGGGAAGTACAATTTAGCATCTCAAACAAGATTCCCGCTCGTGGGAAAAACCTACCTTACACATTTAACGCGGGCATCAGCAGTGTTACGTCAACGCGCCTAGGTTTCCGGGGGCTCTTAGATCTGCGAGAAATCCAAGTCCAAGCGCCCGCGCTTCTGTCGGGTAGTCTGGAACAAAGTTGCTCTTTGAATGTTGACTTTGAACTCGACGACGCCCGCGCCAGCGGTGATCTCATTGAACTCGTAGGCTCAGTGGACGTCGAGCTTTATCGTTGTCGAAACGAAGAATCCGAGGGGACCAACGGGCGTGGAGTACGCTTTATCTCGACGACTGTTGGGATCGCCGCAGCGGCACGCGCCAATGTTCAAGATCAATGCGTTCACTTTGATCTTGCCGACGTCGTGCTTCAACCTACCGGGTTTGTCGGCGGGTTGGTTAATCTAATTGGCCTCACGGAGCGTGTCGAGGAGGTCGTTCTCACCAAGGCAAAGGAGTTCACCGAAGAGAATGTGATTTGTCCGGAGATGCCTTCGGAGCTTTCTTCGTTGAATCCGGTTTTCGACGCCGGCGGTACACGAGAAATTGGTGACGGTGGCATCGGTGTTGCGTTGAGCGGCTCAATCGACACTAGTGCGATGACGATGATGGAACTCCTGGCGGTTATGCAATCTCGCGGTATTGTTGGGGGTGCGGGATGATGGATCGGATCTTTCTTCTGATACTAGCTACTGCCGGGCTTTTCGGAACCGCGCTGCTGGCTGAAGAGGTTACCTTCGAAGCAAACGGGGACGTCAAGCTAGGAGATCTTGAGTTTCCCGTTGATCTGGCATTGAGACTAAAAGATGTGAACGCGACAAGGATCTCAATCGAAAGTGTCATAGACCTACGCCGGGCAAACGAAATACTTGTTGAGGAACTTAAACGAGCCGCGTTTGTAGATGTCTGCAACGCACTGATCGGCGTGACCGAAGCAACGGCCCGTGCCGACGATACAGTGATTTCGCTAAGTGGGAGGATCGAAGCAGAGCTTTTCCGATGCGAAAGCCGCAGCGACGGTGGATCTATACGCGGCGAGAACACTTTCGCTGGTGGTTTGACGGTGGGTGCTTCCGCTTCGGCCGAATTCAAAGATGACTGCCTTTTTTTCCGTTTGGATGACCTGAGACTTGCTCCGGATCAACTCACCGAGTCGTCCGATGCAAAGGGCAATGTCGAAAAGGTTCGGCAGGTATTCATCGAGACCGCGAACGCAATACTTCAAAGAAACCCGGTATGCCCAGAACTACCTCCCGAACTTGTCTCTCTCTCGCCAACTTACGACGCCGGTGGCACACGGGAGTTAGGGGAAGGTGGCGTCGGACTGTTCTTCCGAGGTTCAATCGAAACGAGTACTGAGGCAATTATTGACATCCTTCAGGTACTCCAGTCGAAGAAGGTGCTTCCACCTCCGCCCCGCTGAACCTAGCCAACGGCTTAGTGCGGTAGATAGAATCTAATTATTTCGAAGAACAAGAACGAGTCGTAGAAATATGCATTTAACGTAGCATCATTCGTGCAATAGATGAGGTCGAAAATGACCCGTTTTGCATCTGTTCTTACCATTTTGCTTGCTTTTTGCGCCCATGCCGAGGACATCCCGAGCACTCAACGCGGCGACAGGCAGTATTCACTTTATCCACGGCAGAGCTTTCCCAATCAGGTCTTTTTTTGGCGACACTCATTTGCATACGTCCTACTCTGCAGATGCCGGAATGATCGGCAATGTGCTAGGCCCTGATGAAGCGTACCGCTTTGCCAAGGACGAGGTGGTGATATCCAGCACCGGTGTCGAAGCTAGGCTGCGCTGACCATTGGACTTTTTGGTGGTTGCCGATCACGCTGAGAACTTGGGTCTCGTGCCGCTGTTGGCAGCGAAAGACGCCACACTTCTCATGACTGAGTTTGGGCAACAACTTAACGCTGCCGTTGAACCCACTGCGAACCCGGTCCGCTTCGAAGAAGTCGTGGACGGCATCGGTGGGGACGAGAAGGTTGCCCAATATGCATGGCAAACTTCGGCGTCGGGAATGGCGGCGGTTTGGGCAAGAGAAAACACACGCGAGGCCATTTGGCACGCTCTTGCTCGGAAAGAAGTCTACGCAACCACAGGTCCGCGCATGCGCGTTCGCGTTTTTGCCGGATACGATTTTGAAGAAACGGACCTGCCGCGTGCAGATTTTGCCGCGTATGGATATGAAAGAGGCGTCCCGATGGAGCCAATCTAGACCGCATTCAAATCGTCAAAGGGTGGTTAAATAGCGACGGGACAACTTCGGAACATGTTTACGATTTATCTTGCGGCGGGCGCGAACTAGTGAACGCGAAGTGTGACGGGCCCGTTGGCGACACCGTTGACGTTGAGAGTGCAACTTGGACAAACGATATTGGTCAGGCAATTCTATCCGAGTATTGGAAAGACCCCGATTACGATCCGGAACAAAGCTCTTTCTACTATGCCAGAGTGTTGGCAATACTAACGCCACGTTGGACAACATACGATGCCAAAGTGCTCGGAACGGAGATCCCTGACGAAGCCCCACGGTCGATACAAGAGAGGCATACACATCGTCAATCTGGCAGGAACGATTATTATAAGGCTGAAACCAGAATTTACTTAGTCCGCTTTGGGCTCAAACTACCCCTTCAACGCTTCTGCATGAACAATTGGCTTTCGGTCACGTTTACCCAAACCCCTTCAGGCGATATCCGTGTGCCATAGACCAGTTTCTCGACACCCCTAGCTTGCGCCGCCTCGAACGCCGCTGCATAGGTCGGGTCGATATCTGCGGCCAATGCAATTCGCTCACAATCAGTGCGCTGGACCAGATACAGCAGGATTGCGCGATGCCCCTGGTCCACCATAGCTGTCAGTTCCCCTAGATGTTTGGTTCCGCGCGCTGTGACGCTGTCGGGGAATTCGGCCAGACCAAGTTCGCGAGACAGGGTCACGCATTTGACCTCGACATAAGCGTCCTGAAGGCTTGGCTGGGTCAGCAGGAAATCAACGCGGCTGTTCTCGCCGTATTTCACCTCGGGGCGCACAGTTTCATACATTGCCAGTTCGGGGATCTCCCGCGCGATCAATGCCGCGCGCAACGCCCGGTTCGGGACGGATGTATCTACGCCGGTGAAATGCCCGTTTTCGTGATCGACCAGCCGCCAGCCATATTTCAGCTTTTTCTTCGGGTCGTCATTGGGCTCCAACCATATTTTCTCGCCCGGTTCGGCCAGTCCCATCATCGAGCCGGGATTGGCGCAATGCGCTGTCACCTCGCGCCCGTCCTCAAGCCTGCAATCGGCCAGAAAGCGTTTATAGCGGCGGATCAGGTGGGCGGGGACAAGAGGGGTTTCAAATCGCATGCTTCAGGGCCTATACCTGCGGAAAGGGTCGATCAAGGGGGCGCAGGCCATGCAAAATCCAACCGCAGCCATGCTGGTGATCGGGGATGAAATCCTGTCGGGTCGCACCCGCGATGCAAACATGCATTATCTCGCGCAGGAGCTGACCAAGCAGGGGATCGACCTGAAAGAGGTCCGTGTGGTCAGCGATGACGCCGCTACAATCGAAGCCGCCGTTCAGGCGTTGTCGGCAAAGTTTGATCATGTCTTCACCAGCGGCGGGATTGGACCGACCCATGATGATATCACCGCCGATTGCATCGCCCGTGCCTTTGGCGCGCATATCGACATCCGCGACGATGCCCGCGCTTTGCTTGAAGCGCATTACGAGAAATCCGGGCTGGAACTGAACGCTGCCCGTTTGCGCATGGCGCGCATCCCTGATGGTGCCACGCTGATCGACAATCCGGTGTCGACTGCGCCAGGCTTTACCATCGGCAATGTTCATGTGATGGCTGGGGTGCCCTCGGTCTTTCAGGCGATGGTGGCGAGTGTATTGCCGGGTCTGACCGGCGGTGTTCCTCTGCTGTCCCAAACCTTACGGGTGGATCGCGGCGAAGGCGATATCGCCGCCCCCCTTGCGGCACTCGCAGCGGATTTTCAGGATCTGTCCATCGGGTGTTATCCGTTTCAGATCAACGGTGTGTTTGGCGCCAATGTGGTCATTCGCGGAACCGAAGGTGCCCGGATCGACGCGGCCTCAACCCGGTTGGCGAAAGAGCTTGGTCTTTGAGCGTTACCTGGCCTGACGTCGTCGAGGGTACATGGCCATCTGCGCAGCGCCAAAAGCTGGGGCCGTTTCTGGTGCGTCAGGGTCTGGGCGGCGGATCGCGGGTAAGTGCGGCCAATGCGCTGGGGCCTGCCTCGGATGAGGATATTGCGGCGGCCGAGGTCGCGATGCAGGCACTGGGACAAAAGCGCATCTTTTGCCTGTGGCCAGGGGACGAGGCGCTGGATACGCAGCTTGAAGGCCGGGGCTATTCCGTGTTGGATCCGGTCAATATTTACACCTGCCCGGTTGAGCATCTGACTGATCTTCCGCTCCCCCGCGTAACGGTGTTCTCGATATGGGAGCCGCTGGCAATCATGCGTGAGATCTGGGCCGAGGGCGGGATTGGACCAGAGCGGCTGGCCGTGATGGAGCGAGCCCCGGGTCCAAAGACCGGCCTGCTGCTTCGCTATAGTGACCAACCTGCTGGTACTGGATTTGTTGCGATGCATGGGGACGTGGCCATGGTCCACGCACTTGAGATTTTGCCCGCTCATCGCCGTCAGGGCCTGGGCCAATGGGCGATGCGCGCGGCTGCGCTCTGGGCACAGGATCAGGACGCCGGGACGCTCAGCGTGATTTGCACCAAGGCGAATGCGGGGGCCAATGGCCTTTATCGCGCGCTTGGGATGGAGCTTGCCGGAGAATACCATTACCGTCAGCTGGCTGAAGGAGAGAACCCAAAGTGACCGATCTTGCCCTGCCCACCGCGCTGAACCTTCCGATGGCTGATCCGCTGCCGCCCGAGACGCAGAAATACTTCGACATTTGCGTCGAAAAGCTGGGGTTTGTGCCCAATGTCCTGCGGGCCTATGCCTTTGACATCGACAAGCTGAACGCGTTCACCGCGATGTATAACGATCTGATGCTGGCCGATAGCGGGCTGTCCAAGCTCGAGCGTGAGATGATCGCGGTGGTCGTGTCGGCAATAAACAAGTGTTTCTATTGCCTTGTCGCACATGGTGCGGCTGTCAGGCAGTTGTCCGGTGATCCGCAGCTGGGTGAAATGTTGATCATGAACTACCGGGTTGCGCCTTTGGATCAGCGGCAGCGTGCCATGCTGGATTTCGCGGCTAAAATGACCACCGAAAGCACCAAGATCGAAGAGCCCGACCGACAGGCTTTGCGCGATGCCGGGTTTAGCGACCGCGATATCTGGGACATTGCCAATGTGACCGGCTTTTTCAACATGTCGAACCGTGTTGCAAGCGCGACCGCGATGGCCCCCAACCCCGAGTATCACGCCCAATCCCGATGATCCGCCGCCTCGCCATATTCCTGTTGCTCATTGCGTCGCCCGTTGTCGGCCAAGAGCTGACGCTGCCTTCGGGCGCGCGTCTGGTCAGCGACCGCACAAGCCCGCTCGACAGCTATGACCTGCCCACCGGCCCCTACGTCGACGGGGTGGTCCCGGCGCGCCGGGTCGAAGGGCGGGTCGAGCGCTATACCTGGCGGCTGCAGGCCGGGTCCAGCACCACTTTGCAGCTGCTCGCCCCGTTGCGGGAACAGATCAAAGCCCAGGGGTATGAGGTTCTCTTTGACTGCGACGCCCGCAGTTGCGGTGGCTTCGATTTTCGCTTTGGAACCGAGGTTGTCCCGACGCCTGACATGTATGTGGCCATCCAGGACTATCGCTTTTTGTCCGCTGCCAAGGGCGACGAAGTCCTGAGCCTTTTGGTCAGCCGAAACCCGCCCGATGGCTATGTGCAGATGATCCGCGTGTCACCTGAGAGGGCCGAGGCCGCGCCTCCGCTGGTGATCGAAGAAGAGGTCGATCAGGCGCAGGGGCTGTTGGCAGAGCTTGCCCAAGAGGGCCACGTGATTCTGGGCGATCTGCATTTCCGCACGGGCGAAATAACCCTGGGTGAGGGGCCTTTCGGCTCTCTGAATGAGATTGCGCAGTATTTGTCGGACAATCCCGGAACGCGGCTGGCTCTGGTCGGGCACACGGATGATACCGGCGCACTCGAGGCCAATATTTCGGTCAGCACGGGCCGGGCGCAAACCGTGCGCGCCCGGCTGATCGAGAAATACGGCGTGGCCGCCGACCGGGTCGAGGCGCGGGGGATTGGTTATCTGGCCCCGATCACCTCGAATGCAACGCCCGAAGGTCGCGAACTCAACCGCCGGGTCGAGGCGGTTCTGCTGATCAACTGATCCCTACATCACCCACCACAGGTACAGCGGCAGCCCGATCGTGATGTTGAACGGGAAGGACACACCCAGCGACAGGGTCAGATAAATCCCGGCCTCGGCCTTTGGCAGCGCGATCTTCATCGCCGCGGGCACAGCGATATACGAGGCGGATGCAGACAGGACCATGAACAGGAACAGGCTGCCTTCGGGCAGGCCGATCACCGCCCCGACCACCCAGGCCATCGCAGCGCCGATCAGGGGCATCAGCATTCCAAAGGCAAACAGACCCAGCGAGAGCTTGTCGCGGTTCTTGATCAGGCTGCGCCCTGCGGAAATGCCCATATCCAGAAGGAAAAGGCACAGGATGCCGGTGAAGGGTGTGACGATGAAGGGCGCAATCATCTGCATCCCTTCGCCACCCGTAATAGCGCCAATTAGAAAGGCCCCGGTCAACAGGACAATCGACCCGTTTGCCAACAGATCGCGCCACAGCCCATTGTCATTGACGCCCTTGCTGCTGGTTTTATGCGCCAGCCAAAGGGCCGAAAGGATGGCGGGAACCTCCATCGCGGCGGCGACAGCAACCATGAAGCCGTCATGATCAAGACCCACCAAATCCAGCAGGCTGGTTGCGGTGACGAAGGTCACGATTGAGATTGACCCATAATGCCCGGCAACAGCCGCCGCATTCAACGCGTCCAGCCGTGTCATGACCCGGAGCAGGCCGAATGCCACAAAGGGGATGACAAAAGACAACGCCACACCGCCTAGCAAAGTCAGGAACAGATCCATGGGGATGCCATGCTCGGCCAGGCTGCTGCCGCCTTTGAAGCCGATGGCCAGCAGCAGATACAGCGACATGAACTTGGCTGCCCCACCGGGGATCGACAGATCGCTGCGGGCAAAAGCCGCGAGCAGCCCGAGGACGAAGAAAAGGATGGTTGGGACCAGCAAGTTGCTGGAAAGGGTTTCGATTACGCTGGGCATTTTGGCTCCTGTCCCGATTTCACGGGCTAAGTGCCTTGCCTATTTTTGTTATCCAAATATTATCTTTCTAATTTTTGGATAGTTTAAAGCTATGAAGTGCGCCCAACACTAAGGCAACTGGAATATATCGTTACGGTCAGCCGACTGGGTCGATTTGGATTGGCAGCTGAGGTTCTGAATGTCAGCCAGCCCAGCCTCTCGGCGCAAATTGCCTCTGTAGAACAAGAACTTGGCCTGCGCATCTTTGATCGTAACCGGGGTGGTGTTCAGGTGACTGCCAAAGGCGAAGAGTTCATCGAACGCGCCCAGAAGGTCCTTGCCGAAGTCCGGGATCTGCGCCACGCGATGAGCAGCGAGACACCGGTCTCAGGACGGCTAAGGCTGGGCGTGTTGCCCTCAATCGGGCCCTACCTGCTGCCTCAGGTCATCAAAAAGGTCCATCAGGACCGCCCCGGTCTGCGCATTGTCGTGCGCGAGGAAAACACCCGTGATCTGGAACAAGGACTTAAATCTGGTCGGTTTGATCTGATCCTTTCCACGCCCGAGGATCACCCGAACACAATCCAGCAGCGCTTGTTCAACGAGACTCTGTGGATTGGAGTTGCCGTAGACGATGTGCTGTCAAATGATACGTATGGTGTTACGGCTCAAGACTTGCGCGACCGGCTGATCCTGACCTTGGACCAAAGCCACCGTCTGTCCCGGATCGTCTATGCGCTGGCGGCGGAATGCGGTGGGGTTGTGTCGGATGAATACGAGGGGACCACGCTTGATTCCATTGTACTGATGGCGGCCTCGGGGGTTGGGGTTGCGGTGTTGCCGGACCTGTATGCAAGACGTCAGGGGATTTACCGCGATGAGGTCCATTTGCGCCCGTTGACTATAACAAATGCCAACCGCGATATCGCGCTTCTTTCTCGCAGAAAAGAAGCTGATCTGCCCGGACAGAATATCCTGATCCAATCCTTGCGTACGGTCGCGCAGAGTATGGGGCTGGCCGTGTTCAGCGAATAAAAAAAGGCCCACACTACTTGTGCGGGCCGTTCAGTTTCCACCGGGAGAAATTACCAGTCCATCGGGCCTTTTTCGTTGAAGGCATCGACGAGGAAATCAATGAATGCCCGCACCTTGGGCTGCGTAAAGCGACCGGGCGGGTAGACGGCATAAACGCCTTGCACTTCATCGGGCAGCGACGGCATTGCGTCGACAACTTCGCCCGACTTCAGCGCGTCGGAATAGAGATAGCTGGGCAGATGCGCGATCCCAAGCCCTGAGACCGCAGCGTTCAACAAGGATTGCCCATCATTCACGCTGAGCCACCCGGCGGTGCGAACCTGACGTTTTTCACCCGAAGGTGCGGTCAGTTTCCACACATTGCCCGAAGACTGGCTGGAATAATGTAACAGCTTGTGTTCGTTCAGGTCGTCGATCTTTTGCGGACGCCCGAATTTCTCGATATAGGTGGGCGCGGCGACCATCCGCTTGACGGTTTCGGTCAGCTTGCGGGCGCGCAATGTGCTGTCTTCCAGCTCACCAATCCGCACGGCAACGTCGAACCCTTCCGAGATCAGCTCAACATAGCGATTGTTCAGCACCATATTCACCGTGATGTCGGGATAGGCAGCTAGAAATCCCGACAGAACCGGAGATAGGTGATTCACGCCGAAATCTGTCGCCACACTGATCCGCAGCAGACCAGAGGGGGCAGATTGCATCGAGGTGACCAGCGCATCAGCCTCGCCCGCGTCATTCAGAACGCGGCGGGCCCGGTCATAATAGGCCAGCCCGATTTCGGTTGGTGACACGCGGCGCGTCGTGCGGTTCAGAAGTCTTGCGCCCAGGCGTGCTTCCAGGCTGGAAACGTGCTTGGACACAGCCGATTTTGAGATGCCCATTTTCTTGGCCGCGTCGGTGAAACCGCCTTGGTCCACCACGTTGGCGAAGGCTTCCATTTCGGTCAGTCGGTCCATTCTTGTTCCCCAGGTGTAGGTTCTTTAACTGATCTTTACGTCAAATCTGGGCGGAAACAGGGCGGACATGGGATAATATCAGGGATTTGAATCGGATCGTTTGCGCTGGGGAAACTCTGAAACAGTGGTTTCCATATGGGCCACAAGCCTTTTGACAACGGGTATCCTCGATTTCGGGCCGAAACATGCTACCATGAGGATGGCAAATTTGTGACAACGGAGAAGATTATGAAAGCTGTTTTAGCTATTGCCGCAACCTGCCTGTCGGCGACATTTGCTCTGGCCGGGGGTGAAACACCATCAAACCCCGAAGCGCAGGTCTATTTTGTGAAATTGTCTGACGGCGACGTTGTCCAATCTCCGGTCACCGTGGTCTTTGGCCTCAGCGGCATGGGGGTCGCGCCGGCGGGTACTGAAAAGGAAAACACCGGGCATCATCATCTGCTGATCGACCGACCGCCTTTGGGGCAGGGAGAGGACGGTGCGGATGAGTTGTCTTATGGTCTGCCCGCGGATGACAATCATATCCATTTTGGCGGCGGTCAGACCGAGGTGACGCTGGAAATGGCTGCAGGCGAACATACGCTTCAGCTAGTGCTGGGCGATGCAGGTCATGTACCGCATTCCACGCCCATCGTGTCCGAGGTGATTACGATAACCGTTGAATAAGCGATAAGAGACTTCTGCTGTTAGTATCCGGTGGGCTTTCAGGAATGTCGCCGGGCCACAGTGATGTATGGCGTTTACTTTTCCTTTCGAACCGGAAATCCTGCGTGCTAGGAAAAGGAGGGCCAGGATGTCGACAGAGTTCCTACTGACGTCTCTGATCGTTGTGCTTTTACCGGGCACCGGCGCGATCTATACGCTTGCGGTTGGGTTGGGGCGTGGCTTTTGGGCCAGTTTTGCGGCGGCGATTGGCTGTACCATAGGGATCGTACCTGCTGCGCTGGCCAGTATCGTCGGTCTTGCGGCCCTGCTGCATACCAGCGCGCTGGCCTTTCTGGTGCTAAAATACCTTGGGGTGCTGTATCTGTTTTACATGGCCTGGGGGATCGTCCGGCAAGGCGGAGCATTGGATGTACAGAGCCAGAAACCCGCAAAAGGGTATGTGAAGATTGCACTCACAGGCACCTTGATCAATGTGTTGAACCCCAAGCTATCTTTGTTCTTTCTGGCCTTTCTGCCGCAATTCATTCCCGCCGGTACGGGTGCCGCCGAAGCAGAGCTGATCAAGTTGGCCTTGTCCTTCATGGTCATGACCTTTGTCGTCTTTGTTGGCTATGGCGCTTTCGCGGCGGTGGCACGCGACTATGTGATCCAGCGGCCCACTGTCATGGCTTGGGTCAGGCGCTGTTTCGCCGGCGCCTTTGGGGCATTGGGTGCAAAGCTGGCGCTGGCCGACTGACCCCAGTACCAGCAGAGTGATTGGCCCGGTTCTGGACCGGGCCAAGGCATATCAGAAAGTGGTTGCCAGCCGCGTGCCCTGATTGATGGCCCGTTTGGCGTCCAATTCGGCTGCAACATCCGCGCCGCCGATCACATGTGGGGTGATGCCACGTTCGATCAACGTATCGGCCAGGCTGCGGTCCGAGATCTGGCCCGAGCACAGAACAATCGTATCCACCGCAATTACTGTCGGGTTCTCGCGTGCTTCGCCGAAACTCACATGCAGCCCGTCATCGTCGATCCGCTCATAATTCACGCCACCGACGAAATTGACGTTTTTCATCTTCAGCGTTGCGCGATGAATCCAGCCGGTGGTCTTGCCCAACCCTTTGCCATGGGCTTGCGCCTTGCGCTGCAGCAAAGTCACCTGGCGCGCGGGGGCGGCAGGTTGTGGCCCTTCAGGCGCCAGCCCCGAGCGATGCTCGGCCGGGTCGGTAACGCCCCATTCCTTCATCCAGGCAGGCAAGTCGGTGGTGATGCTGTGGCCTTCTTCCAGCAGGAATTCGGACACGTCAAAGCCGATCCCACCTGCTCCGATCACGGCCACTGATTGGCCAACCGGGGTCTTGTGGCGCAGGACGTCGATATAATCGACGACATTGTCTCGGTCCTGACCAGGGATTTTCGGATCACGCGGAACGACACCGGTGGCAATTACCACCTCGTCATAGCCGGCCAGATCATCGGCGCCCACTTCACGCTCAAGCTCGACCTTAACGCCCAAATCGGCAATCATGGCGCGGTACCAGTCGACCAGACCCCAGAATTCCTCTTTGCCCGGAACCTGCTTGGCCATGTTCAACTGGCCGCCGATCTCACGGGCACGGTCAAAAATGGTCACGTCATGGCCACGCTGCGCGGCGGTCATTGCGGTGGACAGGCCTGCCGGGCCCGCCCCTACGATGGCGATTTTCTTGACGCTGTCGGCCTGTGTGATCACCAGTTCGGTTTCGTGACAAGCGCGCGGGTTTACCAGGCACGAGGTCAGTTTGCCCTGGAATGTGTGATCCAGACAGGCCTGGTTGCAAGCGATGCAGGGTGCAATCGTCGCCGCCTCAGCAGCGATGGCTTTGTTGACGAAATCCGCATCTGCCAGCATCGGGCGGGCCAGCGAAACCATGTCGGCGCACCCCGTGGCAAGAACTTCTTCGGCGACTTCCGGCGTGTTAATCCGGTTCGACGTGATGACCGGGATCGAGACCTTGCCCATCAGCTTTTTGGTCACCCAAGCAAAGGCCGCGCGCGGAACGCTGGTGGCAATGGTGGGAATCCGCGCCTCGTGCCAGCCGATGCCGGTGTTGATGATCGTGGCGCCGGCCTGTTCGATCCGCTGCGCCAGTTCCACAACCTCATCATGAGTAGATCCGTTGGGAACCAGGTCAATCATCGACAAGCGGTAGATGATGATGAATTCCGTGCCGACGGCCTCGCGCGTGCGGCGGACAACTTCGATCGGCAAGCGCATCCGGTTCTCGTAAGAGCCACCCCAACGGTCCTCGCGCTTGTTGGTGTGAGTCACCAGAAACTGGTTGAGGAAATACCCTTCGGACCCCATTATCTCGACCCCGTCATAGCCCGCTTTCTGGGCCAGGACCGCGGCGTTCACGATATCGCTGATCTGTTTCTCGATACCCTCTTCGTCCAGTTCGGTCGGCGGGAACGGAGAGATCGGAGATTTCACAGGGCTGGGTGCGACACATTTCGGCCCATAGGCATAGCGCCCCGCATGCAGGATCTGCATCGCGATCTTGCCACCGGCCTCATGCACCCGTTGGGTGACGATGGAGTGGTTTGCCACTTCTTTGTCGTTGGTCATCATTGATGCCCCCGGCAGTACCGAACCTTCAAGATTTGGTCCGATCCCACCAGTCACCATCAGCGCCACGCCACCGCGCGCGCGGTCGGCATAGAACTCGGCCACCCGATTCCAATCGCCGGTCTCCTCAAGCCCGGTATGCATCGAGCCCATCAGCACGCGGTTCTTCAGCGTGGTAAAGCCCAGATCCAGCGGGGCCAGCATGTTTGGGTATGCAGTCATCCAGAACTCTCCCTTATAGAATTTGGCTGCCAGATTGACCTTCGCGTCATCTTTGTCACGCGAAACCTAACGTCATACCCTTTGCCTTGGGCCCGCTGCTTGTTACAGACGCTCCAAAGCATGTTCACGAGGCCGCGTATGACCCCCGAAGAGATTGCCAAACTGCCCTACCGCCCCTGCGTCGGGCTGATGTTGATGAATGCCGAGGGTAAGATATTCGTCGGCCAGCGCAACGACCGCCACAAGGACGCCTGGCAGATGCCTCAGGGTGGTGTGGACCAGGGTGAAGACCCGCGCGATGCGGCGCTGCGCGAGCTGTGGGAAGAAACCGGCGTCACGGCAGATCTGGTCGAGATCATCGCCGAGACCGAGGGGTGGTTGCCCTATGATCTGCCGCATGACATCGTGCCGAAGATCTGGAAAGGTCGGTATCGGGGTCAAGAGCAGAAATGGTATCTGATGCGGTTCTCTGGCCGCGACGATCAGATCAACATTCAGACTGAGCATCCCGAATTCACCCGCTGGAAATGGCAGGAACCGGACCAGCTGGTTGCCGAAATCGTGCCGTTCAAACGCGACGTGTATGAACGCGTGGTTGCAGCGTTTTCGGATCACCTGAACTGACATGATCCCACAGACCTATCCCAGTCCGGACCCATGCCACCGCCGCGCCGATCTGGTCGTGCATCTTATCGGTCTGGCGTTGATTTTGACCGCTGGCGGAGCGCTGATCCGCAAATCGTACCTGATGCTCGACAGCGGGCTTATTCTTGCGGTTCTGGTTTATGTAGCCTGTGCGTTGGGCTCTAATCTGGCCTCGTGTTTTTATCACTTTTCCCGCTGGCACCAGCGTCGGCAGCTGCTGCGACGCATAGACCATGCCGCAATCTATTCCAGTATCTGCGGCACCTTCACACCCTTTTTCCTGCTGGCCGGTACCGGCTGGACCATGACTTTGCTCTGGTTGTGCTGGGGGCTGACTGTGGTGGCCATCTGGAACAAGATCGCCAACAAGACGGTCAAGTCCCGATGGTCAACAGCATCCTATCTGGGTCTGGGCGCGCTGGGGCTGTGCGCCATACCCGATCTGAAAGATGTCCCCGTTTCAGTCCTGTGGTGCATTCTGGCCGGGGCGGCAAGCTACGTGATCGGCACAGTCTTTTATGCCCGCAAGACACTGCCTTTCCGCTATGCGATTTGGCACACTTGGGTCAATCTTGGTGGCATATTCATGTTCGTAGGCGTCTGGATCGCCCTGTTCGTGCAGAGATAACCGTGAGGGGAGGGACTCTGCCCCTCCCACAAACTATAGGCCAGTCCTGATCCGATTAAAGCAAGCCGCCCTGCTTGAGCAAATCGATCATATCCGCCTTGGGGCGCGGGCCGATATGGCTGATCACCTCTCGGGCGCAGACATTGCCCATCTTGGCGCAGGTCTCATAGTCGCGCCCGGTGGCCATGCCAAACAGGAACCCGGCTGCGAATTGGTCGCCTGCGCCGGTGGCGTCGACGGGAACGATTTTTTCCACCGGAATGTCAAAGCGCTGACCTTCATTCAGCACAGTTACCCCGTCGCCTGACCGGGTGCAGACCACCAGAGGGCAGATATCGGCGGTTTTCGCCAGTGCATCCTCAAGATCGTCGGTTTCGAACAGGGATTTGATCTCGGCCTCGTTGCCGATCACAAAATCCAGTTCATTTTCGATCAGCAGCAGGAAATCGACCCGGTGCCGTTCAACGCAGAACGGGTCAGAAATGGCGATCCCGGCCTTGCCGCCGCCCTTGTGGCAATCCCGTGCGGCCTGAAGGAACGCAGCTTTGCCTTTTTCCTTGTCGAACAAATAGCCTTCAAGGAACATGATCTGGCTGTTACCCGCGACCCCGGCTGACACATCCGCCGAGGAAAGCTCCGAGGAAATCCCCAGATAGGTGTTCATCGACCGTTCACCGTCGGGTGAGACAAAAATCATCGAGCGCGAGGTCGGAAGCTCTCCACCCGGTACGGGCGGGTTCACGAAATCCACACCGTCCTCGTGCATCGCCTCTGCGTAGAATCGTCCCAACGCATCATCATGTACGCGTCCGATAAAGGCTGCGCTCAGTCCCAGTGCGCCGGCACCGGCAATCGTGTTCGCAACGGATCCGCCCGGCGTTTGCACGCGGCCTTCCATAGCGGCGTAAAGAAGTTCACCCCGCTCCTGTTCTATCAGCTGCATGATGCCCTTCTCGATGCCCATCAGTTCCAGAAAACTGTCATCGGCCTGAGAGATCACGTCCACAACGGCGTTTCCAATACCGGTGAGCTGGTAGGTTTTCATAGGTTCTTGTCCTCGAATTGGCAGAGATCGCGGATGATACAGGTTCCGCACATAGGTTTGCGTGCTTTGCAGTGATACCGGCCATGCAAGATAAGCCAGTGATGTGCGTGCAGTTGGAAGTCGGTCGGGATGTTATCTTCGATTGCGCGTTCAACCGCATCCACATGTTTTCCCGGGCAGATGCCTGTTCGGTTTCCGACACGAAAAATATGCGTATCCACGGCCTGCGCCGGATAGCGCCACCACATGTTCAACACCACATTGGCGGTCTTACGCCCGACGCCCGGCAGCGATTGCAACGCGGCGCGGGAATTGGGAACTTCGCCGTCATACTCTTCGACCAGAATACGGCTGAGCTTGATAACGTTCTTTGCCTTTTGGCGGAATAGACCGATGGTTTTGATATGCTCGATCAGGCCATCTTCGCCCAGATCCAGCATCTTTTGCGGGGTGTCAGCGGTTTTGAAAAGGGCGCGCGTAGCCTTGTTGACGCCGACATCGGTGGCCTGTGCAGACAGCGCCACCGCTACGACCAGAGTATAGACATTCACATGCTCTAGCTCACCCTCAGGTTCCGGGTCAGCCTGCTGAAAGCGGGTAAAAATCTCTCGGATAGTGTGGTAATCAAGTTGCTTGGCCATGCGGCGACGTATGCACGTATTGCGGCGCAGGGCAAGCCGATGGCTCGGGTAACCACACAAGCAAGAATCTGCTTAGCGGATAGCTGTGGGTTTTGGATTACGTAGGGTAAGCCTGATTCGTGTTATTCTCGCGATGCGCAGCCTATTTTTATTTCAGCGCATTTTTCCCGCATTGGCGGATATTTTATTTAATTATTGAAAGGTTGATCCATGGCGAACCCAGATCTTGCCGCAAAACTGCAGTCCCGTTATCGGTCTGTTGAGCTGGCCCATCAAGGCGACGAAGACCTCGGCCCCCTGAAATTATTGCCCGGAGTTTGGAAGAACGGCGACAGCACGCGCGGACGTGGCTGGAACATGATCGCGCTTCCGTTTGCGACCGAGCCTGGCAGCCGTCTCAACTACCGTCTGCTGGTTAATCAATTCGAGGAAACGCTTCAATTCACGACCGTTGACAAAGCGGTTCCAAACCGCGGGATTGAGCGTCCGAACCCGGCCTCAGGAGACCCGACCATTAACACCGATCAGTTTGTGGTTACGCTGGATTATCAGCAGTCCATCGCGCAGCTCTCGGCTGAAGATCGCCCCGACAGCGGACTGGCTGGACCTGCCGATCTGGCCATCCATCACGAGCCCGGTCTTTTCCTGCATATGACCAATCTGACCACAAACAATCTGAACGTTGCACGTTTGGGAACGGTGCCACATGGCGACTCGTTGTTAGGTCTTGGAGAAGCGAGCGAGATCGATGGACCGCCGACGATTCCGGTGGTGGACGGGCTGCCCGAAGGGGCCACAAAGGACCTGAACAGCGGATATCTTTCGCCCTACAAACATTATCACGATAATCCGTTCAACGGCGTTGTGACCGCCCCGGGGTTCCCAGGCTTCGACCCTGTGCATCCGCATCTGTTGTTGGCAGCTGGAATACCGAACAATGTGAAAAAAACCACGATATTGCCGTTCAACACCGCGCTTGAGGATGCCGGGATCGTCAACATTCCGTTTGTTGTCAAACAAGCCAACGCGGCGGTGATGGATTCGATCTTTTGGATCATGGAACTGGACGAGCCGGGAATTGGCGGTGAACCCAAGCTGCTGATGATGTATCTGCAGAATGTTGGTCTGGATTTTTTCCCACGCTTTGACGGGAAGCCCGGTCTGATCCGCTGGCCGCATGTCAGCATCAACGTCATGGAAAAGGTTGCACCCCCGGAAGAGGCGGCACCTTATACCGTTATCCCGCAGGTCTGAGGGCGCAGATAGCGCAAGAATCGGGTCGCACTCTGGTCGGTAACAGGCCATCTTCTGTCTATGGAAGGAGTGCGACCATGAATGTCCAGACCCCAGAAAACGGCTATCATTATAATGTCATGCGCCGGGCGATTGACCTGATTGATCAGGGCGGAGAGGCCCTGAGTCTTGATGAACTGGCACAGCAGATGGATATGAGTCCCGCGCATTTCCAGCGCCTGTTCTCACGTTGGACCGGGGTATCGCCCAAGCGGTATCAGCAATATCTGACGCTGGGCCATGCCAAGGCGTTGCTGCGCGAGCGGTTCACGACACTGGAAACCGCCCTGAATGTGGGCCTGTCCGGCAGCGGTCGCCTGCATGATCTGTTCCTGAAATGGGAATCCATGAGCCCCGGCGAATACGCCCGTAGGGGTGCCGGTTTGACCATCTATTGGGGATGGTTTGAATGTCCTTTTGGTCCTGCTTTGGTGATGGGCACCGACAAGGGCATCTGCGGAATGGCCTTTGGGGCCGAAACCGGCGAAGAAAATGCCATGGCGGATATGTTGTCGCGTTGGCCCAATGCAAATTTCGTCGAGGACCCGATGCGCCTGCGGCCCTGGGCGCTCAGTGCATTTGGCGCGGTGAGCGACCGATTGGAACCAACGCCTCTGTATTTGATTGGCTCGCCCCTACAGATCAAAGTGTGGGAAGCGCTGATGCATATCCCTTCGGGGCAGGTCACAACCTATTCCGAGATCGCGCAACGGGTGGGATCACCGCAAGCTGTGCGCGCCGTCGGGACGGCCGTGGGTCGAAACCCGGTCAGTTGGCTGATCCCTTGCCACCGCGCGCTGCGAAAATCCGGAGGGCTGGGTGGGTATCATTGGGGCCTGCCGGTGAAACGCGCCATGCTGGCCTATGAGGCGGCACAAGCAGACGCTTGATTTCTGATCAGAAAAAGCCATAGGGATCATCGAACAAAGTGATAGACCTGTCCCAAGGTTGCAGGACACCAATGCGATGATCCAGAAATTTGCCCTGTGGTCGATCCCGATTTCCATCGCGGTTCTGGCCTTGAAACTGTTGGCCTGGTGGTTGACGGGATCGGTCGCCTTGTTGTCCGATGCGATGGAATCCGTGGTCAATGTGGTCGCGGCCTTGCTGGCGTTCTTTGCGGTTTCGATCGGCGGCAAACCTCCTGACGATAATCACCCCTTTGGGCACAAGAAAGCCGAATACCTGTCTGCTGTTGTCGAAGGTGTGCTGATCGTGCTGGCGGCGCTTCTAATCCTGCGAGAGGCCGTTGCCGCGCTGTCATCGTCGCATCTGGACCAGGCCCCGCTGACCGGGGTGGCAATCAATGTGCTGGCAACCGCTCTGAACGGTGCCTGGGCCTATATGTTGCTGCGGGTCGGGCGGCAGTACGCCTCTCCGGCGCTTGAGGCCAGCGCAAAGCATATCTTTACCGATGTGTTCACCTCGGTGGGCGTTGTCATCGGATTGGTTTTGGCCCTTGCCACCGGCTGGCTGATCCTGGACCCGATCCTGGCCATTCTGGTCGCCCTGAACATTCTGTGGGAGGGATGGAAGGTCATTCGCAAGTCGATTGACGGTCTAATGGACGTGTCCCTTACTGATCCCGAACTGGATGAAGTGCGGAGCATCATCGATGCAAATCTGGGCCGGGCGCTGGAATATCACGACCTGCGGGGCCGTCGATCCGCCAGCATGATCTTTGTCGAGTTCCATCTGGTCGTTGACGGTGGCATGAGCGTTGCGACGGCCCATGATATCTGTGACGATATCGAAGACGCTTTGACCGATCAGTTCCCCGGATCGGTTTTTGTGATTCATCTCGAGCCGGATTCAGAGTCTAAAGGGCCCGGCGCAGATAGCGCACGGGCCCCGAAAACAGGTTAGACGGCAGGTGGGTTACTCGGCAGCCCAGCCGCCGACGGCCTTAACCTCAAGGAAATCCTCCAGCCCCCAGACGCCGCCTTCGCGCCCGTTGCCGGATTGTTTCATGCCGCCGAACGGGGAACCCGCGCTGCGGGATTTGCCATTCATCTCGACCATACCCGACCGCAGAGCGCGGGCCATGCGGTTGGCACGGACGTTATCCTGTGTCTGGACATAGTTGGTCAGCCCATAAGGTGTGTCATTGGCGATTTCGATGGCCTCTTCCTCAGTATCGAAGGGGATCATGGTCAGAACCGGTCCAAAGATCTCTTCGCGGGCGACGGTCATCTGGTTGTTGACGTCGGCAAAGACCGTGGGCCGCACGTAATAGCCCTTGTTCAGCCCTTCGGGCCTGCCAGTGCCACCAGCGACAAGGCGCGCGCCTTCGTCGATACCCTTTTGGATCAGGTCCTGAATCTTGCCCCATTGCAGCTCGTTCACAACCGGGCCGATATGGCGACCTTCTTCCATCGCCGGGCCAACGGTGACACCTTTGGCAACCTCAGCTGCGGTTTCCACCGCCGCGTCATAGATGGGACGCTGGACCAGCATCCGGCTAGGGGCGTTACAGCTTTGACCGGTGTTGTTCATCATGTGCAGCACGCCACGTTTGACGGCCTTTTCATCCGCATCGGCAAAGACCACATTTGCACCCTTGCCGCCCAGTTCCAAATGCACCTTCTTCAGTGTATCGGCCGCGGCTTTGGAAATCGCCGTGCCCGCGCGGGTGGATCCAGTAAAGCTGACCATATCCACATCGGGGTGCGTGGACAGCTGAGATCCGACGCCAACCCCGTCACCGTTGACAAGGTTGAAGACACCGGGCGGGAATCCGGCCTCATCCATCAGCTCAGCAAAGATCATCGCGTTCAGCGGGCTTTGCTCCGAGGGTTTCAGAACCATTGTGCAGCCCGCAATCGCAGCCGCACCGACCTTCAGCGTGACCTGGTTCATTGGCCAATTCCACGGTGTGATCAGGGCGGCGACACCGACGGCCTCATAGATGATCTGGTCGTTGGGAGCGTGATCGCCCAGCGGCCGCTCGAAAGGAAACGCTTTGGCGGCGCGGATGAAATTTGCCAGGTGCCAACTGCCTGCTCCGACTTGCTGGCTACGCGCCATGTCGATCGGGGCGCCCATCTCTAACGACATTGCCTGGGCAAGATCCTCGGACCGTTCGGCATAAAGCGCGATCAGCTTTTCGACCATCGCGATGCGGGTTTCCGCCGGGGTTTCCATCCAGCCGGGCAACGCCGCCTTGGCCGCTGCAACAGCCGCGTCCGTATCGGCCTGATCGCCCAGCGAAATCACGGCACATGGTTCTTCGGTCGAGGGGTTGATGACCTGAAAATCATGCGTAACCGATGGGGCAACCCACTGACCGTTGATGTAAAAATTGCGTTTCTCGATCATGGTGCATCCTCCTGACCATGCGACGGGGATTCTTGGTTCGGCGCCACTGTGTCAGGCCTTCAGGAAACCGGCAAGCGCGATTTGATCAAATGGAATTTTGAGGTCTGGCCTAGGGCTAAAGTGACTTGCTGACTGTTTAACATCGGCGCAAAGTGATTAGGTTCTGGACAACCGACTCGGTTTTGTAATTAGCAAAGGAGATGCTTCATGGGTTTGCGCATCAACGACACAGTCCCCAATTTCACTGCAGAAACGGATCAGGGCACCATTCAGTTCCACGACTGGATTGGGGATAGCTGGGCCATTCTGTTCTCGCACCCAAAGGATTTCACTCCTGTCTGCACCACCGAGTTTTCGGCCGTCGCGCAGCTAAGCGATGAGTGGGCCGCGCGCAACACCAAGGTCCTGGGCGTTTCGGTTGACGGCGTCGAAGACCACAAGAAGTGGAAAAAGGATATCGAGGCCTATGGCAACGCGCGTCCCGGTTTTCCAATCATTGCCGATGATGGTCTGGCCGTTTCAAAGGCCTTCGACATGCTGCCCGCCGAGGCCTATTTGCCGGACGGGCGTACCCCGGCCGACAGCGCGACCGTGCGGTCGGTTTTTATCATCGGGCCGGACAAGCAACTGAAGCTTTCGATGACCTATCCTATGACTGTGGGACGTAACTTTGCCGAGATTTTGCGTGCACTGGACGGGTTGCAGATGTCGTCGAAAGGCGTGGCTACCCCGGCGAACTGGGTGCCTGGCGAAGACGTAATCATTCCGCCTGCTGTCTCAAACGACGACGCCAAAGCAAAGTTTGGCGAGTTCGAGACCATCTTCCCCTATCTGCGCAAGACCAAGGCGCCGTCGTAAGACGACCAAGGTCAGGGGGGCTGTCTGCCCCCCATCGCGCCTCGCGGCGCGATTCCCCCCGGAAGGTATTTTCAGCCAGATGAAGCAGGCGGGCGCTGCGGGTGCAGGTGCAGCTTGGCGCGGTAGGCTGCGCGCTTGAACTCTCGGGTTAATTTGTCTGACAGGGGCGGTTTTGTCTGAATGGTCGAGCCGCCGATTTCCTGGGCCACTTCCTGATTTCCACTGCCTTGCAAGGCGTGAACCGGCTGGTCTGTCAGCCAGTGCATCTGCAAGAAGGTATCGACAGGGCGGTCGATTTGGTCGGTGGTCGCCAAAAGGCGTTCGGCGGCGTTTTTCCCCACCATCTGACATACGCATTGCAGGCCGATCACCTTGGGTAGGATCAGCCGCAGGCCGTCTTGTTCTGCCAGGACCTGTGCCGGTACTTCGCGCTGTTTTACGGGGATGCGGATATAGTGATCGGGGGTGGCGATTGAGGCCAGCAACCCAAGCGCCTGTTCCATTCGCGCCCGATCTATGCGCAGGTCATCCTCGGAGATGATGGCCAGGTCGATATCGTCCTCGACCAGCTTGCGCCAGATGCGTCGATGGCTTTCGAACACGCCGATTTCTGCGGGTCGCAAGGGGAATGGGTAATGCGGGCGGTGCAGATTTCCGGAATGCAGTTCGACACCGGAAATCTGGTCAGGGTCGCGGCCATTTACGGCCTCAAACAGTTCAGCATTGGGCAGGGCCGCGCAGAGCTGATCAGCATTGGGACGGCGCGCGGTGCTCGAGGACATATGGATGACAAAGGATCGCATACCCCGTGCATAGAACACCGCGTCAGGCGGGGAAAGAGCAACCGTGGATCAAGCCTGGCCCTGGTCGGCGGGTTCTGACGACGAGGACGTGTTGACCAGGGGTTCGGACAAAAGCTCTTCGACAAAAAAGCTGAGCAGTTGGAGCCGCCCTGAGACACCCGCCTTGCGGTAAATCGCAGCGCTTTGTGCCTTGATAGTCCCTTCTTTCGTCTGTCTCAGCTCGGCGATTTCTGCGATCGACAAACCCTTGATGGACAATATTGCGACATCGCGTTCCGCATTGCTGAGCTGCCACTGCGTGAATTGATTTTCGATGACCTGCGAAAACGCGCCCTGCGCCACGCCCAGTTGACGCTGCATGTCCTGCACGCGCAAGCTCTGAGCCCGGATCAGGGTGATTGTCGCCACCAAACCACCGATCAGAGCCAGGGACAGGAACAATTCGAACTGGTGCAAATGCCGAAACCCGGCAGTTTCGCCACCAAACCAATCGAGCGCTGCATCGGTTAGGAAAAAGGTGGCGCAGACAGCCTGCACCACCAGAAGGAGCCAGAGTAAAGACGTCTGTGAAATCTTCATAGCGCTCCTTTAAGATTGTCTGGTCAGTCGTCGTCCTCTTCAAACTCGATCGCGGTGACAACGCCATCGGTCTTGTTCAGGACCAGTTCAGTTTCCACGCCATCCTTGACGAGTTCAACCTCGATCTCGCCATCTTCGAATTCGATCTCTTCGATCTGGTATCCCTGCGCCTCGAGAGTGGTGCGGATATCGGTCTCGGTGGTGCCCAGCTTGTCCCCGACTGTCACGTTGGCAAAAGCCAGCACCGGGGCGGTCGCGATCAGTCCGGTCAGAGTCAGCATTTTGAAAGTCTCCATTTCGCATCTCCTAGATTTGTTGCGTCGATGTAGGAGACGTGGGTTCACCTGGCCGGTGGTGCGATTGGATTTCGGTTGAATTGGGCGGAATTGGTCCAAGGTTTATGCTGACAGAACAAAAAAAGACCCCGGACAAAGCCGGGGTCTTTCGAGAAATCAGAGGGGCGAGCAGATTATTCTGCGCCTTCCTCCTTCTTTTCTTTCTTCTCAGGTGCGATCTCTTCGCCGGTTTCCTGATCGACGATTTTCATCGACAGGCGCACCTTGCCGCGGTCGTCAAAGCCCAGCAGCTTGACCTTCACTTCCTGGCCTTCCTTCAGAACATCCGACGGATGGTTCAGGCGACGGTTTTCGATCTGGGACACATGGACCAGACCGTCGCGCTTGCCAAAGAAGTTCACGAAAGCACCAAAGTCGACGATCTTGACCACTTTACCGGTGTAGATCTGGCCTTCTTCGGGTTCGGCAACGATCGAATGGATCATCTCATAGGCCTTCTTGATCGATTCCCCATCGGGCGAGGCGATCTTGATCACGCCATCGTCGTTGATGTCGACCTTGGCACCCGAGACTTCGACGATTTCGCGGATGACTTTGCCGCCGGAACCGATCACTTCACGGATCTTGTCGGTGGGGATGTTCATGGTCTCGATGCGCGGTGCGTGGACCGAGAAATCATTGGTCTCGGACAGGGCTTTGCCCATCTCGCCCAGGATGTGCATCCGGCCGTCCTTGGCTTGCGCCAGGGCTTTCTCCATGATCTCGGGCGTGATACCCGCAACCTTGATGTCCATCTGCAGAGAGGTGATGCCGTTTTCGGTACCCGCAACCTTGAAGTCCATGTCGCCCAGGTGGTCTTCGTCACCCAGAATGTCCGACAGGATCGCGTAATCGCCGTCATCTTCCAGGATCAGACCCATGGCAACACCGGCAACCGGTGCTTTCAGCGGAACGCCCGCATCCATCATCGACAGCGAACCGCCGCAAACAGAAGCCATCGAGCTTGATCCGTTGGATTCGGTGATCTCGGACACGATGCGGATCGTGTAGGGGAAGTCGGTTGCCGCAGGCAGAACCGCCTGCAACGCGCGCCATGCCAGTTTGCCGTGACCAATCTCACGACGTCCCGGAGGGCCCACGCGACCCGCTTCACCAACCGAATAAGGAGGGAAGTTGTAATGCAGCAGGAAGTTCGATTTGAAGTTGCCGTGCAGGGCGTCGATGAACTGCTCATCATCACCGGTGCCCAGCGTGGTTACAGCCAGCGCCTGTGTTTCACCACGGGTGAACAGGGCCGAGCCGTGTGTCCGCGGCAGCATCGAGGTTTCTGCAACGATCGAACGGATATCGGTGGTCGAACGACCGTCGATCCGCTTGCCGCCTTTGACGACGTCGCCGCGCAGGATGCCTGCTTCCAGCTTTTTCATCGCCGAGCCAAGGTTCGCGTCTTCCAGCTGTTCCTCAGTCAGGGCTTCCTTGATCGCATCGCGGGCAGCGGAAACAGCGGCAGTGCGCTCTTGCTTGTCGGTGATTGCGAAGGCGGCGCGCATCTGCTCTTCACCTGCGGCCTTAACGGCAGCAGACAGCTCAGAATAATCGGGCGCTTGGAAATCAAACGGCTCTTTTGCCGCGTCTTCGGCCAGTGAAATGATCAGGTCGATCACCGGCTGAATCTGCTCATGTGCGAATTTGACCGCACCCAACATCTCGGCCTCGGACAGCTCGTAGGCTTCCGATTCAACCATCATCACGGCGTCTTTGGTGCCGGCAACAACCAGATCCAGACGCTGTTCAGGGTTCAGACGCAGGTCCTGCATGTCGTCCACAGTCGGGTTCAGAATGTATTCGCCATCCTCGAAACCAACGCGGCAACCAGCAATCGGGCCTCTGAACGGTGCGCCGGAAATGGTCAGCGCGGCAGAGGCTGCGATCATCGCCACCATGTCAGGGTCGTTGACCAGATCGTGGCTCAGCACGGTGCACATCACCAGAACTTCGTTTTTGAAGCCGTCAACAAACAGCGGGCGGATCGGCCGGTCGATCAGACGCGCGGTCAGCGTCTCTTTTTCAGTCGGGCGCGCCTCGCGCTTGAAAAAGCCACCCGGAACTTTACCGGCGGCATAATATTTCTCTTGGTAGTGGACGGTCAGCGGGAAAAAGTCCTGACCGGGTTTTTGCTTCCGCGCAAAGGTCACGTTTGCCATCACGCTGGTCTCGCCCAGCGTGGCAATCACACTGCCGTCCGCCTGACGGGCAACCTTGCCGGTTTCCAGTGTCAGCGTCTCTTCGCCCCACTGAATTGATTTCTTTGTTACATCAAACATTTGCGTATCCTAGAAGGGAGCACTCCCGCCCCTGCGGGTCTCCCGTTTGCGTGGCGGCCCCATTGCCGCCGACCCCACTTTATCTTCCATTCGAGTGCCGGGGTCAGAGCACAACGTCTCAGATGGACCGCCCATACAGCAGTTTGGGGGCTTTGGAAAGGCAGGAGTTCCGAGGAAGGGTAAGGGTATAAAGGGCGCATGCCCGATCCATCGAGGATCGGGCAGACGCGGCGATCCTACAGGATCGCGTGGGCCAGGATCATGACGATACCACAGCCCAGCGCATAGCCGGTGTCGACCGCAATGGCGAAGCCGCTTTTTTGCGCCCATGTCCCGACCGAGGCTGTCTGCGCCGCCACCGCAAGGATTGCAAGCAGGGCGACGCCCAGGCTATTGGTAGTCTCGGTCACCGCGATTACCGCAGCCAGCAGGATCAGGAACACGATCTGTGTGGCCATCGCGCCCAGTGGCGGGGTTTCGGGCGGCGTCGGGTCGATGCGGGTGCCTTCTGCCCAGCGTTTCTGAAAGCCCATAGGGCCGTAGACCAGCCAGCCCAACAAAAAGGCAGCGACCACCCCTGCACCGAGAGCCAGCCAGTTGATCATAGTGCCGTCTCCAGCGCCGCAAGGATAGCGGTCCAGCCGCCCTCGTGATTGTCCCGGCTTTCCTGCGAGGGAAAGCGGATGTGGTGCAGCCGCAGCTCGGTGCCCTTTTCGGTGGGTGTGAAATCCAGTGTGACCGTGGAATCGTCTTGGCTGTAGGGCGAATTCCAGGTGAATTGCAGACGGTTGGGGCGGTCGATGACCTTGTATTCGCCCTCATGCGGCAGATCGCCAGCCTCGGGCGCGCGCATGATGATTTTGAACCTGCCGCCGACCTTGGCGTCGGAATGCGCTTCGGGCACGGTCATGCCCGGTGCCGGCAGCATGAATTTTGCCAGCATCTCGGGGTTGAGCCAGGCATCAAACACCTTTTCGGGTGGATGTGGAATGGCGCGCGTTATTTCAAGTGACAGGTCCGTCATCTTCTGGGTCCTCCAAAGCAGTTTCCAAGGCGTCCAGCCGAAGCGCCCAAATCGAACGCAACCCGGCAAACCAAGAATCAACGGCTGATAAAGGAGCCATCTGAACCTCGATCAGATGTTCGCGCCATTCGGTCCGGCGCTGCACCAGCTCGGCGTTTTCCAGCACCTTGATGTGCTTGGAGACCGAGTTGAGGCTCATATCGAATTGCCGCGCAATGTCCGTCACCCGCAATGGTCCCTGCTGCGCAAGCATCGTCAGAATAGCGCGGCGGGTCGGGTCGGACGCGGCCTTCAATATTGCATTGAGGTCATATCGACTCTCTCGTTCAACCATTTGGATGAATTACAACCTTATTCTGCTTCAGTCAACCATTTGGGTGAATAACATGTTGAAACCCTGATTGACCAGTCGCCAAATGCACCCTGTTGGATAAGGGTTTGGCCCTGATCGGTGCAGATGTGTCCGAATACAGTCTGAGTCAGGTAAAATTTGGGGAGGACATGTGTGGCAAACGATTTTGGTGGAGCTACTGACTACAGGTGAGATCGGACCGTATTGGCCCCGTCTCCAGCTTAAAGAAGATGATCCATTCTATTATGATCGTGCAGAAAGCGGATTTCATATATCCGGGATCAAAGCGGGTCTGGGCCTATTGCAACGAATCTTCTTTGCTACGCGGTTGGGGAGACCCCAATTCTTCTTCTTTCAATATGCCGCGGAGGATTGCGGCAGTTTCCACCTCGGACATTTTTTTTACGATGCCATCTGTGCCAGAGACTGTTGTTGACTTTTTTTCTGATTTAGGAGCCTGGGAAAGGTTAGCTGCAAAAACGCGGTTCAAAACTGATTTTAGAGGCATTGTTAAACTCCAGTAAAATAGTCGTCGGACACTGTCGCTGCGGGCCAGTCCGAACCACGAGGGTGGGAGGGCTCAAAGACCGTTTGCCGTGAGTGTGTACCCGCAGCGACAGGCGGCATTTAGGAACCGACCGATCCTGTGCAAAGGGGGAAGATATTGGCCTTTCGCGTCATTTTTTGACTCTCTGATAAAAAAACACGACGTTGCTTACGTTTACGTCAACTTTCTAAACCAGCGCTCAGAATCTGCGACGCAACGTCACAATTTGACACCTGTTCATCACGGGCAAATTCAACGGTCCTGAAGGCAAAAAAGCGGCCGTCTTTAGGGGCGATTCTATCGTGCAAGCAGGCGGAACCGTGGCTCCCAATAAAAACGGGCGCGCCCATTGTGGGCGCGCCTTGAAAAGGGAGGACTATGAAAAACCTAACGCTCGAAAAAAAATAAGCGCCTACTCACTACAGTTCCTAGACTGCAGCGATTTGAGCAGCTTGTCGGTGAAGTGGATCACACGGCGCGAAAAAAGTTTCCATCGTCCGAGATGTTGTCGTGATCGGTCATCGAGAAGGCAGCGAAAGGCTTTGCTTCAAGGTCGGAGAGAACCCCAAAACCAAATACGCCCGCCGAATGGCGAGCGTATCATGATCTATAGGCTTTTCAGCGTCTGTATCAAAAACAGCAGCGCGCGCTTAGCGGCGGATGCCCAGCTTTTTGATCAGGTCCTGGTACCGTGCTTCTTCTTTGCCTTTCAGATAGTCCAGCAGCTTACGGCGCTGGGCAACCATCTTCAGAAGACCACGGCGACCGTGGTTGTCTTTCTTGTGGGTCTTGAAGTGCTCGGTCAGGGTGGTGATACGCGAGGTCAGGATGGCAACCTGGACTTCTGGCGAACCGGTATCGCCGTCCTTGGTTGCGAATTCTTTCATGACGCGATCTTTTTCAGCGGCAGTAATCGACATCGGGGTCTCCTTTGAAAAGGTTAGGGTTGATGGCACAGGCCGGGATGTCGTCCAGCGCAGGCCCATGGAGAAAACCGCATCGATTCCGACACGGATGCGCGCGTATAGGCGCATTTGCGGTCAATGGCAAAGGGATTCTGGAAATTCAGCCCAGCGCGCAGAGCTGCGCCAGATCGCCTGAGGATATCAGTTGAATGTCATCGGCGCTGACTCCGTCTGCCCCGATCAGCTGCACCACGTTCTGCCCGTCGACAATTACATGGGTCAGGTTCTCGTCTTCGGTGTCTGTCTTGATCTGAATGTCCGGGTTTTCCTGACCTTCCCATGAGATCAGCAGCTTGTCTTGACCGGGCTGAAAATCCATGACGGTGACGGCGTCATCATCCGATTCGGGCGAAACCACGATGTCATCGTCACCTTCGCCCCCGGTTACGATATCACCGCCTTCGGCAAGGATCGTATCATCCCCGGCGCCACCGTTCAGGAAATCCAGCGCGTTGGTGTCCTCTCCATCCTGACCGTCCAGAATATCGTCGCCATCACCGCCGAACAGCACGTCCTCGCCTTCGCCACCGCTCAACCGGTCATCACCAAACCCGCCATGCAGTGCGTCATCGCCCTCACCGCCGATCAGAATGTCGTCATCCTGCCCGCCATACAGCTCATCCTCGCCCATCCCGCCGTCCAGGTGATCTGCGCCGAAATGCCCGTAAAGTGCATCATCCCCCTCATCGCCCGAGATTTGATCGTCGCCCGCCTCTCCGTGAAGGACATCCTGGCCAGCGCCGCCAAAGATCGTATCAGCGCCTCCTCCCCCATGCAGGGTGTCATCGCCTTCGCCACCATAAATCGTGTCATCCCCCGCATATCCATTGATCTGATCGTCGCCGTCCTGGCCGGTCAGGATGTCCAGATCCTCGGTACCAGCGATGATCATGTCGCCCTCGATTTCGGATATGATCGTCCCGGTCGAAATCTCGGGCGCTTCGGGTTCCTCGACATTCTCACCGACGTCAAGGAATTCGCCAGTTTCGACCGCAGGAGGCTGGTCGTCGACGACATCGTCCTCACCGGGATCTTCATCTATGTCAAAGACATCGCCGATGGCATAGGCCACCCCGCCGACAGCCGCCAGACTAAGCAATCCGATCAGAAACATGACAACCTCCTTGAACGCATTGCTTCGAGGGTGAAATGTCTCATGCATCAGGGCTTTGGTCAAAGCTTAGCTGAGCTTGTGGTTAACCCTTTGTCACCAGGGTTCGGGGTTTTGGGTGTAAGCGATATAGAGCGGATGCTTGGGGTGGCCGTCCTTGGTAAGCCCAAGGTGGTACATCGGCTGACCGGTGCCGCGCAGCAGGGTTTCGACGGCGGTGCCTCGATCCAAATGCGCGCCATGGGTACCCCAGGCAGCTATGACCTGATCGGCCCAATTTACGCCTTCCAGAATGGCCGTGTCATTCTCTGGCCCCACCGGATCGGCGGCGGTGCGCATCTTGCGCGGGTCAGTATCGCGCCAGGCAAAGATATTTGTGACCTGAAACGCCCCGAACCCCAGCGCCCGTGCCCGGCGTTCGCAGCGTTCAACCGTTGGATCGTTTTGCACCTCGGTCGCTGTTGAGGGGTTTAGCATCACAAACAGCGCCTTGCGCCCGGCCGGATCCCAGATGCGCGTCAGGCTATAGCGGTATCTTTCGCAATCCGAATAAACAGCGGTCGAGGGCGCGTCGCCCTTGGTATGTGTGCGCGTGATCATACTAAATTTATCCTAATCTCATTTTGATACCGCAATATGTGGACTGCGTTCTTGTTTTGTGCCAGCGTTGAGGTGGTGATTCCATAGGAGATTGAAATGCCAACTAAGAAACCAACTGACAACAAAAAGAAGCCCCCTGCAAAGAAGACTGGGGGCGCAAAAAAGCAATCTGGAAACAAGACATCAACTCTGGCGTCCAAAGTCCTTTCAGGAAAGAAAAAGCCGACTCAAAAAGAAATCAAGACTTTGGCAGCTTCGGTGCTCGGTCAAGACGAAACTAAGGGTAAGCGATAATAGATCAGATGACGAACACCCGGCTGGGATGCAATTCGCCGGATTTATAGATGCCGACCGCCACCGCCTGACCATCCAGCGAGGCCCAGGCCTCATCCCCGTATTCCACATCGGACGCCAGAACCATACCAGGGTTGCCGTTACGCAGACGGGTCGCACCTTCGGGGGTGCATTTCAGTTCGGGCAGGTCCGATAGGCCAGTTTCCAGCGGGTGCAGGTAATCATCCAGCGCGGTGGTTTTGGCCATCTCGTCGATCTGTTCAATGCTCAGTCCGTCTTTGGTCTCGAACGGGCCGGACCAGATACGGCGCAGCTCGCGGACATGGCCGTAGCATCCCAGCGCCGCGCCCAGATCACGCGCGATCGATCGGACATAACCACCCTTGCCGCAGGTCATTTCCAGCATGACGTGGTCGGCATCTGGGCGATCAACCAGAACCAGTTCCTCGACCCACAGAGGGCGCGCAGCGAGTTCCACATCCTCGCCATCGCGAGCCAGCTTATAGGCACGTTGCCCGTCGATCTTCACCGCCGAGAATTTCGGCGGAACTTGCATGATCTCACCGATAAAGGGCGCGAGGGCTTCTTTGATCTGTTCATCCGAGGGGCGCGTATCGCTGCTTGCGATCACCTCGCCCTCGGCATCATCGGTATTGGTGGCCTGACCCAGACGCACGGTGAAGGTATAGGCCTTCAAAGCGTCGGTGATATAGGGAACGGTTTTGGTCGCCTCACCCAAAGCCACGGCCAGAACGCCGGTGGCCTCGGGGTCCAGCGTGCCCGCATGGCCCGCCTTCTTTGCGTCCATTGCCCAGCGCACCTTGTTGACCACGGCGGTCGAGGTCATGCCCGCGGGCTTGTCCACCACCAGCCAACCGGAAATGTCGCGACCCTTGCGTTTGCGTCCCATTGTGCACCTTGTTCTATGCCGAGGCGCGCGAGTTAGCGGATCGGTCTGGCCCTGTCAATTTCAGGGCGTGTCTTCAACCACACCGACAATCGGCCCCAGCGAGAACCCGACATCGGATCGGCTGTTCGCCCGGTCATACATGCGAGAGATATTGCCGTCGAAGAACAGCGCATTCGGCGTTTCCAGCACATCGCGGAACAGGCTGCCGAATTGGTGGAAGGTGACGTAATCCTCGGAAATGGCGAACACCGCGCTGGTGCCATCGGCGCTGGTGCCCACGCCATTGCGCACATAAACCGACGTCGAATCAGGCAGGAACCTTGGGTGCAGCTCTCCGTCGATGACAAGCATCGGGCCGGATTGGCTGGCAAAGCGACATTCGAGGGCTTGATCTATAAAGTCCAGCGTCTCGAACACGTCGGCGCGGCCCTCGCGGATGCAGAACACCCCGTTGGGCAGAAGGCCGAAATTTCCGGGGCCGGGGTTCGGGATCACACGCATCTGCTCCTGCCCGTCCTCGACATAATGGCCGACGGGCGAGCGGTCGTCGTGATACATGCCTGCGTTCATCGCAAAGGCCAGACGCTTGCCAACGGGCTCCAGCGCCTCATTCACCGCCGAGAAATGCCCTAGCAGGTCGCCATTATCGTCATTGAGGAACAAGCGCATGTCCTCATTCGCTGCATCCACCTCGCAGACAGTGTAGCGTTTGTCACTATGCGTGACCTTTTCGCATGTCACTGCCCCGGCTTGCGCCGCCCACAGGAAAGCGCCCAAAGTGACAAATGCCCGGATCACTCGTCGAGATCGCGGCGCACCGCGTCCTGATCGAACATCCGGCGGGTGTCATCCATTCGGTCAAACGTGTCATCCAGCCGGAACCGCAGATCGGGTGAGAATTTCAGCCCGACCTTTTTACCAACCATGCGCCGCAGCTCGTGTTTGTTGCGGGCCAGCAGTTCGATTACATCCTCCTGCCCTTTGCCGCCCAGGGGCAGCACAAAGGCGGTGGCGATCTTCAGATCGGGCGAGGTGCGCACCTCACCCACAGTGATTGACATGCGATTCAGGTCGGGATCGTGGACATCTCCGCGCGCCAAAACCTCGGACAGGGTGCGGCGGATCAGTTCGCCGACACGCAGCTGTCGTTGGGACGGGCCGGGGCCATCGTGGAATTTGTTCTTAGCCATATCCCCGATCTAAGCGCAAAGCGGGGCTTTGCCAAGCGGGTGCGAACCGGGTAGGAGGCTTTGAGCCAATCAATGCGAAAGGACCAGCGCAATGACCCATATTCCGGGGATCGTCATCACAGGGGCTTCGGGCCGTATGGGTCAGATGTTGATCAGGACCGTGACCGACAGTGATCAGGCCCGCCTGGTCGGCGTGGTCGAGCGCACGGGTCATGATTGGGTTGGGCAGGATGTGGGCGCGGCCATGGGCGGTGCAGCGCTGGGCGTTACGGTGACCGACGATCCGCTGGAGGCCTTTGCCCAGGCGCAGGCCGTGATTGACTTCACCGCACCCGAGGCGACGCTGGAATTCGCCGCGTTGGCAGCGCAGGCGCGCTGTGTGCATGTGATCGGCACCACCGGGATGAGTGACGAGCAGATAGCCGCTCTGGAGCCGGCCTCACGTCATGCGGTGATCGTGCGGGCGGGAAATATGAGCCTGGGTGTGAACCTGCTGGTACAGCTGACCAAAAAGGTCGCTGCCGCGTTGGATGAAGATTTCGATATCGAGGTGATCGAAGGGCATCACCACCACAAGGTCGATGCGCCCTCGGGCACCGCGCTGATGCTGGGCGAGGCCGCTGCCGAAGGGCGTGGTGTAGATCTGGCTGAGGTGTCCGATCGGGGCCGCGATGGTATGACCGGCGCGCGCAAGCGGGGCGATATCGGGTTCCATGCCATTCGCGGCGGCGACATCGTGGGTGAGCATGACGTGCTATTCGCGGCACCGGGCGAACGCATCGTGCTGCGCCACCTGGCCACTGACCGCGCCATTTTCGCGCGCGGCGCCCTGAAAGCCGCACTTTGGGGGCAGGGTAAAGCGCCTGGCCAATATGACATGGTGGACGTTCTGGGGCTTTGACACCGCCCGGGAGCCGACAGACCGACTACAACTCTCGGATCTTATCTGCGCGCAAAGGGCAGGCGAGATAGACGCCGAATTCTTTGCCGATATCCGCACTGACCCGCGCGTGAACCTTGCCCTGCCGATCCAGAAAACGCTGATTGTCCTCGACCGGGAATATCCCCTCGTGCCAGATGCCAGGATGGATATACAGCCCGCGTGACCCATCACACCAGAAGGCCACCACCTTTTCCGGTGTCAGATTGTCGCCCGGCAATGCGGCAGGGATGATGAAAGGCTTGTTGTCGATCGGCCAGAACATCTGTCCGCCATCGGGGTGATAGTTCATGTGCCAAAGCAGAACCTGATCGCGCGGAGCAGTTTGCCGGTTGGCGTTGGCCTGTTGCGGATCAGTGGACCAGCCGAGGACATAGTGGCCGTTGACCGCTTCGTTCTCGCCGTAAAGGACGTCCCCTTTCCACTCACCATGAAATGTGCCTTCGACCCAACCGGCTTCATCGCCGGTGCCTTCGTCGATGGGCCGCCAGCCTTGCTGTGGCCAACGGACGATTTCAATTTCGAATTCTTCGGGGTCGTCGACCAGACAGCCATAGCCCTTGACCGACTTGTCTGTAGCACGGATCAAGGGGACCTCGTGCCAAGGCAGGGATGGTTTGGTGTTGGCCTCAAAAATGTATTCTGGGGCGTTCATGTGAGCTCCTGATATTTTTCGACCATTCGCTGCACCATCGGCGCAAAATGGTTGAAATCGGGGGTTTCCATGTCTGCACGTTTACCTGCTTCGTCCAGATAACGCACCTGAATGATCTCTTTCAGGTTCGGGTTCTGCTCGAATTCGGCAACTTCTCTGGCACTCATCGGCCCGCCTTGCAGTTCCAGTGTATGAACCGAAGCCGTGGACAGGCGGTTGAAATATTCGGGCTTGGTAGCGCAAAGATACCGTTTGGCCGCCACGTGATAGCGGCAGCAATCGGTGATAACAGACGGAAAGAACTGTTCCAGCACCTCGGCGCCTGCATCTTCGTGATGGCGGTCTTCGGTGTCGTCGGGGTGGTACGTGCCGAATTCGGATGTGAAATGACCGATATCGTGCAGCAATGCCCCTACGATGATCTCTTCGGGCATGCCGTTCTGTTCGGCAATGGTCGCGCCCTGCAGCATGTGTTCTGCCATGGTGACGGGTTCGCCCAGATATTCCTCGCCTCCGCGGCGGTCAAAGATATCCCCGATGAAGGCCACGATATTGTCGGGGGTCAGGGTCGAGAAATCAGGTTTCATTCCGCCGCCTCCAGTGTCGCCAGTTCCATCGCCGCCAGCGTTGACAGTAAGCCGTCCTTGTCGGCATAGCAGCCTTGCAACCACCGCGACCCGGCGCCGGAATAGCCCAGACGCGCGTGCAGGACGCGGGTGTTGTCAACGATGAAGCTTTCGCCCGGCTCCAGCTTGAACGACACGCCCATGGCCGGATCGTCGATTATCTCACCCAACTGGCGATAGGCGGCGTAATAGGCCTCCATCAGATCGAAGGGGATATCCACAAACGGAGCCGACGAGCGGTTGTTAAAGCGGATACCGATCAACTCGCCGTCGGGCGATAGCTCAATCATTGGGCGGCGCGACCGCAGGCAGACCCCGTCCGAGCCCTTGTATTCGAACCGCGCCGGGAAACCTGCCAACAGGGCAAATCCATCGGGGTCCTGATCGCGCAGTTTTTCCGCCGCCCGGAACCCGTCCACAACAATGGAATCGCCACCCTCGGCGCTGTTTTCCAGGCAGTACAGGATCTGCAATGTCGGTACCGGGTCGCGATAGGGGTTGTCCGTGTGCGCCTGCAGGCCAAGCCCTGTAAAGGCCAGGTTGGTCGGGTTCACTTCGGTTCGAACCTCGAAATAGGGGCCATAGTTGGTCTGACGGACGTATCCGAACAGATCAGCCACCTTCAACAGGGATTCCGGTTCGGTCGGGCCACTGGTCAGTTTGGCAAACCCGTATTCGGCGACCATTGCCAGCCAGCCACGCTTGGCTGCGGGTTTGGCGTGGACGTCGCTCCAGTCGGCGCTGGGCGCGTCGAGCCCTTGCTCCCAGGTGGTGATCCCGGGCGCGGTGCGGCCAAAGTTGCGGCTGTCCTCTTGGTCATAGCTATGCGCAGCCAGCCAATCGGCGGGGAAAGTGACAGTCTTGTTTTCGGGTTGAAATGTGACGGTGAGGTCGCCGTTGGCCACTGAGGCAGCGCTGACCATGGTATCGGCGGGGATATCGCCAATGGTGATCAGGCGCTGTCCGTTGCCCGGTGCCCGTGTGTCAGGATCAAGCGCGTTGTCGCGTAGCCAGATGGCGTGAAAGCGGGCACTTGGGCCTGTATCGAATTCCACGGTGACGATTGACGGAGTATGGGTGGCAGAGCGCAGCATGGGGTTTCTCCTGTTCGCGCGGGGCTTTGCTTGAGGATATACGCCCCCTATGGCATTACGACAATTAATCCTTGTTGCTGCTGAGGCCTGGAAAATCTTATGGATAAAAAGAAGATCGGCTTGCCCCCGCTGGACTGGTTGCGCGTATTCGAAGCGGCGGGGCGGTTGGGTGGATTCTCGGCAGCGGCGCGCGAGTTCGGTCTAACGCAGGCTGCCGTCAGTCAGCGCATCGGCAACCTTGAGGCCTGGTTGGGCCGCACGCTGTTTGTGCGCGAGGCGCGCGGTGTATCGCTGACCGTCGAGGGCGAAAGCTATCTGCCGCTGGTTCAGGACAGCTTGCAGGCGCTCGAGCGCAATACCGAAGACCTTTTCGGAAAATCCCCGCGCGAATTGCGGGTGGCTGGCCTGTCGTCCCATATCAAAGCCCTCGTCATACCCGCTCTTGCACGTTTTCACGACCTGCGCCCCAAAGTTCGGGTGCTGACAGATTCTGTGGCGCGACGGTCTTCGCTGGATGAAGAGAGGACTTGGCTTCAAATCCGCTATGGGCGTGGGGCGTGGCCCGGGCGAGATGCCGAACTGATTGCCGCCGAAGTGCTGGTGCCGATGGCAGCGCCGGGTGTGGATTGGTCCGCGCCCTTGATTGATCTGCGCGGTGAAAGGCCCGGCTGGCGTGATTGGGCGAAAAACACCACTCAGACCGACCTGCCAACCTCGAAAATGAGCTTCGATTCGATGGAACATGCGATTTCGGCGGCTCGGCAGGGTTTGGGCGTTGTGTTGGGATCCATGCCCTTGGCGCAATCGGACTTGCGAGCGGGGCGGTTGCGTCGACTGGATTTGCCCGAATTGAACGCAAAAGATGGCTATTGGCTGACCTGGCCCGAAGAGCGTGCGAAATCCAATAAGCAACGGGCGCTCATCGCGGATTTTCTGCAGGCCCTGCGCGGGGATTGATCAGAAATCTATCGCGATGCCTTTCTTTTCCCAATCGCCATAACGTGCAGGATCGGGGCCGTCGCGTCCGCCCAGCTCTTTGGGTCGCGCTTTTGCGTCGGCTTCGGCCTTGCGACGGCGGTCCTCCGCCTCAGCCAGCGCGCGTTGTGCGGCAGGCGGCAGGTCTTTGGGCTCGTCACTCATGACATCGGGTTCCTTTCAGTGCATTGGCTTGATATACGCCCCCGTCCGCCCTTGGCAATGCGGACGAGGGTCACATCAAAGGCGATTCAATGTCCGATAACGCAACGGCCGCGCGACGCAGCGCAATCTACCTTCTGGATCAGATCTTGGGTGAGGGGCGGCTGATGTCAGAATGTCTGGCTGCAGGTGCGCTGGAGCGATTGGCACCAGAAGACCGGGCGCGGGCACAGCGGCTGGCGTTGCAAACGCTGCGTGGGCTCGAACGCGCCGACCGTCTGTTGGACAATCACCTGAACCGCACTCCCGCCCTGACCGTGCATAATGCCCTGCGTCTGGGAGCGGTTGAGCTGTGCCATGGCGAGGCAGCGCATGGCGTCGTAAATTCCATGGTTGAGATTGTCGGTCGCTCGCGCAAGCATGGGCGGCTCAAGGGGTTGGTGAACGCGGTTCTGCGCAAGGTGGCGGCGGAAGGGCCAGAGGCTTGGCCGAAAATGCGCGTGCCGCGCCTACCCGAGTGGCTGCGCGATCCATTGATCATGGCCTGGGGTGCCGAGGCCGTGACCGGCATGGAGCTGGCGCATTTCGAGGGCGCGCCGCTGGATCTTTCGGTCAAGCCCGGGGCAACAGCGCCGGGTGAGATGCTTCCGACCGGTTCGATGCGGGTTCGGGATGCGGGGCAGGTGTCCGCTCTGCCGGGATATGATCGCGGTGACTGGTGGGTTCAGGATGCCGCCGCCGCACTGCCTGTCCGAGTTCTGGCGCCTAAGGCCGGAGAGAAAATTCTGGACCTTTGCGCTGCGCCCGGTGGCAAGTCGTTGCAGTTGGCGGCTGCGGGGGCCGATGTGACTGCGCTGGATATCTCGGAATCGCGGCTGGAACGAGTCCGCGAGAACCTGACGCGGACGGGCCTGATGGCTACGGTCATCGCGGCTGACGCGCTTGAATATCAAGGCCAGTATGACGCCATCCTTCTGGATGCGCCCTGTTCCGCCACCGGCACGATCCGCCGCCATCCTGATCTGCCCTTTGCCAAGGACGGGTCGGAATTCGGCGCGCTGATCGAGCTGCAAACGCAGATGCTTGCTCATGCCTGGACCCTTCTGAAACCGGGCGGGCGGTTGGTGTACTGCACCTGCTCGTTGCTGCCCGATGAGGGCGAGGTGCAGGTTGAAGAGGCGCTACAGATGTATCCTGATATGCAAGCGGACCGGGCCGCTTTACAGGTCGTAGGGATCGAAACGGGCTGGATCACCGAAGAGGGCGGTTTGCGTCTGCGGCCTGACTATTGGCCGGGGACAGGCGGCATGGACGGCTTCTATATCGCCTGCCTGACGAAATCGACCTGAAGGCACGCTTTTCGATGACTTGACGATTGCTCCGGTCTATCGTTGGGTCTCAGGCGCCAGCAGAGCGCAAGGGGCAGAGTAACGAGCGTCATGTCAAATTCGGACACCATGGCAAACCGATGGTCGCGATTTCAGAACCGGCTTTATGCGCGGCTCAGTCAGCGGCGCAAGGCCGTTACCGGATTTGTGGGCGATCCGGAACCACGCACGGTTGGATCATTTGCGCGCGGGCGTCAGTTGGTGGCTGGGAACCTGCTGTTCTCGGGCTATCTGGTAGAGGCGCAGGATACAGGCTTATGGGATGTCACTGCGCCCAGCACCGGATTCGACGATGAACGCCACGGTTTTGCCTGGCTGGATGATCTGGCGGCTGTTGGCGACATCCGGGCGCGCGAAAAGGCGCAACGCTGGGTCTGGGGCTGGATCGAAGCACATGGGCGCGGGCACGGGCCCGGTTGGGCACCTGATCTGACAGGCCGGCGAGTGATGCGTTGGATCAATCACGCGATCTTTTTGCTGCGCGGTGTGGATGAGCAACAAAGCAAGGTCTTTTTCAGTTCGCTATCTCAGCAGGCCTGGTTCCTGTCGAAACGCTGGCATGCTGCGACGCCTGGCCTGCCCCGGTTCGAGGCGCTAGCCGGTCTGGTGCAGGCTGGTTTGGCTTTGGAAGGGCTTGAGCAGATGGCAGAGCCCGCCCTGCGCGCTCTGGCGCGGGAATGTGACAGTCAGATAGATCAAAAAGGTGGTATCTCCACGCGCAACCCCGAGGAGCTGCTGGAAGTCTTCACGCTGCTCGCCTGGACATCGGCAGCACTTAGCGATCTGGGGCGGGGTACACCTGGGGCGCAGGCGAATGCGATTAAACGGATGGCCCCGACCATGCGTAATCTGCGTCATTCGGATGGTGCACTGGCCCGTTTCCACGGGGGCGGGCGCGGGGTCGAGGGGCGTCTGGATCAGGCTCTGGCGCAAAGCGGCGTCAGACCGCAAAGCGAGAACGGCCTGTCCATGGGATTTGCCCGTCTCTATGCGGCACGGACCAGTGTGGTAATTGACGCCAGTTCGCCGCCCAAAGGGGATGCGTCATATAACGCACATGCGTCGACCTTGGCATTCGAGCTGACCTCGGGCCGCCGACCTCTGATTGTGAATTGTGGGTCTGGGGAAACCTTTGGGTTGGAATGGCGTCGGGCCGGGCGCGCCACGCCGTCGCATTCGACACTTTGTCTTGACGGCTTTTCAAGTGCGCGTCTGACCTCAGCTGTTCCTGGTACGGAACGTGAAGGGCTGGTGGACGCGCCAAAGGATGTTCCGGTCGAGTTCGAAGACGCGTTCGAGGGAACCCGGTTTATGGCCGGGCATGATGGCTATACCAAAGTGTTCGGCCTGACCCATGCCCGAACGTTCGAGCTGCGCTTTGACGGGCGGGAGCTGACCGGCGAAGATATTCTGCTTACCACAAGTGACAGGGCCAAGCGGCAATTTGACAAGGCGCTGGATGCGTCGAGCCTGACTGGTATCGGCTTTGACATACGGTTCCATCTGCATCCGGACGTGGATGCGGCGATAGATTTGGGCGGTGCGGCGGTGTCCATGGCGCTCAAAAGCGGTGAGATTTGGGTGTTCCGCCATGATGGTGTGGGGAAATTGTCAATCGAGCCAAGTGTTTATCTTGAAAAGGGCCGTTTGAAGCCACGCGCGACAAAACAGATCGTTCTATCTGGCCGCGCAATGGAGTATGCGACGCGCATCCGGTGGACGTTAAGCAAGGCGCAGGATACAGCCTTTGCCGTGCGCGACTTGCACCGGGACGAGCCCGAGTTTGACTGACGCCAAAAGGACCTTTGGACCCATGACCGATCTTCACCCCGTGCGCCGCGCGTTGCTTTCCGTATCCGACAAGACCGGGCTGATCGAGCTGGGTAAGGCGCTAGCCGACCGCGGGGTCGAGCTGTTGTCGACCGGCGGCACAGCAAAAGCGTTGCGCGATGCGGGGTTGGAGGTGAAGGATGTCAGCGAGATCACCGGTTTCCCCGAGATGATGGATGGCCGGGTCAAGACGCTTCACCCTATGGTGCATGGCGGCTTGCTGGCCTTGCGTGACAATGACACCCATGTCGCCGCGATGAACGAACACGGCATCGACGCGATCGACTTGCTGGTGGTGAACCTCTATCCGTTCGAGGCGACCGTGGCTAAAGGCGCTGGCTATGACGAATGTATCGAGAATATCGACATCGGCGGCCCAGCGATGATCCGCGCCGCCTCAAAGAACCACGCGTTTGTCAATGTCGTGGTCGATGTCGAGGATTACTCGTCGCTGTTGGATCAGCTGGACGAGAATTATGGCAAGACCTCATATGGTTTCCGTCAGTGGTTGGCGCAAAAGGCCTATGCCCGCACCGCTGCTTACGATACCGCCGTGTCGAACTGGATGGCCGATGCGCTGCAGCTTGAGGCCCCCAAGCGCCGCGCTTTTGCGGGCGAGTTGAAACAGACACTGCGCTATGGCGAGAACAGCCATCAGACCGCTGCATTTTATACCGACGGTACCAACCGACCCGGTGTGGCGACCGCCCTTCAGCATCAGGGCAAGGAACTGAGCTATAACAACATTAACGACACCGATGCGGCGTTTGAGCTGGTTGCGGAATTCGATCCCGTCAAGGGTGCGGCCTGTGCCATCATCAAACATGCCAACCCGTGTGGCGTTGCGACAGGAGGCACGCTGCTGGACGCCTATAAGGCCGCGTTCGACTGTGACCGTACCTCGGCCTTTGGCGGGATTGTGGCCCTGAATCAGCCGCTGGACGCTGAAACCGCGCAGGAGATCACAGGGATTTTCACCGAGGTTGTGATCGCACCTGGCGCCTCGGATGAGGCCAAGGCGATCTTTGCCGCCAAGAAAAACCTGCGCCTTCTGACGACCGAAGGCCTGCCGGATGTGACCGCTGGTGGCAAAACCGTGCGTCAGGTCGCGGGCGGTCTGTTGGTGCAAGACAAGGATAACGGTTTCGTCGGCATGGATGACCTGACGGTTGTCACCAAGAAGGCCCCGACGGATGAACAGATGCGCGACCTTCTGTTTGCCTGGAAGGTGGCAAAGCACGTGAAATCCAACGCCATCGTCTATGTGAAGGACGGCGCGACCGTGGGTGTCGGCGCTGGCCAGATGAGCCGCGTGGATTCGGCCCTGATCGCGGTCAAAAAGGCCGAGCGCATGGCCGATGTTCTGGGCCTGCCACAGCCGCTGACCATCGGCTCAGCAGTGGCGTCGGACGCGTTCTTCCCCTTTCCCGACGGGTTGATGGAGGCCGCAGAGGCAGGCGCAACCTGCGTGATTCAGCCTGGCGGCTCGATGCGAGATGACGACGTGATCGCCGCCGCAGATGAGGCCGGTCTGGCCATGGTCTTTACTGGCATGCGGCATTTCCGTCACTGATGCGTGCCCGATTGCTCCTCTGGGCGGCGCTGACCGCGTTTCTGATCGACCAGATCAGCAAGTACCTGGTCGTTCATGTGATGCGCGTGGCCGAAGGGCCGATCAGCGTTCTGCCGCCCTTTCTGGTGTTCAGATATGGCGAGAATCGCGGCATCAATTTCGGCCTGTTTCAGGGCAATGGCGACGCCGCGCGCTGGGCTCTGATCGGAGTTTCGCTGGTGATTTCAGTGGGCGTGTTGATTTGGTTGATGCGCACGGCCCCCTCAAAGCTCATGTTGGTCTGTGGCGGCCTGCTGATCGGCGGTGCGCTTGGCAATGTTGTGGACCGCGTGTTGTACGGATATGTGCTGGATTTTCTGAACATGTCCTGCTGTGGTTTCGACAACCCCTATGTGTTCAATCTGGCCGATGTATTCATATTCGCAGGTGCGTTCGGGTTGGTGCTGTTTGATAGGAAAAAGCCCTCGTGACGCGGGTTTGGAAATACGATAAAAGCGCCTGAAACAGGCTGGAGACTTTCATGCGGTTGCCGCGTTCCATATTTGTTGTGACTATGAGTCTTGCGGTTGCGGGATGTTCGGATATCGGTCTGCGCCACCTCGAGCCGCCGGGCCCGGGCCCGGACGAGTTTGCGATTTTGCCGGTCAAACCTCTGACCCAGCCCGAGAACTACAACTCCTTGCCCGCACCGACACCGGGTGGCACCAACCTGACCGATGCCAATCCCACAGGGGATGCTATTGCCGCGCTGGGCGGGAATCCGGCTGCTTCGAATCCAAATACCGCTGTGCCTGCCTCTGATGGCGCGCTTGTCACGGCCTCCAGCCGATATGGCGTTCCTTCAAATACACGGCAAGTCGTCAACCAAGAAGATGCGGATTTCCGCAAGCGTCAGGGGCGTTGGACCCGTCTGCGGCTGTTCAACGTAGACCGATATTCGCAGGTTTACCGTCGCTGGGCTATCGATCCGAACAAGCAAACCCAGGCTGCGCGGAACGCTGGGATCGAAACGCCATCGGCGCCGCCGGTCAATGAATAATTCTTAACTTTCCGTCATCGGGGTTGAACCCGCGCGGCACCACCGTAGTTTGAACACCAGAAACGAAACGGAGGATGCCCCATGGTTCGGGCTCTGGCACTGTCGGCTGCTCTGATCGCCGCCACCCCGGTTTTTGCCGAAGATGGGCACGAGGCGGTCACCACCTTTACGCTGGATAACGGTATGGACGTTGTCGTGATCGAGGATCATCGCGCCCCAGTCGTGCAGCACATGGTCTGGTATCGCGCCGGATCGGCGGATGAGCCGGTTGGTTCGTCCGGTGTGGCGCATTTTCTGGAACACCTGTTGTTCAAGGCCACCGACACGCTGGAGGCGGGCGAGTTTTCTGCCACCGTCGCGGCCAATGGCGGCAATGACAACGCGTTCACCTCGTATGATTACACCGCCTATTTTCAGCGTGTTGCTGCCGACCGGCTTGAGCTGATGATGCGGATGGAGTCAGACAGGATGCGCAATATCCGCCTGTCCGATGATGACATCGCCACCGAGCGCGACGTGATCCTGGAAGAACGTAACCAGCGTACCGAAAACAACCCGCGCGCCCTGTTCGGTGAACAGGTCAGCGCGGCGCAATACCTCAACCACCGCTATGGTGTCCCCGTTATCGGTTGGAAACATGAGATGGAAACGCTGGACCTGGACGATGCACTGTCCTTCTATCAGATCCACTATTCGCCAAATAACGCCATCCTGGTGGTGACCGGCGATGTTGAGCCAGACGAGGTCAAATCCCTGGCCGAGCAATATTACGGGGTAATCCCGGCAAACCCGGACCTGCCCGAACGGGTGCGATCACAGGAGCCGCCACAAACCGCTGAACGCCGTCTGACCTTTAAGGATGCGCGCGTATCGCAGCCCTATGTTCAGCGCAGCTATCTAGCACCCGAACGGGACGCAGGTGCACAGGAAAAAGCCGCCGCCCTGTTCCTTCTGGCTGAATTACTGGGGGGCAGCACGACGTCGTACCTGAATGAAAAACTGCAGTTCGAGCAGCAAAAGGTCGTCTATACCGGTGCGTTCTACCGAGGCGTGTCGCTTGACGATACCACATTTGATCTGCTGGTTGTTCCGGCCGAAGGCGTGTCGCTGCAAGAGGCCGAGGATGCGATGGATCAGGCCGTGACCGATTTCATCGCCGAAGGTGTGAACGAAGAGGATCTGGATCGGATCAAGATGCAGCTGCGCGCCGCGCAGACCTATGCGCGAGACAATGTGGACGGGATCGGCAATCGCTATGGCCGTGCCCTGGCCAGCGGGCTGACGGTCGAAGATGTACAGGCTTGGCCTGATGTCCTGCAGGCGGTGACCGGTGATCAGATCATCGCCGCCGCGCGCGAAGTGCTGCAGCCTGAAACCTCGGTCACGGGCTGGCTGATGCGAGACGATGAGGTAACGCAATGAAGCGGATATTTGTAACTCTGATAGCTTTGGTCATCGCAGTTCCTGCATGGGCCGAGATCGAGATTGAAGAGGTCACCTCGCCGGGTGGCATCACCGCATGGCTGGTCGAGGATCACTCGATCCCCTTCACCGCCCTGGAGCTGCGGTTCCGCGGTGGCACGTCGCTGGACGACCCGACAAAGCGCGGCGCGGTGTATTTGATGAGCGGCCTGATAGAAGAAGGCGCTGGCGAAATGGATGCCCGCACCTATGCGCGCGAGCTGGAATCTCTGGCCGCGTCGTTCGGGTATAGCGCCTCAGACGATTCAGTGTCGATCTCGGCACAGTTTCTGACCGAAAACAGGGATGAGGTGATTGACCTGTTGCGGACCACGATTCACGAACCGCGTTTCGATCAGGATGCTGTAGACCGTGTTCGCGCTCAGGTTCTGTCGGGTCTGCGGTCAGATCAGACCAGCCCCAGTGACATTGCCGGGCGCAGCTTCGCGGAAATGGCCTATGGCGATCACCCCTACGGTTCCGAAGGCAAGGGCACGATCGAGAGTGTCAGCGCCTTGACCCGCGATGATGTGGTCACGGCATATGAGAACGTGTTTACCAAGGATCGTCTGTATGTAGGCGCGGTCGGCGATATCACCCCAGAGGAACTGGGCGCGGTGCTGGACGAGCTCTTGCTTGATCTGCCGGATACCGGCAAACCGATCCCTAAGCGGGCCGATGTGACAATCACTGGCGGAGTGAGCGTGATCGAGTTCGATACGCCGCAATCGGTGGCTCTGTTCGGCCATGCCGGGATCGACCGCGACGACCCGGATTTCTTTTCCGCCTATCTGTTGAACCACATTCTTGGCGGCGGGGGTTTCGAAAGCCGCCTGATGCAGGAAGTGCGCGAAAAACGCGGTCTGACCTATGGTGTGGCGACCTATCTGGTGCCAAAGGATCTGGCCTCTGTGTATCTTGGGTCGGTGTCCTCTGCCAATGACCGTATTGCCGAAGCCGTTGATGTGATCCGCAACGAATGGGCGCGCGCCGCATCCGAAGGGGTCACTCAGAAGGAGTTGGACGACGCCAAGACCTATCTGACCGGTGCCTATCCGCTGCGCTTTGATGGCAACAGCCAGATCGCCGGGATCATGGTGGGTATGCAGATGGAGGATTTGCCTATCGACTATATCGCCACACGCAATGACAAGGTAAATGCAGTGACGCTTGAGGATGTGAACCGGGTGGCGTCCGAACTGCTGGATCCAGATGGTTTGCACTTTACCATCGTTGGCAAACCCGAAGGTCTGGACGGCTGACCCTTAGGCCGCTGCAGGTCTTCTCTGGGCCTGCAGCGTGTGCCTGTTGCTGTTCAACAGCTTTTGCCGTGTATGTCGGAAATGCGCTGCTTTCAATGCATCGTCGATATGGCGGCTCCGCCGCAGCAAGCGCATCAGGCTGATATTGTCGAAAACCAGGCATTTGGTGGGTTCGGTGGCTATTACCGTGGCTGTGGCAGGCAGCCCAAGGCCAAAGGTCAGCTCTCCCAAAATCTCATCTTCTCCACATTGGTTGATGACCCGGCCGTTTTTCAGGATCGTGGTCCGCCCCTTTAAGACAAAGCCCAAAAAGTCGGTTGTCTTGCCTTCTTCGATCAGGATGTCACCGTTTTCATAGGTCTTGACGGCGGCGGTGTTCAACAGTTTCCGGGCTTGGTGGGGTTTCAGCGATTCAAGGTGCAGGGCGATGAACTGACGTTCGTCATCTGAAAACCGAAGCAAATGCCGGGACAGAAACCCGCGCAGCAGGCCCAGGATCGAGATCGAGATATAGGCCAGCTGAATGATCGAGCCCGCGAGGTTGAATTCTTCCGACATGCTGAACAGAACACATCCGGCTGCGGCGATCACAAGCAGGGGGTAGAGGCTGCCGTTGCCCCGGATGATCCCCATCTGTAGCAGAAAATAGCTGGTGATGTAGAGGCCCGCGCCAAAGACGCCGATCATCGTGGCGACCTGTACCAGTTCAGGAAACTCGTATGGAAAACTCAGCATGGACCGATCCAACCTTGTTAAGACTGGGTCCAAGCTGAGGGATAGTGGCGGCGCTGTATATGAACAATGTCACATGTTAATCATCGTTATGTTCATTCAATGATCACTCTATGCAGCAGCGCGCCATCTGTACCCGAACAAACTGTTTGCACCCCTGGGTTCTCCAGGGCTGGGTCCCTACTCACCGTAGGGCACCCAGATGTTTTTAACCTCGGTCGCAGCCTGCAAGAAACGGCGAGTCTGATCCTCGTGCCATTCGGTTGCCATGGCGTTATTCACCCAACTCCGTTTCAGGTTCCCGGCCGAAGCCCGCTCGATCTCGGCCGACAGATCGGTAGACGAGAATGACCAAACTGCATCCACATTCAGATGCGAAGCCAGCGGCTTCGCCAGTTCCGTGTGGCTGCCAGTCAGGATGTTGACCACGCCAGCGGGCACGTCCGAGGTTTCGAGGATTTGGTAGAAATCCGTCGCCGCCAGCGGGTAAGGCTCGCTTGCCGCAAGAACCACCCGGTTGCCCATCGCAATCGCAGGCGCCATGGCCGAGACCAGACCCAGCAGCGGCGCCTCGTCAGCACAGAGCGCGCCGATCACGCCGACAGGTTCTTTCATGGCAATGGCCACGCCCCGGATCGGAACGCCGTGCACCTGGCCGTCATACTTGTCGGCCCAGGCAGCGGCGGTGAACAGGCGCTGGATCGAGGCTTCGACCTCTTTCGCGCCGTCTTTCCTGCCGGTCATGGCATCAAGGCGCGCAGCGAATTCACCCGCGCGGGCCGAGAGGTTTTCGCCGATGTAATACAAGATCTGTGCCCGTAGATGGCCGGTGGTCTTTGACCAACCCTTGGCCCCCGCTGCGGCCTCGACCGCGTTGCGGACGTCTTTGCGGTTGGCCAGACCCACATGGCCCAGCAGGCCAGGCTTGCCCCAGACGGGTTTCGAATATCCGCTGTCAGGACGGGCCTGTTTGCCGCCGACATACATTTTGGCAGTACGGTCAATCGGATCGACCGGGGCACCTTCGCCCATCGCGGCCTCGGCCTTGGCCAATGGTTTGCCTTTGCCTTTGGGCTTGGTGTAGGCGGTCAGACCTTCCCAGCCACCTTCGCGGCCAAAGCCGCTTTCGCGCACACCGCCGAACCCGGCTGCGGCATCGAACAGATTGGTGGCATTCACCCAGACAACGCCCGCGACCAGCTTCGGTGCGATATCCAGTGCAAGGTTCACGTTCTCGGTCCATACCGTCGCCGCCAGCCCGTAACGGGTGTTGTTGGCCAGCTCAACCGCCTCTTCCGGAGTACGGAAGGTCGAGGACACCAGCACCGGACCGAAAATTTCCTCCTGCATCAGTTGATCGGAGGTTTCGAGGCCCGAGATCAGCGTTGGCGGGAAGAAACAGCCATTTTCGGGCAGCGCGCCGGCCGCCTGATAAACGTGACCCGCGGTGTTGCTGTCGACCATGCTCTTGATGGTCTGCAACTGGACCGGGTCGACCACAGCACCCACGTCGATGCATTTGTCCAATGGATCACCGATGCGCAGAGTGTCCATTCGGGCGCGCAGTTTCTCGTGGAACCGATCGGCGATGCCTTCCTGAACCAACAGACGCGAACCCGCGCAACAGACCTGACCCTGATTGAACCAGATCGCGTCGACCAGCCCTTCGATGGCGGAATCGATATCGGCGTCGTCAAAGACGATATAGGCGGACTTGCCACCCAGCTCCAAAGTCAGCGCCTTACCCGAACCGGCGGTCGCCTCACGGATGCGCCGCCCCACTGCGGTTGAGCCGGTAAAGGCGATCTTGTCCACGTCCGAGGCCACGATCATCTCACCTACCGCGCCATCGCCCGTGACGATGTTGACCACACCCTTGGGCAGCCCGGCCTGTGAGCAGATATCGGCAAACAGCAGCGCGGTCAGAGAGGTATATTCGGCAGGTTTCAGAACGACCGTGTTACCCATGGCCAGCGCCGGAGCAATCTTCCAAGCCAGCATCAGCAGCGGGAAGTTCCAAGGAACGATTTGTCCACACACTCCCAGCGCTTCGGCGTTGGGTAGTTCGCTTTCCATCAACTGCGCCATGCCGGCGTGGTAGTAAAAGTGACGCTGTACCAGAGGGATGTCGATGTCGCGCGATTCACGGATCGGCTTGCCGTTATCCAAGCTTTCCAGCACTGCAAACAGGCGCGAGTGCTTTTGCAGCAGGCGCGCGATGGCATAGAGGTAGCGCGCACGACCCGCACCGCCCATCTTCTCCCATTTTGGCTGCGCCTTGCGGGCGGCGGATACGGCGGCGTCGACATCGGCTTGCTTGGCCTGGGTCAGCTTGGCCAAAACCTCTCCGGTCGCCGGGTTGCGGCTGTCGAACCCCTTGCCCGGTTTGGTGAAGGTCCCGTCGATATAGTGACCAAATTTGTCACCCTGATCGACCAGCCAGGCCAGCGCTTCGGCTGAGCTTTCGGGGGCAGGGCCGTAATCCATGGTCTCGAAAATCTCTTTGACTGTCATTGTTTTCGTCCTCAGCCCATCGAGTGCCTGTAACCGGCGGAATAAGCACCCGTTACGAAATGTTCTAGCTGCCGTTCGATATCGCCCAAAAGCGACGACGCGCCAAAGCGAAACAGGTCCGGCTCCAGCCAACGGTCGCCCAGCTCATCCTTGATCAGCGACAGGTAAACTAGTGCGTCCTTGGCTTTGGAAATCCCGCCTGCGGGTTTATATCCGACACGATACCCGGTGCGGTCATAGTAATCGCGGATCGCCCGGATCATCACCAGCGACACGGGCAGCGTGGCGTTGACGCTTTCCTTACCGGTCGAAGTCTTGATGAAATCCGCCCCCGCCATCATGCAGACCAGCGAGGCGCGCGCCACGTTGCGTAGGCTGCCCAGTTCGCCGGTTGCAAGGATGGCTTTGACATGCGCGTCGCCACAAGCCACGCGGAACGCTTTCATCTCGTCATACAAGGCCTGCCAGTCGCCCGACAGCACATGACGCCGAGAGATTACGATGTCGATTTCCTCGGCTCCGGCTTTGACGCTTTCTTCGATCTCGGCCACGCGCAGGTGGAACGGGGACAAGCCTGCAGGGAATCCGGTCGATACGGCGGCCACCGGAATCCCGGTGCCCTTCAGCGCATCCACAGCGGTTTCGATCATGTCGTGATAGACACAGACCGCGCCGGTGGTGATCGGTGGCATGTCCAACGTCTGAAGTGTTGCAGAAGCCACGGGTTGCCGCGCTTTGGCGCACAGGCGCCGGACACGGCCGACGGTATCGTCTCCCGATAGGGTGGTCAGGTCGATCAGGGTGATCGCCTTGAGCAGCCACGCCGCCTGGTAGTCCTTTTTCACCGAGCGCCGACCCGGCAGGGTGGCTGCGCGGCGCTCAACGGCCGAGGTGTTGACCTGTACGGCCCGCACCCAATCCAGATCAAGCTCCATTCCAGGGTTCCGGGGCTCGGTCACTTGCGGCAGATGCGCGGTGCGCACGGGGCTTTCTGAGCTCTGCGTTTCCATTTTCACATCCTTTGGGAGGTTTGTATCAAATTCGCACGGGTAAGATGCAAATGGAAGGCCATCCGGCATTGGAAGGGTAAATTTTTTGACCAAATGGACAAAATAGGCGTTTTCTTGCGAATAATTCTCAATAGCATTGACTTAGTTGCGAGCGGTTCTCATATTCATCTTAGCAAGATACCAATTCCGGGGTCTGACATGATTCGTCGTAGTTTCCTTGCAGCGCTGGCATTCGCCGCTGTATTCCCATTCTCGGCCTGGGCCGATGCGCCGCTGAAAGTGGTGGCCACGACCGGTATGATTGCCGATGCCGCCCGTCAGGTCGGAGGTGATCAGGTCGAGGTGAAGGGCCTTATGGGCCCCGGCGTCGACCCGCATGCCTATCGTCAGACCCGCAGTGATATCGTCGCTATGACCAGGTCCGATCTGATCCTGTGGCATGGTCTGTATCTTGAGGCGCAGATGGAAGAGTTCTTCCATGACCTAGGGCGTAAACGCATGGTTGTTGCGGTAGCCGAAGGCGTTGATAAGTCAAAGCTGCACGCGCATGACAATTATGCTGACAAATACGATCCCCATCTTTGGATGAGCCCGGCCCTGTGGCGCGATGTCGTGGTCGAGGTGCAAAAAGCCCTGACACAAGCGCGCCCCGAGGCCGCGGACACCTTTGCGGCAAACGCAGAGGCCTTTCTTGCGCAGATCGCGGAACTGGAGACTTATGGCAAGCAAGTGCTTGCAGCGGTCCCGGAAAACAACCGTGTTCTGGTGACGGCACATGATGCCTTTGGGTATTTCGGTGCTGAATACGGGTACGATGTGCTTGGAATTCAGGGTATTTCAACCCAATCCGAGGCGGGACTGAACCGGATTAGCGAATTGGTCGATACGCTGGTTGACCGGCAACTGACGGCAGTTTTCGTGGAAAGCTCGGTCTCGGATCGGTCGATGCGTGCGCTGATCGAGGGTGCAGCGGCCAGGGGACATCAGGTCGAAGTCGGTGGACAGCTTTATTCGGACGCGATGGGCGAGCCCGGCACCTATGAGGGTACCTACATCGGGATGCTGGATCACAATATCACAGTAATCGCAGGCGCTCTGGGGGCTGATATTCCCAAAACTGGCATGAGCGGCAATCTGTCGGCGGGGTTTTAAGAGATGCTGGAACTGGCGGCACATCAGGGCATCCCCCTTCCGGAAAACGACATTGGAAAAAGCCCGCTGGCCATTCGTGGCCTGACCGTCTCGTACGGGCAGAAGCCGGCAGTTTTCTCGGTTGATATGACCGTGCAACCGGGTGCCATGACAGCGATCATCGGGCCAAACGGTGCTGGTAAATCGACCCTGTTGAAGGCTGCGTTGGGGATTGTGTCACCCCTGTCCGGGCAGGTGACAGTGTATGGTGATCGGCTGGACCGGCAGCGGTCCCGGATTGCATATGTACCGCAACGGGCCAGCGTGGACTGGGACTTCCCGACGCGCGTGATTGACGTGGTTCTGATGGGCTTGTCGCGCGAGCTGGGGCTGTTGGGACGGGTGCGCGCCCGGCATAAGGCGCGGGCGATGGATTGTCTGCACCGTGTAGGGATGCGTGACTTTGCCGACCGGCAGATCGGCCAGTTATCAGGCGGCCAGCAGCAGAGGGTCTTTCTGGCGCGCGCCTTGGCGCAGGCCGCCGATCTGTATTTGCTGGACGAACCTTTTGCCGGGGTTGATGCGGCAACGGAAAAGGCCATCATTTCGGTCCTGAAATCCCTGAAAGAGGCGGGCAAGACCGTGGTTGCGGTGCATCATGACCTGGCGACCGTCACCGACTATTTCGACCATGTTTTCCTGATCAACACGCGCAAAGTCGCCGAGGGGCCCGTGGCCGAGGCTTTTACGGCCAAGACATTGCAATCTGCATATGGCGGGCGTCTGGCTACAGCGCAGATCGACCAGATCTCACGCGCGCTGGGGTGAGTCATGCATTGGGATGCTCTGACCCTTCAGCTTGGCTATAACGCTACGCTTGTCGCAATCGGCGCAAGCCTGCTGGGCATTTCCGCCGGGGTAACCGGCACATTTCTGTTCTTGCGCAAACGTGCACTGGTCAGCGATGCGATCAGCCATGCGACATTGCCGGGTGTGTGTCTGGCCTTTATGGTACTTGTGGCCCTCGGTGGGGACGGCAGAAACCTGATCGGCCTGCTCGTCGGGTCGGCAATATCCGCTTGGATCGGCCTTTTGTGTATGAACTGGCTGACGCGGCACACGCGGCTGGCCGAGGATGCCGCGATCGGAGCGGTCCTATCTGTATTCTTTGGTTTCGGCATTGTGCTGCTGACGGTGATCCAGACCATGGGTGTGGGCCGACAGGCGGGGCTCGAAGGGTTTCTGCTGGGCTCGACCGCAGGAATGCTTTGGGCAGATGCGATGATCATTGCGATCGGAGGCGCGGCAACGCTGGCGCTTGTCATGATTATCCGCCGTCCAATGACGATCGTTGCCTTTGATCCTGAATTTGCCGCAGCCAGGGGCCTGCCGGTGCATCGCATCGACCTTGCAATGATGGGTCTGGTTATGGCCGTCACAGTGGTTGGCCTGAAAGTTGTCGGGTTGATCCTGATCGTTGCGCTTTTGATCATTCCGCCGGTGACAGCCCGGTTTTGGACTGAGCGGTCCGAAAGAGTAGTGTTGCTGGCGGGTCTGATCGGGGGCGTCTCGGGTTATATCGGTGCGGCACTGTCGGCGGCGGCTCCCAATCTGCCGACGGGTCCGCTTATCGTTCTTGTCAGTTTTGCCGTGTTTGTCCTGTCGTTGCTGTTGGCACCGGTTCGCGGTGTTCTGGCGGCGGTGTTGCGGCACCTGCAATTCCAGCGTCGGGTTCATATCCGGCAGGGCTTGCTTGCGTTGGCACAAGGGCAGAAAATCTATGAGCCGCTGACCCTGCGTTTGTTGCGCCGGGCCGGGTTGGCACGCCCCGACGGCGTGGCAACCGAGGCTGGCAAGGCCCGCGCCGCCAAAGCCCTGCGCGACGAAAAGCGGTGGGAGGTCGTTCGCACGGACCAGGCCCACGAAGCAACAGCGGCGTTGTATGATGGGCTGCGCGATATCGAAACAGTGCTGACACGCGACCAGATTACCGAAATCGACCGGCAGATCGGTGGCCCGCAGGGGGTAGCAACATGAGCGGCGAAGAATTCGTTCCCCTGTCACTGACACCGCTGCTGATCGGGACATTTGCGGCCATCGCCTGCGCCCTTCCGGGGAACTTTCTGGTTCTGCGCAAACAGGCGCTGATCGGGGATGCGATCAGCCATGTAGTGTTGCCGGGCATCGTGGTGGCCTTTCTGCTGACCGGCGCGATCTCGACCTGGCCGATGATGCTGGGCGCGGCGGGTGCTGCCGTGGTTGCCGTTGTGATGATCGAAGCGATCCGCAGGCTGGGTCAGATCGAACCCGGTGCGGCAATGGGCGTGGTCTTTACTACCCTGTTTGCGGCGGGTGTTCTTTTGTTGGAGCAGACGGACACCTCGACCGTGCATCTGGATGTGGAACACGCGCTGTATGGCAATCTCGAAAGTCTGATCTGGCTGGACGCAACGGGATGGGCCTCGCTGCGGGACCCGGCCGCGCTTGCGGGGTTGCCCCCGGAATTGCCGCGTATCGCGCTGACGCTTGCGGGGGTTTCCCTGTTTACCTGGATATTCTGGCGACCATTGAAGATTTCGACCTTTGACGAAGGTTTTGCCAGCACGGTTGGTATTCGGACCGGTCCTTTGGGGTTTGCGCTGGTGATCGCAGCGGCGATTGCTGCTGTCGCAGCCTTCGACGCGGTTGGCTCGATCATCGTGATCGCCATGTTCATCTGCCCCCCGGCTGCGGCGCGGTTGATGACCAACCGATTGGAATCTCAAATCGCATGGAGCGTTGTATTTGCCTTGGTTTCGGCGGTGATGGGCTATGTTCTGGCGGGTTATGGCCCATTATGGCTGGGTGCCCGCGATGCCGTGAGTGCCGCCGGAATGATCGCAACGGTATCTGGTGTGATTCTGGCGCTTGCGGCTGTTTTCGGCCCCTGCCGGAACCGCGCGGGCGCTCCAGGCACTGTCTGATCCGGCAAATTCCTGCTGTTGGCTGATGCCGTATTTCGGCTGAACTTTGCCAACGCGAACAGCACGGCCAGAGTTAATGAGCCTTAATCTGCAGATCGTGCTAAGGTTGTTGTATTGTTAAGCAACTGACCACCACTCACCCCGGCTTGTTCGGGCAATCGTGATCAAGGTCGTCGCCTTGCAGGCCGACATGGCGCGATTGTCCGAACGCCCCCCTCATGCACAAAATCTGAATACCATAGCGGTGGCAGAATCGTGTGCGCATGTGCTAGGTCTAGGGGTATGGAGCAGGCAAACCCCAATATCAGCGAGTTTCGACCGGTAATTCGGCAGTTGGACGATGCTGCAATCAACCGGATCGCAGCCGGCGAAGTGGTCGAGCGACCGGCCTCTGCGGTCAAGGAATTGATCGAGAACGCCATTGATGCAGGTGCCACGCGGGTTGCGATAGAGATCGCCGATGGGGGCAAGACGCTGATTCGCGTCACCGATGACGGCTGTGGTATTGCGGCGGCGGACTTGCCGTTGGCTTTGGCCCGCCACGCAACCTCGAAAATCGACGGGTCGGATCTGCTGAACATTCATACTTTCGGCTTTCGCGGTGAGGCGTTGCCGTCGCTGGGCGCGGTTGGGCGTTTGACCATAACCAGTCGTGTTCCGGGGGCGGATGCGGCGCAGATTCAGGTCGCTGGTGGCACAATGTCCGCGGTGAAACCCGCGGCTCTGCGCGCGGGTACCGTGGTCGAGTTGCGCGATCTGTTCTTTGCCACGCCTGCGCGTCTGAAATTCATGCGTACCGACCGCGCCGAGACACAGGCCATCGCCGATACGGTCAAACGTCTGGCCATGGCCGAGCCCTCGGTCACCTTTACCCTGCGCGATGTCTCGGGCGGCGGCGAGGGGCGCGTGACCTTCCGGGCTGACCGCGAGAATGGTGATCTGTTTGACGCGTTGCATGCCCGACTGGCCCGCGTGATCGGGCGCGAGTTTGCCGAGAACGCGTTGCAAATTGACGCCACGCGTGAGGGTATCCGGCTGTATGGCTATGCCGCTCTGCCGACCTATTCTCGGGGTGCAGCGGTGGCGCAGTACCTGTTCGTCAATGGACGGCCTGTGCGTGACAAGATGCTGACCGGTGCATTGCGGGCGGCCTATTTCGACTTTCTCAGCCGTGATCGGCATCCGGCGGCGGCTCTGTTCATCGACTGTGATCCGACGCTGGTGGATGTGAACGTGCACCCTGCCAAATCCGAAGTGCGGTTCCGCGACCCTGGCGTGGCGCGCGGGCTGATTGTCTCGGCTCTGCGGCACGCGCTGGCAGAGGCCGGGCATCGGGCGTCTTCAACCGTAGCGAACGCGACCCTCGGCGCGATGCGGCCTGAATCACCGCAACCCATTCCGGCGCGGGTCTACCAGATGGATCGCCCTTCACCCGCCGCGCGCCAGATGGCCTATCAGGCGCAGGCACCGGGCTTTGCTGAACTGACCCGCGATTACAGCGGCAGCGTGGTCGAGCCGGTCGCGGAACCCGCTTCCGAGGCGCCGACCGAAGACCTGCCTTTGGGGGCCGCGCGCGGGCAGGTGCATGAAAACTACATCATCGCCCAGACCGCTGATGGCATGGTGATTGTCGATCAGCACGCCGCGCATGAGCGGTTGGTCTATGAAAAGCTGAAAGCCCAGATGGCGGCGAACCGCGTGGCGGCGCAGGCGCTGCTGATCCCCGAGATCGTAGAGTTGTCTGAAAGCGACTGCGCGCGACTTTTGGCGGTGGCGGATGACCTTTCTCGCTTTGGCCTGACGCTCGAGCCCTTCGGCGGCGGTGCGGTTGCCGTGCGTGAAACCCCGGCCATTCTGGGTGAGGTCAACGCCCGCGCAATGATTCTGGATATTCTGGATGAGCTCTCCGATCAGGGTGAAAGCCAGAAGGTGCAGGCGCGGATTGAGGCGATCCTCAGCCGTGTCGCCTGTCATGGTTCGATCCGCTCGGGCCGCCGAATGCGGGCCGAAGAGATGAACGCCCTGCTGCGCGAGATGGAGGCGACACCCCATTCCGGCCAGTGCAACCATGGGCGGCCAACTTATGTGGAACTGAAACTGGCCGATATCGAACGATTGTTCGGACGCAGTTGATCCCGCGCGGTGCGCGGGCTATGAAGAATAAAACAAGAACACCCGAGGCAACATGATCGAGATTGCAGGAACCCAATTTGCATTGAACGACCCCGTGATCCTGATCGTTGGCGGGGTGGTGGCATTGATCCTGTTGCTGCTGTTCCTGTCTTTGCGAGCGGCCAACCGGTCAGCCAGGATGGCCGAGCCACTGTCGCGGCAAATGGCGCATCTGGGTCAACATGTTCAGCAGTTGGGACAAGGACAAGAGCAGCTGCGCGGTGGTCTGCAGCATGTCTCGGACACGCAGGCCAATGCGCAGCTGCAGGTGATCCAGACGGTTGAATCGCGCCTGTCTTCGGTGCAGCAGCAGATGAACGATCGGCTGGCAGATAACGCGATGAAATCCGCACGTGCGCTGGCCGAGATGCAGGAGCGGATGAAGGAATCGCTGCACGGCTCGTCGAAACAAACGGCGACGTCACTGACCCAGCTGCAGGAGCGTCTGGCGGCCATCGACAAGGCGCAAGATAACATCACCAAACTATCGGGCGATGTGCTGTCGCTTCAGGATATTCTGTCGAACAAACAGACGCGAGGTGCGTTCGGAGAGATTCAGTTGAACGATATCGTCTCCAAGGCGTTGCCCTCGGACAGTTTCAAGCTGCAGGCGACCTTGTCGAACGGGCGTCGGGCGGATTGCCTGATCCACCTGCCCAACCCACCCGGCCCCATTGTGATCGACAGCAAATTCCCGTTGGAAGCGTATGAGGCGCTGATCGGGTCGACCAATGATACGGAGCTGAAAGCGGCGGTGCAGATGTTCCGAACAACTGTGCGCAAGCATATCAACGACATCTCCGAGAAATACATTCTGGACGGGGAAACCGCCGATGGCGCGTTGATGTTCCTACCTTCCGAAGCGGTTTATGCCGAGTTGCACGCCAAGTTTCCCGAATTGGTGCAGGAGAGCTTTACCAAACGTGTTTGGATCGTCTCGCCCACCACCTGCATGGCAACGCTGAACACGATGCGCGCGATCCTGAAGGACGCAAGGATGCGGGAACAGGCGGGTGCTATCCGCAAAGAGCTGGGTCTGCTGCACAAGGATGTAGATCGCCTGGGCGATCGGGTTTCCAATTTGGACCGGCATTTCGGGCAGGCGGCCAAGGATATCTCGGAAATCAAGATCAGCGCTGAAAAGGCCGGGCGCCGGGCGCAGCGACTGGACAATTTCGATTTCGAAGAGATCGCACCTGACGACACGCCGGGCGTTGTACCGCTGGCGCGGCACGAAATCTGATAAGCCGTTCGATGCGACATTGGCCGGATTTGGCCAGCGCATCGCGTCAGGTCCCAGAGATCAGATACGCAGGAAGGGCTGGAACAAGCGGGGCATGAGCTTGGTGAATTTTAGCGTCGCGTCGGTAACGGCCAGACAGATGCAATCTGCGGTAATGTCTGCGGTCGGGGTGTGATGCAGATCTTCATCGGCAATCTCAACATCGCCGCGTGCAAAGTGATCAACCTCATCCGAGAAAGCACCCTGCAGAACCATGGTCAATTCCATACCGTTATGGCTGTGATCCGGAACTGCGGTTCCGGCCGGAATGAACAGCAGACGTGCCGAAGCGTCGCCGCTCGTCGGCAAGATAGCTTGTCTGACGCCCATTCCGATGGGCCGCCATCGGATGTCATTGACAGTGCCGCCGACGTAGTCCTGCAGGGGGGCAGGTAGCACGGCGCAGCCCTTGTTCACGGGCTTGGGGGTCGGTACGCCTTGGGCGATCAGCGCCATCGTCGCAGCCAGCGCGCTGTCGTTCATTTGGGCAGGATAGGGCAGCGCGTCCAGTATCTGTCCGCCAACCGCATCAAAGCTTTCAGCCTGCGCGCGGCAATGGTCACACAGCGACAGATGGGTCGCGACCATCAGATCGAACGCTTCGGGCAGGCTGCCGGCGGCATATGCCATCAGCAGATCTTCCGTCAGGTGATGCTTAATCTGTTTGCTCATCGTCTCTGTCTCAGTTCATTGCGTGGCGCAGGCGATCCAGCGCCAGCCTAATTCTTGATTTGATCGTTCCCAGAGGCAATCCAGTCTGAGACGCAATTTCCCGGTGACTCAGGTCTCCGAAATAGGCCTTTTCGATCAAGTCTCTTTGCGCGTCAGGCAACGCCTTCAAGGCAGTGCGCAGCTGCGCGGTTTCTTGTTGCAAGACGATCACGTCGTCCTGATCAGGTTCGGACTCGGGGCCCCAGCCCAGTTCTTCCGGTTCGGGGCGCCGTTGCTTGCGCAGGGCGTCGATGCGTTTGTTCCGTGCGATGGTGAACACCCATGTGGCCACCGTTGCCCGGGTCGGATCGAACAGATGGGCCTTGTGCCACAAGGTCGCCATCACCTCTTGCGCACATTCCTCGGACATGGTCGCGTCCGAGCCTGACTTCATCAGGAACGCCTTGATCCGCGGCGCAAAATGCTGGAACAGCTCGGCAAAAGCCGCCTGATCCTGCGCATCCCGAATGCGCCTGACATGGTCCACCCACTCAATCCTGGTGTCGCAACTGCTTTGTGTTCCGTTCACCTGTCTACCCTTGATGCGTTTTCTTGTGCGCCAAGGCTTGAGGACGGCGGGTGTAGCCGCCGGCTCGTCCAAGGTCACGGTGTCTATCTCGGTAAACATAACCACAATACGGTTGGTGTCCCAAGCCGGATCACTCTGAAGCGATATTTTTGATCCAATCCTGGCTGGATGCCGTATTCTAAGTAACAGAAACCTTCAGAAAACCACGCCCCTCCGGGCGGTTACAAGCGGGTCGGACCATATCGAATGACACAGACCGTTGATCATGTTGCGGGCCATACCTTTCACGGGCGCAAGGGGGCGATCGAAAACGCCTTCCGCTATTCGGTCGACTACATTCTTCTGAACCCTGAACGCGATCTGACCACTCCGGCGCTATTTTCGGTGAACCGGGCCAATCTTGCCAACTGGCGGTCGCAGGATCACGGGGGTGAGCCGGGCCAGGGCGACGGTGCCGCCTGGCTGCGCGCGCGGTTTGATCAGTTGCAGGTGGCGCAACCGGCGCGCCTGATGTTGCTGACGCAGCCTCGGGTTCTGGGGCATGTGTTCAACCCGGTCAGCTTCTGGTTCTGTTTTGATGGACAGGATGTGCTTAATGCGGTGGTGGCCGAGGTGACCAACACCTATGGCACGCGCCACAGCTATCTGTGCCACAAGCCCGGTTTTGCGCCCATCGAAGTGACAGACAGGATGGTGGCTGACAAGCTGCTGCATGTTTCGCCCTTCCAGAAGATCGAGGGCAGCTATACCTTCCGTTTCGACTATCGCCCCGAACGTGTTGGCGTTTGGATCGAGTATACCCGCCCCGAGGGCGGATTGATCGCCACCCTGACCGGGACACGCCGTCCGCTGACCAACCGGGTGATCCTGTGGTCGCTGCTGCGCCGCCCATTTGGTGCGCGGCGGACCTTTGCGCTGATCATCTGGCAAGCACTTAAACTTTGGGTGAAAAAAGCCACCTTTCGCCCGTTCAGAACCGCACCGGTGCCGGATCAGCCGGTTTCGCGTGTGCGCCTGCGCTAACGCGTTTGTTCAAGATCAAAGACTCGGGCTCTGCCTAGTGGTTGTTTCATTCGAAAGCCGCGAACACAGGAGTCGGGTCATGTTGGAAATTTCAGCAAGAAAAGTTGCTCAGGTTGCGCTGATGGGGCGCGAGCTGAATCGGGCCGAGGGCGAGTTGCGCGCGTTCATTGATCACATGAGCGAGGACGAACAGGCCGAACTGGTGGCTATCATGTGGATCGGGCGTGAAAGCTTCTTCGCCGAGGATCTGGTCGAAGCCATCGCCACCGCAAGGGCCGAAGCCTCAACCCCCTGTGCTGATTACCTGATCGGAACGCCGCACATGTCAGATCATCTGGAAAATGGTCTGGATGCGCTAGGGGTATCGGCCGAGGACGTGGAAAATGATCTGATGTAGGCACCAGTTTTATTGCCGTCACGCCACCTGATTGGCGTGACGGTCATCTCAGTTGGAATGGTCAATGATCGCGAGGTGCTGCGCCAGCCGGTCGATTTCAGCCATCCAGCCCTGCACCAGTTTCGGATCATTGGGGGCCGCATGAACGCCTGCCGGAATAGCGCGGTTCAAGACGGCTTCGACAGCCAGTGAAACGGGGACCGAGACCAGCCGCGCCATTGCCGTGCCGCGGTCGTCACCCCAGGCATCCATCACATAGGTTTTGTGCCAGACCGGAACGCCGTCTTTTTCCGCCTTCAGGCCCACACACAGAACCACACGGTCCGGCTCGCCCTCGTCATAGGCGTTGTCGGCCCAGAACTGGTCCGACATCTCCTTCAGGCGTGCATCGCCTTCGGGGCCGGACAGGGTTTCGATTTCGGCAAACACACCCGACCACGCATCGGCCCAGCCATTCAGACGCAGCGTACCGCGGACGAATTCCTTGACCGGCCAGTGATCCTCGAAATGGTACTGCGCCATGAACGGGATCGAGTCGCGGTTCGGATAGACCTCAAAGCTTTCGGGTGTGGGCAGGGGTGCGATATAGCTGGTAATCGCATCCCATGGGCGCGCCACGTCCAGCGGAGCATAATTGCGAATTGATTTCGATGGTGAACGCAACGCCTTGAGCACACCCAGCGGTGACCAGCTGAACTTGTACCGGAACGGGTTCGGATGCTTGGGGATGCCACCGCAATAAGAGATGAAACTCAGGTGGTTCTGCGGGTCGAACGCGTCCGAAGCGCGATAGTCGTCGATCAGTGCATGAGCCATCAGGTGATCGATGCCCGGGTCCAGCCCGCCCTCGTTGACCAGCGCCACCCCGGCTTCGCGGGCCGCCTCGTCCAACGCGCGCATCTCGGGGGCGATATAGGAGGATGAGACGAAATTCGCCTGTTTCGCGATTGCAAGCTCGGCCAAGGGCACGTGCCAGTCGCCGGGCAACATCGAAACGATGACATCGCCCTGTTCCAGCACCGCCGCCAAGGCGTCGATGTCAAAAACGCGGATATCGCTGGTCAGGTCACCAACTTCGGCCTTGGCCTTTTCGATTGTCCGGTTCCAGACCGTGACCTTGTGCCCGCCTTCGATCAGGCGGCGTAAGCCGGGAATGGCCGACAGGCCGGTGCCACACCAGTGAATCGTCATGTGAAAACTCCTTTACGGCTGTTCAGCCAAACCTCAGTTTTGCAATCACGATCGCGCTGACAAGCAGGATCGAGATCACATTACCCAATATCAGCGGCCATGCCGCAATCATCACTCCGTAAATCAGCCACAGGCTCAGCGTGGCCAGAATCAACAGGTTCGCCGGCATAGACAGATCCTTGGTCTCGCGGGAGCGCCAGGTCTTTAGGGTTTGAGGAAGCCAACATACAGTGCCCAGCACCGCAGCCGCGCCTCCGATCAGGTGTTCCATGCGTGGCTACTCCTAGACATGGTTGTCGAAAGTATCGCGGGCCCGGCCCCAGACGCCGCTGTCCAGATCGGTCAGGGTCAGCAGAGAAGGCAGAAGCTGTGCTGCATAATCTTCCGAGCTTTCGACCGGTAGCATCGACGGCAGATTGTCGATTGCAACTACATCAAGAACCGGATTGGTCGCCACGCGCAGGGCAGGTGCCTCCCAAGTTGTTGCTCGGTCATAAACCGGAACAGGGTTATAATCGCTGTCGGGGTCACAGGCGACATCGCCGATGGCGGTCAGCTTGCGGTCAGCGGCCAGTGCCTCATGTGGGACAAAAATCGGCGTACCTGGGCGCGCGAAGATACAGTTCAGGAACAGGTCGTGGTCCAGGATTTCAGGGAACGGCCCACCGCTGGCGGTTTCGGCCATGTCCCACTTGGTGACACTGACACCCATCGCCGTGCAAAGGTCGCTGGCGCCGGTGCCCACGCGGCCAAGAGCACCGATGACGATGGCCCTTGGTCTATTGGCCTCGATGGCATCTAGTTCAGCCAGAAGCTCGGAATTCAACGCGTCCTTGCTGGGATAGACACCAACCGGAGGGCATTCCGCGCCCCGCTGCTGCGCGGCCCAAGTCTTGAGTGTCACCGCAGCCCCGGCATAGCCGGCCCAATAGCCAAAGGCGGCGACTCGGCGGCCGTTTTCGTCGACAAGATATTCCAGATCATACAGCGTTCCGCCCCCGGCCTTGAACCGTTCTAGCAGCGCCCGGCCGGAATGCTGACCCTTATAGGCATGGCCGAACATGATGTGGAGGTGGGGCAGGGGCGTGCCATCCTCGGGCAGTTCCTTGAGGCCAAAGATGATCGCGTCCTTGGGTGCATCTGGCCAGGAGTTCTCGGGCGCGATCTCGCAGCCAGCAGCCTTGTAACCGTCGATGGGGATGGCGCGAACATGGCTTTCCTCGACCGTTACGCGGATGCCAGCAGCGATCAGCGCCAAAGCGCCTTCAGGGGTCAGCCCGACCCGTTCTTCGTTCGGGCGCTGTTCGGCCCGGACCCATAGATGCGTCATATTTTGTCCCCTTTATCAGAGCATTCCGGCGGCACGTACGGCTTTCAGCGAAGCGCGCGCTTCTGCCGCCTCACGAAAGGCGACGATCTTGGGGTAGGCTGCGATGTCGACGCCGTCGCCTTCCAACCAACTGCAAACCACATACAAATAGGCATCGGCAAGCGAGAACGCCTCGCCCAGCACAAACGGTCCACGCAGACCGTTCGAACAGATATAGTCGCAGGACGCTGCCATGGTCTGCGCGACTTTTGCCGTCATATCCTTCCAGCTGGATTTCTTGTCGGCCCACCGCGCGCCGCGCAGCTTATGGGCGTGGTTCACATGCATGGTCGAGGCAAGGTAATACATCACCTCGCGCATCCGGGCGGCCATGATCGGGTCCGCAGGCACCAGCCCGGCCTTCGGAGCCATTGCTGCGATGAACTCCAAAAGTGCCCCGGTTTCGGTCAAAATCCCACCGTCAACCACCAGCGCCGGAACCCGGCCTTTTGGGTTGATCTGCTTGTAGGCGGATTTGGTTTGCTCTCCACTGGCAAAGTCCAGTTGGATCGCCTCATAGTCCAGCCCGGCCTCTTCCAGTGCAATCGCAACGGCGACCGAAATCGTGCGAGGGGCATAGTAAAGTTGCATCACAAAGCCTCTGGTTTGGGGTTACAGGTGGGTCTGTGCAAACTGCCGGTCTGGTGCTTCCAGATGCGGAACGGCATTGAACAGAACCGGGCTGAGCTGTGTACCTATCGGGTATAAACGGTGCATTGACGTGTTCATGATGGCAAGAGCCACCCGCGCCATGGCCGGGATATCCAGCCCCATCGCCTGCCGGACAACCATCGAAATCAACCCGCCCGAGGTCACAACGATGGCAGGGCCGCCTTCGGTTCCGATATCGGTCAGCGCGTCGCGCACCCGGGTTTCGAATTCCTCGAAGGTTTCCGGTGTGTTTTTGATGGCGCCATCGGCCCAGGCGGCAAAGGTGCGGGGCAGATGCTCGACAAAACCTTCGCGATCAGTGGGCACTTTCACTCCGTGCTGTTCCTCGAACAGCTGCGCGATGGTGAAATACTCGATCTCGTTCAGCCGCGGATCGCGGATCGGATCAGTCAGCCCCATGCTGGCGGTGGTCTCGGCGTGGCGGATCAGGGTGCCGCAATAGACCCGGGGAAAATGGCTGCGTGTGTCCTGGAGATGCGCCCCCAGCCAGCGGGCCTGCTGATGTCCCAGATCGCTGAGCTTGTCATAGTTCTTTTCGTCGCGCGCGGTGGTATTGGCCTGCCCGTGACGCACCAGTGTGATATGTGACATGTCGGTCCCTCTTGCGTGGCAAGTCTTAGGACAGGTCTAGGTCCGGGGCCAGAGCCGTTCGTTGCGGTTTGGAAATTATTCTCGCTCACCCCCGAATCTGGCCGGGCGGTATTGTTGTTGACTCGCAAGACCGTCCACAGGAACCTTGGTGATATCAGACTGTCCTGCAAATTCATCGTTGCAAGCTATTCGATGACCTCGGAAAACTGGCTTGGGAAAGGATTTATTTATGACGGATATTAGGCGCACGCCTTTGCATGGTTTGCATGTTGAGTTGGGTGGGAAGTTGGTTGATTTTGCGGGCTG
>NZ_JBXWOK010000017.1:0-62908 GCF_059610845.1 Ruegeria sp. CDSC021
CCAATCTCCTGAATCGGCTTCTTCTTCGCCTCACGCGCAATTTCGATGTCAGATTTATAGCTCATTGGGTTTCGGTCTCCCTGCATAAAATAGGCCAATAGTATTCCAACCAGAACGGCAAAGAGCCGAACCAGATTCGCATATATTTTTCTTTAAAGTAAATATTTATTCCCTAGGGTCAATATACGAGTTTAACACTCCCTGAAAGTGCTACTCGATTCATCATTAGGAAACAGAGGCTGGCCACAGCGATCAGGCGTATCTTTTCCGACCCGCGCTGAGACCAAGCAACCAATCTTCAACGATGCGCTGCTCTGGGAAAGCTTTGTGAAGAGGCCTTTTTAACAGGTAGTATCCGGACTGTGTTCGCACTGATGCGCCCAGAACCGGCCTGACCAAAGTGCCGCTTTCAAGCAAAGGATCAACAAGATGGGCCCAACCCAATGCAATTCCCAGTCCATCGACAGCTGCTTGCACTGACAACGGATAGGTATTGAACTCCACTGCCTGTTCCATCGAGGACGTCGATACCCCATTGCCACTGAACCAAGTGCGCCATGTCATCCACTCTGCATGGCCACTGGCCACTTCAATAAGGTCCAGTTCCGGCAGCGCAGATATATCTGCCGCTTTGGGGTTGCTCTTGAGATACTCTGGGCTGCAGACCGGAAATACGGTTTCTCCGAACAAAAGCTGTGCCTCGTATCCCGGCCAATCGCCATCTCCACGCAGGATCGTCAAGTCCATCGAATCCGACAGGCACTCTGCGTCGCTGTCAGAAGAGACCAGCGAAATACGGATGCGGCCATTTGATTTGTTGAACTTGCGAAGTTGCGGCATCAGCCAAAGAGAAGCAACAGAGTTGGTGGCGGAGATCGATACCGTGTTGGCCTGATGTTTGGCCAGCATATCCCGGCTGACATCCCGCATCAGGTCCAGCGACTTCTCCACGGTTGCCAGCAGGATGGCCCCTTGTTGGGTAAGCGAAACAGATCGGTGCCCTCGCACAAACAACGGCACATCATAGTGTTGCTCTAGCAACCGCACTTTGCGGCTGATCGCCGTTTCAGAGATGTTCAGAACCTTACTGGCCTGCGCAAAGCTCTGCGCCTTTGCGGCAGCTTCAAACGCCAACAAATAGTCGAGCGGTGGAAGGACTTTCCCTGTGACTGAAGTTTTCTTTGGCATTTCAGAGCGGATTCCCGAACTGGACGTTATAGCGATCGAAAAACATTTGGCCTCATCTGCTGGCAATCGATCAGGCAACTAATTGTTAAGATAGCAAAAAGTCGGGTTAGCCTCAAGAATTTATGGTCAAAGACCCTCAAATTTCTGTTCTGCGTCTGGGGCGATTCTGCGCAGAATGCACAAATTCGGGGCCGGAAGAGTCCACAACCTAAAAAATGAACATCACTCAGGGAGCAAACATGAAACTTACAAACCTCCTTTCTGCTGCAACTTTGGCAGCAGTTGCGGGAACAGGGGCGACTGCAGAAGACAGCAGCGACCCGATCGTGATCCCAATTCACAATTGGTCCAGCCAGATCGTGATGTCGAACGTTGTCGGCCTGATCTTTGAAGAGATGGGCAACAACGTCGAATACGTCACCACCGACAGCCAGGCGGTCTATGAATCGGTGCGCCTGGGCGATGTGGCGTTGGAGATGGAAGTCTGGGAAGGCGCGTTTGGCGCGTCCTACAGGGCGGCATTGGAAAAAGGTGGCCTGCATGACGCAGGCGATCATGACGCCGTTACACGTGAGGATTGGTGGTATCCCATGTGGACCAAGGAATCCTGCCCGGGCCTGCCAGATTGGAATGCATTGAACGACTGCGCACACCTGTTCGCGACAGCCGAAACCGGCGACAAGGGTCGGTATCTGGATGGTCCAGTTGACTGGTTGAAGCATGGTAAAGAACGCGCCGAAGCACTTGATCTGAACTTTACCGTGATCAATGCGGGTTCCGCCGCAGCCCTTTGGGCCGAGATAGGCGCGGCTGAGGCCGACAAAACGCCGGTACTGGTTTTTAACTGGACGCCAAACTTTGCCGAAGCCGTCTGGCCTGGTGAGTTCGTTGAGTTCCCAGCATGGGAAGACGGATGCGACAAAGACCCAGCCAAGGGTCCTAACCCGAATGCGTTGTATGATTGCGGCAACCCCGCCAAAGGTTACCTGAAAAAGGCAGCCTGGGATGGTATGAAAGACAAATGGCCGGCCGCGTATTGCGCCCTGACAGAGATTTCTTTCACCAATCCGCAGATTGCTGAGATGGCGAAGCTGGTCGATACTGATGAGCTTGAACCGGAAGAAGCCGCCGAAGAATGGCTGGACGCCAACCGCGCTGTCGTCGATCCTTGGATCAGTTCCTGCAGCTCATAATCCGGCTACATCCACCGAAACTGGCGCGGCCTTGACCATCTGATCGATGCAAGGCCGCGCTCAACAAGAAAGTTAGGCAGCCATGTCCGCCACAGCGCCTGTCATCTCAGCCAAAAATGTATGGAAACTGTTTGGGCCCTCGCCAGAGAGCTACCTGAAGTCCATGCCCGCTGGCCGCGGTTTTGATGAAATCCGTGCAGATGGGTATATCGCCGGTGTCAAGGATGTCTCGATTGAGGTTGGCCGTGGCGAAATGCTGGTCATCATGGGTTTGTCAGGGTCAGGCAAGTCGACGCTGGTACGTTGTTTTTCGCGCCTGCACGACATTACAGGCGGAACGATTGAGGTTGACGGTCAGGACATCATGAGCCTGAGCGAGCGCGATCTGATTGAATTGCGCAGAAACAAGATGGGCATGGTGTTTCAGTCTTTCGGACTGCTGCCACATCGCACGGTTTTAGACAACGTGGCCTTTCCGTTGGAAATGCGCGGACAAGATCGTCATGATCGGCGCGAACGCGCGCTGGAAGTCATCAAGTTGGTGGGCCTTGAAGGTCGGGAAGAATACTTCCCACGGGAATTGAGCGGCGGCCAACAGCAAAGAGTCGGAATCGCCCGGTCGCTCGCCATTGAACCCGATATCTGGTTTCTGGACGAGCCATTCTCGGCGCTTGATCCACTGATCCGCCGCGAAATGCAGGATGAATTCCTGCGATTGCAAGAGATGCTGGGCAAAACCATCGTTTTCATCACGCATGATTTTGACGAAGCGCTACGTCTGGCAGACCGGATTGCAATCATGCGCAACGGCGCGGTCGAACAATGTGACACCCCCGACAAGATTGTGATGAACCCTGCCACCGAGTACGTGGCCAAGTTTACCGAAGATGTCGACAAGGCCCGGGTCGTACATGCCAAAGGCCTGGCAAAACCTGTGAACGGTCATGCCTTGGAGGGCGCACCAATCAATGGTGGATCAACCATTCACGAACTGGCGCGGGTTCTTGTCAACGATAACCGCATTCTTTTACCGGTGGCGGATGACAATGGCGTTGTCACCGGTGTTCTGGAACGTGACGCCGCATTGAATGTTCTGCTTGGAGCTGAATGATGGCGGCGCTGTCCACCGAAGTACCGGACACTTCAGACGGGACGTGGGGAAAAACCAGAGTCCTGACTACACTTCTGGTCGCCGCCTTCGTGCTGATCGTTGCCAAAGCTGTCGGAGTTCTGCCCGAATGGCTAAACCGCATCCCCGAAGCCGCGATTCCGCCGACGGCGCAGGTTCTGGATGCAGTCTTCTACTTTATCCAAAATGATCTTGGCCTGATCTATGTCACACGATTTATCGCCGAAGGTCCGCTTGAGTTCCTGCTGGATACGTCAGCGAACCTTCTGGAAGGCAAGCGCCGTTGGCCCAATCTAGGTCCGATCCCATGGTCCGCAATCGCCGCAGTGGCAGCCGTCGTCGGCTACGCCGTAGGTGGTTGGCGTCTGGCCGCATTAGGCGCGGGAACCTTCATCTGGACGGCCGCGATCGGGCAGTGGAAGATCGCCATGCAGACGATGTCTGTCATCGTGGTTGCCGCACCGCTGGCGTTTCTTTTGGGCTTGATACTGGGCATCGCCGCCTGGAAATACAGCTGGTTCGAGCGGATGCTGAAACCCATGCTGTCCGTGCTGCAAACCCTGCCCTTCTTTACGTATCTCTTGCCAGCAGTGATCTTTTTTAAGGTCGGACCGACAGCTGGGGCCGTCGCAACAATTACTTTTGCCATCCCGCCGATGATCCTGATGACCACTCTGGGCTTGAAAAAAGTCAGCCCCGAAGTGATCGAAGCAGGCCAGATGTCTGGATGTACCAAATGGCAGATGTTGCGCCACGTCTACGTTCCAGCCGCGCGGACCGAGGTTCTGGTCGGCGTCAATCAGGTGATCATGTTGTGTCTTGCGATGGTTGTTCTGACCGCCTTTATCGGAATGCCCGGTCTTGGCGCGAAACTGCTGGCGATGATGGGTAGTTTCAAGCTGGGCCGTTCTTTCGAGATTGGCGTAACCATCGTCCTTCTGGCTGTCACGTTGGATCGGATGTCAAAGGCCTGGGTCGTCAAACAGCCAGTGCACTTCGAACGCGGCACCCCGTGGTGGAAGCGCCACCAGATTTCGCTGGTCGCACTGGGTCTGTTTGTTGGGTTCACTCTGCTGTCTCAGGTCTTCCCGATCCTGGCCGAAATTGGCCGCAAGCAGCATCTCAGCCAGGGCAAAGAAATCGACGTGGTTATCAAGTCGTTCCTGGCCATCGACATGATCAAAGGGACAACCGAATGGTTACGCTGGTTTCTGAACGTCAAGGTTCTGATTCCATTCCGGAATACGCTACTCGCCATTCCAACTCCCGCGTTCATCCTGCTGGTTGTTTCCTTTGCTTATTGGGTTGGTGGCCGAAAGCCCGGCATCTACGCAGCAGTCTTCTTTACGATTGTCGCGTTCTCGGGCTGGTGGGATCGGTCGGTTATTACTTTGTATACCGTGATCTCGGCCGTTGCGCTGGCAACCATGATCGGTATCCCCCTGGGCGTTGTCGCTGCGCGGTCCGCGCGTTGGTCCAAGAGCATTTTGCTGGCTTGCGACACTGCGCAAACCTTCCCCAGCTTCATTTACTTGATCCCTGCGATCATGTTGTTCGGGGTCAATGATGTCGCGGTTGTGTTCTCGATTCTGATCTTCGCCGCCGTCCCGCTGATCCGGTACACTATTATTGGCCTCAGCAACGTGCCGCCGGAAATGACCGAGGCAGCAGATATGTCCGGCTCGACCCGCCGGCAAAAGCTTATGTCGGTTCAGTTCCCTCTGGCGCTGCCAACTATGGCGGTCGGGTTTAATCAAGCCATCATGTTCGCCTTCTTCATGGTCATTATCGCGGCCTTCATTGGAACGCAGGACCTGGGGCAGGAACTTCAACGAACTCTGGCAGGTACCGAACTGGGCAAGAACTTTGTGCTCGGCATGAATGTCTCGCTGATGGCGCTTACCTTCGACATGGCGATCAGCAGTTGGGCTGATCAGCGCAAAAAGCGGTTGGGGCTCGACTAAGATGGCACAACAGCAGAGCGCACGCACCGTTATCCGCTTCGATGACCCCGGATTTGTCCGGATGCGGATGGACGGCCTGCCCGATGCGCAGGTCTGGTGGAAGAATATCAGTTTCGATGAAGAAACCGGACAAGGCAGCTATCTGATGAAGATGGCGCCAGGCACACGTTCGAACCCTCATGTCCATTACGGGCCGGAAGAGTTCTTTGTGCTTGAGGGCGATCTGACCGACCACGACGGGTTTCGATATCGCAGCGGCGATTTTGTCAGCCTTGCTGCCGGGTTCAGCCACTATTCGCGAACCGAGGCGGGATGCCTCTTGGTGGTTACCCATCGTGGTGCAACCGAAGCCATTCAGGAAAACACACTATGAATGTGAAGCCGGTCTTCGAAGTTCCATTCGAACGCAGCGGGGTTCTGGCCCCCGGCCTTCCGATCCTGCCGCATGGAACGGAACGCCACCCGATCCCCGGAATGGGGTCGCGCGCGGTACCGGTGTCCAAGGGCGATACCATCACGCTGCTGGACCGCGATGGGATGCAACCGGCTGAGATGGTCTTCTTTTCTCCTGACCGAAGCTCCGATGCAGCCATGCTGGGCACACAGGGGCATGGACGGCCCGAAGGTTTGATCGCAACCCTCGCAAATGGATCAGCATCTGGCAAAAAAGTTCTGCGTGCATTGGAAATCGCGGGCTTCGACATCGGAAAAGGCGACGCAATCCGGGCATTCGCTGGCGGTTCACGCCCGGGCGACATGGTGCATTTCGTGGCGGAAAGCGATGGTCTTTTGATTGTCGCTGCACCAGGCAAGGCTATGCGCCCTGAGGACAACAACCCTCCTACGGATATCATCTTGTACATCCAGCGCTCAGCGCCCGGATTGGAAAAGCCCGATGTCGGACCGCCCGATCCGCTGGCCGATCCGCTTAAGGATTTCAATATTCAGCCGGGAAATGCGCACTCATATGAAGTGAAGGCCGGTGAATTCATCCAGATCGTCGATATTCGTGGCCGAGAGTGTTCCGATTTTCAGGCCTTCAGCCGCCGCGCACTGGATCAGGGGATCGAGCGTGAAATCGACCCGACAACAACACGCAGCCTGATGGGCAGCTTGTATCCTCAACCCGGGATTTTCTCAAAGTACTGGTCAGTAGATCAAGAGCCTTTGATCGAAATCGTTCAAGATACCTGTGGGCGCCATGACACGTTCGGTCTGGCCTGTACGGCGCGATATTATGAAGACCTTGGCTATCCCGGCCATGTGAATTGTTCGGACAATATCAACAAGGATCTGGACCAATATGGCATCAAGCCGCGCGGTGGCTGGCCAGCGATCAACTTCTTTTTCAACACGATGCTGGATGACACCAACGCCATTGGCATGGACGATCCGTGGTCGCGACCCGGTGACTTCGTCCTGCTGCGCGCCCTGACCGATCTGGTTTGCGTCAGCACCGGCTGTCCCTGCGATATCGACCCGGCAAATGGCTGGAATCCAACAGACATTCAAGTGCGAACCTATAAGGCGACTGAGGATTTCAAGCGGTCCTATGGCTATAGAAAATCTGCGGAGGCGGATGTGGAAGAAACTAAGAAAACAGCATTTCACGACTGCTTTGCACGGCACACCCGTGATTTCGTCGAATACAATGGCTATTGGCTGCCCAACACGATGACCAATCATGGCGCGATTGCCGAATATTGGGCTTGCCGGGACAAGGTTGCTGTCATGGACCTCAGCCCGCTGCGCAAATACGAAGTCGTGGGACCTGACGCCGAAGAACTGATGCAGCTTTGCGTGACCCGCAACATGAAAAAGCTGAGCGTTGGTCAGGTCGTTTATACGGCCATGTGCTATGAGCACGGCGGTATGATCGACGATGGCACCGTCTACCGGTTGGGTGAGACGAACTTCCGCTGGATCGGTGGGAATGACACCAGCGGGTTGTGGCTGCAGGAACAGGCGCTCAAACGCAATATGAATGTCTGGGTGCGCAACTCTACGGACCAGTTGCACAACATTGCAGTTCAGGGGCGGCATAGCCGCGACATACTTTCCAAGATATTCTGGACACCGCCTCAGCAACCAACGATCGACGAACTGCCGTGGTTCCGGCTTTCGGTCGCGCGGGTTGGTGATGTGCAGGGGACTTCTGTTGTAATTTCTCGGACCGGCTATTCCGGAGAGCTTGGGTATGAAATCTTCTGCCACCCCAAGGATGCCGTCGAAATCTTTGATCGTGTCTGGGAGGTGGGCCAAGAGTATGGCATTGCGCCTCTGGGCCTGGGCGCATTGGACATGTTGCGGATCGAGGGCGGTCTGATCTTTGCCGGGTCAGAATTCGACGATCAGACCGATCCGTTCGAGGCCGGCATCGGCTTTACTGTGCCGCTGAAATCAAAGACCGACGACTTCATTGGGCGGGCGGCGATAGAGGAGCGCAAGGCCCACCCACACCGCAAACTGGTTGGATTTGAGATCGAAGGGGGTACGGTCCCCTCACCCGGTGACTGCGTGCGCGTTGGGAAAGCGCAGGTCGGAGAGATTACCAGCGCGATGAAATCACCCATCCTCGGCAAGGTCATCGCTTTGGGTCGGGTTTCCGTTACCCATGCCATCGTTGGAGCGGACATCGAAATCGGGCAGCTGGACGGCCAACAAAAGCGGTTGAAAGCCAAGATCGTGCCATTCCCGCATTTCGATCCAACAAAGGAACGTGTGAAGGGAATGTACGCAGAAGCGACGGTTCCGAACGCTGCAGAATAGCGACGGTGGTCTGACATCAACTTCTACCCGACCAAGGAATGCTGATGCTCGGACCTCATGCAACTCGAGTGGTGGCATTCCAAGTCAAATGCCTCTGGGCAGTGACATTGGATTGTTAAGGCTGAGCGGTCGGCCACGAACCACTGCAAGCCTTATTGCTTGGGTACCAAAAAAAAAATCTTTTGCTTCAGTGAGCTTTCGAACGCGTTGCTTTGCGCGCTTCCCGAGTGTGCCACTGAGATTTCGAAACAACAAATTGGATCCGCTGAAATGCCCTGCGGCATCGCCAATAAAGCGTTTCTGCCGGATAGCGTAACATGTAGGGGCTAATTCCATTTGTCCCGTCACAGAATTCATCGGCAAAAATAATGACGTCCATGCCGCATTCGCGAGCAAGCTTGGTGAGAATGCTAACCCACCGCCAAACGGTCCTGCATCCTGTCCGAGGCCATGGCGGACAGAGCGACCATTGTTGCGGCTGTTCCCAGAACCATTGCCAAATCACCGATCTGGTAAGTGAGGCCAGACAGCACTGTGCCCAGCAATCGGCCAGCCGCGTTGGCCATGTAATAGAAACCGACATCCATCGTGACCCGCTCGGCCTGAGAAAAGGACAGGATCAGATAGGAATGCAGCGAAGAGTTCACGGCAAAGATCACTCCAAAGATCAGCAAGCCGATCACCAGCGTAATGGTCAGCCAAGTGGCGGGCCCCGAGGATAAGGCTACAGCGACGGTCAGGGCGGCAGGCACGCAGAACAGGGTTACGGCCCAATCGCGCGCGGCGCGGATCAATTGGGGCTCGGACCGGTCAGAGGCGCGCAGGATCTTCGGGGCGCTGGCCTGAACTGCGCCGTATAGGATGATCCAGGCCGCCATGAATGTCCCGATCATGAAAAAGGCCGCTCGGTTCCCGGTTTCGGACCCGTCGGACAATACCGCATAGAAATAGATCGGAATCCCGACCACAAACCACACATCGCGAGCGCCAAACAGAAACATGCGGGACAAGCACAGCCAGTTGATATTGGGGGATTTCGAAAAAACCTCAGAGAATTTTGCGCCTTTACGCCCTTTGGGCAGGCCCGGCGGCATGAATAGAACGACCGCGATCAGGATGACGCCCAGCACCATAGCCATGGCCAGCACCGCCCAGTTAAAGCCAAACGTTGCCAACAGACCTGCGCCCAGCAAAAAGCCCAGCCCTTTGACCGCGTTCTTGGACCCGGTCAGCAGGGCAACCCAGCGAAACAGGCCGCCATCCTCGGTCGGGGCCAGCAGTTTCACGGCGGATTTCGAAGACATCTTGGCCAGATCCTTGGCCACGCCGCTGGCACCCTGAACGATCATGACAAAGGCCACTTTAGCTGGAATGGCCCAATTAGGGTCTAGTTGAGTCAGCAGCAGCAACGCCCCCACCTGCAGGCCAAGCCCCGCATAGAGCGTCGAGGTCAACCCGAACCGAGCCGCAATCCAGCCCGCCGCCAGATTGGTGCCGATACCGGCAATTTCATACAGAACAAACAGATAGGCCAGCTGGACCGGCGAGAAGCCCATCGTATGAAAATGCAGCAGCACCAGCATACGAAGCGCGCCGTCGGTCAGCATGAATGCCCAATAGGCTGCCGTGACCGCGATATAGGCGGACAACCCTTCGGGCTTCTGGGTCACAGCGCGGCTCCGACCATGAGCGCGACGTCGACCAGACGGTGCGCGTATCCCATCTCATTGTCATACCAGGCGTAGATCTTTACCTGGGTGCCGTTCACCACCATCGTCGACGGGGCGTCGATGATCGAAGAACGCTGATCATTGGTATAGTCGGTCGACACCAGAGGGCGGGTTTCATAGCCCAGAATACCCTTCAAATCTCCATCGGCGGCTTCTTTGAATAACGCGTTGACCTCTTCGACGGTTGTTTCCCGCTCTACTTCGAACACGCAATCGGTCAGCGAGGCATTCAGCAGCGGCACCCGGACCGCGTGACCGTTCAGCCGTCCTTGGAGTTCCGGGTAAATCAGGGTGATTGCCGTGGCCGAGCCGGTGGTGGTCGGGATCAGTGAGTTCAGAGCCGACCGCGCGCGGCGCAGGTCTTTGGCCGGGCGATCCACGATAGTCTGCGTGTTCGTTACGTCGTGGATTGTGGTCATCGACCCGTGGCGAATGCCGATATTCTCATGGATCACCTTGACCACCGGCGCCAGGCAGTTGGTGGTGCAAGAGGCAGCCGTCACGATGTGATGCGCGCTCGGATCATATGTACCTTCGTTCACGCCCATCACGATATTGGCGGTCGGGCCATCCTTGACCGGTGCCGAGACGACAACCTTCCTGACGCCTGCATCAAAATATGGCGCCAGCTTGATCTCGGTTTTGAAGGCGCCTGTGCAGTCAATCACCACGTCGACCCCGTCCAGTGGCAGCGCGTTCAGGTCGCGGGTACCGACAAACGGCAAGTGCATACCCTCTATGGTGACGCTGTCTTTGTCATAGTCAAAATCTGCTTCCCAGCGTCCATGAACCGTGTCGAATTCCAGCAAATGCGCGTGCATTTCAGGATCACCGATCCCGTCATTGATCCAGGCGATCTTTGCGCCTTTCTCCAATAGTGGTTTCAGGGCCAGCTTGCCCATCCGGCCAAGGCCATTCACGGCGTAGGTTGTCATGTCATGTCCTCGTCAGATGTTCTGGCAATATCGTCGACAGCAGATTGCAAGGCGATCCGGTCGAGGCTTTCGACCGGCAGCGAGGTAAAGGCCTCGATCCTGCGCCTGAGCGAACCATAGGCGTTCTGGAAGGCCAGGCTTTTTTCAGCCTTCGTGCCTGTCGCCATGACCGGGTCGACCACGCCCCAGTGACCGCTGATCGGCTGGCCATCCCAGGCCGGGCATTCCTCATTCGCGGCCTGATTGCAGACGGTAAAGACAAAATCCATCTCGGGCACGTCAGAGGTGGCAAATTCTGACATATGTTTCGAGCGCAGAGCCGAAACATCATGCCCTTTGTCCTTAAGGACCTGCACCGCTATAGGGTTGAGCCCGGATGAAGGCTGCGTTCCCGCAGAATATGCGTTGAAACGCTCACCCGCCAGCGCGCGAAGGATAGATTCAGCAAATATCGAACGGGCGGAATTGCCAACGCACAGGAAAAGAACGTTATATTTTCGGTCCGCTGATCTGTCGCTTTCCCAGCCTGACGGGATACAGATTTCGGGGCGTCCGCGGCAGCAATCGTTCAGTAGGTAATCCAGCATCTGCTGCACATTCTGCATCTCGATCGAGTAGAGCAAAGAGGTACCAGACCGATTCTGCCGGACCAGCCCCGCCTGTCGCAACGCGTTCAGATAGTTCGATAATGTGTTGGGCTTGATCCCCAGCCCCAAGGCAAGCTCTCCGGCCGGGACAGCGTCAGGAAAGCGTCAGGAAAGCGTCGCATCAACATGCGAAACACTGAAAGCCGTTGCGGGTGACCCAAAGTCGCCAGTTGTTCTGTTGCAGTAATTTCCATATTTCATGAAATATCGAAATATATAACTGCAGTCAACCCGGTTCCGATTTCCAGTGCGCGCCGGACCCTCAAAGAACGGTGATAACGAAATGCGGAAACAGGTGCTTCTAAGGTCATGAAACCCGGGATTTCACCGCTTGCAAGCACCTGCACGAGGGTTTAAACGAGCCTCGCTTGCCTCAATAGCTCAGCTGGTAGAGCAGGTCCTTCGTAAGGACAAGGTCGGGGGTTCGAGTCCCTCTTGAGGCACCAATTACATTCAGAGGCTAACAGAAGTCGCAAACCCTTGAACGTAAAGTGATTTCTGCAGTTCGAAGGGTTTTGTCCCGCCAACTTGCCGTTTGGATTCTCACACCCGTAATTGGACGAAGGTGACATCGAAGCAGCCATCGCCGATAAGCTACAATCGCCACGGATCTCCTCGGCAGATCATCGCACATGCGGTGTGGTTATACGTTCGCATCAATCTGATCCTGCGTAACGCCTTGGTGCTATGTAAAAAGTGGTGAGCCGTGCAGGATTCGAACCTGCGACCCACTGATTAAAAGTCAGTTGCTCTACCAACTGAGCTAACGGCCCACTCTTTTGTTTGGATCCTTTGGATCCGTGGCGCTCTGTAAGGCATTTTCCCGACTGGGTTCAAGGCCTTATTTCACACCTCGTTACGCCTGTAGTTTCTTTCGAAACGGCGTCCCGATAGGCGGCCTACTTAGGCAGGTGGCGCAAGGGGGTCAACCCCTTTTTTCACGAATCTGCGCCACAGGGTGGATTCCCATCCACAGCAACGTTATATGCCCGCCATGCAAGGAATTCAGAACACCGGATTGCCCTTTATGAAGATGCATGGGCTGGGCAATGACTTTGTCATTGTGGATGCGCGCGCGCATGAGGTCGGGGTGACACCAGCCTTGGCTCAAGCCATTGGGCATCGGCAATTTGGGGTCGGCTTTGATCAGCTCGCCGTCATCGAAAACGGCGCATCAGATGCCCATCTGGTGTTCTACAACGCCGATGGCTCGACCTCGGCCGCCTGTGGCAATGCCACCCGCTGTATCGCGCGGTTTCTGATGGAGGAAACCGGCAAACAGACCCTGACCCTGACCACCGAGCGGGGAACGCTCTATGCAAGCGATGCGGGGGACGGGCTGACTTCGGTTAATATGGGACTGCCGCAGCTGAACTGGCACGAGATTCCACTGACCGAAGACGTGGACACCTTGGAACTGCCGATCGAAGGCGCCCCAACCGCCACCGGCATGGGAAACCCGCATTGCACCTTCTTTGTCGACAATGCCGAGGCGATTCCGCTGGCAGAGTTCGGCGCACGGTATGAATATCATCCGCTCTATCCAGAACGGACCAATGTACAAGTGGCACAGCTGATCGGTCCGGATCATATCCGCATGCGCGTATGGGAACGGGGCGTTGGCATCACCCTGGCCTCTGGCTCTTCGTCCTGCGCAACGGCCGTGGCCGCAGCCCGGCGCGGCCTGACCGGACGCAAGGTTCAGATCGAGCTGGACGGCGGCACGATTTGGATTGATTGGCGCGACGATGGCGTCTGGATGACCGGCCCTACCGCCCATGTCTTCTCAGGCCTGCTGACGCCGGAATTCCTGAGGTCGCTGGGATGAACCCGCCCAAATTCGCCACGCTGGGCTGCCGCCTGAACGCCTATGAGACCGAGGCGATGAAAGAGCTGTCGCAACAGGCCGGTCTGACCGATGCGGTGGTGGTGAACACCTGCGCCGTGACCGCCGAAGCCGTGCGCAAGGCCCGGCAGGAAATCCGCAAACTGCGCCGCGAAAACCCGAATGCCCGGCTGATTGTGACCGGCTGCGCTGCGCAGACAGAACCGCAGACCTTTTCCCAGATGGAAGAGGTCGATGCCGTCATTGGCAACACGGAAAAGATGCGACCCGAAACCTGGAAAGGTATGGCGGCGGATTTCATTGGTGAAACCGAGGCCGTCCAGGTTGATGACATCATGTCGGTTACCGAAACCGCTGGCCACCTGATCGACGGGTTTGGCACTCGTTCCCGCGCCTATGTACAGGTTCAGAATGGCTGTGACCACCGCTGTACCTTCTGCATCATCCCATATGGCCGCGGTAATTCGCGCAGCGTCCCCGCGGGCGTTGTTGTGGACCAGATCATGCGTCTGGTCGATAAGGGCTATAATGAGGTCGTTCTGACCGGCGTCGACCTGACCTCATGGGGGGCTGACCTGCCTGCCCAGCCAAAGCTGGGTGATCTGGTTATGCGCATCCTCAAGCTGGTGCCTGATTTGCCGCGCCTGCGGATCAGCTCGATCGATTCGATCGAGGTCGATGAAAACCTGATGCAGGCCATTGCCACAGAACCCCGCCTAATGCCTCACTTGCATCTGTCGCTGCAGCATGGCGACGATCTGATCCTGAAGCGGATGAAACGCCGCCATTTGCGTGACGATGCGATCCGCTTTACCCAAGAGGCCCGCAAGCTGCGCCCCGAGATGACCTTTGGCGCTGACATCATCGCCGGTTTCCCGACCGAGACCGAGGCTCATTTCGAAAATTCGCTAAGGCTGGTTGCCGATTGCGATCTGACATGGCTGCATGTCTTCCCCTACTCCAAACGCGAAGGTACACCCGCTGCCCGCATTCCGCAGCAGGTCAACGGCAATGTCATCAAAACCCGCGCCGCCCGTCTGCGTGCCGCTGGCGAGGTGCAGATTGCCAAGCACCTGACCGCGCAGGTTGGCAAAATACATCACATCCTGATGGAAAATCCGCATATGGGCCGCACCGAGCAGTTCACCGAAGTCACGTTCAAAACCGCTCAATCCGAAGGGCAAGTCGTGACCGCCACCATCACCGGCCGCTCCGCAACACAGCTCTGCGCCTGAACCGCCCCTTCCACACGCTTGCAACAAAAAACCCCCGCTGCCAATGGCGCGGGGGTTTCTAACTTTTCTGAAAAGGCGCTTAGTGTTTCTTCTTGCCTTTAACGCCTGCCCACAGACGCTTGTTGACCAGGTACAGCAGGACCGACAGAAGCGTCAGGAAGACAACACCGACAAAGCCCGAATACTTACGCTCCATCATCTTCGGTTCAGCCGTCCACATCAGGAAGGCTGCAACGTCTTCCGACATATGCTCGACGTCATTTGCGTGGCCATCGGCAAACTCGACCTGCTCATCCGACAGCGGGGGCGCCATCGAAATCCAACCACCGGGGAAGGCGGTGTTTTCGTACAGAATCGTTCCCGCTTCTTCCTTTTCGTGGCCGGTATAACCATCCAGCAACGAGGCGATGTATTCCGGGCCGCCCATGCCGTTGACCAGCTGGTTGATCCCCAGACCGTAAGGGCCGTGGAAACCTGCGCGCGCCTTGGCCATCAGGCTCAGGTCGGGTGCGCCAACGCCATCATTGGCGGGGAAATGGTCAACGGGTTTAGCCGGGCGGAAATCGTCCAGCTCGGGGTCGAACACTTCAAAGTTGCCCGCCGCATAGGCGGTGACTTCGTCTTCCGAATAGCCCAGCGCTTCGAGGTCACGCAGAGGCACATAGCGCAGGCCGTGACAGGCCGCGCAAACCTCGGTGTAAATCTGCAGGCCGCGCTGCAACTGGTGTTGATCCCAGGTTCCGAACGGACCTTCGAATGAGAATTGGAAGTCCTCGATATGCTGTTCGCCTCCGCCTGCCGCGTTAGACGCGACAGGAGCAAGTGCGATAGCAAACGCGGCACCGATTGCAAGTTTCTTGAACATGTTTCCGGTCCCTCTTCTTACTCGGCCGGCGTGGCATCGGCGTCAGCCTTGCCATAATGCGCGTTGAAGTCTTCTTCGATGGTTTCCGGCTGTGCATCGGGTTTTTCGATGACACCCAGAACCGGCAGGATCACGAAGAAATAGCCGAACCAGTAGGCCGATGCGATTAACGAGAAGGTCGCATAGGGCTCTTCTGCGGGCATCGCACCCAGCCACATCAGGGCAAAGAAGTCGACGATCAGCAGGTAGAACCACCATTTGAACATCGGCCGGTATTTACCCGAACGTACGGTTGACGTGTCCAGCCATGGCGCCAGAGCCATAGCCAGGATCGCACCAAACATCGCCAGAACACCAAAGAACTTGGCGTCAATGATGCCGCCGGTGATGAAGCTGGCGAATTGAACAACCCAGACCTCGCCGGTAAAGGCACGCAGGATCGCGTAGAACGGCAAGAAGTACCATTCGGGCACGATATGTGCCGGTGTTACCAGCGGGTTGGCTTCGATGTAGTTATCCGGGTGGCCCAGATAGTTCGGCATGAAACCAACAATCGCCCAGAACACAACCAGGATGACCGCCAGTGCGAACAGGTCCTTGATCACGAAGTAAGGCCAGAAGGGCAGCGTGTCTTTCTCGGCCTCGGCTTTCGAACCGCGGCGAACCTCAACACCTGTCGGGTTGTTGTTGCCGGTGGTGTGGAAAGCCCAGACATGCACGATGACCAGCGCCGCAATTACAAAGGGCAGCAGGTAGTGCAGCGAGAAGAAGCGGTTCAGCGTGGCGTTGTCCACAGCCGGTCCGCCCAGTAGCCAGGTCTGGATCGCGTCACCCACAAACGGTATCGCACCAAACAAGCCGGTGATCACGGTCGCACCCCAGAAGGACATCTGACCCCAGGGCAGAACATAGCCCATAAAGGCAGTGCCCATCATGCAGAGATAAATCAGCATCCCGATGATCCACGTAACCTCGCGCGGGGCTTTGTACGAGCCATAGAACAGGCCGCGGAAGATGTGGATGTATACCGCGACAAAGAACAGCGATGCGCCGTTCATGTGCAGATACCGCAGCATATAGCCGCCATTCACGTTGCGCATGATGTGCTCGATGCTAGCAAAGGCCAGATCAACATGCGGAGTGTAGTGCATCACCAGAACGATACCGGTGACAATTTGCAGGACCAGGCAAAACGCCAGGACGATGCCCCAGATCCACCACCAGTTCAGGTTCTTGGGGGTTGGGATCATCAGGGTGTCATAGATCAGGCCGACGATGGGCAGGCGGCTGTTCAGCCACTTCTCGCCACTTGTCTTCGGCTCATAGTGATCGTGGGGAATTCCGGACATCTGGGTCTCCCTTAGCCGAGTTTGATGGTGCTGGCGTCCGTCCACTCAGCGGGCGGAACGGGCAGGTTTTCAGGTGCAGGACCTTTGCGGATACGGCCAGCCATATCGTAATGCGAGCCGTGGCAGGGGCAGAACCAGCCGCCAAAGTCACCAGCATCGCCCAGCGGGACACAACCGAGGTGAGTACAGACGCCCATCTGGACGATCCAGGCACCGGCCGCTTCGCCTTCCGGCGACGGCATCACGCGGTTTGCATCCGTGGCCGGTGCATCAGCATTCAGATTGAAGTTACGGGCCAGCGGGTCAGGCAGGGTATCCACGCCATCGGCGTCCTGCTTCTGCGCTTCGTCGATTTCGACACCGGTGCGGTGACGGATGAACACGGGTTTGCCCAACCATTTGACTGTCAGCTGGGTTCCGGGCTCGACACCGCTCACATCCACGCGGATCGAGGACAGGGCCTGAACGTCTGCCGAGGGGTTCATTTGGTTGATCAGGGGCCATACGGCTGCACCCGTCGCAACGACACCTGCGCCGCCTGCGACGTAGTAGAGGAAATCTCTGCGGGTGCCTTCGTGGTCTTCTGCGTGGGACACGAGGTTTTCTCCGATTCCGGCGCCCGGCAATACCGGGCAAACATGCATCAGCACCGCATCAAAGCGGCGTCTCATCGCGGCTATCTATCCGGGAGAAATCGGTTCGTCCAGCGGTCATAGGCGCGCACTACGCCGCATCTTGGCATTCATGTCACAACGAAAGGCGTTTTTTTCAAGGGATGGGCCGGATTACCCGTGAAAGTTTGCCCTGCCGCGCGGGTGGTTCACGGAGTGATTCGGATGGCAACTAGGCAACGAAAACACCCTCACAACACAGAACCCGAGACTGTTGGCAGGCGAAGATCTGCAAAATTCTGACCTGATTTTGCCACGCAAAAATCCACTTCGATTGAATCTACCTCGGCTAAAATAGTGAGTTAAAAATAGATATTTTTCAACACACTAGACGAGTCTCAATTCGATTGCACATTTGGCTGGAATGTCCCAAGGGCCTGTAACAGGACCAACCTTAGCGGGACTTTTCCATGCCAAAGCTTTTTACAGCCACTCTGACCTTCGCCCTGACCCTTTCATCGCAATCCATCGCCGCCGGCGATCCGGCAAAGGGGGAAAGCCTCTACAATCGGTGCTCTTCGTGCCATGCAATTATCAAAGATGGAAAAGTTCTGGTCAAAGGCGGCATCACCGGGCCGAATCTCTATGGGGTCGTAGGCCGGGTGGCCGGAACAGAAACCGATTACCTGAACGGAAGCGAACGCCTACCAATCGGGATGTACACCGATGACATGATCCGTGCAGGCCAGGAAGGGCTGGTCTGGACACAGGAAAACATCGTCGAATATTCGCAGGACCCGATTGTTTTCCTGAGGGACTATCTGGATGACGAAACCGCCCGTCCGAACATGAGCGTCAAACTGAAAAAAGGGGCTGAGGATGTCGCCGCTTATCTGGCGACCTTCAGCAACTGACCAGCCCGTCCGCTCACCTAGACCGCATGAGCGCGGCGAGGTGAGTGGTCTCGCTTCCGAACCCGTCTACCGCCACATGATCTGCGGCGGCTAGACGGACATCGTCCGGCTTGTTCTGGTTCAGCTTCCAGGTGCCCTGAATGTCATCTACCTGCAACTTGCAGGGCACAATCATGCGCATCATCTTGTCCAGAGCCTCCGCGCTCATCTTGCTGGCGCTCCAGGGTGGCTTGGGGTTCAACCGGCGCTCATAAAAATCCGACTGACGATCGAGTAAATCGCGCAACGCGTCCTGCGGAAGAAGCGAAAGCGTTCCGGTCAGGTGCACCGCCACATAGTTCCAAGTGGGCACCTGATCCTCAATCCCGTACCAGTCGGGCGAGATATATCCGTCAGGCCCCGATACAGCGATTCGAACCGTGCGCGGTTCATTCAATGCCCGGACGATCGGATTGGATCGCACCAGATGCAGCGAGGCTTCTGCGCCATCTTCTGACAACAGAAACGGCACATGGCTAAGCAAAGGCCCCTGGTCCGCTGACAAAGCCAAAACACCAAATGCGCGCTCGCGCGCAAAAGCAATATGACTGTCACGATCCTCGGCGCGGAAGGCGGGATTGGGGTGCATGGCGGTCCTCCTGCAAAAGCTCTTGCAGAACCGCGCACCTATTGGCAAGGTGCGCCTCGTTCTCAGGGCGGGGCGGAATTCCCCACCGGCGGTATGCGGGCGATGAGCCGTAAGCCCGCGAGCGGCCCCTTTTCGGGGTGTCAGCAGATCTGGTGAGAGGCCAGAGCCGACGGTTACAGTCCGGATGAAAGAGAACGTGCAGTGTGCCGGTAACCCCGCGCGCCTGCTCGTGATCGCCTTGGGTGACGTGTCATGTCGTGCTGGCAGCGAAAAGTGGGAACCGGTTTTCGCAACCGCCAGCAGACCACCAAACCGGAAGGAGATCTTGATGACACACACCCGCTATGCGTTTGTTAAGGCCAGCTGGCATGCCGATATTGTCGACCGTGCACTCGACGGGTTTCTGGAATTGATACCCGCCGATCAGGTGGACGTGTTCGACGTTCCAGGCGCGTTCGAAATGCCCCTGCTGGCCCGCGATCTTGCCCAGACTGGGCGCTACGCAGCTGTGACCTGCGCGGCCTTTGTGGTGGATGGCGGCATCTACCGGCATGATTTCGTGGCGCAAGCTGTGGTCGACGGGTTGATGCGCGCAGGTCTGGATACCGGTGTTCCGGTTCTGTCTGTTTCGCTGACGCCGCACCAGTATCAAGAGACGGACCACCACAATGCCATCTACCGCGCGCATTTCGTGGATAAGGGGCGCGAGGCGGCACAGGCGGCGTTGAAAATCACCGCCATGAGGACGCAGCTGTCCTCGGCGGCCTGACCGGAAAGGGTTGGGGTGCTGCGCCCCAACCGCAAATCCGCTTGAGGCTACGGGCCTTGCCCGCTAATCACGATGCTCAGAAGGAGCACGCCTTATGTCGATGAACAGCTTTGGCCATCTTTTCCGCGTCACCACTTGGGGTGAAAGCCACGGGCCCGCCTTGGGTGCCACTGTTGATGGCTGCCCGCCGGGGGTGACCATCGACGCAGAGGTGATCCAGCACTGGCTGGACAAGCGCAAACCAGGACAGAATAAATACACCACCCAGCGGCGCGAGCCCGATCAGGTGAAAATCCTGTCCGGCGTGTTCGAAGGGCAGACGACCGGAACTCCGGTCCAGCTGATGATCGAGAACACCGATCAGCGGTCAAAAGACTACGGCGATATCATGGAAAAGTTCCGCCCGGGCCATGCTGATATAACCTATTGGCAAAAATACGGTATCCGCGATTATCGCGGCGGTGGCCGCAGTTCGGCGCGCGAAACCGCCTCGCGCGTTGCCGCCGGGGGCCTGGCCCGCGAAGCCATCAAGCAGATCGCGCCGAATGTGCAGATCACCGGGTACATGACCCAGATCGGCCCGCATAAGATCGACCGCACGAATTTCGATTGGTCACAGATTGAACAGAACCCATTCTGGACGCCCGATGCGACAGCCGCCGAGGATTGGGCCGCCTATTTAGACGGGTTACGCAAGTCCGGCAATTCGGTCGGGGCAGTGGTTGAGGTCGTCGCGCGTGGTGTCCCTGCCGGGATTGGTGCGCCAGTTTATGCCAAGTTAGACACTGATCTGGCCGCAGCGATGATGTCGATCAACGCAGTCAAAGGTGTTGAGATCGGCGAAGGCATGGCCGCCGCTGAACTGACCGGCGAGGCCAATGCCGATGAGATCTTCATGGGGCAGAATGGCCCGCAATACAGCTCGAACCACGCAGGCGGCATACTGGGCGGGATTTCGACCGGGCAGGATATAGTCGTACGCTTTGCGGTCAAACCGACCTCGTCGATTCTGACCACGCGCAAAACGATCACCAAATCCGGAGAAGAGACCGAGATCATCACCAAAGGCCGCCATGACCCTTGTGTCGGCATCCGTGCGGTTCCGGTTGGCGAAGCGATGATGGCTTGCGTAATCCTTGACCACCTGCTCTTGCACCGGGGTCAGATCGGCGAGAACCGTGGCCATATCGGCTGAGCTGCGCGGCATCGTCGCGCAGCGCATGAAAACAGATCCTGCCCATGATCTGGCGCATCTGGATCGCGTTTGGATCAATGTACAGGCCATCGCGGACACGCAAGCAGATATTCGGGTTCTGCTTGCGGCAAGCTATCTTCATGACCTGGTCAACTTGCCCAAAGATGACCCTGATCGTCACCTCGCCTCACGCCAATCTGCGGCTGAATCAGAGCCTATTCTAGCGAAATTGGGGTTTTCTCAGCCTGAAATCGATGCCACTCAACACGCCATCGCCGCACATAGTTTCTCGGCCGGGATACTGCCTGAAACGCCCGAGGCCCGCATCCTTCGCGACGCAGATCGGCTGGATGCGCTGGGGGCCATCGGCATTGCGCGCAACTTCGCTGTTTCAGGTGATCTAGGTCGCGACCTGTATGATCCCGAGGATGCTTTTGCCACTGCCCGCGATCTGAATGATCAGCAATTCTCGATTGATCACTGGAAGGTCAAACTGTTGAGCCTGCCGGCAGACATGCTGACGCCCACCGGGCGCGAATTGGCACAGGCGCGTGTGGCACGGATGATCCGGTTTCTTGAGGCGTTCAGCGAAGAGATCGGCCAACCCCTGCCCGACACGTGGAAATCTGCCTGATTGGTACAATCCAATCGTTGATCTTTCGCAGTCAAAGGCTCAGGTTCTCGGCCAATGGCACAATCCCTGACTTCCCACCGACCCATGCTTGCAGTGGGCCTGAAACTGGCCGCGTTGGTTCTGTTCACCTCAATGTCTGCACTGGTCAAGGCCCTGTCCGAAGATTTCCCGCCCGGCGAACTGGTGTTTTTCCGGTCGCTCTTCGCCATTCCCGTCATCATTGCCTGGTTGCTTTGGCGCGGAGAGCTGGCGCAGGGCTTTGTGGTCAAAAAGCCGATGGGTCATTTCTGGCGCGGCGTTCTGGGCACTAGCGCCATGGGTTTGACCTTTACGGGTCTCAGCCTGTTGCCACTCCCCGAGGTAACAGCGATAGGCTATGCCACGCCGATCTTCACCCTGATCCTAGCCGCGCTGATTCTGGGCGAGCGCATTCGCATGATCCGCATCGGTGCCGTCGCGCTGGGATTGTTGGGCGTGCTGATTATGGTTTGGCCAAGGCTGGGCACCACCCAGATGGAGATGGCAGCCACAATCGGGGCGCTTTGCGTGCTGGCGGCCACACTCGCCCGTGCCTTTGTTCAGATCCACATCCGGCAGCTGGTCAAGGTGGATCACCCGGCCGCGATCGTGTTCTATTTCTCGATGACCGCTACCCTGCTTTCAGCTCTGACCGCGTTTTGGGGTTGGACCATGCCGACGTTTAATCAGGCTCTAATTATGATCATAATGGGGTTGATCGGCGGTGTTGCACAGATTCTGGTCACCTCGTCCTATCGCTTTGGTCAGGCCTCAATGCTGGCGCCCTATGACTATACCACCATGCTGTTTGCCATATTCATCGGCTATATCTGGTTTGATGAGCTGCCGACGCTTGCGATCCTGTTGGGTGCGACGCTGGTGATTGCGGGCAATGTGGTCGTGATCTGGCGCGAACACCAGCTGGGACTGGAACGCGGCAAGGCCCGGTCCCTGACCGATCACAAAGCGTGACTTTACCTTTTTCAATCTTGCCCTAGTTTGGGCCCAACAATCTCAGAGGTGCCCGAATGAGCGACGCGCAGGATCACAAAGAAAAGATGCAGCAGGTGCAGGCCAAGCACCGCAAAAAAGTGTCCGAGGCCGTCGACCCGGGCCGTGGTCTGGTGCTGATCAATACCGGCAAGGGCAAGGGCAAATCCTCGGCCGCGTTTGGTGTCGTGATCCGAGCGCTGGGATGGGGTCAGAAAGTTGCCGTCGTACAGTTCATCAAGGGCAAGTGGAAAACCGGTGAGCGACGGTTCTTTGAAGAGCGCGACTTGGTCACCTGGCACACGATGGGCGAAGGCTTTACCTGGGACACTCAGGACCGCGAACGCGATATCGCTGCTGCCAACGCCGCTTTTGACAAGGCGCGGGCACTGATGGAAAGCGGTGAGTATGATCTGGTCGTTCTGGACGAGATCAATATTGCCCTGCGCTATGAATATCTGACTGTCGATCAGGTGATCGACGGGCTCAAGGCGCGGTCCGACAAGACCAGCGTGTTCCTGACTGGTCGCGATGCGCCACAGGCGCTGCGCGACTATGCCGATCTGGTTACCGAAATGACCGAGGAAAAGCACCCGTTTCAAGCCGGGATCAAAGCCCAGCGCGGCGTCGATTTCTAGGATTAGAGTCAGTTTTACAGAGCGGGTAGGCCGGGTTGAGGGAATGCTAGCGCAAGGTCTGATGAGCGGGCTATGCGGTCATTGGCAATACTTTGAAAGCCAGCTTGAATTCCAGACGTAAACTCGACATGGAACCGAAACTAAATGACTTATGAAGAATGTTTGCGGTCCATATATTTCGACTGGGAAAGCTGGTTAATTGCCCTTGTGGCATTGGCTATCTCGCTCACTTTCTGGAAAAACACTAAGAAGGGCTTGGCCGTCGTGTCTGCTTGTTTCGGTTTGCTGCTAGCCTCTTCATGGGCTTATCTGTACTACGAAATGAATTGCGTGGAACTCATCCGACCATAGGAAGTTTGGGCTCAATTCGGTCATTGTAAGGTAGTTTACGCACTCACACATCTAACCGTACCTGTTGACGGTTGCCCAAAAGCAAAAAAACCCCGCCAAGGCGGGGTTTCAACTTGGTTGCAGGTTATGCCCGCACCAGTTTTTCGTAATCTGCGGCGATTTCGCGGGTGAGGTCACCGACCTCGAACGTATAGTCGCCGATCTGGCCCACAGGCGTGACCTCGGCCGCAGTACCGGTCAGCCAGCATTGTTCAAAATCGGCCATCTCTTCGGGTTTGATGCGGCGCTCATGCACTGTGATGCCTTTGTCTTTTAGCATCTGGATCACTGTCTGGCGGGTGATCCCGTTCAAAAAGCAATCGGCCAGCGGAGTATGAACTTCGCCGTCCTTCACAAAGAAGACGTTCGCCCCGGTCGCCTCGGCAACATAACCGCGCCAGTCCATGAACAGCGCATCCGAGCAGCCCTTGGCCTCGGCCTTATGCTTGGAAATGGTGCATATCATGTAAAGCCCGGCCGCCTTGGCATGGACCGGGATGGTTTCAGGGCTGGGCCGCTTCCATTCCGCGATATCCAGCTTGGCGCCCTGCATCTTGGCGTCGCCGTAATAGGCACCCCAGGGCCAGACCGCTACGGCCATGCGGACCGGGTTCTTGGCCGAGGCCACGCCCATATCCTCACCCGAACCACGCCAAACCAGCGCACGGACATAGGCGTCCTGCAAGCCACTTGCCTTCAGCGCGCCTTCCTTTGCCGCTTCGATCTGGTCGATCGTATAGGGCATCGGCATGTCCAGCGCCTTGGCCGAGGCGACCAGCCGTTCAGAATGCTCCCGACTTTTGAAAATTTTGCCGTTATAGGCCCGCTCGCCCTCAAAGACCGAAGACGCATAGTGCATCGCATGGCTCAGAATGTGGACATTCGCCTCGCGCCAGGGCACAAGTTCTCCATCCATCCAGATGACACCGTCACGATCATCATACCCCGCCATGCGAAACCTCCCTGCCTGGGTTGAATATTCCGATTATTGCGCAATATAGGTCCGAAGTGGACATAAAGTTGCGCAAAAACTGCGATTCGATACCTGTCCGCTCTTGGAATGTCAACAACGCTGACATAAACTCGGACCTGTGTAACGAATGAGGCAGACTATGTCAGATACCCGCCCCGCCCAGGCCTTTGGCGGAGAAAGCCTGTTGTTTCTTACGGATGAACAGCTGCGGCAGGGGATCGAGGCGATGTTTTTTGCCTATCGCGGGTTCACGGCGGACCCGGATCGCATTCTGACACAGCTGGCCTATGGGCGGGCACACCACCGTGCTATCCACTTTATAAATCGCGCACCGGGGACGACCGTCAATAACCTGCTTGCTATTCTTGGGGTGACGAAACAGTCTCTGAACCGGGTCCTTCGGACATTGATTGACGATGGGTTGGTCGAAAGCAGGGTCGGTACAGTGGACAAGCGCGAACGGCACCTGTTTCTGACCGAAGCCGGGAGGGCGCTTGAAACCAGGCTGTCCAAGGCCCAGCGCGTACGGATGCGCGCGGCCTATAAGGACGCAGGCCCAGAAGCGGTGTCTGGGTTTCGCAAAGTGCTTGAAGCAATGATGGATGCTGATATGCGTCATGCCTATACCAAATTGCGGGATACGACCTCATGAGTGATATGGATGCCCATCTGTTGATCGTTGACGATGACGAGCGTATTCGCGATCTGCTCAAGAAATTCCTGATGCGAAACGGGTTTCTGGTGACCGCGGCGCGGGATGCGGCCCATGCACGTCGGGTGCTGTCGGGGCTGGATTTCGACATGATCGTTCTGGATGTGATGATGCCCGGCGAAGATGGTGTCAGCCTGACCAGAGCCCTGCGCGAGACCCACACCACCCCGATCCTGTTGCTGACGGCGCGGGGCGAAACCGAACACCGTATCGCCGGGCTTGAGGCGGGGGCCGATGATTATCTGGCCAAACCGTTCGAGCCCAAAGAGCTTTTGTTGCGGATCAATGCGATCCTGCGCCGGATGCCGGAAACCCCGGCACAGGATGCCGCATCCAAGATTCTGCATCTCGGCCCGATCCGCTATGATGTTGAGCGCGGTGAGATGTGGCGGGGAGAAGAAACGGTCCGCCTAACCGCAACGGAAAGCCAGCTGATGAAGATTTTCTCGGCCCAACCCGGCGCCCCTATCAGTCGCGCCAAGCTGGTCGAGGATCTGGGCCGTGACAAGGGTCAGGCGCAGGAGCGTGCCGTGGATGTGCAGATCACACGGCTGAGACGCAAGATCGAGCAAGACCCGAAACAACCCCGGTACCTGCAGACCGTGCGCGGGGCCGGGTACATGCTGGCTCCGGATTGATTGAACCGCTGCGTGGCGGTTCTTTGCCTTCGGCGAAGGTATTTTGACCAGATGAACAGGGGATTGTGATGAAAACTGCCCTTTTGACCCATGCGGATTGCCTTGGGCACGTGACACCCGAGGGGCATCCGGAACAAGTCGCGCGACTGGAACATATCCTTCATGCGCTGGATAGGCTGGACCTGGATCGTGTGACCGCGCCGCTTGCAGCCGATGATGACCTGCTGCGTATTCACCCCGAAAGCCATATTCGCGACATCCGCAAAAGTCGCCCGACAGAGGGATTCCGGCAGGTGGACGGCGATACATTCATGTCGCCGGGATCTGTAGATGCGGCCTATAGGGCTGCAGGAGCTGTGGTAAAAGCCGTGGATTTAGTGCTGGGCGGAGAAGCCCCAAATGCGTTCTGTGCCATTCGCCCTCCCGGCCATCATGCCGAGAATGAAACCGCCATGGGGTTCTGCCTGTTCGGCAACGCCGCATTGGGGGTGAAACACGCGTTGGATCATCACGGTCTGCGCCGCGTCGCTGTGGTGGATTTCGATGTGCATCACGGCAATGGCACGCAGGATTTGCTGTGGGATGAGCCGCGCGCGTTGGTGATCACCAGCCAACAGATGCCCTTGTGGCCGGGATCAGGCCGCGCCGACGAGACCGGCGCCTTTGAAAACGTCCTGAATATTCCACTGTCCCCCGGAACCGGCGGCGCCGAGATGCGCGCCGCCTATGAAACATTGGCTTTCCCGCGACTGCGCGCCTTCAAACCCGAGCTGATCATAATCTCTGCCGGGTTTGACGCCCATCAGGATGATCCGCTGGCCAATCTGAACTGGGCCACCGAAGATTTCGCCTGGATCACTGCCGAATTGTGCAAGATTGCCGATCAGCATTGCGCGGGACGTATCGTCTCGACTTTGGAGGGCGGGTATGATCTGAAAGCGCTGGCCGAGGCCACACGTGCCCATGTGGAAGAGTTGATGAAGGCAGCCCGATGACAGATACACCCGTTGACCAGATGACATTCGAACAGGCGATGAAGGAGCTTGAGGCCGTTGTCGGCCAGCTGGAGCGTGGAGATGTGGCGCTGGACCAGTCCATCGCCTTGTATGAACGGGGTGCAGCGCTGAAGAAACGCTGCGAGGATGAACTGAAGCGGGCCGAGGAAAAAGTGGCCGCGATCACCTTGGACGCCGATGGTCAACCGACCGGGACGACGGTTGTCGAAGGTCAGTAAATGTTTCGCGAAAGACTGGCGCAGGATGCAACGCTGATTCAGGGCCATTTTGATCTGGTTCTGGGCGCGCTGGACGATCTGGATGTGACACAGGCGATGGCCTATGCCACGCAAGGCGGCAAAGGTCTGCGCGGGTTTTTGGTGCTGGAAAGCGCGCGGCTGCATGATGTGGATACAGCGCGTGCGATCTGGCCTGCCACGGGGATCGAGGCGTTGCACGCCTATTCTCTGGTGCATGATGACCTGCCCTGCATGGATAACGACGATTTGCGTCGCGGGCGCCCGACAGTTCATGTGAAATGGGATGAGGGCATCGCGGTTCTGGCAGGCGACGCGTTGCAGGCGCTGGCATTCGAACTTTGCACCCGTCCCGAAATTGGCCCCGCCGAAATTCGCGCGGAATTGGCCTTGTCTCTGGCGCAGGCAAGCGGAGCGCAGGGCATGGTGCTGGGCCAGGCGCTGGATATCGCGGCGGAATCGGCAGACTCTCCGCTGACGCTGGAAGAAATCACCCATTTGCAGGCAGGAAAAACCGGAGCGCTGATCGAGTGGTCTGCATGCGCCGGCGCGCGTCTGGCCCAAGCTGATCTTGCGCCCTTGCGCCAATATGCCCAATCCCTTGGTCTTGCTTTTCAAATCGCAGATGACATCTTGGATATAGAGGGTAACGCCGAAATTGCGGGCAAGCGCCTTCAGAAGGATGCCGAGGCGGGAAAGGCCACGTTTGTGTCTCTGCTGGGCCTCGACGCCGCCAGAACCCGTGCCGCGGAGCTGGTGGAACAGGCCTGCGCCGCGTTGGAAGGCTATGGCGCGTCGGCTGAAACCTTGAAGGACGCCGCCCGCTTCGTTATTGCCCGGGACAGCTAAGCCAGGAACGCGCCATATGTCTGACCGCCCGAACACTCCTCTGCTGGATCTTGTGAACCGCCCGGCCGACCTGCGGCAGTTTTCGGACGCGCAGCTGCATCAGGTGGCGCAGGAATTACGGGCCGAGACGATCTCGGCCGTGTCGGTCACCGGCGGGCATCTGGGTGCGGGTCTGGGCGTGGTGGAACTGACCACCGCGCTGCATGCGGTATTCGATACGCCGCGTGACAAAATCATCTGGGATGTCGGGCACCAGTGCTATCCGCATAAAATCCTGACCGGGCGGCGCGACCGGATCCGTACCCTGCGCCAACCCGGCGGGTTGAGCGGGTTCACCAAGCGCAGCGAAAGCCCCTATGACCCGTTTGGCGCGGCGCATTCCAGCACCTCGATCAGTGCGGCCCTTGGCTTTGCCGTAGCGCGTGATCTGGGTGGTGTCACACCTGAAGGCCTAGGCGATGCGATTGCGGTAATCGGCGATGGCTCGATGTCGGCGGGTATGGCGTTTGAGGCGATGAACAATGCGGGCCACCTGAAAAAGCGCCTGATCGTTATCCTCAACGACAATGAAATGAGCATCGCACCGCCGGTTGGCGCCCTGTCCAGTTATCTGTCGCGCATCTATGCCGAAGAACCGTTCCACGATCTGAAGGCCGCCGCCAAGGGCGCGGTGTCCTTGTTGCCGGAACCGTTCCGCGAAGGCGCCAAACGCGCCAAGGAAATGCTCAAGGGCATGGCCGTAGGCGGTACATTGTTCGAAGAACTGGGCTTTTCCTATCTCGGCCCGATTGACGGGCACGATATGGACCAATTGCTGCCGGTGCTGCGCACGGTCAAGGCACGGGCGACCGGCCCGATCCTGATCCATGTGTTGACAAAAAAGGGCAAGGGCTATGCCCCCGCCGAGCAGGCCCGCGACAAGGGTCACGCGACCGCGAAATTCGATGTTGTGACGGGTGAGCAAAAGAAGGCGCCGTCAAACGCGCCCTCTTATACGTCGGTCTTCGGCAAGACCCTTGTGGAAGAAGCCGCGCGGGACGACAAGATCGTCGCCGTCACCGCCGCCATGCCCGATGGAACTGGGTTGAACCTGTTTGCCGAACGCTACCCGTCACGTTGTTTCGATGTAGCGATTGCGGAACAGCATGGTGTGACGTTCTCGGCGGCTTTGGCTGCGGGCGGGATGAAGCCGTTCTGCACCATGTATTCGACCTTCCTGCAGCGCGGCTATGATCAGGTCGTGCATGATGTGGCCATTCAGCGCCTGCCCGTGCGATTTGCCATCGACCGCGCCGGGCTGGTGGGCGCTGATGGGGCGACCCATGCCGGATCGTTTGACATTGCCTATCTGGCCAACCTACCGGGCATGGTCGTGATGGCCGCCTCAGATGAGGCCGAGCTGATGCATATGGTGGCCACCGCCGTCGCCCACGACGAAGGCCCGATCGCCTTCCGCTATCCCCGCGGTGAAGGCGTGGGCGTGGACCTGCCCGAGCGTGGTGAAGTGCTTAAAATCGGCAAAGGCCGGATAATTCAGAAGGGCGCGCGTGTGGCATTGCTGTCTTTCGGTACGCGCTTGGCCGAAGTACAAAAAGCCGCCGAGGCCCTATCCGCACGCGGCATAACCCCTACCATAGCCGATGCACGTTTCGCCAAACCGCTGGACCGCGACCTGATCCTGAATCTGGCCTCCGATCATGAGGCGCTGATCACCATCGAAGAGGGTGCGATTGGCGGTTTCGGCAGCCATGTGGCGCAGCTACTGGCCGATGAGGGTGTGTTTGATCAGGGCCTTAAATACCGCTCGATGGTGTTTCCGGATATCTTCATTGATCAGGCAAATCCGGCGGATATGTATGCGGTTGCCGGTATGAATGCCGAACAGATCGAGGCCAAGGTCCTGTCTGTTCTGGGTGTGGCCACGATTGGTGAAAAACGCGCCTGAGGGACCATTAAGGTTACCAACTCCAAGGAAGAGCGTGCCTCAAGATAGCTCTTCAGTGAGTGAAGATTGAACTAAGCCAACATAAGTAAAAGATATTGCAAGTTTGTGATTTCACACGTGTCGCTTTTGTTTGGCCTTTTTGACTCTTTCCGCATTGCTTACACAGTCGCGGCCAAAAAAAAACGGGCACCGAGGCGCCCGTATTAGCTTCTTCTCGATGTTGATCAGTGAACCGTCTCGACCTTGTGGAAATCCAGATCACGGTCTTCGGGCATCCCATTGATGCTCAGCACCTCTTTGCGCTTGGTGATCAGGATATAAACCACACAGGCCAGATAGAGGCCGACAACAACTGCGCCGATCCACTGGATCTGCAACCACTGGCTTTGGAACAGCAAGGTCAGGACGAACAGCAGCACAACATTGCCCGCCACATAGATCGCTTTACCAAAGCGGGCGACTGTCATGTTCAGGTTGTCCGTATAGAGCCTGATCAACGAATCCAGTGAGTTGATCACGAAGGTCACGCCCACAATCACCATCGCAATGTTGGTGATGCCTGCAGTGCTGATGCCGTTCAGGTGGTAATAGTAGAGAACGGTGAACCAGATCGCCAAAGGTATCGACGGAAAGATCAGCAGAGCAGCCAGTAGCTGCCAGGTCTTCAGCCCACCTACAAAGCGAGATGTGAACTGGCCGATCATGATCGACCAGGCAAACCACCAGAACAGGTAGAAGGCGTGATAATCTGTCAGCGGCAGGACAAACTTGTGCAGGTTGGTGAAATAGGCACCAACATTGCTTCCGGTTTCCACAAAGCCATTCACGCCCATGCCCGCAGCAACCCACATGCCCAGGATCAGTGCCAGGAACAAAAAGGTCGAGCCCACCGACAGGATACGCACGTATTTCAGGTCGGTCGAAGAATAGGCCGCTGCCAGAATGACGACAAACACGATGACATAGAAGGTGGTGACCACTGACTCGCCGTCTCCGACCTCGGGCAGGTAGCCGGGCAGGTAGATCAGGAACAGGCTGGCGGTGAAAGCGCAGGTGCCGATGATGACCACATTGTTGATCAGCTTGACCAGCGGGATTTCAAAGAACTTCACGCGCGGCTCGATGACACAGAAATAGAACGCGGTCAGAAAGTAGAACGCCCAGATCAGAAAGCCCCAGAACCCGAATTCGATCGCCAGTGGGTTGGCAAACGCATAGGCGGGATCTTCGGCATAGCCGCCGAATTCGGTCAGCGGAAACATGATCAGGCCGACATCCAACCCGGATGTGAACAGAATCGCGATGAAGGTGAACAGATGAACCGGCGTTACGCCGACGATCCGCAGATTCCACCACTTCACCACAAAGAAGGCAACAAGGCCCAACGCCAGCAAGACGCCAAATGATAGTATGTACTCCAATAGCACCGACAATCCTCCCATTAATGTCAGTTCATGACGCTGTTATAGTTTATTGGCTGATCAATCAATAAAAACAGCACTGCTTGCGGCGCGCGCTTATTCGGTCAACAGTGCGCGAAAATCTGAACAGGGGGTCGCGATGGATTTTCGCGCAATGGCCATGGGGCTGACATTTGCGTTTATCTGGTCTTCGGCCTTCACCTCGGCCCGGATCATCGTGGCGGACGCATCGCCGTTGTTTTCCCTGGCTCTGCGGTTTCTGATCTCGGGTTTGATTGGCGTCGTGATTGCACGGGCGATTGGCCAAAGCTGGCGGCTGACGCGGTCACAATGGTATGCCACCATCCTGTTCGGGATATGTCAAAATGCCCTTTATTTGGGCCTAAACTTCTATGCGATGCAAACAATCGAGGCCTCTGTTGCCGCCATCATCGCCTCGACCATGCCATTGCTGGTTGCCTTGGCCAGTTGGGTGTTTATGGGCGACAGATTACGGCCAGTTGGAATTGTAGGCCTGTGTGCCGGGTTCGCCGGTGTTGCTCTGATCATGAGCAGTCGGATCGGCGACGGCGTTGATCTGTTCGGCGTCATGCTTTGTGGCATTGGAGCGCTTGCGCTGACATTTGCCACGCTCGCAGTGCGTGGGGCGACATCGGGCGGGAATTTCATGATGGTGGTTGGATTACAGATGCTGGTCGGATCAGCCATTCTGTTTGTTGCAGCACCGGTATTCGAAACGATTCATATCCACTTGACGGTGCCGCTGGTCCTGGCCTTCACCTATACAACTCTGTTTCCCGGCCTTCTGGCCACGTTCATCTGGTTCCTGCTGCTGGATCGGATCGGCGCAACCCGGGCGGCCACGTTTCACTTTCTCAACCCGGTCTTTGGTGTCACCATCGCCGCGATCTTGTTGGGCGAAAAACTGGGGCCGCTGGATGCGGTCGGGGTTCTTATCACAACACTGGGCATTCTGGCGGTGCAACTGTCTCGCCAACCCGGCAGAAAACCAGCCTGACCTTGCACAACTGCGCGAGCCCGGCAGAACACCCTTTGCTTTCCGCCAATAATCCCCATCTATTATGCGAACCACCAGAAGTCCGGAGGAGCAATGACCCGTTACACCAAATCCCCTGAGGCCGTCGCCGCATTGTCGCCCGAGGAATACCACGTCACGCAAAACAGCGGCACCGAACGGCCCGGAACTGGCAAACTGCTGAATAACAAAGAACCCGGCATCTACGTGGATATCGTCTCGGGTGAGCCTTTGTTCGCCTCGGCGCACAAGTACGAATCCGGCTGCGGCTGGCCCAGTTTCACCAAACCAATCGTGCATGAGCATGTTGAAGAACTGCGCGATGCCTCGCTGGGTATGATCCGGACCGAAGTTCGCTCGAAACATGGCGATAGCCATTTGGGGCATGTATTTCCCGACGGCCCCCGCGAACATGGCGGGCTGCGATACTGTATCAACTCAGCCTCATTACGGTTCGTCCATCGCGATCAGATGGAAGCCGAAGGCTATGGCGAATTCCTGATTCATGTGGAGGAGATCGAATGACCGAACATCGCGCCGTTCTTGCCGGGGGCTGCTTTTGGGGCATGCAGGATCTGATCCGCAAACGCCCGGGCGTTTTCCGCACTCGCGTCGGATATACTGGTGGAGACGTGCCCAACGCCACTTATCGCAACCACGGCACCCATGCCGAGGGGATCGAGATTTTTTACGATCCTACCGTGACCACCTATCGCGATCTGCTTGAGTTTTTCTTTCAGATCCATGACCCGACTACGGTGAATCGGCAAGGGAACGACATGGGGATGAGCTATCGCTCGGCCATTTATTATGTCGATGACGCCCAGAAACAGGTCGCCCTGGACACCATTGCCGATGTGAATGCCAGTGGCATCTGGCCCGGCAAAGTCGTGACCGAACTGGAACCCGTTGGCGATTTCTGGGAGGCCGAGTCCGAGCATCAGGATTATCTTGAACGCATCCCGAACGGCTATACCTGCCATTTCCCGCGCCCGGATTGGGTTCTGCCCAAACGCGACGCGGCCGAGTAAGGATTAGCCCCGGATCAGGGGCTAGTCCGACGCTACCCGCGGCCGTCCACTGGCCTCGACGGTGATCATTGCCTCAACAAAGACCTCCTGCGCTTCGATACGGGCGGTGCGGATATCCCGGTCGACGATCACTCGGATATCCTCGGCACCGGCTCCGCGCACTTCTCCTTCCGCCTCAGCCCTCAGGATGGATTCCAGCAGCGCCATCGCCTCGTCAGAATCGCTAAAGTCCTGAGGCCCGTCTTCAAGATGCACCCTGTACCGCCCTTCGGATGGCGCGGTGACGGTCCCGGCCCGGCGCAGTGTCAGCCTGCCAACCACAGCTCCAATCGCATTGGCCACGCCCGTGTGTTCCGGCAGAATCATGCGGCATCGCAATCTTTCCCCGACTGCGGGGTAATAGCTGGGGGCCGACGCCCCAAGACCAATCACATCCACATTCAGTGCCGCGTCCAGCGCCACCAAACCGCGATGCCCGGCCAGACCTTTCCGCGTCAAAACATGCCGGGCCAGATCGGGTGCCGGAACGCCGAACTCCTCGGCTTCTTCTGAGAAAGCGGTCTCTAACAAGGTCAAAGAGGTTTGTTCGGTCAGCTGATCAACGATCATCTGCGCCAACAGATCCGGTGTTGCAGCCAGCATATCGCCGGTGCCAATCCGTTTTCGCGCCACCAGTTCCAGCGCTTTGCGTGCAGCCTCTGCGTCCCAGGCATCCAAACGGCCCAGAACATGGCTGGCATCCGAAGGTGTCACGCCGGATACCTGAACGATTCCACGATCCACCAAACGAGTAAGTGCGCCTGTTTCCATCCGCGTTTTAATCAAATCGGACAGCGGCAGGACCTTCTGCCCCAAACGATCCACTAGGGCGGTTTCCCTTGCCCCCAGACCTTCGGCATGAACACCCGGTACCAGACGTGCGAACCGGGTGTCATGTTCACCCACGGTTGGGGCCCGCAACTGCGCATCCAAGGCCGTGTGAACCTCGTCGGGCGCTTCTGACGCGATCAGAGATACGGGCAAAACACGGCGCGGTCCCAGGAAGATGCCCCCGCCCAGCCCTTCGGTTACAACATGTACCTGACTGTCCCCGCCCAACCCGTGGGTCCGCATTGCGACGGCCTCCACCATGGTGCGAAAGCCGCCAACCCTGGCACCTTCGGGATCAATGGCGGGCTTGCCATCCCGGATCAAGGCGACATCGGTCGTGGTACCACCGATATCTGATACCAGCGCGTTCTCGGCTCCCGTTAGCCAGCGCGCCCCGACGATCGAGGCCGCAGGGCCGCTCAAAATCGTTTCAATCGGTCGATCCCGCGCCTGTTCGGCGCTCATCAACGCTCCGTCGCCTCGAACCACCATCATTGGCGCTGAAATACCTAGCGACACAAGCTGATCCTGTGCCCGTCCGATCAACCGGTCGATCATGCCAATCAACCGCGCATTCAGCACCGCTGTCACCGCACGTTTTGGGCCATTCAACTTGGCCGACAGATGGTGCGAACATGTCACCGGCGCACCCGTCCGATCAGTAATAATGCGGGCGACCTCAAGTTCATGCGCCGGGTTTCTGGTGGCGAACTGACCGGCCACAGCGAAACCTGAAACCCCTGAATTAGAGTCTAAAAAGGCTTCAATCGCCTGAACATCCAATGGCCTGGCCTCTGTTCCAGCATGCGTGTGACCGCCCGCCACAACCAAAGCAGGATCCCCTTTCAAAGCATCCCGCAGACCATGCTTTTCCAGATCTCCTTCCCTGAACCCGATATAGACAAGGGCAACCCGGCCACCCTGCCCTTCGACCAGCGCATTCGTGGCCAATGTCGTTGACAGCGACGCCATTGAGATCTGCTCCGGTGACACCTGAGCCTGCGTCAGAACCGCAGAAATCGCCTTGCCAACGCCAATCGCCAGATCAGCTCGTGTTGTCAGAGATTTGGCTGAAGCAATCACCTCAGTCTCATCCCGGACCAGCACCGCATCCGTATAGGTTCCGCCTGTATCAACCCCCAAAGCCAGCGCCATCGGGTTCTCCTTCCTGTTCGCTGTGATTGGGTTTAGCGGTTTGCACCGACACGTCCAGCCTGTTTGCGGCACCTAGGAGAGTTGTTTGACCGCCCAGCGCGCGGCATCTGCCACGGCTGAATCCGGATCCTCTGTCAAATCCTGTGCAATCGGTATCAACCCCTGCAGGCCTGAGTTGCCAATGGCGTACAGCACATTTCGCACAAACCGGTCCCGTCCAATCCGCTTAATTGGAGAGCCCGAGAATTTCGTTCGAAATTCCGGATCGTCCAGGCCAGCCAATTCTGCCAGCCGAGGAGCCTTCAGATCCTCACGCGCTGCATAGCGCATGTCACTGGCCGTGACTGCGAATTTGTTCCAGGGGCAGGCGGCAAGGCAATCATCGCAACCATAGATCCGATTGCCGAGTTTCGCGCGCAGGTCTTCATCAACCGGACCCTTGTGTTCGATTGTCAGGTAAGAAATGCAGCGCCGCGCGTCCAACTGATAAGGCGCCGGGAATGCGTCTGTCGGACAGGCGGCCAAACAGGCCCGGCAGGATCCACAGTGATCCACCTCTGCTTGATCCGAAGGTAGGTCCAGAGTTGTAAAAACAGACCCTATAAAGGCCCAATTTCCCCAATCGCGACTTACAAGATTGGTGTGCTTACCCTGCCATCCCAACCCCGCAGCATGACCCAAGGCCTTTTCCGGAACCGGGGCGGTATCGACAAAGACCTTCACCTCGCCACCAGCCTCGGCTATCAACCAGCGGGCTAACCTTTTGAGCCGCTTCTTGACCAGGTCGTGATAGTCCTTGTTCTGCGCATAGACTGAGATCGCCCCCTTCTCGGGGTGGTCCAGAATCTCGGTTGGATCATGTTCGGGCGCATAGCTTTCTGCCAACATGATCACCGATTTCGCCTCGGGCCAGAGCGCTGCCGGATCGCCTCGCCAATTGGTCCGCTCGGCCATCCATCCCATTTGCCCGTGATATTCGGCCTGCAGGAACGCCTCCAGCCGGGCGGGCACTTCGGGGACATCCCACGGGCGACAAATGCGACAAGACACAAAGCCCTCGCTCAGCGCCTGTGCCGCCAGCCTATCCTTTAAACCCGATCCGCTCTTCATCTGGCCCTAAATACCTTCGGGGGGAATCGCGCCCCAAGGCGCGATGGGGGGGCAGACAGCCCCCCTTGTGCGACCCTATCAGAAATCCAGATCTGCGTAATGGGTGGGCGGCCTGAACCCAGGAACCTGATCCGCCAGGATCGACCGGAAAGCAGGTCGGGATTTGATCTTGGCGTACCAGTCTTTAACCGCCTGAGACCGATTCCAATCCACGTCTGAGATATAATCCAGCGTCGATAGATGCGCCGCAGCCGCAAAATCGGCCAATGTCATCTGATCCCCGGCCAGCCAACGGCGGTGATCCAGCAACCAGGCCATGTAATCCAGATGATACTTGATGGCCTTGGCACCTTGCTTGACATTTTTGCTGTCAGGATAGCCCTGACCGGTAACTTTCTTGTTCACGCGCTCATAAACCAGTTTGGATGTCACCTCGTGATGGAACTTGTCATCAAACCAGGCCACCAGCCGACGCACTTCGTATCGAGCCTCCGGCGTTTGGGGCATCAGCGCAGGATCGGGCCGGGTTTCTTCGATATATTCGCAAATCGCGTTGCTTTCGGACATGATCTTTCCGTCCAGACGAAGAACCGGGACTTTTCCGGCCGGGTTGCGCCGCAGGAAATCCGGGTCTTTCTCCCAGTATTTCTCCTCGACCAGCTCAACCTCAATCTTCTTTTCCGCCAGTGACAGGCGCACCTTGCGGCAGAAGGGGGACAAGGGAACATGAAACAAACGCGCCATGGGCTTCCAATCGAACCAGTGAATACACTCAAGCTTTAGCCTTGCAGGGCCTTGGGTTTCAATCCTCGAAACAATCCGCGCGACCATCTGCGCGAATGGTGGCCGCCCCATCGAGGATCGAGGCAGCCCGTCTGCGTGTGCGGACCGACGGATCCCGAACGGACCTGTTTTTGGGAGAAGGCAGGATTGCGGCAATACGTGCGGCCTGAACTGGCGACAGCTGGGCCGCGGTCACATTGAAGTTGCGCTGGGCTGCGGCCTCAACGCCAAACACACCTTCGCCAGTCTCGGCCACGTTCAAATAGACCTCGAGAATGCGCTGCTTGCTCCAGAAAATCTCGACCACGGGGGTGAGAGATGTCTCAAGCGCCTTACGCACCCAACTGCGCCCCTGCCACAGGAACACATTCTTCACCACTTGCTGCGTGATGGTTGAGGCGCCACGTGTACCGCCTTCCTCCAAAGCATCGCGAATGGCATCGACATCAAACCCCCAGTGCAGGCAGAAATTGGCATCCTCTGCCGCCACCACGGATCGCGCCATGACGGGCGAGATCTGTTCAATCGGCACCCAATCGCGCTGAACCTTGCCCAGCCGCCGCCATTCAGACCAGATCGTATGGGTTACCGGGGGATTCACCACAGAAAAAAGCACCACAAGCGCCACAACAAACGCAACCAGACCCAATACCGCGCGGGTCACCCAGCGGCGAATCCGCGATTGTGTCTGGTTCTTTGCCTTCGACGCCTTGCTTTTCTTACTGCTCGATTTGCGCGCTGCTTTCTTTGCCATATTGTTGCTATACGACGCGGCGGCGATGTTTGGAACGGATTAAATCGCCAAAGCGCGCGCCTCGCGCGGGCGTATCACGGGACGGGCGGTTTCTGGCAGGACCGCGTCGCGGGTCTGCAATTCGGGAAACAGGGCCAGAACTTCAGCCTTTGTTTCGGCGTCAGACTGAGAGAGCGCGTGCCCCGGGTAATAACTTTCGCTTTTGGCCCCATTTGCAATGACGATCTCATGGTGCGAAAAGAGAAGATGAATATAGTCGATCTGACCACCCTCAACACGCGTAACAGAATCCCCGTTGACCAGGCAATGCGCTGCGATCAGCACTTCGGTATGGCCGAACAAATACGGCGCCCGCCAGTCCGAGACCAGCATCCGGTGCTGTGGCGATACGATCAAAGGCTGTTCCAGCCCCAGCACGCCAGCCTCAAACCGAATGGGCGCCAGCTTGCCTTCGGCCTCAACCGTGGTCCGCCCCATCCAAAGCAGCGGCTGCGCACCGTTGTCCGATGTGATGACCATATCGCCGGGCTTCAGATCTTCGATAAGACGAGGGCCATCAGCCGTTTCGATCAGCGTTCCGGGGGTGAAACAGGGCGGGCCAAGATTGCCAACATCTAGCGGCCCCTGCGTGTTGACAAAGGTTGATGAGACAAACGTGCCCGGTTGCAGAACCTGCCCGTCTGTTGGTGTAAAGACACGGGTTCCGTCAGCAAGATAGAAGGTCGTGCCGGTATAGGTGACATTGCCAACGCCTGTCACGTTAATCGTAACAACATCACCCGGCCACGACGAAGTAACATCCTGGCCGTTTACCGTATCCCCGCTGGGCGCGTCGATCTCGCCATCGTCATCCACATCGGTGAGGTTGAATTTATCAACAACTACCGATGTACCGCCCGGTGGCGGATTCGCGGGGTCAAACGAATAAAACTGATCAAGATAGGTGGTTGGCATCTAACAGACTCCTACGCGTTCGCACGACTGCAAAGCAGCCTAACCGCAACTTCCGAACAAAAAGTGACGAAATCTAGGCTTATTGGGCCCGTTTCGACAAGCAAACGACCACCTAGGACCAATAAAAGAAAACCCCACGTGGTTTAAAAGACACGCGGGGTTGCCATTTTCATTAGTCCTCAGATTACTCTGCAGGAACCGCTGTTGCCTCGACCGCCAACGGATGGCTAAGCTTGTTCAGCATCTCTTTCGGGCAGACCTGGATAAAGTTCGCCTTCTCGACCTCCCAGTGCTGCAGGATATCCGCAGCCTTGCGGCTAATGGTTTCGGCCTGATGGGTTTCGATCAGCGATTTCAGCTGATCTTCCCAATGGCCAATGGTCACGGGGCATGTCACCAGCGTTTCCATATTCATCAGCGCCTGCGCCTTGCCGTCGGGGTCGTACAGGTAAGCCATGCCGCCTGTCATGCCCGCTCCGAAATTGGCGCCGATACTGCCCAGGATCACGGCGACCCCGCCGGTCATGTATTCGCACCCGTTCGAGCCGCAGCCTTCGATCACCACCTTGGCGCCTGAATTGCGCACAGCGAACCGTTCCCCGGCGCGGCCTGCTGCAAACAGATACCCGTCCGTGGCCCCATACAGAACCGTGTTGCCAATGATGGTGTTGTCATCCGCCTTCAGCGGGCTGACCTGCGGTGGACGCACAACAATCATACCACCAGACAAGCCCTTTCCGACATAGTCATTGGCATCACCCGAAACTTCAAGCTTGAGTCCCGGCGCTGCAAACGCTCCCAGCGACTGACCGGCAGAGCCCTGCAGCTTCACGTGCAGGTGATCCGACTGGAACGTGTTCCGCATCCCGAAATTTTGCACGATATGGCTGGAAACCCGCGTCCCAACGGTTCGGTGCGTGTTTTGCACTGCGTAAGACAGCTGCATTTTCTCGCCGTCTTTCAGGAACCGGGCGGCATCGCGCACGATTTCCGCATCCAGCGTATCGGGCACTGCGTTCCGGTCTCTGTCGCGATTATAGACGATGTTATGGGCACCATCGACGGTGATCAGCAGCGGGTTGAGGTCCAGATCATCCAGATGCGCCGACCCTCGGCTGACCTGCGCTAGCAGATCTGCCCGACCGATGATCTCGTCAATCGAGCGCGCACCCAGGCTGGCCAGCAGCTCGCGCACTTCTTGCGCGTAGAAGGTGATCAGGTTGACGACCTTATCGGCATTACCGGTGAATTTGGCGCGCAGGCTTTCGTCCTGAGTACACACGCCAACTGGGCAAGTGTTGGACTGGCACTGACGCACCATGATACAGCCCATCGCGATAAGGGCGGCAGTGCCTATACCGTATTCCTCGGCCCCCATCATCGCGGCCATGACGATGTCACGACCGGTACGCAAGCCGCCATCGGTTCGCAGGGTCACGCGATCCCGCAGGTTGTTCATCGCCAGAACCTGATGCGCCTCGGTCAGGCCCATCTCCCACGGCAGGCCAGCATATTTGATGGATGTCGCAGGCGACGCGCCGGTGCCGCCATTGTGACCCGAAATAAGGATAATGTCCGCTTTTGCCTTGGCTACACCTGCAGCAATCGTGCCAACACCCGAGGACGCCACCAGCTTGACCGTCACCTTGCAGCGCGGGTTGATCTGTTTCAGATCATAGATCAACTGCGCCAGATCCTCGATCGAATAGATATCGTGGTGCGGCGGCGGTGAGATCAGTGTTACACCCTTGGTCGAATGGCGCAGGCGCGCAATCAGGTCGGTGACCTTCATGCCAGGCAACTGACCGCCCTCACCGGGTTTGGCACCCTGGGCAACCTTGATTTCCAGCTCTTCGCACTGGTTCAGGTATTCGGCGGTTACACCGAACCGGCCCGAAGCCACCTGTTTGATCTTGGCCGAGGGGTTGTCACCATTGGGTTCCGGCACGAAATGCGCCGGATCTTCGCCGCCCTCGCCGCTGTCGGATTTCGCCCCGATCCGGTTCATCGCAACGTTCAGCGTCTTGTGCGCCTCGGGCGACAGCGCCCCCAGCGACATGCCCGGCGTCACGAACCGTTTGCGGATCGAGGTGATAGATTCCACCTCTTCAATCGGGATCGGCTTGCTCAGCGGTTTGAAATCCATCAGGTCGCGCAGATGGATCGGCGGGTTCGATTGCATCTTGGCCGAATACTGCTTCCACAGCTCGTAAGACGCCTTATTGCAGGCCATCTGCAGCATGTGCATCGAGGTCGCTTCCCACGCATGGGTCTCGCCTGATTTACGCGCCTTATAGAAACCACCGATCGGCAGAACATCCAGACCGCTAACCCAACCCTTGGCATGGATCTCTTCGGCCTTGGATTGAATGCCGGTAACACCGATTCCAGAAATCCGGCTGGTCATACCGGGAAAAAATTCGGCGACCATGGCACGGCTGAGGCCCACAGCCTCAAAGTTCAATCCGCCACGATAGGATGAGATCACCGAAATCCCCATCTTGGCCATGATTTTCAGCAAGCCCTGGTCAATCGCCTCGCGGTACCGCGCGACGTTTTCGGTCAGGCTGCCATCCAGCAACCCGCGATCAATACGATCGGCCAGAGAATCTTCGGCCAGATAGGCGTTGACCACAGTGGCCCCGCACCCGATCAGAACGGCGAAGTAATGCGGATCAACGCATTCCGCCGACCGCACGTTCAGCGAGCAGAATGTGCGCAGACCCTTGCGGGTCAGATGCGAATGCACCGCGCTTGTTGCCAGGATCATTGGCATCGCCACGCGACCCTGACCTGAATTCATATCGGACAACACCAAATGCCCCGCGCCCGAGCGCACGGCCTCTTCGGCTTCGGCTCTAATACGGGCCAAAGCTGCGCCCAGCGCCCCTTGTCCGGCTTCAAAGCTACAGTCGATTTCTGCCAATGGGGCATTGAAGTTTTCTGCCAGTGCTTCCCATTGGGCATTGCCCACAAACGGGCTTTCCAGCACGATAATTTCGGTCTGGCTGCTGTCTTCATCCAGCACGTTTTTCAGGTTTCCGAACCGGGTTTTCAGCGACATCACACGATATTCGCGCAACGAGTCGATGGGAGGGTTGGTCACCTGGCTGAAGTTCTGGCGGAAGAAATGGCTGAGCGGACGGTACTGTTTCGACAGAACAGCGGATGGCGTGTCATCCCCCATCGAAGCCAGTGCCTCTTTTCCATCTTCGGCCATTGGCGCCAGAATCTGCTCCAGTTCCTCGATCGAATATCCGGCGGCGATCTGACGCTTGCGCAGCTCCTCGCCCGCATAGATCGGCGCTTCGGTGATTCCAGCCAGAGACTCGTCCAAATCGTTGATCTTGCCGACCCAATCGCCGAATGGCAGTGCGCGGGCCAGCTTGTTCTTGATCTGCGTATCGCGATACAGCTTGCCCTTTTTCATATCCACGGCCAGCATTTGGCCCGGGCCCAACGCGCCTTTTTCGGTCACGCTGGCCTCATCAATCGGGACCATCCCGGCCTCGGAGCCTGCAATTACAAGACCATCTCCAGTGACCACATAACGCATCGGACGCAATCCATTCCGGTCAAGACCGGCACAGACCCAGCGGCCATCGGTCATGGCCAACGCGGCAGGGCCATCCCAGGGTTCCATCACCGAGTTGCAGTAAGAATACATGTCGCGCCAGGCCTGCGGCAGTTCCACAGCTTGCTTGGACCAGCTTTCGGGCACCAGCATGGTTTTCGCCATCGGGGCCGAGCGGCCTGCGCGTACAAGAACTTCGAATACAGAGTCTAATGCGGCAGAATCCGACGATCCACCAGCGATGATCGGTTTGATATCCTCGGCGTAATCGCCAAAGGTGCCGCTGGCCATGCGGATTTCATGGCTTTTCATCCAGTTGACGTTGCCCCTGAGAGTGTTGATCTCACCGTTATGGGCCAGCATGCGGAAGGGCTGGGCGAGCCACCATTGCGGGAAGGTGTTGGTCGAATAGCGCTGGTGATAGATGGCAAAGGCGGATTCGAATCGTTCATCCATCAGATCGGGGTAGAAAACCGCAACCTGCTCGGCCAGCATCATGCCCTTGTAGATGATTGACCGGCAGGACAGTGACGCCAGATACAGCCCGGAAATCCCGGCCGCTGCGGCAGCCTTTTCAATGCGACGACGGATGACATAAAGCTCACGCTCGAATGTCTCTTCGTCCACGCCTTTGGAATTCGAGATCAGGATCTGCTCAATCTCGGGCCGGGTCGCGTTGGCCTTTTCGCCGAGGCAGGTGACATCAACCGGAACGTGGCGCCAGCCATAGATATAATAACCCATGCGCAGCACTTCGGATTCAACGATGGTCCGGCACTGTTCCTGCGCGCCGAAATCGGTGCGGGGCAGAAAGACCTGACCAACCGCGATCAGCTGATCCAATTTGGGCTCGTGCCCAGTGCGACGGATCTGGTCATAGAAGAAAGGAACCGGGATTTGCACATGGATACCCGCGCCGTCGCCGGTCTTGCCATCCGCATCTACCGCGCCGCGGTGCCAGATCGCCTTGAGCGCGGCGATGCCAGCATCCACAACCTTGCGTGACGGCTTGCCATCGACTGAGACCACAAGACCCACACCGCAGGACGAATGCTCTTCTTCCTCGGAATAGAGACCGTTTTCAGCCATGAACTGACGTTTGGCTTCTTCGGCCCGCACCCAATCGGCATCATATTTGGTCATTGGCTGTCTCCTTCTTCCGGCAGGCCGTACATGGCTTCGACCTCAGCTTTGGTCATCTGCCGACGCTCGCCTGCGAACGCGTACCCGTCAGGCTTTTTGTCGATATAAAGTTCCAGTTGCAGCGGATTGTCCGTGTCGTCGAACAGGCCTGCTGCCATTTGGGTATGCCCGTGCATTTCACCCGGCAGCGTGATCCGGTACCAAAGGGCCGATCCGCAATCGGCGCAAAATGCACGTTCCGCCCAATCCGAGGACGTAAAGGTCTTAACCGGCCCAAGGGCCGCATACCCCTCTTGCGCGGGAAACGTTATCAGCATCGAGCTGGTCCAGCGGCGACACTGGTCGCAATGGCACGCGCCCAACGAATCTTTCGCCGGGGTGGCAGTCACTGTGACCGCGCCGCACATACATTGGCCTTGCAATTCGGGCATCTCTGTCCCTCCTGTCGCGGGGCTTATTCGGCTGCAACCGCAGCCGTGTTGTTGAAACGGTCAAGGATCGCGTCGGCGCAGTCGCGCCCATCGCGGATCGCCCAGACCACCAGCGAGGCACCGCGCACGATGTCACCGATGGCATAAACCCCGTCCATCTCGGTCTCGCCGGTCTCGAACGCTGCTTTTACAGTGCCCCAGCGAGTCACGGGCAGGTCAGGCTGGCCAAACAGGGTGGGCAGGTCTTCGGGCTCGAACCCCAGCGCCTTGATCACCAGATCAGCGTCTTCGACATAGTCCGCGCCTTCGATCAACTCGGGGGCCTGACGGCCGGTGGCATCGGGCTGACCCAGACGCATCTTCTGGACCATAACGCCGGAGACCTGATCATCGCCGGTAAAGCCCTTTGGTGCGCTTAGCCATTCGAATACGACGCCTTCTTCCTCGGCATTCTGCGTTTCGCGCTGCGATCCGGGCATGTTCGCGCGGTCGCGTCGATACAGGCATTTGACCGAGGTCGCACCCTGACGGATCGAAGTCCGCACGCAATCCATCGCGGTATCACCGCCACCGATCACGACAACTTTTTTGCCTTCGGCATTCAAACAGCCATTGTCGAAATCTTCGACCTCATCGCCAAAGCTTTTGCGGTTCGAGGCTGTCAGGAAGTCGATGGCCTTTTCAATACCCGTCAAACCGCTGCCAGGCATGGACAGGTCGCGCGACTTGTAAACGCCGGTTGCGATGATAATCGCATCATGTTTGGAACGGATTTCCGCGAATTTGGCGGCGTCCACGTCGCAATTCAGAACGAACTCAACCCCGCCATCAGCCAACAGGTCATTGCGGCGCTGAACAACGTCTTTTTCCAGCTTAAAGCCCGGAATTCCATACATCAGCAGTCCGCCTGCCCGGTCATGGCGATCATACACGGAGACCTGAATACCCGCACGGCGCAGCATGTCCGCCGCTGCCAGCCCACCAGGGCCGCCGCCGATGATGCCGACGCTTTCGCGGCGCTCAGCACCCGGCACGACCGGCTTGACCCACCCCTTTTCCCAGGCTGTGTCGGTGATATATTTCTCGATCGAGCCAATGGTAACAGTGCCGTGCCCAGATTGTTCGATCACGCAATTCCCTTCGCACAGGCGGTCCTGTGGGCAGATGCGCCCACAAATCTCGGGGAAGGTGTTGGTGGCCTGACTGGTGTGATAGGCCTCTTCCAGACGGCCCGTTGCGGTCAAGTTCAGCCAGTCGGGGATGTTGTTGTGCAGCGGGCAATGCGACTGACAATAAGGCACACCGCATTGGCTGCAGCGGCTGGCCTGTTCTTCAGCTTTGGCAGCAGCGAATTCGGCATAGATTTCGTCAAAGTCTTCCGTACGGGCATCTGCGGCCCGTTTTTCCGGCATTACTCGGTCGATCTGCACAAATTTCAGCATCGGTTGCTTGGCCACGGGTCAGACTCCATGAATTGGCTTGGTCGCGCCTCTTTAAAAGATGCGTAGGGGGATTAAAAGTCAAGTGTGCTGACCTTTTTTCAAAAACTTTGCTGGATTCCACCGATGACCAGTGAGAAATACAGGATATTAGTTCCGATTCGGACCTATTTGCATCCTTTTCTTTTCCTTACCGCGCTTATACGCAGGGATCACAAAGAACACGTGGCGGCAGCACGGGCAGGTAAATGAGTCTTTTTCAGTTGATTCTTGCAGCAGTCATTCAGGGAATTACCGAATTTCTGCCGATCTCATCTTCGGGTCATCTGATACTTTTACCCAGCCTGACCGGTATGGACGATCAGGGGTTGGCCATCGATGTCGCTGTGCATGTGGGCACTCTGGGCGCCGTAATTCTGTATTTCTGGTCTGATGTGAAAATGGCGATTTCCGGACTGCCGCAGGCTCTTTTGGGGCGCACCGATACACCACAAGCCCGATTGGCCCTGGGGCTGATTCTGGCCACGATCCCAACCGTCATTGTCGGAGCGATCCTGTTCAAAACCGGGCTCAGCCAGTCTCTGCGCTCAATGACGGTCATCGGCTGGACGATGCTGGGGTTCGGCATATTGCTCTACTGGATGGACCAGAAAGGGCCGCAAAGCAAAGAAACCTCTGACTGGGGCCTGCGCGATGCGATGATCATGGGCCTGTGGCAAGTTCTGGCGCTGATCCCCGGAACATCCCGGTCCGGGATCACGATCACCGGGGCGCGCCAGCTTGGATACAGCCGCGAAGACGGTGCACGCATCGCGATGTTGATGTCCATACCCACGATTCTGGCATCCGGAGCGCTGCTGTCCACAGAGGTCATCCGCCAGGCAAATGCCCAACTGGCGTTCGACAGTGCTGTTGCTGCGTTCTTTGCATTTCTGTCCGCGCTGCTTGCCTTGTCGCTAATGATGCGCCTGTTGCGCAGCGTCAGCTTTACGCCATACGTGATCTACCGCGTAGTAGTGGGCGCAATCCTTCTGGTCATCGCCTACAGCTGATCAGGTCCGCATATTGCTGGCCGAGTTCTGTATGTCATCATACTGACCCGAGGGGCGGAACTTCCACAGATAATCCGGCAGGACCGAATCCAGCGTCGCCGGCTCGATCCCCAGATCGGCAAAGCCAAGCGCGCTATCTGAGACAACATTGTCGTGACGCAGATTCTTGAGCTGATCACGCGTCAGGATATTGTTCGGAAACAACTGAAAGCTCGCAAATTTCATTATGTCCAGCATTCCCGCCATGATCCGGGCCACCCAAAAGGGAATCCCAAGGACAATCCGATGGCGGTTGATCACATCCAGCATCTGCAGCATCAACGCACGGAAGGTTTTCACTTCGGGTCCGCCCAATTCGTAGACACCCCCGCTGGCCTGCCCCAGCACGCCCTGCACCGCAGCCTTGGCGACATCATCCACATAGACCGGCTGAAATTGCGTCTGGGCCCCGACCAGCGGCAGAAATGGCCCCATTCGGGTCATCGCAGCGAAACGGTTGAAGAACTGATCCTCGGTTCCGAAAATCACCGAAGGGCGCAGGATCATTGCACCCGGCATATGCGCCAGAACACCGGCCTCTCCCCGCGCTTTGGTACGAGAATATTCGCTCCCCGCCTCGGCATTAGCACCAATGGCCGAGATATGGACCATACGGTTTACACCTTCAGCGGCTGCTAGACGCGCAACGCGTTCAGCCCCTTCGGTTTGAACGGTATCGAATTCATTCCGGCCAATCTCGTTCAACACACCAACACAGTTCACCACCGCATCAGCCCCCCGCATCGCCAAAGCAACCGAAGCGTCATCGCGGATGTTACACAGGACAGGTTCGACTTGCCCCACCGCACCGTAGGGTCTAACAAACATCGCTTCGTTCGGACGGCGCACCGCAACCCGAACGCGCCAGCCTTCATTCGCCAGACGTCGCGCAATATACCGGCCGACAAATCCGGATCCGCCATAAATCGTGACCAGTTTGGACATTTGAGGGCTCCTGCTATTGGGTCCTGATCCGATCTACCGCCCAATGCCCTTTCAAACAAGGCGCAATAACGCCGCGCAGCCACGAAAAAGCAACGCGGCACAGACGGTTGAAAGCAGTGGTTAAAAAACTTTCAAAAAACTTTCCGAATCCGGTTGACGCCTTCCGCCAGTAGGCTTAAACGCCCCTCCACGACACCTGCCCAGGTGGCGGAATTGGTAGACGCGCTAGCTTCAGGTGCTAGTGTCCGTATGGACGTGGAGGTTCGAGTCCTCTCCTGGGCACCAAATTTCCATAATATTATTATATTTTTCAATCACTTAAGGCGGGTATCTGTATTTCTATCCACCTTATAGCCCACCTTTGAGCGTATGGTGTTATTCCAGCTTTCCGACTTGAAGGGCGGAGAGCTGGCCTTGGCCGCGAGTGCAAAGCGAACAGTTTATTAAGGAGATATTGCACTTGCAACAGCGTTGGTACTGATCCCAATAAAGTGATTTCGCTACCGCGAACGAACGGCGGCTCCCGTTTGAGGTCAACCAATTGATCCGTTTCTTGCGCTTTCACCTCAAGTAGCTCAACACCCGCAAGAACCGGGTCGCGATTCACTCGCATCATTCCTTAGGTGATTGGCATGTAATTTCAAAAAGGCATGACCATGGAACTTAAAGACAAAACCATCATCATTACCGGCGCGAGCAGCGGAATCGGTGCTGCAGCAGCGCTTCTGTTTGCCTCGGAAGGGGCGAATGTTGTGTTAGGTGCCCGCAGGGAAGCTCAGCTAAACACACTCGTCGGGCAGATTACCCAAAGCAACGGGCGCGCCGTTTACCTTGCGGGCGACGTGACGGACGAAACATATTCCAGGGATCTTGTTGATCTGGCGAAACGGCAGTTTGGCGGCCTTGATGGCGCATTTAACAATGCGGGCATTATGGGCGAGATGGGTCCAATTCACGAAATGGAGTCCGGCAACTGGCAGTCGGTTCTTGCTACAAACCTCAACAGTGCATTTTTTGCGGCCAAAGCGCAGATTCCGGCAATGGAGGAACGCGGTGGCGGGTCTATTGTATTCACCGGAACTTTTGTTGGTGTCAGCAATGGGGGAATGCCCGGCATGGGGGCTTATGCCGCATCAAAGGCTGGACTGATTGGGCTCGTACAGTCTTTGGCATCTGATCATGCGGCCAAGAGGGTCCGTATCAACACTATTTTGCCGGGTGGTACTAAAACTGACATGGCCGGCGATGATCCTGCGACGCACGACTTTATTGCCAACTTGCATCCCCTGAAACGCATGGCGGAGCCAAAGGAGATTGCCCAATCTGCATTGTTCCTTCTGTCAGACCGGGCAAGCTTCGTGACGGGTTCTCCGGTCGCCGTTGACGGTGGTATGGCGACCCGCCTGCTTTAGATATCTGCCGTTGGTTGCTTCGTAACCAACGGCGGTCTCCATCCAGACAAGATAGATCGCCCAAAAATCCATATCGTGGTGAACGCCATCTTTGACGACTTTCTCCAGGGTATCGTCACCGCAGACTGAATATTCGGATTGGACTTTCGCTGCTCGTCGCCTTTTTGATCAGGTAGATGGCCTTTGTTGCGCAAATCGGAGTTTGAGCGCAGTTCCCCCTTCCCCGGACAGACTTATCCTATATCTGCGGCTCAACTGAGGATGATGCCGCGCTGCCTCCGAGGTCCGCTCTGAGCCCAAAACCGACACCGAAGAAAATGCAAGACGACGCCAAAAAGTAGCGTCGCCCGATAGTCGCGGCTGTCGCTTTATTCTACCAGTTCCAGATCACCAGGACGCCAGGTCTTGTCGAACCAAGGCTCGAGCGGTCCGTAGAGGCGCATCATCACGTTGAAGCTTTGCCCGGGCATGGTTTGCGTCCAGTTGTTCTCCCAACCTTCTGGGGCTTCTGGGCCAAAATAGATGCTGGTACTCCCATCCTCATTCGGCTTTATCCCCGGTCGATTAGAGTCGATACCACCGGATTCCAGGTCAGTTTCAAGGATCGACCGTGTCTGTCCGCTATACAACATAAACGACGCAAAGTTTTTCGCGGGAACGGGTGCCGGGAGAGTTACCTTGTAGGTTTTTGAGCCATCCAGGTACTGTCCGTTGTTGTCTCGCGCCGTCATCGCATAGACAGACCCCGTACCGACCGGTGGCGAGGTCATCGCAGGCGTTATGCCCGTCGCCATATAGAAAAAGTATGAACGGTCATCGAGTATGCGTGCACCATCCTCAAGAAACAGATAGCTCTGACGTTGAAACGGTGAGTTCCATTGCCGGTCTTCATAAAAGAAAACTCCCGGATCGCGCGAGGCATACGTAATCGCTCGCGCCGTGGCGTTTGCTATCGCTGCCGCCTCCTTGAAAATGGCCTGCATACGGGCATCGGGTTCGAAGGGCTCGCCCTTCCTGATCCCTATGGAAGCAAACGTTCCTACAATTTCCGGACTGAACGCACCAATTGGATTGTTTTCGAGCGCGACGTGGATCTCTTCAAAAAAGTCTTCGTTGTTCGCGTGAACGGTGTTGTGTTGGACGCCTGAGATATTCAGGAAAGTTTCCGCGGGTGGATTATCTGCTTCACTAAGCGGATATACATTCAGACCCGCCTTGATCTCGGCAACGGGCCCAGCTGTATCTCCGTCTGCGTCCGGTGAGCGTCTCAGCAACAACCAGTGCTCGTTTGTCTTGGTGCGAAGCTCGAAGAACCCGTCGGGCACCGGCGTTTCATCATCGTTGTGCAAGAGTAGGTATTTGCCGCCTTCTCCCTTATCCGCGCCGAGCGCCCCGATATCCGTCACGTAGTCAAATGCGGCATCATCCAGCAACCCAAGCAGACCTGCCGGAACCTCAATCACCATCGGGCCATCAGAGATATCGACATTCGAACCAATGTAGATTGTGGTGGTATTGGGCGTCAGCCAGATGGATCGCGCGTCCAGCAGGTCTTCTGCAATCACGACGTCATTAGGATTGACGCCTAAGTCCTCGTACCCCTGAAACATAGCCCGAAGCGAAGCGATTTTCATACCATCTAAGAACGCCGTCGTAGCCCTAATCAGATCAAGGTTATCGAAGACCTTCTCCACCGTCTCGGGCGATGGCATACCATCGAAGAATTCAAGATCACCAAGCGTCTGGGTCTCGACTCGGTCTGGAGTTAGAATATTGTCAGGCACGTCGGCTTTGAACTCTTGGGCTGTAGATTGCGATCCGACTACTAGTGCGAACAGCAAGGCAACTGACTTTGCTTTCACTATTACCTCCATTGGTTTTTTTGGTTTTGTGGTCAGTTTACTTTTTCGAGATCTCCCAACATCCAGCCACTTTCCAACCAGCCGTCTTGCGGCCCGTAAAGGCGGAATAACAGGAAGTACGGCTCTGTGGTTGGTATCCAGTTGCTTTCCTTTCCGTCCGGAGCCTCTGGGCCAAAAAAAATGTCGTAGGAGCCGTCTTCATTAGCCTGCATCGCATCAGTGTCGCGCTCGGACAAACCGACAGGATCAACGTTCCGAATGAAGCTCTTGGTCTCCATCGAATAAACAATCACGGACCAAAAATCGTCGGCAGGTGTGTCCGCTGGGACGTTCAGTCTATAGGTCTGATTGTGATCGTACATTTCTCCGTCGCTGTCGCGCAGACCTGTCAGATAAAATGTACCTCCGCCCAGTTGTTTCGGCAGGTATGTAATCCAGAAATAACTGCCGCCCGCACGCGCATCCACAAGGACTTCGGTCTCTGTCTCATACGGGAAACCAGCCTCCGGTTGACCTTCGGCGAAGTCCCAAATCAGCCACTGGCTCCTCATCTCGCCGCTATCGTCGACCCAAAGTGGGATCATGGCTTTCCCAGGCGTCACAAAGTAATTCTGCATCGAGGCATATGCGAGCAGCAAGCCCTCGTTCATTGCCTGCATCTGAAGTTCACTTGGCTCGAAAGGCTTTCCCTTTTCGATCCCGAGATCTTTCAAAAAATTCACCATAACCTTGTCTTGTGGACGTATCGGGTTGTTTTGAACGTAATCGTTCAAGTCCTGAAAGAAGGTCTCGTTGTAGTAAGGAAGCGAGTCGTACGGGACTTCGGACGCTTCGAAATAGTTGTTTGGCGGTGGATTGTCGGCCTCAGACAAATAGTAGACCTTTATTGTCTGAGCGTAGTCGGCCGCATCGGCGTCCGTTCCGCCATTCGTCAGTTTTGGCCGGAACGAAAAACCATACTCGTAGGTATCTGTTTCAAAGGGAAGGTATCCCGCCTCAGTTAATTCCTCTAGGGACATATCCCCTTCGTAGCCTGGGGGTAGCATGAGGTACTTGCCGCCGGCACCTTCATCGAAACCATCGGGACCAACGTCCACGATAGGAACATCCCAAGCATTCACGATTGTACCGAAGTAGTTCACCTTGTCGGTAGCTGCGGGCACTTCAATGACAAGGGGACCGGGTTCGGAGGTCATTGAAGCCCAAGCATAGGCCGTAACATCGTTAGCCGTAATAAACCCATGTTTGGAATCGAACGGCTTGTTGAGATAAATGATGTCGTTGTAGTCGCCACCGAGGTCGCGGCGAATGCCCTTCAGAAAATCGATCATACCAGCGGCGGGCATTCCCCAGATGGCCGTCTGAGTGGCGCGCTGCACCATGATCTTGTACTCGATGTCCTCGACCTCGGCTGATCGTGCAAGGATGTCGCCCGTGTCGTTGAAGGACTGGGAGAAAACTGGTGAAGCAGAAATACCTGCGCCGAGCACCATTCCCAAAAAATGCATCGAAAAACCGCCGTGTAATGGCCGAAGTATTTTCATATTGCAATGCTCCCTGCTGTTTAGGGAAAGCTTGCACATCCGTTCAGCCGATGCGTATCATTTCACGACACGCGGGCAAACAAGCGGGTTGACGGATTGAACCTACCACCGATGATTTCGGCCAAGGCCTTGGGCGCGATGCCCCAGTTTGTGCTTGAGGCCGCAGGGGAAAGGCGCCTGTTGCGTGCTTTTGACTCGGCCGATCTTCCTGTTCACTTCATTGAGGAAAGAGGCGGTTACATCTCGGAGCATGCCTTGGCGACCTTTGTGCACGAAGCCGCACGATCCGCGGGACAACAAAACATCGGATTGTTGTGGTCACCGTATCTCACCGTCGCTGATTACGGCGCCTGGGGGAGCTACGTTCTTTCTGCTCCAATGCTGGGGGCAGCGCTAATACGAGCTTCTGCCGTCATGCCATTTCATTCGTCCGCGGATCGCGCGTGGCTTGAAACTACGGGCAGTAGCGCGCGTTACTGTTATCGTTTTGGACTTCGCTCGCATTTCGCGTATCCGGACATCGGTTTCTCGGCCGTTGGGGTTTTTCTGAGCATATTCCGCGCGTATTTAGGAAACGACTGGAAGCCATCGGCCGTGCTCTTGGACTTCCCGAAGGTTCCTGGATTTGTCGAGGCAGAAGACACCTACGCTTGTCCTGTAATCTGGAACGCCACCCGGCTTGGGGTTGAGTTTGATGCATCGACTTTGCGAGCCGAAGCCACGCCCAAAAAACTTAGCGGCGGCTCGACAACTGTCGGAGATATTTCTCGTGAACGATTGGGCGGCCCCCCCCAAACACTTCGAGGACAAGTCGAAGAGGTGGTTTGGCAACAAATTCATCGGGAGGAAATGTCGATTGATGCCACCGCGCGTTCGCTCGATCTTGGCGTTCGCACACTACAACGGAAGTTAGCAAGCGAAGGGGTTCGTTTTCGCGAAATCGTCAACGATGTTAGGGTAGCAAGGGCCGAGGAACTCCTAACGGATACGCGCGAGACAGTCTCCAGTATCTCCTCCATGCTAGGATATGAAACCGCAAACAATTTCAGCCGCGCATTTAGGAATTTGACGGGACTGGCGCCCTCTGACTATCGCAAGATGAACTCCGACCATAGTTGACTTGTGGGTCGCGAGACCAGTCTTCGAATGCCTGCTTTGTCCGCATTCCCGTCATAACCTAAGACACCGATATGCTCCTGCAGCGAAGGTCTGGAAAGCGGGCTGCAAACGCGGCATTTCGACCCTCGGTCTAGTGACCGGTTTGGGCCGGAAGTAGGTTAGCTACGCGAGCTCGCTGGCAATCGATTTTAGATGACGCATGTCGGTTCCGCAGCACCCTCCGAATACTTGGACCAACGGATTGTTCCGAGCAATCTTGGCAATTTGCTGACCAAGTTCAACGGGATCGCCTTCGTCCAGTTCATCTGTTTCGTCAAGTTCCGTATGAGAGCAACTTGAAGCGTTCGCCACCACACCTCTCAGCCTCGGGTGGTTGCCAAGCGCTCCAGCGAAATGGGTCGGATGAGCGCAATTGACCATAAAGAACATTGCCGCCTTTTCCGATTCTCCATCGATCTGCTCAATTGCGTCCACAAGTTTGGTTCCGTCCGCCAGGCACCCATCTGTCTCAACAACCAGAGACATGACGATCGGCAAACCAGCATCTCGGGCGGCGAGGATGCATCCTGTTGCCTCACTTGGACGGTTGAATGTATAGGCGGTGACGAGGTCGACAGTTGTGCCTTTCAGGCTGTGCATTTGAGCGGCGTGGTATTGCCGTGCATCTTCGACGGATATCGGCGGGATGTCGGCGTAAGGATCAAAGCGTGGGCCTATACAGGCCGATACCAATACATCTTCGCGAGCGGCGGCCCGGCGCACGTCTTCCACTAGACTGACTGCATCATTGTTCACCTCTACAAGCCGTTCTGCATCGTACCCCAAAGGTGCCGCCCGGTCGGCGTTCGCCATCCATGTGGGCGCATCAAGAATACAACCGACATTCATTTCGCTAGCTAGATCGACAAGAGCCTGCATCTGACCGGCAAGTATCGCTCTAGTGTCAGGCTGTTCGAGCAATGGAAACGAGGCAAATCCGGGTAGCTCAAGTCCATGATTGAATATCAGGTCGGTGCCAGTACCGGCATAAACTAAAAAGGTCTTGTCACCTTTGTTTTGGAGCTGTCGTGCCATCCTGATCTACGCCCTTTTCCCTTTCTATTCATAAGGAACCTACATTTTCTCGGGTCTCCTGTGAACCTATGGGCTGCCAGTACGCATGCCCTAATTTGTCCGAACGGCTGGCAAACACAGCGAATGTCTGAAAAGCGGGCTGTAGTTGCAGCAATCTAGGGGCATGTCGAGCGTCCGGTATGGGCCGTGAGACTCAGTGGGGCAGGCAGCAGCACTGCCTGCCTGAGAAGCACATTTGTTCTGTCATGCCGACGCTGTCTTGGGCCAATCTGCCTTCAACAGCCGTGCAAAGATCATCACATGTGTGACCAAAAGTACCGGGACAAAGAATGTTGGAATGAACCAAGTGGGGCCAAAGTAGTTAATTGCCTCGGCTTGGCGCAAGGCGTTCACCAGATCGACAGTACCAAGGATGTTGAAACCCCACACCAACGGAAGGGCAACCACTGATCTCCATCGCAAAGAGATAAGCGCGGCGATTGCCAGAAACGCCGAAAGTAGATCGCCATAGCTGGCGCTGGTTGCGAACGCCTCGGGCAACCCTCCGTTGTTGAGATTTGGTACCATGAAGCTCATTCCGATGTGTCGGAAAGCATGTGGCAACAGCAGGATTGAGAGCGCCGCCGCCGCCGACAGCCTTGCAAGCCAGGGTGCAACGTACCACGCCGCGATCAGAGCAAAGACAAAGAGACTCATCGCGAACTGAAGAAGGAATATCACTGTGGGCGTCATCTGATCGGTCCTTTCGATATGCGTTTGTTTACGTGAATTGGGGGTAGGCAGACCTTCACCCTCGAGCCGCAGTTTGCGATACGCTCAACTCGGCCCGGATCGCACCCAATGATGCGGCCGGAGCAATCTCGTGGGCTGTTCCAGTGGCGACATCATAAAGCAAGGCTGAGACGGTGATTGCGTCCGGTACCTCCGGTGCTACCGCTAGGCGCTTGATGTCTGCGAAAAGGTCGCTTTCCTGATCCGTGATCGCGTACTCGGACACATCTATCCCAAGCTTTTTCAGCAGCGCGTCCTGAAAGTCTGGATTGGACAGCCGCTGGGCTCCACATTGTGTGTGCTGCATCAGGATTACGTTGAAACCCTGTTCCCGACCCTCCGTCATAGCGCTCACCAGAAAGGCGAGAGTAGCGATTTCTTCGATTGCGGCGCGTGTAACCCTTCCGCCATTGTTCCGGATTACAACCGCATCACCAAGCTCCAGTCCGAGGATGTGCGCGGGATCGACCCGGGCATCGCCGCAGGTCAGAACAACCGTTCGCAACTTTGGCAGGATCGGCAGGTTAGCACTGTCAAAGCCCGCCGCGAATTCTTGGTTTCGAGTGATAAGTTCGTCCTGAATGTTCATTCAGAGGTCCTTTCGTCTTGGGGGACAATCCTTCGTCGTTTGCGGTCTCAGGCAACACGCTTCGGTTCGGTTTGTACGTCCTTGGGTTGGTGCTTTTCCGTCCAGGCCGCATTGTCCTGACAGAACGAAGCGGATGAGAGCTGCACGTAGTCTCGCTGCTTCTGAGCGTGATCAAGATCGAACGGGCGCGTCGTGAGAATCTTCAGGAAGATGCCGATCGCGCCTATGCTGCGGGACAGGCTGCGCACCAGGTCGGGTTGTTCAGCGACCTTGCGCCGTACAATGCTTTCGAAGGCTTCAGGTTCGTGCCCGCTGACTTGGAACACGTCTTCGGTTGGGGCGTTCACCGCGAAGGTGCCTCGCCGGTACTCTTCTGAATAGATTGCAAGCTGGGTGACTGCCGCTTCCGAATAGTTTGCTGGGCGAAGGGCTTTCAGCGCCTTGACCATCATACGCTCGGAAATGTCGGCGTAGCGAACACGCCGCCCCAGCGCACGGCCCATTGCTTCAGCGATCTCGTTGGGTGACAACAGCGTTGGGCCCGTGGGACGATAAGTCTTGCCTGCATGGTGTGCCGGATCCGTCAAGGCACCGACAACCACGCGGGCAATGTCTTCGTTTGAGGGGGCTGCATTCTTCTTCATGTCGCCGTCGCCGAGCGGCATCGTGAACTGCCCAAGATGGGCCGCCATGCCCAGTACCATCAGGTAGTTTTCGGCAAACCAGCCGACATTCACCGTGGTCACAGACATCTCGGGACGCATGCCGATCAGGATGTCGCCCAGATAGACTTCGCGTGTAAACAGGGATGGGTGATCCACGCTGGACAGCCATTGGCTAAGTGTAGCGACGTGTTCAATCTTTGATTGGTAAGCCGCAGCAGTAAATACCGCGTTGAAGTGCAGCCCGTTGGGTGCCGTCGGGGCGCATTGATAAGCCCGCTGCACGCCATTCATGGCGTTGCGCATGTCGCTCAGGGAATACTGGTCACCCACGAACAATTCAGCACCAGCGCGCTCAAGTAGGTCAGAACGATGATCTCTCCGCCGTATGAACGCACGGACAGGGTAAGCTTTTGCTTTGAGCTGAAGCGCGACTTGCAGCCCGGTCTTACCGCTTGCGCTTGTGACGAGGATCTTGGGCTTGGCAGGCACGGGCACACTCCTTTAGATGATACTTGCAATCTATATTTTAGATGGTACATGTAATCTTAAATGTCAACCCCGTCTGGGAGCGGAAAATGCCGAGAATGTCGGAAGCGGAAAAACAACGCAGTCACAAGAGGATATTGGATGCCGCAGCGCAGTTGTTCCGCGAGCGCGGTATCGAAGCGACTAGCCTCGCGGACGTCATGAAGGCAGCCGGAATGACACATGGCGGTTTCTACCGACATTTCGAGTCGAAAGAAGATTTGATCGCGGCAGCCTTCTGGCACGCAGTCGACGATGTGGTTTCCGACATGGAGCGCGAAGAAACCAGCGAAGGGCGAAAGAAGGAGCGCCAAGGCTACATAGCCAAGTATCTTTCCCAAGCTCACGCTCAAGATAGTCGGAACGGATGCCCGTTGGCGGCGATGGGAACAGAGCTTGCCCGCACAACGGGCGCGCCCCATCAAGTGGGCGCACAGGCGTTAGATCGCATGGCGGCCCTTTTGCAGGACACGTCGGAAACCGGTTCGGGTCAGGGCTTAGCTGCGATGGCGCTCTTGATGGGCACGATTACCCTGGCTCGTCTGACGGAATCAGAAGAAGAGGCAGACCGAGCGCTGGAAGCAGGGCGCACAGCCATAGGTTTGCTTCAGGATTATTGGCCGAAAGAAAGATCCTAACTGTGGCAGAGTATCCCGAGAATTTGACGGCTATGTTGTGGTTTGCCGTCACCCGCTATTCGACAATGCTGCAAGGTGCACGAACGGCAGCAATGCGCAGGCTGCGCTGCAGCGTCGAGTGGTGAGGCAAACGGCTGGTTTGGGCCGGCCATGATTTGGGTAGTTGGCGAGGCCCAGCAGATACTGCGCTGCCTCCGATGTCCACAACGAGCCCAAAGCTAGCGGGTGCTGCAGTCCGCGCTAACGGTGGCAACGCGCAGAAAGCGGGCTTTGCTAAGTCCTGTTGATCTCACTTAGTCGCCCTTTGGCACTGCCACTTACCTATTGCATTCACCCCGCATTAGAAAACGATCCGGGTTCTTAGACCGAACAGGGTAATCCGGTCCTGATCGGGATTTAGAAGCGGGTCGGAAATGAATTGTACCGATGGCGTGATCTGCAGTCCGGGTGCGATTGAAAAACGGTAGAATGCTTCGAGTGTGAACTGATCGCCATCTATGCCTCTTGCCTCGGCCCAGTTCAGGCCCAACCCGGCCAAATCGGTATTGCGACCGTAGTAGCCAATACCCGCAGAAACGGACCGATCATAGAGTGCTGCTGCCCCTTTTGAGGCCCCTGCCCGGAAGAACGGCATCCACTTATTGTCAATAAACCATGCTGCTGAGAACGCGGCACCGTAATCTTCTGGACGGCTACCATCGTCAGCCGCATCCGCATGCCAGAGGGTCAGATGGATATTGTCGAAGTAAATGCGATCAAAGCCAGAGGTGTAACCAAGTTCGAGTGATTTGAAGAGATTGCCGTCGCTAAACACATCAAAGTTTGGATCAGACGGGTCGGCGTTTGCGTCTGAGACGCTCGCGACAGCGTAGAGGTTCTTGCTCAGCTTTATCCCGCCCGCAATGCCAAGGCCTTGGTTGGGTGCGTTGATTGTCGGGTTGGTATTGAAAGACAGGTTTTGGAAACCACTGTATGGGCTTACCAACCCATAAATGTCCACAAAGTCCGTTACATCAATCTGGCCGACTTGCAGCGTCCACGAACCGTTCTCGGCCCTTTGGGTCCAGAACAGGTTGGTCAATAGCAAACCATTATCGTTGAAGGCTGTTCCCGTGATCGAAAGGGCTCCACCATCCAGACCAAGAAACTGTGGGGCAACATCGGTATAGTTGTGCCGGTCTTCGATCTTGAATGTCAAAGACCCCTGTTCAGTCGCCTGCCAACTGCCATAGAACCGCGCAATTCCGCTGGCAGCTTCGCCCTCCCCCAGATCCGCGTTCGTGGTTTGGCCCAATGCCAAGTAATCAATGTTGAACCGAAACCCATTCTCCGCCAGTCGGTCTTTCCACTGAAACCAACCCGGTGCGGTATTGCGCGGAAAATCGGAACGATATTGTGGATCGGTCAGTCCATCTCCGGGCTCAAGATCAGCTTCGACCGAAGAGGGCCCGGACAGACCTTGAGCCGACGCCGCGCCGGCAAAGACAATACTCAGTACGACAACGAGAAGTCTTATCATTCAGACGCTTTTGCCCCGCCGGTCTTGCGATTGCCCGCCGCTCGGATACGATCAGCGGCACGCTGCTTCCATTCCAGCCTGTCTGCTTCGGTTTCCAGAGTTTCGACACGTTCCGTCTCCAACTGGAATGTCGCACTCATAGGCATGAGGCCGTCCACAACCATCATATTCTGAACAGTGGGATCGATAGTCAGCGTGCCCGTCAGCCGAACGGGTTCGTGGAAATAGCTGGGCGTCCAGTCGCCATTCAACCGCACGCGAATCATTTGATTGGGTTGGGGCGGGGGCATGTGGCTACACATTCCTCGTTCTGGCACTAGATACGCCACAGATCGCCCGTCTGGATCGCTCGGGCCCGGGATGGCAAAGCCCGCGATTGTTATTGTTTGACCGTCGAATTGCGGATTTCCGTTTGTTCCTGCCTTTCTTCGCCGTTCTTTCACAAGCTCTCTTTGATCGAGCAGCCAATCGACATCAACGCCAACTCCCGCCAAGGCATCCTCGGTCTCGGTCAGAAGCTCCTGCCAATTCAGTCTTTCTTCCGCGCTGCCAGTGTCTTGCTGCAGCCTGCCACGCATCCGCACAACGAATAGGACGTCGTCGAACTGTTCGGGGCTGAGCTCCCGATAGGGATCCTCAAAGACCTGCACAGATGGGTCCGGGAGGTCTGCCCAATCCAGCGCTGCTCCTGGCGTTGCCATGGCGGAATGACCGTAACAGACCAAACCCGCGAGCAAGACGGAACGAAACCAAAGGAACATGAATACTCTCCAGTCGAGTTTTGGGGTCAATTCAGTGTATTTTTGTATATCACACCGTCCTTCATGATAAGCCGGATCGTTTCAGGGCTTTCCGGCCTCGGATCGGCACCAAACCACTGATCACCCGTGCCAACGACCGAGAAGTCTTCGAGGGGGTTACCATCGATCAGCAGGATGTCTGCATAGGCGCCTTCCTCGATCACACCCAGTTTTCCTGCGGTATAAGGGTTCATAAAGTCTCCTGATAGAGCGACTACCTCGCCACCCGTCGATGTCAACGTGACCATTGACGTGTAGGGGCCGAAAAAATCATTGTTTAAGTGTTTTTCGTAGGCAATCTGGATATTGCACGCCTCTACCGAACCAACACAGTCTGTCTGGAAACCCCGCTTCACCGGGCATTCTTTCATATTGTCGATATAGCCTGCAAATGTGGCCGAGGCAGACTTTGCCTTGGCAAGGCTCGCCGGAACATTCGCCACAGCTGGAATGTCGAGAAGGCCGGGGTCAAATGCCGTTAGGTTTGTTGTAATGTACGCACCCTTCTCGTTCATGACTTCGGCAATTTCGCAGTCAAAAGAAAAACCATGTTCGATTGACATAACACCTGCGTCGAGCGCACTCAGGATAGCTTCCTTACGATAGGAATGCGCCATGACATAGCTGCCATATTCATTCGCGACCTGCACGGCGGCTCTGATTTCTTCGGGCGACCCGGCCAGCAATTGCCAAGGGTCGAATGCCGACACGACACCACCGGATTGCATGAATTTCAATTGCGTCGCGCCCATACGAAAGTTGTTACGTGCGAATTTATAGACGTCATCAACACCACTGACCTCCTGAGCCATGTTCAGCCGACCCATGTTTGTCTCCGAACCAGGTGGTGCTGTGAAATTCGCGAAGTCAGCGTGACCACCGCGTGTTCCGATAAACGCCCCAGATGGATAGTAACGAGGGCCCTCGATTTGCCCCGAGTCAATCGCCCTACGTAGTCCGCCATTAGCGCCACCAGCATCCCGGACAGTGGTGAAACCCTGCATCAAATACATCTCGGCCATCCGCGCACCGTGTATGGCAAAGTCCTCCCAGGTCGTGTTGGCCTCCATCGCAGGCAAGGTCGGCCCCATCAGCATGAGATGTGCGTGTAGTTCAATAAACCCGGGTGTCAGTGTCCGCCCCTCTCCGTCAATGACTGTAGCATTGGGGGCATCGATCGCATCGGTCGATACGGACTTAATCAGGTTGCCCTCGACCAATACGCTGGCATTCTCGATACGCTGTTCATTCACGCCATCGAAGATATGCACGTTGGTAAACAACGTTTGGGGTTCTTCTTGATCCTGAGCCTGCGCGGATGCTGAAAAAGAAAGACCTGCAGCGACAATTACGGTCGAGCAAAGCGACATTCGTAGACCGGACATAAGTACTCCCTTCATATTCATGTTTTGCCAACTGTAGTCCGGAAAACTTTTCCTCGGTTGCCACTTTTGAATTAGCATGTTCGAATGTGTTCGTAAAAATGGCCACTGAATACAAATATTAATCATCACAAGGGTGACGAGCTTGCCTTTCAACTCCGCCTCTCAAGAGCATAGCGAGGGCTTTATTCGCCTCTCCTTAGCCGCTCCGTTTTTGCAATATCTCACCGAACGCAAGATCAATCCGCAACCAGCATTGGACCAGGTCGGATTGAAAGCCGAACTGTTGTCTGACCCATCCGTGTTCGTTCACTCAGAGCTGGTCTACGGATTGGTGAATGCCTTCTCAGAAGTATCAGGAGATCGATACCTAGGACTGAATGTAGGGGAGGCGTTTGACCTACAAGGATGGCCGCCCTTCGCTCAAGCCTTGCAATCTACGAAAACGTTATTCGAGTTTTTTACCCGCTTTGTTGGGCTCGTACCGCAGGAGTCCAATTCTGTGCGGCACAGCCTTGTGATTGAAGCAGACAAGGCGACTTATCGTATCGAGAGGCAACAGGAACCAACTGTCCCACCCATTCAGGTGACCGGTTTTGGTGCCGCAATCTATGTACGCCTATTGCAGACCGTCGTCGGAGATTCTTGGGATTCTTCGCGTGTGCGATGGGAAAGCAGATACATCAATGGGCTGCCTATCGACTACAAAGGGATCGAGGTTGGCCTTGGGACTGATCCCGGAATGCAAATTAGTTTTCCTGTGGGATGGTTGTTTTTGCACCATGTCTCTGAGGGCTCTGCCAAGCCCATAGCTTCACCTCAACAAGAGGAAGAAGTAACCGTGGTGGCAGCTTTGCGCTCTGTCTTACGCGACAAACTAGATGAAACCGATTTGGGACCTGAGATGGTGGCTGGAATGCTGGGAATACAACCGGAACGGTTTCTGAAAGCGCTTCAGCGACAAGGCACAACGCTACCCCGTGAAATCAAACGGCTGCGTGTCGATGTCGCCAAAGAGCACCTCAAAGAAGACCAGATGACAATTGCGGAGATTGGTCTGATGCTCGGCTATTCCGACAAGTCCCATTTCACTCGCTTTTTCCGAGGTCAAACCGGAATGACACCGACTAAGTTCCGAAGCAAGTAAATGTGGTCGAGCCAAAAGAAAACTTGGTTGGGAACGTACGACTAGGCTCCAGACTCATTGATTTACAGCCAGAATAGGACTGTAGCAGCGAGAGCGATGGCCGAGAGGAATACCTTTG
>NZ_JBXWOK010000018.1:0-61224 GCF_059610845.1 Ruegeria sp. CDSC021
ACAGGTGCCCGAAGGTCTTCCTCTCAGCAATCGCCATCGCAGCTCTCGTCATCTATTGGCTATGAGTCCTGACCCTAAGGCCCAAACTTGGCATTACCAATGGTAATAAGGATCGGTTCGAGGAGGGGCCGGGTTTAACTCCTGCTTTCCGTATCCCAAGGAATTCCGCTAGTGTCGGCATCGACCTGATATGAGTGATGCCGCCACATGATCGAAATCCGCGACCTGCAACTGCTCAGCGCTTTGGCGCGGCACCGGCATTTTGCAAAGGCAGCCGAGGAATGCGGGATTTCCCAGCCTGCGTTTTCAATGCGTATTCGCAACCTAGAGGATCGGTTGGGCGTGTCCATCGTCCGCCGCGCCAACCGGTTTCAGGGCCTGACCGAAGAGGGCGAGATGATCGTCCAGCGGGCGCGGCGCATTCTGGACGACACCAAGGCCTTGGAACAGCAGGTGCAGGCGGCAAAGGGGGAAATCACGGGGACTCTGATACTGGGCGTGATCCCGACCGCAATCGCCTTTACGGGCCGGTTGATCAAGCGTCTGCAGCAGGCGCATCCGCGCATCATCACTCGGATCGAAACGATGTCGGCTACGGCCATTCAACATCGGCTGGACGAAGGCAGTCTGGATGCGGGCATCACATATGGCGACAGTATCGGCACCGATTTGCGGCAGGTACAGTCGCTGTATGAAGAAACCTATGTCCTGTTGATCCCGTCTCATATGACAGACGAAACGGGGCCAATACCCTGGGCGCGGGTCGCCGAATTTCCGGTCAGCCTGCTTGAACCGCAGATGCAGAACCGCCGCATATTAGACCGGATTTTCGCCGAACAGGGCCTGCATCCTCATGTGGTCGCGGAAACCAGCGGGTTCACTGCCTCAATGGTCATGGCGCGTGAGGGATTGGCGGCCACCGTGGTGCCACGCGTGTTGGTTCGGGCGTTGGGGGATCTGAAGGGAACAAAGGTTCTGCCTTTGGTCGATCCGGTGGTCAGCAAACCTATCTGTCTGGCGACCCTGACACGCGATCCGGAACTGCCAACGGTTGGAGCGTTGCGCGCGGTGGTGGCGTCTTTGCGGTGATAAGGTGTCGTTATCGTGCGATTGAAATATGCGATTTGACGATATGCTAGTCTGATGAGACACGGGGCCTGAATCGGAGGGCATCATGGCACCATTAGATACCAAGCCATCAGGCGCGCCAAAGGGCGTCTGGAAGTCAGGTAAAGGCAAGGGGCGGCACACACCCAAAGGCCGTCAGTTCACGGATGAGGCACAGGCCGAGATCACGCGCCTGCTGGGCGATCGTCCCCGCCGTCGCGACCTTTTGATCGAATTTCTGCATCTGATTCAGGACGAACACGGCCATATCAGCGCCGATCATATTGCTGCGCTGGCCGTCGAGATGCGGATTGGTCAGGCCGAGATATATGAGACCGCCACCTTCTATGCCCATTTCGATGTGGTGAAAGAGGATGAAACCCCGCCGCCCGCGCTGACCATCCGCGTCTGCGATTCCCTGTCCTGCGAAATGGCCGGTGCCCAGCAGTTGCAAAAGGCGTTGGAAGACGGTCTTGATCCTTCCAACGTCCGTGTCCTGCGTGCGCCTTGCATGGGTCGTTGCGATACTGCGCCTGTGCTGGAGATCGGGCATAACCATATCGACCATGCCACCCCTGAAAAGGTGCAGGCGGCGATTGCTGCGGATGATACCCACGCCCATCTGCCCGCCTATGAAACCTTTGCGGCATATGAAGCAAACGGCGGCTATGCAAAGCTGAAAGAGCTGCGCGAGAGCGGTGATTGGGAGAAAGTACAGGAAGACATCCTGTCCTCGGGCTTGCGCGGTCTGGGTGGAGCTGGCTTCCCGTCCGGCAAGAAATGGGGCTTCGTTCGCATGAACGAAGGCACCCGTTATCTGGCCGTGAATGGCGATGAAGGCGAGCCTGGCACGTTCAAAGATCGCTACTACCTTGAACGCACGCCGCATGTCTTCCTTGAAGGCATGCTAATAGCTGCCTGGGCGGTAGAGGCCGAGACCTGCTTTATCTATATGCGCGATGAATATCCGGCGGTGCTGGAAATTCTACGCCGCGAGATTGCCGAGCTGGAACAAGCTGGCCTGATTGAAAAGGGATATATCGATCTGCGCCGGGGCGCCGGTGCCTATATATGCGGCGAAGAATCCGCGATGATCGAGTCGATCGAAGGCAAGAAAGGCTTACCGCGTCACCGGCCTCCGTTTGTGGCGCAGGTTGGGGTCTTTAACCGTCCGACCTTGGTGCACAATGTCGAGACGCTCTATTGGGTGTCGAAAATCTGCCGCGAGGGGCCGGAATGCCTCAACAGCACGGAAAAGAATGGGCGCACGGGTCTGCGCAGCTATTCGGTCTCGGGCCGGGTGGCGCAGCCGGGCGTCTATCTACTGCCCGCAGGGTCGACCATTGTGGATGTGATTGAGGCGGCTGGCGGCATGGCCGAGGGTCAGACTTTCAAGGCGTATCAGCCGGGTGGGCCGTCTTCGGGTCTGCTGCCTGCGTCGATGGATGATATCCCTCTGGACTTCGACACCTTACAACCACACGGGACGTTTATCGGTTCCGCTGCTGTGGTGGTTCTGTCCGATCAGGATACGGCCCGCGATGCTGCGCTGAACATGTTGCGCTTCTTCGAGGATGAAAGCTGTGGCCAGTGCACGCCCTGCCGGGCGGGCTGTGAAAAGGCGGTCAAGCTGATGCAGGCTGACAAGTGGGATCAGGATCTGCTGGAAGATCTGTGCCAGGTCATGGGCGATGCCTCGATCTGCGGACTGGGGCAGGCGGCCCCGAACCCGATCCGCCTGGTCATGAAACATTTCGCTGACGAAATCTGAGGGAGACAGAGCCATGCTTGATGCAAGCCCAACCAAGACCGTCACCTTCAATCTGAACGGAAATGACGTCACCGTGCCCGAAGGCTGGACCATCTGGGAAGCCGCCAAGGGGCAGGGGTTCACCATTCCGCACCTGTGTCATAAGCCGCAGCCGGGCTACAAACCCGACGGCAATTGCCGCGCCTGCATGGTCGAGGTGGAAGGCGAGCGCACTCTTGTCGCTTCGTGCATTCGCCCTGCGGCGGACGGCATGGTGGTGAAAACCGACAGCGACCGTGCCGAGAAATCGCGCGCAATGGTCATGGAATTGCTGGTCGCCGATCAACCCGAAGAGGCCCACGACAAATCCAGCCATTTCTGGGACATGGCCGAACTGAACGATGTCAGCGACAGCCGGTTCCCGGCCAAAGAGGTCGAGAAAATCCCGTTGCTGGATGACAGCCATATCGCGATGCGGGTTAATCTGGATGCTTGCATCAACTGCAACCTCTGCGTCCGGGCCTGCCGGGATGTGCAGGTCAATGATGTGATCGGGATGGCCGGGCGCGGTCACACCGCGCAGGTGGTGTTCGATCAGAACGACCCGATGGGCGATTCAACCTGTGTGGCCTGCGGCGAATGCGTTCAGGCCTGTCCGACCGGTGCTCTGATGCCAGCCACGGTGCTGGACGATCAGCAGGTTGGAGACAGCAAGGACTATGATTCCGAGACCGAAAGTGTCTGCCCGTTCTGCGGCGTGGGCTGTAAGGTCTCGCTCAAGGTCAAAGACGGCAAGGTGAAATATGTCGAGGGGATCAACGGCCCCGCCAATGAAGGCCGCCTGTGTGTTAAAGGCCGGTTTGGGTTCGACTATATCCACCATCCCCACCGCCTGACCAAGCCGCTGATCCGGCGCGAGGATGCGCCTGCCAAAGGGTTGAACGTCGATCCGTCAGACCTGTCGACCCATTTCCGCGAAGCGAGCTGGGAAGAGGCGATGGAACTGGCGGCAACCAAGCTGAAAGCGCTGCGTGATGAAGATCCGCGCAACGTCGCTGGCTTTGGTTCGGCCAAATGCACCAACGAAGAAGCCTATCTGTTCCAGAAATTCATTCGTCAGGGCTTCAAGCACAACAACGTCGACCACTGCACCCGTCTGTGCCATGCCTCGTCCGTGGCGGCGCTGATCGAGAACGTGGGCTCGGGCGCGGTGACCGCGACCTTTAACGAGGTTGAAAACTCGGACGTGGTTATCATCATCGGCGCCAACCCGATTGAAAACCACCCCGTGGCGGCAACCTACTTCAAGCAGTTCACCAAGCGCGGTGGCAAGCTGATCGTGATGGACCCGCGCGGCGTCGGTATGCGCAAGTTCGCGAACGAGATGCTGCAATTCCGTCCGGGGGCTGATGTCTCGATGCTAAACGCGATCATGAACGTGATCGTCGAAGAGGAACTGTACGACAGCCAGTACATCCACCGCTGGACCGAGAACTGGGAAGCCGAAAAAGAGCATCTGCGCGCCTACACGCCCGAGGCAATGGCGCCCATTTGTGGCATTGAGCCAGATCAGCTGCGTCGTGTCGCGCGTACCTTCGCGCAGGCCAAGGCTGGTCTGATCTTCTGGGGTATGGGCGTCAGTCAGCACATCCACGGCACGGATAACTCACGATGCCTGATCTCGCTGGCATTGATGACCGGCAATGTTGGTAAACCCGGCGCGGGTCTGCACCCGCTGCGTGGCCAGAACAACGTGCAGGGCGCGTCTGACGCGGGTCTGATCCCGATGTTCCTGCCGGATTATCAGTCGGTTATGGATGACGGCATTCGGGCACAGTTCAGCTCGGTCTGGGGATCTGAGGATTTCTCGAACGAAAAAGGCCTGACCGTCACTGAAATCATCGATCAAGCATATGCGGGTAATATCAAGGGCATGTATATTCAGGGTGAAAACCCAGCCATGTCCGACCCCGATGTAGGCCACGCGCGGGACGCACTGGCCAAGCTGGAGTTGATGATCGTGCAGGACATCTTCCTGACCGAAACGGCGAACTACGCCGACATCATCCTGCCTGCCTCGGCGCTGTATGAAAAGAACGGCACCGTGTCGAACACCAACCGTCAAGTTCAGCGTGTGCGTCCGGCTGTGGCACCTCCGGGTGAGGCGCGTGAGGACTGGAAAATCACCGTTGAGCTTGCGCAACGCATCGGGCTGAACTGGGATTACGCCGATGTTAGCCAGGTGTTTGATGAGATGAAGCTGACCATGGCGTCGCTCGACAACATCACCTGGGAGCGGCTGGAGACCGAAACAATCACCTACCCGTCGCTGTCTGAGACCGATCCGGGCCAAGCGATTGTGTTTGGTGATGGCTTCCCTCGTGCCGATGGGCGGGCCAAGTTCACTCCTGCCAGTGTGATCCAGCCGGATGAAGCGCCGGATGAGGAGTATCCGATGATCGCCACCACGGGTCGTCAGCTTGAACATTGGCACACAGGGTCAATGACCCGCCGGGCCACGGTGCTGGATGCGGTTGAACCGGAGGCCAACTGTTCGATGAACCCACGTCAGCTAAAGCTGATGGGAATCGAACCGGGCGAGACCATTCGCCTGACCACCCGTCGCGGCTCGATCGAGATCATGGTGCGTGCCGACCGGGCGATTGCAGAGGACATGGTGTTCATCCCCTTTGCCTATGTTGAGGCGGCAGCGAATATCCTGACCAACTCGGCCATCGACCCTTATGGTAAAATCCCTGAGTTCAAATTCTCGGCCATTCGCGTTGAAAAGATCGAAGGCGTAATCGCGGCTGAGTAAGAGTGTCGGAGTAGAGTTTTTGAGGGCGGCCTTGCGAGGCCGCCCTTTTAGGTTTCCGCAACGTCAACGGGGAAATAGGCATTTCCCACTCAGCTTTGCGCCATTTGCGCCATATTTCTCTGGTTTCAGCAATTTTAAACCTAAGAAAACGCCACCAAGCGCCCATTTTGCGGTCGTGAGGTTAGGTCTTGATTGGGTTTGGAAACGAAATTGGGGAACCGATTGCGCAGGGCCCGAACCTGTGGGCAGTCGGGCCTAGGCGCCGAAGCCGAAATAGATGGTAGTAGTGCGATCAGAGCAACAAGGGCTGAATGAAACCGCAAGACGTGTATAACGATTTGAAACAGGCTGAGCTTTCGTTTGTCGTATTGCCGGGTATGTCGGTTGATGCGATCCTGAGCGAAGTCCTTAGTTTTTTCCTGTCCAGAAACTTCCTGATGTTTCTGCCCGCTTTGATGCTGTTGCTCCTTGGTGCGACGCCGTCATTGTTTGCTGAACCGCTAAACGGGCTGGGGCGATCGATCTATTGGATGTTCGGATTGCTGGGGTATATGGGTTCGGTGGTTCTGATGTTGCTTTTTGAGGCAGTCTGCAGCCGATATCTGGGCATCAAACGGTTTTTCACCCCGCTGACATGTTTTCCCGTTGCGTATGGGGCGATGAAGTTTGCCCAATTCGCAACGACAATGGTTTTCAGTACGTTTCTGTCTTTCAGCTTTGAAAACTCGCCGCTTTTGCTGCCTCAGTACTTTCTCGTCGTTGGAATTGAAGTGATCGTAATCGTTTGGGTTTTTCCACCTTATCTGGCCCGCCTGCGCGCCGGCGATCCGCAACCCGAGGACGAGCCGGATAGCAGAGTGGAATCCCGTGTTCCTGTGGCCAATGGTTTAGTGTCCGCCAATGGGCAAAATTTTTTGGCCAAGGATATCTTGTTCGTTCAGGCTCAGCAGCACTATGTCACCCTGCGTGTAGATGAAAAAGAAGTGCTGGTGCGTTCAACGTTCAAAGGCATCCTATCGCAAATGCCAGAATGCTATGGCCTACAGGTGCATCGGTCCTTTTGGGTTGCTAATCGGTGTGTGGATATTGCTAAAAGCCTGAATGAAGTCGGATATCTGGTTCTGGGCTGCGGCAAAAAGATCGCGATCGCCCGTAGCCGGCACGGCGCCGTGCGTGATTGGCTGTCCGAGATGGCGTCAGCGGAAAGCCCGGCAACAGTTAAAGCTTCACAACAACAAACCTGACATCGTTCGGCGGAAACATCCGGCTTATCGGTTCGTTTAGATAATCCACCTTCCCATCGCTGCTGGGTACAGAATACGCAGTGGATGGGAAGGTGGGCAGTTCAATATTTTTAGTAATGAAAAGATTTGAATTTTGATCTTTTGCTTTCCCCGATTTTGAGTTTTTCCCCCTCTATAATCAGGTCGTACTGGTCAACAAGTCACTCGATAAAGACGCCGCAAAACCAGGCGCTGCCTTCTTTTCCTGCATAGGCACGGACCTGGCAATGAAATTGGTACGAAACGTCAAAAATTCGAAACGAACGGCAATGAAAATTCGTGTCGCACGAAATGAATAGAGCGACTTGTGCATTCGCTGTCATGTTAAGAAATTGATAGTAAAGGGGTTAATGAAATTCCCTGCCTTCCTGTGATTTGGCCCGAAACTGTTGTCACAGATGCAGAGTTTCGCGCAGGATTAGTAGTCGCGCTCGAAAAAGACACCCAATCCCGTTTCCCCCCGCCCGTCAACGGTTCCGCGCATTGTGATATTATCGGTGACGTCCAGATTGAGGTTCACTTCGGTATTTCCTTCGGTGTTCACGTTGAAATCGGTATAGAGATTGTCACCCAGATACGCCCCGGCGCCCAAAATTCCGCCGCTTGACGTTGCTCCGATATCGACTGTGTCGACACCGGTCGACTCCCTCAGACCCTTGGTCGCATCCCCTCCTGCACCGCTGAGCTGCGCCAGCGAAGCCGCCATCTGGGCAATGACAAAGGGCGACAGCTCAGAGAAACGGTTGCCAAACAACAGCATGGCCAGCGCCTCTTCTGCTGGCCGTTCCGGATCCGAGAACACGTTGACCTCGGGGGCGTCCAGCGGCCCGGCGATTTCGATTGTAGCGGTCCCGTCCGAGGTGCTGTTTGATGATTCAAATTCGATATAGGGTGTCAAGTCGCCTTGTAGGGTCACGATCCCTTTTGTCAGGGCCAGCCTGCGGCCCAGAATGTCGAAATTGCCTCGGATTAGAGCGATCTGGCCCGAAGGAATGATCGAGGTTGTTGTTCCGCCTATGTACAGCTGTCCGCCGAGTTCGGCATTCACGCCTCGACCTCGGACAAACACGGCCTTGGGGGCGAGCAGAGCGATGTCCAGCGCAATACGGGAATCGCTTTGGGTGGCATTGTCCTGTTTTACCAAACGGGCACGTTCCCGAGTCCTATAGCTGGCCGCGTTTTCGTTGATATGTTCGATCTCTGGTATGGGTGCAGCGCCGACCGCACCCGAGGCGGCGGCGAGATTAATATTGGTTTCCTCGAATGTAATTTGCCCGACTATTGTGCTGTTGCCGGCCAAAGCTCCGGTCATTGCGATTTGCCCGTTCAGGATCGTCTCGTACAAAAGCTGATCCGTCAGCACGAGACGATTGAGCGTGGTCGTAATTTGCGCATTGAACGGAGGCGTCAGGTCAATCGGGCCCGCGACGGTGAAATTACCCCCGGCGCGGGTTCCACCATTTAGGGAGATGTTGGCGCGGTTGTTGGCCAACTCGACCGCGCCACTGATGCCGGTAATGGTCTGACCGGCTCCCGGTATCGCCAACGAGGTTCCAGAGGTCGTGATCGACCCGCTGAGCGCCTCAAGCGAGGGTTGGCCATTCAAGCTAAGGTCGTACCGCGCAGTCCCGTCGATTTGGTTGGGGGTGATGAACAGGTTTGCGATACCGATATTAACCCCGCCTTGCGCCTGCAGATCGGCGTTTCCTGTGGTTTCATCGAAGGTGCCCGAGATTTTGCCGGTGATCTGTGCCGGGCCCTGCGCCGAAGAGTTGATAGTCCAGACGCCTGCCTTGCGCTTTGCGGTCCCATTAGCGGTGATTGTACCAGGAAAATCTGGGGCGAAACGCTCGACCTTGTTTAGCTCGGCGTCAAAGTCCAAGTCTGCCGATCCGTCAGAGCCGACCGACCCCGTCAGCGACGCGTATGAACTGTCCGGCCCACGCAAGCTGACTCTTCCTTCAAGGCCCGAAGCTGTTGGCGCGGCGTTGCCTTCCAGCGTCAGTGGTCCTGACAACGTCTTGGAAATCCGCGCCAGATCGTCCAGCTCTACCGAATAGCTCAGCCCTCCGGTCTCTTTGCTGACCTGACCCGAAGCGTCTGCGGTCAAGGCCGTGCCCCGCAGTTTGAAGTTTTGGACATTCAGACCCTGATCACTGTTCTCGGCATCGACACGCAGCGTCGTTCGACCTTCGATCAGTTTGTCGACGAGACTGATGCCAATCTGGACGTCCTGCGCATCGACATCGCCGGCTATGTCGAAGGTCTGGCTGGACAAAGCTCCGTTGCCATTGATATCCGCGGTAACCGACCCGGCAAGATCCCGGCCCGCGAGATCCGAAAATAGCGAAAGATCAGGGACTGTCACTTGTGCCTGACCATCAAGAACTAGATTGCCGGTTGGGTCATTGATCGACGCGCTTACTTGTGCTGTCACGGCCCGTCCGTTGATGGTGGCTTTGCGTATGTCGATAAGGTCTCCCGTTTTCGCACCATCCCAGGTGATCACGGTTTTGCCGGCAAGCAGAGGATCGACTTCGGACATACCTGCCTGCAGATCCTGCGTCGTAATGCTGGCCGTGCCATCAAACTCTTGCGTCGGCAGGGTGCCTTTGCCGTCCATTTGCGCGCTGAGCGACCCGCCAAGCTGCCGCTGGGCCAGCCCGGAAAAGACCGAGAGGTCGGGCGCGTTGAGGCTGGCCTGACCGTCGATTGTCAGATTGCCATCAGGCGTGGTCACTTCGCCACTGGCCTGTGCCTGCGCGGCCTGACCGTTCAGTTTGAACTCGCGTATGGATATTCCATCCGCCCCACGACGAGCATCCAGAGCGATGGTGGTCTGGCCGGTGATTACGGGGTCGATATCGTCGCGACCGGTCGATAGGTTGTTGCCCTGAACAACCACTTTGCCATCAAAGCTGCCCTCAAGCGGAGAGCCCTTGCCCTGAACCTCTGCCGACGCCGCCCCTGCCAGTTCCAACTGGGCAAGGCCAGAGAACCGGGACAGGTCGGTAGCGTCCAGCGTAGCCTTGCCATCAACAGCCAATCCGCTGGTCAATCCACTGATCAGCGTGTCCAGCGCCAGAGTGTAATCCGACCCGACCAGTTCGAAACCGGACAATGTCAGCGACTGGTCATCACCATACTCAAACTGCCCGTCCAGCGTGATGCGATCTCCGACGGCTGTATTCAGGTTCGGATCGGTCAGATCAATGCCCGTGACGCTGGCTTGCAGATCGCCGTTCACTGTAAATCCAAGGGTCTGATCGAGCACGCCTTGCGCGATAATTTGCATGCTCTCAAGTTCGGCTTGGGGGGATTTGAACTTATCTGCTGTCAGGCTAAGATCCCAGAGATTGCCGTTTTTCTGATCAAACAAGGTCGAGATATGCGCGGACTTGATCGTTTTGTCACCACCGCCAACCGGAAGCGTTACCGCCTGTCCCTGCGGCGGGGTAATGCGTCCCTGCAAGGCGGCAAACTGCAATGTGCCACCTTCGGCAAGGGCCAACTTCCCTTCAAGGTTCAGGGCCTGCGTTGCAAGCTGAAGATCGGACAGGTCCAGCGCCCCTTCGGGCAGGGTCTGGCCCTGCACGAACAGCCGCGAGTCCGTCCCGAAAAACGGGTCGATGGCAGGGCCGACGAAGGGTGTCAGGTCTCCGTTCAGATCGGCGGTAAATGCTATGCCTTCCGCAGAGTCGTCAGGGGCCGAACCAAGCCGAACCTGCCCAGCCAGACGCTGCTGCCCGTCACTGCTCAGCCCGATATCGGCGGTGAAATCCGTCAGCGGTCCGGCACCTTTTGCCGTCAGCTCGATCGTTGGGCTGTCGGGAATGTTCAAAGCGGTCGAAATAAGCCCGCCGGATGCCTCGGCCACGTTCAGGTCCAGATTGATCTCGCTTGTCGAGTTGTCAAACCCGGCGGTCAATGTGATCTCATCTCCGGCACGGTCCAGCCGCACCACGTCGAGATTGGTGTCCAGCGTTCCATCAGCAAGCGACAGATTTCCGGTGACGGATAAGTCGGCGGCCACCCCAATCAGCGGCTGCCCCAGCGACAACTGATCCACGCGGATTTCGCCGATTTCAACTGCGACAGGCAGCTCGGGCAGCTGGAATGTCTGGGTTTCCGCAGAAGGAGGAGGGGCATCTTTGGTTGTGGCGCCCGGCGCACGGGCTACGTCGATCTCTTGCGCTGTCAGCGCATTGACCGAGAACCGCCCACGTATCAGGGCCAGTCTGTTCCAATCCAGTTCGGCATCTTTGATGGTCAGCCAGACGCCCTCATCATCCGATACGGTGATCTCTGCGATTGTGGCCCGTGCGCTGAGGGCGCCTTGCAAGCCTTTGACGGTCACGTTCTGATCATCACCGGACAGGGTATCCTGCAGAAACTGCTCTAGCATACTGCCGCCTTCGTCCTGCGCCAGAACGGGGTACGGCACCCACAGCAGAACAGCAGCCAAAACTGGATATGAGAAACGATGTGTCAAAATGCCTGACCAATTCCGATGTAAAACTGCAGACCATCTCCGGTGTCGCCCTGAACGGGAAGGGCCAAATCAAGACGCAGGGGGCCAAAGCCGCCAAGGTCGTATCTGATCCCAAGCCCGGCGCCGGAATGGCTCTCTGCAGCGCTGCTGACAAAAGAGGACGTGTCGACAACACCATAATCATAAAACCCGACCAGCGATATTGTCTCGGTGATTTTGCCGCGAACTTCGCCAGATAGACCGAGGAAAGACTTGCCGCCAGCAACCTCATTGCCAACAGGGATGCCGAGGCTCTCATAGGGCTGACCGCGCACAGTGCCCGCACCGCCCGAAAAAAACAGGAAATCGGGTGTGACCCCGTCCAAGGCGGGTCCTACAATCGACCCAATCTGGACCCGTCCGGCCAGCACGAGACGACCTTGCGTCCGCAGACTGGTATAGGCACGCGCGTCCGCAAACATCCTGAGGCCTGTTTCTGTGTCGGACAGGCCGACAAATGGCATCACACGGGCATCCAGGTAATAGCCATTGGCGGCGCTGACCTTGCTGTCCCTTTCATCCCATTCGGAGCGGAACGGCAGGATGAAATAGCGGAACTTACGCCCGTCGCCATAGGCGTCATCTGCATCCGACCACTGAAACCCGGCGGATGCCTCGGCGTATAGGCGGTCTGAAAATGTGCGTCTTGCACCATAGGCCAGAGACGTCACCGTCACGTTGTAATTGTCGGTGTTGCGACGTTCCAGAAGGGCGCTCCAGAACGTACTGTCATCGGGGCCCAGCCGGTCGGGCTGGTCCAGCCGCAGCCCGATGCGCCCGTCCAGATCCTCGGCCCCGCCAATATTGCGCAACGATGCCTCAAACCGCAGCCGCTGGGCGCGGCGGAACACGTTGCGATGCGTCCAGGTCGTCGACAGCTCCATCCCGTCGCGCGAGGCCACTTCCAAACCGAAGGTCAGGCGGCGTTTGGGCATGTCTTCAAGATAGACATCGAAATCCAGGGAGCCATCAGGGTTGGGAGTGTCGTGCTCTTCGATCGAGACAATATTAAACGTGCCGGTGCGGCGAAGCCGGGTTCCGACCTTTTGCACCTGCTGGGGGGAATACACCTCTCCGGTTGGGAAGCCGGCGATTTGCTCGACGGACCTGTGGCGAACATCGCTGTCGCCTTTGATGTACATTTTTCCAAAGCTCAGACGCGGTCCCGGAGCGAGGTCAATGCGGGAATCCAGCTTTGCCTGGGCGTGGCGGGCAATGACTTTCTGGCCGCTGACCTCGGCCTTGGCATGACCAGCGTCACGCCATCCCTGCACGCCTGCTGACGCGGCTTGCTGAATGGCGCCGGTGGTGGCCAGTTTGCCCGACGCATAGTCTTCGGGAAGAACCGTTTCGGTCGCGATCGGCCGGACCACCGCCTGGCCAAATGTGAAGGTTGGGCCGGTTTTAACAGCAATCACGATTTTGTTGATCTGATTGGGCACGTTGAGTGAACTGAGTTCCGCCGCCTCTTTCCCGTCCAGTTTAATGCTGACGACGGGACTGAAATAGCCTTCGTCATAAAGGATCTGTACAATGGTGGTATAGTCCGACAGGGCCGCTGACAAAAGTTCAAGCGGCGTGTCCAGCCCGCGGGATTCTGCGGTTGTCACCGATGCGGTATCTTCGATCCGTTCAACCAGCGCTTTCGGAGCGCCCGGTGCCGTGAGGACGGTTTCCAATGCGGCCAGCGATGTGGGCAATGTGGCGACGACTATTCCGAACAGACAATTTCTCACAAAGCTGCATTGTCTTATTCGCTGCATCTATTGGCTCCAGCTGCCCCAACTAGAAATTAATTTCGGCGCCTTTTCGGATGTGGCGGCCCCTTAAGGATAGTTAGAACATCTGTAATCGTGTAGGGGAAGCGTTTATCGTTTGGCCAAGAAAATTAACGGAACAAGTGATGGCTCAGTGCCAGTTCAAAGGCCAGCATTGCGGAACCAGCGAATGATCGCCGCGCGATCTTCCGGTTCCATATAGGTGACATTTGCGGGTGGCATGGCGTGACTGACACCGGCCTGCAGGTAAATCTGTTTCGCATTGCGGGCGATGTCACCTTGGGTTTCCAGAAGAATGCCCTTTGGCGCCCACAGGATGCCGTCCCAAACCGGTTCGCGCGCATGGCACATGGAACAGCGCCCCAGAACGACATCATGTGCCTGTTCGAACCCGTCTGCTTCAGCGTATTTCTGTTCAAATGCGGTGAGCGGCTGTGCCTCGGCCTCCTCCAGAGGTTTGTACATAGGCGCGGTGGACAGCCACATGATGGCGATGAATAGCAGAGCGGTCACCAGCCACGTCCAGGTCGGATCACCGGCGCGGGCGTGGCGTGTATTGAAGTAGTGACGGATTGTGACACCCATCAGAAATACCAGCGCCGCAATGATCCAGTTGTATTGGGTGGCAAAGGCCAGCGGGTAGTGGTTCGAAAGCATCAGGAAAACCACAGGCAAGGTCAGATAGTTGTTATGAGTCGAACGCAACTTGGCGATCTTGCCGTATTTCGGGTCCGGGGTGCGGCCATTCTTAAGGTCGTCTACGACGATGCGCTGGTTCGGCATGATGATGAAGAATACATTCGCTGTCATGATCGTGGCGGTGAATGCGCCCAGATGCAGCATCATCGCGCGCCCGGTGAATATCTGGTTGTACCCCCAGCCCATCACCACCAGCAGGACAAACAGCAGCACCATCAGTAATGTTGGGCGCTCACCCAGACCGGATTTGCACAGGAAGTCGTAGATAAGCCAGCCCATAGTCAACGAGGCAGCCGAGATCAGAATGCCCTGCCACAGCGCCAGATCGGCCTTTTGGGCATCAATCAGATAAAGCTCTCCACCAACCCAGTAGACGATCATCAACAGCGCAGCTCCGCTAAGCCAGGTGGCATAGCTTTCCCATTTGAACCAGGTCAGATGATCCGGCATCCGCTCGGGTGCGACGAGGTATTTCTGAATATGGTAAAAGCCGCCGCCATGTACCTGCCATTCTTCCCCGTCGGCGGGGCCGGGGATATCCCGGTTCAGGCCAAGGTCCAGAGCGATGAAGTAAAAGGATGATCCGATCCAGGCGATAGCAGTGATTACGTGCAGCCAGCGCACAGCAAATGCCATCCAATCCCAGAACACGGCGAATTCAAACATGAGAGTTCTCTCCAGTAGGTTATAGTCACCCTAGGCAAACTGGCTTTTCTTCGGTATTCCCGTATATTGTCAAACTGTATCAAAAAAAACGATAAGATGTCCTATCTCGACAATATTCGCACCTTCGTTCGTGTCTATGATCTGGGCAGCATGTCTGCTGCCGGGAGGGATTTGCGTGTTTCACCGGCGGTGACTTCGGCGCGAATATCACAGCTTGAGGATCATTTGGGCGTGCGTCTGTTTCAGCGGACTACACGTAACCTCAGCCCGACCGAGCAGGGACGTGCGTTTTACCCCGGAGCGGTTGCGGTCCTGGATGCTGTAGATGAAGCCGAGGCGCAGGTTGTTCACCTGACCGAAGCCCCCCGCGGGTCACTGTTCGTAGCCGCGCCTTTGGGCGTCGGGCGCAGGTTATTAGCCCCACATGTGCCGGAATTTCTCTCGGAATACCCCGAAATTGATGTGCGATTGCGCCTGACCGACAGGTCAGTGGACTTGACGACCGAAGGATTGGATCTGGCCTTTTTCATTGGTCAGCCCGAGGACAGCACCCTGCGTATTCGCAAGATCGCGGATTGCGCGCGGGTTCTGTGTGCCGCACCGGACTATGTAAAACGCAGGGGGATGCCGCAAAACGGAGCCGATCTTGTTTCCGAAAAGCACGAGTGTCTTAACCTGCGGTATCCCGGCGCCGCAGAGTTTCAGTGGATGCTGGAAACTCCAGACGGGCCAAGACGTTATGCCGTGTCGGGCCGGTTTGAATGCGATGACGGAGATGTTTTGACCGATTGGGCGTTGTCAGGGCAGGGGATCGCGATGAAACCTGTGTTTGAGGCAGCGGAACATCTCAAGGCAGGACGTCTGGTGGTGGTTGCGAAGGAGACACCTCCTGTCTCTGTTCAGATGGCGTGTCTCTATACCCATCGACGTCACCAGGATCCCAAGGCGCGTTTGTTCATGGATTTCATGATCGCGCGAATTGGCAAGGTTGTGCAAAACTCGGACATCAACGGTTAGCAAAGGCTCCCGGCCGCGCGTAAATTTTCTCGAAGAGCTGTAACCGTCACTATCCGCGCCGCGCCCAACAGGTGCGGCGCCCGGCTCAACAGGAGGAGGCCCGGCAGGGGCGATCGACGGGTGGGAGGTTCGCCCGGTCAGTTAGCTGCCACGATACGTGGAGTAGCTGTATGGCGAAAGCAAGAGCGGCACATGATAGTGGGCGTCTGCTTCAGACATACCAAACCTGATTGGAATCTCATCCAGGAACAGCGGTTCGTCATCCGCCTGGCCAGAGGCGCGCAGATAGTCACCCGCGCTGAAAACAAGCTCATATTCCCCGGTTTCAAAGTTTGCTTGCGGTAGTATTGGGCTGTCTGTTCGCCCGTCTGCATTGGTCAGCATCTCAGCCAGTTTGTGGCGTCCGTCCTGGGTAATCGCGTACAGAGCAATTTTCAGCCCCTCTGCGGGACAGCCTTTGGCGGTGTCCAGAACATGGGTTGTCAGGTATCCTGCCACGCGTTTCTCCTAATATTCCAATCACCGCAACGAGTGGCTGTTGAAAACCGCAAACTGCAATCGAGTATTGTTTGACGCAGTCTGGGGCGAAACCCGAGACTTTGGGAATGCCGAAAGAAAAGGAAACAGCGTTCGGATTGATTTGATAATACTGCTTCCAATTCTGCGGTAAAGCGTAGGTAGTGTAACACAACTGAGACGGAACATTCATGCAGCCCCCTCGCTATCCCCGTGACATGATCGGATACGGAGCCAACCCGCCAAACGCCCAGTGGCCTGGCGGAGCAAATCTGGCCGTTCAGATTGTGCTGAACTACGAAGAGGGTGGCGAGAACTGCGTGCTTCACGGTGATGCCGCGTCCGAGGCCTTTCTGTCCGAGATTGTCGGCGCAGCGCAATGGCCAGACCAGCGTCATTGGAACATGGAATCGATCTATGAATATGGGTCGCGGGCAGGGTTCTGGCGTCTGCACCGCTTGATGCAGGACTTGCCCATAACCGTTTACGGTGTCGCTTCGGCGCTGGCACGGTCGCCCGATCAGGTTGCCGCCATGAAAGACGCAGGTTGGGAGATCGCAAGTCACGGCCTGAAATGGGTCGAACACAAGGATATGTCTGAGGCGGAAGAGCGCGCTCAAATAGAAGAGGCTATCCGCCTGCATACCGAGGTCGTGGGGGAACGTCCCTATGGTTGGTATACCGGCCGGTGTTCCGAGAACACCGTGCGTCTGGTGGCCGAAGAGGGGGGCTTTGCCTATGTGGCGGACACCTATGCGGATGATCTGCCCTATTGGATGCAGGTCTCTGGCCGGGACCAGCTGATCGTACCATATACGCTCGATTGTAACGATATGCGCTTTGCAACGCCGCAAGGTTTCAATTCGGGCGATCAGTTCTATTCCTATCTCAAAGACAGTTTCGACGCGCTTTATTCCGAGGGTGAAGCCGGTGCGCCCAAGATGTTGTCGATTGGTCTGCATTGCCGCCTGATCGGTCGTCCAGGTCGGGTCATGGCGCTGAAACGGTTTCTGGATTATGCGCGTGGGCACGCGGATGTCTGGTTCGCGACCCGTCTGCAGATCGCCCAGCATTGGGCAGCGCAGCACCCACCTGTTTCAGGTCCAAAGCCGTCAGAAATGGCGCGGGACGCTTTCGTAGCCGCTTATGGCGGGATCTTCGAACATTCGGCGTGGATTGCAGAGCGCGCCCATGGGCTGGAACTCGGCGCGGCTCACGATACTGCCGGCGGGTTGCACAACGCACTGACGCGCATGTTCCGTTCGGCCTCGGATGAGGAGCGGTTGGGCGTGCTGACCGCGCACCCGGATCTGGCAGGCAAGCTGGCACAGGCCAAGCGACTGACGCAGGAAAGCACGGCGGAACAATCCTCGGCGGGGCTGGATGCGTTGACGGATGCCGAACGCGATGCCTTCACCGATCTGAATAGGCGCTATACCGACAAGTTCGGATTTCCCTTCATTATTGCTGTGCGTGATCATGACAAAGCCTCTATCCAGCAGGCGTTTCAGCGGCGGATAGATCAGGACCGGGAAACCGAATTCGCCGAGGCCTGCCGACAGGTCGAGCGTATTGCCGAATTCCGCCTGAGGGATGTGCTGCCTTCATGAAACAGATCCGGACTGTTCCTTTAACGCCTGACGCTTTTGCCCCGTTCGGAGATGTGATCGAGGCATCGGGCGACCCGGACAAGATCATCAACCAGGGCCAGTGCGGGCGTTTTCATGACCGGGCGGCCCTTGATTTCGCGGGCGGCCGCGCCGGGATCAGCCTGTTCAACGCCAACCCCCGAACCCTGCCGTACCAGTTGGATATGGTTGAACGGCATCCTGATGGCAGTCAGGCCTTTGTTCCCATGACCCATCAACCCTTTCTGGTCGTTGTAGCACCAGATGTTGACGGGCAGCCGGGCGAGCCGTGTGCCTTTGTCACCCGGCCCGGTCAGGCGGTGAATTATCATCGTGGGACGTGGCACGGCGTTTTGACACCATTGCATGGCCCTGGATTGTTCGCCGTTGTTGATCGGATCGGCGATGGGCCCAACCTGGAAGAATACTGGTTCGATACCCCTTTTCAGGTGGTGTCGTAGCCAAATGAAGCCGCAGCATAAGCGGTAAGACCCCCGTGAATCTGACAGAGAGGACAGTAACTCATGGCTGACACTTCAATAGGGACACCCGAACAGCTTCGGGATCCAAATTATACCCCGGCGCTGCACAAGGCAGTTCCGCTGGGCATTCAACATGTTCTGGCGATGTTCGTTTCGAACGTGACGCCTGCGATCATCGTTGCAGGGGCCGCCGGGTTCGGGTTCGGTTCGAACTCCCCCGATTTTCCCGAACTGCTGTACCTGATCCAGATGTCGATGCTGTTTGCCGGCGTCGCGACCTTGCTGCAAACGGTGACGATTGGCCCGGTAGGAGCGGCTTTGCCTATTGTTCAGGGCACCAGCTTTGCGTTTCTGCCGATCATGATCCCGCTGGTTGCTGGCAAAGGCGTCGATGGTCTGGCCGCATTATTTGGCGGTGTCATTATCGGTGGGGTGTTCCATGCCCTGCTGGGCACGGTGATTGGCAAGATCCGTTTTGCCTTGCCACCTCTGGTCACAGGCCTTGTGGTGACAATGATTGGTCTGGCGTTGGTCAAGGTCGGCATTCAATACGCCGCCGGAGGGGTTCCGGCCATTGGAACGCTTGAATACGGCTCGGCGCTGAACTGGTCGGCTGCTTTGGTCGTGGTTGTGGTAACGCTGGGGCTGAAGTTCTTTACCCGCGGAATGCTTTCGGTTTCTGCCGTTCTGATTGGTCTTGCGGTTGGGTATGTCTATGCCCTGATGGTTGGCATGATCACGTTTGAGGCAATCGGAACAAGCTGGAGCCGCGCTGCAACTTTCGCCCTGCCTGTGCCCTTTAAGTATGGGTTCGAGTTCTCATTCGCCGCCATAATCGGGTTCTGTCTGATGGCCTTTGTTTCGGCAGTTGAGACGGTGGGGGATGTGTCGGGTGTGACCAAAGGCGGAGCCGGGCGCGAAGCCACGGACAAGGAAATCACCGGTGCAACCTATGCTGACGGCGTCGGCTCGGCCCTGGCGGGCGTGTTCGGCGGCTTACCCAACACGTCGTTCAGCCAGAATGTCGGGCTGATCGCGATGACCGGCGTCATGAGCCGAAATGTCGTCACCATCGGCGCCTTGTTTCTAATCCTGTGCGGCCTGGTGCCCAAGGTTGGCGCGATCATCCGTACCGTTCCGATCGAAGTACTGGGCGGTGGCGTCATCGTCATGTTCGGGATGGTTGTCGCCGCGGGTGTTTCGATGTTGTCCGATGTGGATTGGAATCGGCGCAACATGGTGATCTTTGCCATCGCGCTGTCAATCGGGTTCGGCCTCCAGCTCGAGCCGGGTGCGGTGCAACACTTGCCCGATACTCTGGGCATCCTGATGAAAAGCGGGCTGCTGCCTGCGGCTCTGATCGCCATCGTGCTGAATCTGATCCTGCCGGATGAGTTGGCCGATGAGGCAACCGAAGAAGTTTCGGGCGGCATGTCGGGGCACGGGTCGGGCAGCCTTCCCGGCAAGTAACCAAATGAAAATCGGCGGATCGCGTTAGGTCGCGGTCCGCCTATGTGTCGGCCATCATACGAGCGACATCCAGCATGCGGGCTGAAAACCCCCATTCATTGTCATACCAGCCAAAAACACGAACCTGAGTTTCGCCGATCTGCCGGGTTTCTGGCCCTGCGATGATCAGAGATTCCGGCCGCGTCCGCAAATCGGACGACACCAGCGGCTCATCCGTCCAACCCAGAACGGGAGACTCTGCAACGGCTGCAAGCAGGGCGGTTTCAAAATCGCAGGCGCTCAGGCCGCGCTTCAGCGTCACAATCAGATCAACCGCGGAAACGCTTGCCGTAGGCACCCTGACCGCCGCGCCCGAGATGCGCCCGGCCAGATGGGGCAGGACTTCGTCTATCAGGTGCATAGCGCTGGTGGTGGTCGGGACCATCGACAGCGCTCCGGCGCGTGACCGTGCCAGATCACCACGCGGAGCGTCGATCATCGGCTGGCTGTTGGTGTAGCAGTGAATGGTGGTCATATGGCCCGACGCGACACCAGCGATCCCGTCCAGAACCTTGACCAGCGGAGCCAGCCCGTTGGTGGTGCAAGAGGCATTTGACACGATCCGCGCATTGCCCAGCTGATCCTCATTTGCACCCAGAACGATTGTGGCCTCGGTCGCAGGCGAGGGGCCGGAAATCAGTACTTTCCTTGCCCCTGCGGTCAGGCCCTGACTAGCAACATCCGATGTCCGGGCAACGCCGGTGCAGTCCATCAGGACATCTACACCGGACAGATCAACCCGGCTGAGGTTGGGGCTGTGTGTAACAGGAATAGCGTGCCCATCGACAACCAGTTGCGCAGTTCCCTGTTCCACTTTGCCCGGATAGGGCCCAAAAGTGCTGTCGTACTTGAACAGATAGGCGCAGGTCTCTAGCGGTGCGATGTCGTTGATCAGCACCAGTTCGATGTCGTGACCGAGCGGCATGGCCAGAAGCTGCCGCAAAATCGTGCGGCCGATGCGGCCGAATCCGTTAATTGCGAGTTTCATGCGCAAGCTATGGCAGTGGCTTGGATTAACCTCAATGCCAGTTTCCTGTCCGGGTCAGTTACAGCTGACCTGTGAAAAGAACTGGCCCGAGATGTTCTGGTACATGCTGGCCACAATCGGCTTGCACCCGGTTGCCTGCTGAATCGCCGCGATGGCCTGAATAGTGCGCAGCCGGGGCGGGGGGCCGAATGGGTTGAGATTGTTGTTATCACGTGTGGCACGGTATACGACCGGAGCTTCCGAAACCTGGGTAATGGCCCAGGTGCGGCTCATGACGTTGACGGTATTCGTCTCTTTGGCGGTTGCAGGGGTCACATCAAGGGCCGTCAGGCCGATTGCAGCCGCCAGTGCCAGCGTTACATTGCGCAGTGCCATCGTACAATCTCCTGAACTAAAACCGTTTGTTATTCCACCAGATTACCGCGCTTGCCCAGTCCCGCCAAGGCCGAATTTACCCTAGCGCCCGCCTGGTGAAAGAGGCATCTGGCGGTTCACATCTTTGTATAGCAGATATCGGAACCGCCCGGGACCGCCCGCATAACAGGCCTGAGGGCAAAAGGCCCGCAGCCACATAAAGTCTCCGGCTTCGACCTCGACCCAGTCCTGATTCAGCCGGTAGACGGCTTTTCCTTCCAGCACGTACAGCCCGTGCTCCATCACATGCGTTTCGGCAAATGGGATCACGCCACCGGGTTCAAAAGTCACGATGTTGACATGCATATCGTGGCGCAGGTCTTGCGGATCCGCGAAACGTGTTGTGGCCCAGCGACCCTCGGTGCCCGGCATTTCGATCGGGGCGACCTCTTGTTCATTGGTGATGATCGGGTCCGGCTTGGGCAGGCCGGGCACTGCCTCATAAGCCTTTCGAACCCAATGAAACCGCGCTGGCTGCTCCGTATGGTTGCGCAACGCCCATTTGGAACCAGCTGGGATATAGGCATATCCACCAGTTTCCAAAACGTGAACACTTCCCTCAAGCGTCAATGTGACCGCCCCTTCGACAACGAACAAGACCGCCTGCGCTGCGGGGTCCGTTTCGGGCGTATCGCTACCGCCACCGGGTTGGACCTCCATGATGTATTGCGAAAAGGTTTCGGCGAACCCGCTAAGGGGGCGTGCCAGAACCCACAGGCGGGTGTCTTCCCAGAAGGGCAGATAGCTGGTGACGATGTCGCGCATCGTACCCTTGGGTATAACGGCATAGGCCTCGGTGAACATGGCGCGATCAGTTAACAGGGTGTCCTGTCCGGGGTGTCCGCCATGGGGCGCATAATAAGTCGGGTGTGCCATCAAATGCCTCTGGTTCGTGTTTCGTGCACTATGCGAGGGACGCTCGGCATGGCCTAGCGTCAGAGTTGCAATAGGTTTCTTCGGGATAATTTGAAGGTTGCAGACTAGGGCTTGGCCCTGTGCCTTCGCGGGTATATCCTTGAATGTAAATTGGTTGCAGAATTGCGAGGCGGTATGAGAATTTGGGGATCACTATTAGTTGCAGGTGTTCTGGTGCTGAGCATTGGTGTTGCCGGCAGCGCGAAACCGCTGTCTCGCATCATCGCAGAGTCGGGGTTGAACCCGGATGATTTCACATTGCTGAGTGCAACCACAGACACCATGCTGGGCAGTGGTTTGCCGCAGGTTGGTGCCGAAAGTGAATGGATCAGCACCGAGACCGGGGCCAAGGGCACCGTCCGTGTGCGCGAGGTCCGCGATAATTGCGTGCATCTGCAGCATTTTATCCGACCTCCGAGTTCCGAGCAGACCCGTGAGATCAGAACCCGCAGGTGCCAGGATGCCAATGGTAACTGGATTTTCACACCCTAATTGGGTTGCTACACCCGCGCGCGACGCAGGTTATTGACGGCTATACGGTCGCCAGTCTCCGGTTACTGCACCCGTTTAATCTCATATGGGGTGGGTGACGTCCCGTCACCCAACTGGACATCATGACGGTGGCTAAGTCATTCTCGGCCCAAAGGTAATGCCCGCGTGTCGGGGCGGAGGAGAAAACTCATGAACATGTCATTCGGCCTGCGCGAGGAAAACCGCGAACTGCTGACCCGCGTAACAGAGATGATCCGAAATGAAGTCATGCCGCTGGAAGAAGAGTTCCATGCTGAAATCAACAAAGGTGACCGCTGGCAATATACCGACCGGCAGGCGGATATCCTTGAAGGGTTGAAAGCCAAGGCCAAGGCGGCGGGATTGTGGAACTTCTGGCTGACCGACAGTGAAAAAGGGCTGGGTTTGACAACTGTGGAATACGCCTTTTTTGCTGAAGAAATGGGAAAGACCCCGCTGGGTGCCGAAATCTTCAACTGTTCAGCCCCAGATACGGGCAACATGGAAGTATTCGAGCGGTACGGGTCCGAAAAGATGAAGCAAGAGTGGCTCAAGCCGCTGCTCGATGGGCAAATCCGTTCGGCCTATCTGATGACCGAACCGGATGTCGCCTCGTCAGATGCCACCAATGTTTCGATGTCCTGTGTGCTGGACGGCGAATCCTACGTTCTGAATGGCGAGAAATGGTGGGCCTCAGGCGCCGGTGATCCGCGGTGCAAGGTCTATATCGTCATGGTCCGGACGGGCGGTGATGACCTGCCTGTTCACAAACGCCAGTCGATGATCGTGGTGCCGGCGGGAACGCCCGGGATCGAGGTGCTGCGCCCGATGGAAGTCTACGGCCATGATGATGCGCCGCACGGGCATATGCATATTCGCTTTACCAATGTCCGGGTGCCTGCCGAGAATATCCTGCTGGGCGAAGGGCGCGGGTTCGAGATCGCTCAGGGTCGATTGGGGCCGGGACGTATTCACCACTGTATGCGCGCTATTGGGCAAGCAGAGATGGCCCTGGAGCAGATGTGCAAACGGTCGCTGCAACGCGAAGCATTTGGCAAGAAGCTGGCGCAGCTTGGGGCGAATTTCGATATTATAGCCGAATGCCGGATGGAGATCGAAATGGCCCGGCTACTTTGCCTCAAGGCTGCTTGGTACATGGATCAGGGCGATGCGCGCGCGGCGGCCCCGTGGATCAGCCAGATCAAGGTCGTGGCCCCGCGGGTCGCATTGAAGGTGATTGATGAGGCGGTGCAGATGTATGGCGGGCAAGGGGTAAGTCAGGACACGCCGCTGGCGACCGCGTGGACGCATGTACGGACCCTGCGGCTGGCCGATGGGCCGGACGCGGTGCATCGTCGTCAGGTCGCACGGACCGAGCTGAAAAAGCATACACAGGAAAAGGTCTGAGGTCCCAAGTGGTCTTGAAATCTGACATGTCCAGGTTGCCTTATTTCAGACTTCGCGCGGATGGGGATTTTGTCGGCAATGACCCGGCGCGGGGCCCGTGGTCTGCCGAACATTGCCATGCTGGTCCGGTCAGCGGTCTGATCGTGCGCGCCGCGGAATCTGAAATTGGTCCCGGTAAGATGCTGACCCGGCTGACGGTCGATCTGCTGCGCCCGCTGCCCCTGTCCGGGTTGCGGGTTGCGGCCGAGACGACGCGGCACACCAGAACGCTAGCGACCACTCGGGTTACTGTGCACGATCTGGACAACACTTTATGCGCCGTAGCCACAACTATGCACCTTGCCCGCCGCGACCTTGGCCCGGTTCCCAATGTCGCTCTCTCATCTCCGCAACTGGCGGACTCGGTGGACGGCCCATTTCCCATCGGCGAAATTCGGCACGATCTTCCTGGGTTCGCGACCTATTCCGATGTCCTCTATCCCAAGGGTGGAAATCAGGGCGTCGGTCCCAAAACGATCTGGATGCGCACGCCTCCGCTGCTTGGGGACGAGGTGCAATCTCCGATTCAGGCGCTGTGTCCACTGGCTGATTGCGGCAATGGCATTTCGTGGAATGCCCCAACAACCGAGATGGGGTTCATGAATACCGATCTGACGGTTCAGGTGCACCGCGAGCCGGTCTCGGATTGGCTGGCCTCCGAGTCTGTCTGCCATTGGCAGCCCTCGGGTATCGGCATGTCGCAATCGGTTTTGTATGACACCGAAGGGCCGGTTGGAACAGCCCTGCAGACCCTTGTGTTGTTCCCACCTGCCTGAGCCATCGGCCAGCTTCTGCGCGCCCGGCCCAAATGGGATTGCCGGGCGCAGGCCGACACCCTATCTTTCGCCCATGCGCTGGCTTGTGACCCTAGTGACCTGCTGTTTGCCGATCCCGGCGATGACGCACCCGCATGTCTTTATCGACACGGGGCTGGAATTCGTCGTGGACGCTTCGGGGCAGCTGACCCATGTCCGTGTGACCTGGGCCTATGACGAGTTTTACTCTTTGCTTGTCCTCGAGGACATGAAGCTGGATCAGGATGGCGACGGTCTTCTCAGTGAAAGCGAACAGGATTTCCTGTCCGGATTCGATGCGCAGTGGGATCAGGGCTATAACGGCGATCTGGTCGTCTGGTCCGAGTCTGAGGTATTGCCGCTTTCTGGCCCACTGGAGCCGAAAGCATTGATGGAGGACGGGCGCATCGTGACCTCGCATCTGCGCAGTGTCGAAGGTGGGCCTGTACCGGCCACCGCCTTATCCGCCAAGGCTTTTGATGAGACCTATTATACCGCCTATGACCTGACGCGCCCGGTGACGGTTTCGGGGGGTAAAACCTGCCAGATCAATCGGGTTGAACCGGATGTCGACGGGCAGCTTGCCCAAATGCAGGCGTTTCTGCTGACGCTGGATGCCAATTACGACCTTGAGGAAAATGACATCCCGATGGTGGGCGAAAACTTTGCAACCGAGATCCGTATTTCATGTCCAAATACCTGATTGTCCCGTTTGTTCTGGCGGTCGGAGTTCTGCTCTGGTTCTGGTTCAGCGGCGGGTTTGACCAACTTGCGGCATGGGCTGCCGGTGAACAGCGTGCATTTCAGAACCAGATTGCGCGGTCTCTGCGCGCTGCCCGCGCCGAACAACCTCAGGCGGTCATGACTTTGTTGACGGTGTGCTTCGCTTACGGGTTCTTCCACGCCATCGGTCCTGGGCATGGCAAGGTCCTGATCGGTGGCTATGGGCTTGGTCGGCGTGTGGCGTTCTGGCGGCTTTCAGCGATCAGTGTTTTGTCCAGCCTTGGACAGGCCGTAACCGCGATTGTTCTAGTCTATGCCGGTGTGCTGGTGTTCCAGATGTCTCGGGAAAGACTGGTCGACACTACGGAGCAAATCATGGCCCCAGTCAGCTATGGGGCGATCACTGCGATCGGGCTTTGGCTAGTGTTTCGCGCCTTGCGGAGCTTTGCCAAACGTAGCCGGGATCACGGCGCAGATCATCATCACCACGATCACGAAACCTGTTCGGATTGCGGCCACCGGCATGGTCCGTCTGCGGATGAGGTGGCGCAGGTCGGTAGCCTGCGCGAGGCGGCGTTGCTGATCGCTGGAATCGCCGCACGCCCCTGTACCGGGGCGCTGTTTGTGTTGATCCTGACCTGGCAGATGGGCATCGCCATCGTTGGCATCGCCGGGGCGTTCTGCATGGCGCTGGGCACTGCGACAGTGACCACTCTGGTCGGGTGGACCTCATTCGGTCTGCGCGGCGGGATGCTGGCCTCGGCCTCAGCGACGCGGTTTGCACAGGTGCTGGCCCCAACCATCGAGCTGGTCGCCGGGTTGCTGATAGCGGTGATAGCTGGCGGGTTGTTGCTGCGCGCGCTTTAGTCGAACACCGGGTTCGGGTAGCCGACCCGCGCAAGATACAACCCCTGCGGCGGACAAACCGGCCCGCAGGCGGCGCGATTCTCAGCTTGCAGTGCCTCTCGCACATCTTCGGGCGTCCAGGACCCGGCGCCGACACGTTCCAGAGTGCCGACAAAGCTGCGCACCTGATTGTGCAGGAACGACCGTGCCCGGACGTGGAAATGAACCTCGGGGCCTGAAAAGCCCTGCACCTGTTCCACCCGCAACTCATCCAGCGTTTTGACCGGGCTGGCCGCCTGACAGATCGTGGACCGGAACGTGGTGAAATCATGCCGTCCGATCAGCATGTCCGCCGCGGCCTGCATCGCATCAATATCCAACGGGTGACTGACTTGCCAAACCTGCCCCGCGTCATGGGTTGCAGGCGCGCGGCGCATCAGGATGCGAAACAGATATTGCCGTTCAAGCGCCGAGAACCGTGCATGCCAGTCATCGTCCACCCGTGCGGCTTTCACGATGGCCACTGGTTGCGGCTTGAGGTGATAGTTCAACGCTTCGGACAGTCGGAAAGGGTCCCATTCCTTGATCAGGTCGCAATGGGCGACCTGTCCTAGCGCGTGGACACCGGCATCGGTGCGACCCGCCGCAGCGATCGTGTGATCTCCCGGTTGTATCCGCGACAAAGCCTCTTCGATCGCCCCCTGAACCGAGGGCTGATCTTTCTGCCTTTGCCACCCGGCAAACGGCTTTCCGTGATATTCGACTTTCAACGCGTATCTGGGCATGGGCCGCTGGTACCGTGCTGCGCGGCGGCGGGCAAGGGGCCGGAAAGCGCTGGCATGTCGGACGGTGGCTACCTATCTTGAGCGAAACGATAAAAGCGGGGCGACGGCTTGGTCATCTCATCTATGGCAGACAGTCTTGTGCGCGGCATGGAATCCGTGGGCGACAGCGTTTCCGAAGCTCTGTTCGAGCCGGTCATCCGCCTTGGTGTCACCGGGTTGGCGCGTTCGGGCAAAACGGTGTTCATCACCTCGCTTGTTGCAAATCTGCTGGACCGTGGGCGAATGCCGGGCCTTGTTGCGCAGCATGAGGGACGGATCAACGCAGCTTACCTTCAGCCGCAGCCGGATGATACCGTGCCCCGGTTCGACTATGAAAACCATCTTGCTGCGCTGACCGGGACAAACCCGCATTGGCCCGAAAGCACCCGCGCCGTGTCCGAGTTGCGCCTGTCGTTCAAGGTTCGCCCTGCCGGTCTGCTGTCTGGCCTGAAGGGGCCGCGAACCGTGCATCTGGATATTGTAGATTATCCGGGCGAATGGTTGCTGGACTTGGCCCTGCTGGACAAATCATATGACGACTGGTCAACCGAAACGCTGAACCGCATCACAGAGCGGGCCGAGGCACAAGAGTTTCTGGCGCAGGCCAAAGCGGTCGCGCCAGAGGCAAAACATGATGAGCCGGTGGCGCAATCTTTGGCGCAGGCGTTCTCGGGCTATCTGAACATGGCGCGCGATGCCGGGTTTTACGATTGTACGCCGGGGCGGTTCCTGTTGCCGGGTGATCTGGCGGGATCACCGGTTCTGACCTTCGCGCCGCTGCCAGTCGAAGGGGTCGCCACCCGTAACAGCCTGCACCGCGAAATGGCGCGGCGCTACGAAGCCTATAAATTGCGCGTGGTCAAACCGTTCTTTCGCGAACATTTTGCCCGGATCGATCGACAAGTTGTTCTGGTCGACGCGCTGGGTGCGATTCACAAAGGGCCGAAAGCGGTTGAGGATATGCGCCTGGCGATGGGAGATATCCTGTCGGCCTTCCGTCCGGGGCGCAACGCGTGGCTCAGCCAGTATCTTCTGGGCAAACGGGTCGAGCGCATTTTGTTTGCCGCCACCAAGGCCGATCATTTGCACCACCTGCAGCATCCACGTCTGACCAGCATCATGGAGGCGTTGACACGCGACGCCCGTGACCGCGCCAGTTTTGCCGGGGCCGAGACCTCGGCTGTGTCACTGGCGGCTTTGCGGGCAACAACCGAAGAGATGCGAACCCATGAAGGAGTGCCGCTTGCCTGCGTGCGGGGCACTTTGCTTGATGGCAAGCAGGCGGCCTTCTACCCCGGTGAGTTGCCCGAAGACCCGGCTCATTTGTTGGGGGCAGCCCGCAGCGGAGCAGAAAGCTGGCTGGGCGAAGACTATGGGTTCATGAGTTTTGCGCCTGCGAACCTGACCCTGCGATCGGGTGACGGCCCGCCCCATATCCGGCTTGATCGCGCGGCCCAGTTCCTGATCGGAGACCGGCTATGACCGTAACGCTCCGCCCTGCGCGCAGCACGGATGCTGGCGCGACGGGGAAAATCCTGCATGGTTTTGCTTGTGAAAATGAGTGGATGCCAGAGCTGCATTCCTGTGCCGAAACCATCGCCTTTTGCGGCGTGATGATTGATCGCGACTGGATCACCGTTGCTGAAAACGAGGATGGTGTAGTTGGTTTTCTGGCATTGAATGGTTCAGAGGTCCATTCGCTTTACCTGCGTGCGTCAGCGCGCAATCAGGGCATCGGGCAGCGCCTGTTGGATCAGGCGAAATCTGGCCGACAAAAGCTGTCCCTGTTCGCCTTTCAGGCCAACCATGGCGCGCGAAGATTCTACGAGCGCAACGGATTTGCAGAGATTGCCCGCGGTGACGGGGCCGATAATGACGAAAACCTGCCGGACATCAAATTTGTCTGGAACAGAGAAAGGGCTTCTGATGGCTAAGGGTCCAGTTCTGATCGATCTTGATCCCGAGGAACCTGTTGCGGATGTCGCTTTGGCACCGCCCGTTCCGGATGCGGGCGAACCACAGGGGAAGGCGATGCAGGCCGCCGCGCGTCTGGCTGCACGGAAACCGTCGGCCCTGTCACGCTGGTTCTGGGGACTGGCGGCGGCGGTCATCGGCGCGGTTGTCTCGGTGGCGGCATGGGATTTTGTGACCGCTTTGCTGTTGCGCGCGCCGGTTTTGGGATGGGTCGTAACTGGCCTGATTGGCGCGTTGCTGCTGGTTGCCCTGATCATCGCTTTGCGAGAACTTGCCGCGATCGGGCGGCTTTCGCGTGTTGATGGAATCCGTCGCGCCGCAGACACCGCGTTGGCAGAGGCGGATCTGACGCAAGCCCGCGCCGTAACCAACCGGTTGTTGGCATTTTACAACGGGCGCGAGGACGTTCGATGGGGCCGCGATAGGCTGGCCGAACGTATCGCCGAGCCTTTCGATGCCTCGGATCTGATGGCTCTGGCCGAGGACGAGCTGCTGGCCCCTCTGGATGCCGCTGCCAGTCGAGAAGTCGAGGCCGCAGCGCGTCAGGTCGCGACGGTGACCGCTCTGGTTCCTTTGGCTCTTGCGGATGTGGCGACGGCTTTGGCAGCCTCGTTGCGAATGATCCGGCGCATAGCTGAGATCTATGGTGGAAGGGCCGGTTTTCTGGGCAGCTGGCGCCTGACCCGGGCGGTCTTTGTGCATCTGGTCGCAACCGGCGCGGTGGCAATGGGCGACGACTTGCTTGAACCGGTGCTGGGTGGGTCTGTCCTGAGCAAACTGTCGCGGCGGTTTGGCGAAGGCCTGGTTAACGGGGCGCTTAGCGCGCGCGTCGGCGTGGCCGCGATGGAGGTCTGCCGTCCTTTACCGTTCTCGGACCGTCACAAGCCCTCGACCCGGTCGATGATCAAGCGTGCGCTGGCGGGGCTGTTTTCGAAGACTTGACCTGAGACAAAGCGTTCCTGCCAGCCGCGCATCATAACAAAGCAGGAGGCACCCATGACAGACCATGGACACAGCCAGCAAGAAATCGCGGCACGTATCAACGCGCCGCCGGGGCGTGGCGTTTTGCGTGATGTGGTTTACGGCGGGATCGATGGATCAGTCACCACTTTTGCCATCGTTGCGGGCGTTGCCGGGGCGGGGCTGTCACCGTTCATCATCATAGCGTTGGGGCTGGCCAATGTGCTGGCTGACGGGTTTTCGATGGCGGCGGGAAATTACTCGGGCACCAAGGCTGAACTGGATAACATCCGGCGCATTCGCGCGATCGAGGAGCGTCATATACATCTTTACCCCGATGGTGAACGGAACGAGGTGCGCGAGATTTTAGCCCAGAAAGGACTGTCGGGCCGTGTGCTGGACGAAGCCACCGATGCGATCACGGAAAACCATGACAACTGGATCGACCTGATGATCGAGGGAGAATATGGCCTGGGCAGCGTCGATCCGCATCCGCGCAAAGCTGCGGTGGCGACGTTTTTTGCCTTTCTTGTGGCCGGCATGGTTCCGCTTTTGCCGTTTCTGTTTTCGGTGGACCGGGCATTTGCTGCTTCGGCCTGGATGACGATGGGTGTTTTCTTTGCCATTGGTGCCCTCAAAAGCCGCTGGTCGCTGGCTCCGTGGTGGCGGTCAGGGATCGAAACGCTGCTGATTGGTGGGGCCGCTGCCGCAATCGCCTATTTCGTCGGTTCACTGTTTCACCCCTAGCGGTCGGAATTGTCGCAGTTTGCCCGGTGCCGCAGACGGCTGCCGCTCGACCCGCTAGGTTGGGGCGCAACTTCAGCAGGTTAGGTGCCCGATGCAAGGTTCTGGGAAAAATATACTTGTTCTAGGCGCTTATGGGTTTATCGGCGCGGCGATGATGCGGTCTCTTTCGGATCGAGATGCCAATGTATGCGGCCTTGTGCGCGATACAAACCTGGGTGAGAAAATCCTGCCCGGGATGTCTTTGGCTCAGGGAGATTTGCGCCAGCTCACGCACCCACACGATTGGCTGGAAATTCTGTCAGGTTTTGATTGTATCGTGAACTGCGCCGGGGCGTTGCAGGACGGACCAAAGGACGATCTTGAGGCGGTGCATCACACTGCGATTGCCGCCCTCGGGCAGGCCTGCGCCGCGCGCGAGATTGCTTTGGTTCAGATTTCTGCAACCGGAAGCAGCCCAGAGGCAGACACGGAATTCATGCGCACCAAAGCCTCCGGGGATGCCGCCTTGCAGGCCAGTGGTGTGCCGCTGTGGATTCTAAGGCCGGGCCTTGTGATCGGACAGACTGACTATGGTGGAACGACCTTGTTGCGCATGCTGGCCGCAATTCCGCTTGTGCAACCGATCGCCTATCCGCAGACGCTGGTTCAATGTGTTGGAATGGCCGATTTGTGCAGCGCCGTGGCGGCGGCCGTTGATGAGACGTTGCCACAGGGTACCTATGATCTGGTCGAGGATCAGGCTCATTCGCTGTCCGAGGTTCTGGACGAAACCCGCCATTGGATGGGGTTCCCTAAGGCACGTGTTCGGATAACGGCACCGGCTGTGGTTGCTAAGTTCGCCGCCGGTTGCGCCGATCAACTTGGGCGCTTGGGGTGGCGTTCGCCCCTTCGCAGCAACGCAATGACGGTCATGGCTACCGGAGTTCTTGGCGACCCGGCCCCTTTTCGCAGGGTGACAGGCGAATCCATGGGTTCGATGCCCGAGATTTATCGCAGCATGGCCTGTTCCCGCGAACACAGGTTGGCTGCACGGATGTCGTTGCTGATGCCGTTGACGGTTGCGGTGCTCAGCCTTTTCTGGGTTCTCTCAGGTGTTTTCGGATTGCTGAGCCTGCCGCAAGCCACACAAGTCCTAACCGTCGCAGGCTGGACCAGTGGTGCCGCTGTGGCCAGCGTGCTGTTCTGGTCATGTGTCGATATCTTTCTGGGGCTTGCGATCCTTTGGCGACCATGGGCAGAACGCGCCTGCATCGCTCAACTTTGTGTGGCGGTTTTCTACCTATTGGCGGCCTCAATTACGGCTCCTGTCTTGTGGCTCGACCCGCTTGGACCGCTTGTTAAGGTCATGCCCGCGATCATGTTGTCTCTGGTCGCACTGCCAATGGTGAAAAGCCGATGATGGACCCGGATCTGATCTTGCGCTGGTTTCATGTGATCGGGGCCTGCGTCTTGTTGGGAACCGGGGCCGGAATCGCATTCTTCATGCTGATGGCCCATCGGTCACGCGACCCGCGTTTCATCGCCCAGACGGCGGCAATCGTGGTGCTGGCCGATATGCTGTTCACCACAACCGCCGTTGTTTTGCAGCCAATTTCAGGTGGCTTGCTGGCCTTCAGATTGGGCTGGTCACTGGTCGAAGGGTGGGTGCTGCTGTCACTATTGCTGTATGTCCTGACCGGGGTCTTCTGGCTGCCGGTCGTCTGGATGCAGATAAAGATGCGGAACTTCGCGCAAGAGGCGGCAGATCGCGATGCTGCTTTGCCGCGTTCGTATTTCATATTGTTCCGGCTTTGGTTTGCATGTGGGATCCCCGCATTTCTGGCCGTTTTGGCCATAGTCTGGCTGATGGTTTCCCGCCCTTCAATAGACCTGTTTTGATTTCAGGCCGTGTCGCGGTATGCAGGACGGTATTCCGGACTGTTTCTACCTGATGCATCAGGTTAGCCTGCAGAGAACTTGATAGGAGAAACAGGTTGGAATCCCTTCTGGTCCTTCTTGCGTTGGTTGCGCTGGCTATTCCTTTGACCATTGTGCTGCTGCTTGTCAGTCAGGTTCGGTTGCGGCGGCGGGTCGTCCAGTTAGAGGCGGACATCCTGTCACTGAAACATGGCACCAATACTGAACCAGAACTCGCGACAGAGCCCGAGTCCAAGGCGCAGACAATTCCGGCCAAAGCGCCTCCAGTGTGGCCGATAGCCGACCAACCTGAGACCGAACAGCCAATCCCCCCGCAATCTCCTCAAGAAGCACTGGTTTTCAGCTCTGACCGTTTCGCGTTGCTGCAGGAATGGCTGCAGGAAAACTGGTTCTATGTCGTTTCGGCACTGTCGCTGGCACTGGCGGGAATTTTTTTGGTGCAATACGGCGTCGAGAACGGGTTACTGCCGCCGTCGGCACGTGTCGTTGCCGCATTGCTGTTTGGCGCGGCGCTGATTGTCAGCGGAGAGGTCATTCGCAGGCGCTATGGCGATGGCGTGGACTCCGCGAGCGCCTATTTGCCTTCGGTGTTCTCAGGCGCGGGGCTGGTCACACTGTTTGGCGGTGTTCTGGCGGCGCGGCAACTATATGGCTTGATCGGCCCTGAATTTGCGCTTGTCGCCATGATTGGCGTTGCATCTGTCGGGTTGGTTTTGGGTTGGTTCCATGGTCCGCTATTGGCAGCTGTCGGACTGACAGGTGCCTTTGCCTCCCCGTTCTTGGTCGGTGGCTCTTCGGATGATCCGACCTGGTTATATGGCTACTTCCTAACCATAACGGTTCTGGGCCTGGGCATAGACACCGTCCGCCGATGGGCGTGGATTTCGGTTCTGACACTGGTCGGAGGTTATTCTTCGTGTCTGCTGCTGGTCCTGTCGGAACCGATGACAGAGCCGGGCTATCTGACCTGCATCACCGCCTTTGCGCTCATCACTATTGCGATTCCGGTCCGGCGAATTTGGCCTGATCACACCGGCCCGATGGTCAGCGAAATGATCCGACGCCAAAGCGGCGAGGCATGGCCCGAGTTTCCGACGCGTCTGGCATTTGGTGCGGTTGCGGTCAGCTCGGCCATCCTGGCGCTGCACTGGCCGGATTCTGCCGGTGAGTTCTGGTTGAGCCTGACGCTTTTGGCTGGTCTGACCTTTGCGATGACCGTTTGGACAAGCGGGGCGAGGGCGCTTCAGGACATCAGTGTTTTCTCGATTGTTGGCCTTGTCTGGCTCGTATTTCTCCAGGGGTGGGATCGGGGCAAAGTCGCACAGCGTTTTGCTGAGACCTATGCCGAAACCCCCGAGGCGGATTTTCCCTTTGTCGTGACATTGCTTGTGGCACTGGGTGCAGCCCTGTCGGTTGCGGCGGCGTGGCGGTCGATGCAGCAGGGGCGCTATGGCGTGGTCTGGGCGGCTGGGGCGGTTATAACCGCACCGATACTTGCCATCGCGCTTGAAATCGCTTGGCGCCCGGCCGAGGTTTTGGGCGCGTATTTCTGGGGGCTGCACGCAATGGCTCTGGGTGCCTTGATGGTGGTCTTTGCCGAACGCTATGCGCGCGTGGATGGTGAACAACGTATACGTCCTGCGCTGGCCACGTTATCCGCGCTGTCCTGTCTTGCATTTGCCTGTGTCATCGTGCTGAGTTCTGGCGCCTTGACGATTGCGCTGGTTGTGACCGTTGTAGCCGCTGCCGCGCTGGATCGTCGGTTCAACCTGCCTCAGCTCAGTTGGTTTATCTGGGCCGGGGTCTTCACGGTGACTGTGCGGCTGATCCTGAACCCGGGCCTGTACTGGGCCAATACGGTGCCGGTCGGTGAAATGACGTTGGTCTATGGCGCCGCCACCCTTGGATATGTTCTCGCCTGGGGCCTGATCCGGGGATTGAACCGCCCCGTTGCAATCTTGCTACTGGAAAGCGCAGCCTGGGCAACCGCGGGGATATTGCTGTCATTGCTGCTGCTGCGATGGCTGGAAGGGTTCGGTCAAGGCGGGATGGAGGATAGCCATTGGGGGTTGGGCCTGATGGCAGTGATCTGGCTGCTGTTGGCGGCGGCACAGATACGGCGGTTCGATTTGGGCGGGCCGTTGAACTATGTCCGCTATGGGCTGGCGGCGTTCTTTGCCGCCCATGCCCTGTTCCGACTTGCGCAAGCGCTGACCGAGGCAAATCCTGTTCTTTATCTGCACAGTGATCCCGTGTTGGGACCTGCGCTGATGAACACGCTTGCCATAGCCTACCTTCTTCCTGCCGGGGTCCTTGCCATGTCAGCCTGGCGCATTGAACAGATGCCGGTTTGGTTGCGGCAGGGCTGTTTCGGTCTTGCGGGTGCGCTTGCAGCATATTGGTTGGGTGCTTCTATTCGTCATTTCTGGCAGGGTCCCGATGGCATGTATGCCGAGGCTGGGGTCAGCCAACCAGAGCTTTACACCTATACCTTGGCCCTTTTGATTGCAGGTGCGGCGCTGTTTTATCAATCTTTGGCCCGTCGGTCCGACCTGTTGCGCAAAGTGGGGCTGGCTGTGATCGGACTGGCCGTGGCTAAGGTATTTCTGATCGACATCGCCGGGCTGGGCGGCCTGATCCGGGTCTTTTCGCTGCTGGCGCTGGGGCTTGCACTGGCCGGTTTGGCGTGGCTGAATCGTTGGGCAAAGCTGCGCCAATCGCCACAAGGGGCGGAACCTCTGGACCATTAGCTGTCGGCGTCCTATAAGCGCGGCCATGTATGCCCGTCTGGCCATCATTATTCGAATTATTTCCCCGGCGCTCTGACCACTGAGACGCCGGGCAAAGGTGTTTGAGAACTCGCACCGACCGCTTCGATCCCAATACGACCAGAACATCCAAAGGACGCCCCCAATGTGCGCCGACACGACCCAAACACCTGATTACAAAGACACGCTGAACCTGCCGAAAACCGATTTCCCCATGCGCGCAGGCCTGCCCAAACGCGAACCCGCATGGCTGGAACGTTGGGAAGAGATCGGTGTCTATGACCGCCTGCGTGAAAAACAGGGCCGCACGCCCTTTACCCTGCACGATGGCCCTCCGTATGCGAACGGTCACCTTCATATCGGTCACGCGCTGAACAAGACGATCAAAGACATGATCGTGCGCAGCCATCAGATGATGGGCCACGACGCGCGCTATGTGCCAGGATGGGATTGTCACGGTCTGCCGATCGAATGGAAGATCGAGGAACAGTATCGCAAGAAGGGCAAGAACAAGGACGAGGTGAACGTTGTCGACTTCCGTCAGGAATGCCGCAAGTTCGCCGAGGGCTGGATCGACATCCAGCGTGAAGAGTTCAAGCGTCTGGGCATCACCGGCAACTGGGCCGATCCCTACATCACCATGGACTATCACGCCGAGGCTGTGATCGCGGATGAGTTCATGAAGTTCCTGATGAACGGAACGCTCTATCAGGGGTCCAAGCCAGTCATGTGGTCGCCGGTTGAAAAAACCGCGCTGGCCGAAGCCGAGGTCGAGTATCACGACAAGGAAAGCTTCACCATCTGGGTGAAGTTCAAGGTTGTGAATGCGGGCGATCTGGATGACGCGTTTGTTGTGATCTGGACGACGACACCTTGGACCATGCCGTCGAACAAGGCTGTGGTCTATGGCAAGGACATCTCCTACGGGCTGTACGAAGTCACTGATGCGCCAGAGGAATGCTGGGCTGCTGTTGGCGACAAGTTCCTGCTGGCGGACAATCTGGCCGCTGATGTGCTGGGCCGCGCCCGCTTGAACGACGACCAGTGGACCCGCGTCCGTGATGTCACAGCAGATGAGCTGTCATCTGTCCAACTGGCCCACCCGCTGGCCGGGGCCAAGGGCGGCAATGGCGAATGGGACGACATCCGTGACTTCCGCGCGGCTGAGTTCGTGACCGACACCGAAGGAACGGGGTTTGTTCACTGCGCGCCGTCGCACGGGATGGAGGAATTTGAGCTCTACCGTGATCTTGGCATGCTGGAGCAGGTCATCACCTATAACGTGATGGACGATGGTTCGTTCCGCGCTGATCTGCCGTTCTTTGGCGGCAAATACATCCTGTCCCGCAAGGGCGGTGAGGGTGATGCCAACAAGTCCGTGATCGATAAGCTGGTTGAGGTTGGCGGGTTGCTGGCGCGCGGAAAGATCAAGCACAGCTATCCGCATTCCTGGCGCTCGAAGGCTCCGATCATCTATCGCAACACGCCGCAATGGTTTGCCTCGGTCGACCGCAAACTGGACGACGGCATGGGCGAAATGGGCGATAGCATCCGCGAACGCGCCCTGCGTTCGATCGACGAGTTGGTGAAATGGACCCCGCAGACCGGCCGCAACCGCCTGTATTCCATGATCGAGGCCCGGCCAGACTGGGTTCTGTCGCGCCAGCGCGCCTGGGGCGTACCGTTGACCTGCTTTACCAAGAAGGGCGCTTTGCCGACCGATCCCGATTTTCTGCTGCGCGACCCTGGCGTGAATGCGCGCGTCAAAGAAGCGTTTGAACAGGACGGGGCCGATTGCTGGTATCTTGACGGCGCGAAAGAGCGCTTCCTGGGCAATGACTATAACCCGGATGACTGGGATCAGGTGTTCGACGTTCTGGATGTTTGGTTCGATTCGGGCTCGACCCATGCCTTTGTGCTGCGCGACCGTGAGGACGGCACCGAGGACGGCATCGCCGATGTATATATGGAAGGCACCGACCAGCATCGTGGGTGGTTCCATTCGTCCATGCTGCAGGCCTGCGGCACCAAGGGCCGCGCGCCCTATCGCAACGTGGTGACCCATGGCTTTACGCTCGATGCCAAGGGCAACAAGATGTCCAAATCGCTGGGCAACACCATCGTGCCCGAAGAGGTCATCAAGCAATATGGTGCCGATATTCTGCGTCTATGGGTGGCACAGACCGATTACACCGCTGACCAGCGGATCGGACCGGAAATCCTGAAAGGCACTGCTGACAGCTATCGCCGGCTGCGCAACACCATGCGGTTCATGCTGGGTTCGCTGGCTGATTTTTCTGTGGCCGACCGGGTGGACCCTGCGGATATGCCGCGCCTGGAACGCTGGGTGCTCAGCCGTCTGGCCGATTTGGATGAACAGGTGCGAAAAGGATATGCGTCTTTCGACTTCCAGGGCGTGTTCAGTGCGGTGTTCACCTTTGCAACCGTTGATCTGTCGTCCTTCTATTTCGACGTCCGCAAGGATGCGCTGTATTGCGACGGCGACAATCTGCGCCGTCGTGCCGCGCGCACCGTGCTGGATATACTGTTCCACCGTCTGACCACATGGCTGGCCCCAGTTCTGGTCTTCACTATGGAAGAGGTCTGGCTGGAGCGTTTCCCGGGTGACGACAGCTCGGTCCATCTGGTGGACTTCCCGGATACGCCTGCCGACTGGCGCAATACCGAGCTTGAGGCTGGCATGGCCAAGATCCGCCGGGTCCGCCGCGCTGTGACTGCCGCGCTCGAAGTTCAGAGACAGGATAAGGTCATCGGTTCCAGCCTTGAGGCCGCACCGATCGTGCATGTCGAAGATGGTGAAACCCGCAATCTTCTGGCAACGTTTGACGTCGATGACATGTGCATCACGTCCGGTTTGACCGTCACCGGAGATCCGGCCCCGGCCGAGGCGTTCCGCGTGCCGGAAATCGAGGGCGTGGCCGTGGTGTTCGAAAAGGCTGAGGGTGAGAAATGTCAGCGCTGCTGGAAAATCCTGCCTGATGTGGGGCGCCATGCACATGACGGCGTGTGCGGGCGCTGTAACGACGCGCTGAACTAGTCGACGTTCTGCGGCAGAGGCGGAGTCTTTTGCGAGGCTCTGCCTCGCGCTCCGAGGTATTTTTGGCCAGATGAAGATCCGGATCCGCAGAATTCGGGTTGTGATGCGCGCGGTTTCTGTCAGCCTGTTCGCATGGGAATGATTGCGGTTGAGACCCGTTTCGGGACTTTGGGTGTTGAAGAAACAGATGGCGCGGTGACGCGTCTGATCTGGAATGGCGGCAATCAGGGCGAAGTCACGCCCCTGTTGCAGGAGGCCGCCGCGCAGCTGCGCGCCTATGATCAGGGGCGTTTGGACAGGTTCGATCTGCCTTACCGTATCGAGGGGTCGGAATTCCTGCGTCAGGTTTGCGACCTGATGTTTGCCATTCCGCTGGGCGAAACCAGAACTTATGGTGATCTCGCGAAGGAACTCGGTCAGCCCCCGCAACCTGTGGGGCAGGCCTGTGGCGCCAATCCCATTCCGGTGATTATCCCTTGCCACCGGGTGCTGGCCGCAAACGGGCTGGGCGGGTTTTCAGGTGATGGCGGGATTGAAACCAAAGTCGCGCTGTTGCGCCATGAACGCGCCGCCGGTCTGCTGATCTAGAAAGCGGAATTCTGTTGCAATCCCGCTGGTTGATGCCCAATTTGTTTCAAATAGAGATTTCAAAGGATCGCATGGTATGACCGATCAACCAGACTTGGCAGTTCGTAAAAAGGCCATCATCGACCGCCTTATGTCGCTTGAGGAGCAAGAGCTTGCGACCGCACTGGCGCATTACGACGCTTTCCTGAAAGATTCGCAGCTTGATGACCGGGAAGGGCATGACAAGGATGACATCGCAGCCTCGCGCGAGAATGCCGATCTGGCAGCAGCCTTCGATGCGCCGGTGCATGCGCATCATGCCAAGATCGATGTAATCGAGAATACGGATTTTGATCTGACCGACAGGGTGCAACCGGGTGCGGTGGTCAAGTTCAACAACCGGCGCTTTGTGGTCTGCGTCTCGACCACGCGGTTCGAAGTGGACGGCAAAACCTATATGGGCATCTCAACCCAAAGCCCGATTTACCTGGCGATGGCTGGCCTGCAACAGGGTGATGTGTTCGCCCATAACGGAACCGAGTTCGAGGTGCAGGAGGTCCTGTGACCTTATGCTTTGCGTGGCGGGATCACCTGCTGGGCAATTCCTGCGAACACCAGATACAAGCTGGTGATCACCAGACCCCAATGGGCCCAGCTTTCGGGGTGGAAATCGACCCAGGCAGCCCATCCGGCGAAGAAGGTCCAGGCAAATGCCATCGGCAATGACACATTGCGCCAACGTTCAGTGCGCACCGGGTGGATGAACTTCAATGGCAGGAACATTGCCAGCGAAAGCAGCGTCACCAGCAGCAGGATAACCCAGAAACTGGGCTCGAGCGCGAAGATCACAATGACGAACATGTTCCAGCAGCCCGGAAAGCCGGAAAAGGAATTGTCCTTCGTTTTCATCCGCGTGTCGGCGAAATACATGGCGCTGGCAAAGGTGATGACGATGATGGCGAACCAGCCGGTCCAGCCGTCCATCAAGCCCGATTTGAACAGGGCAAAGGCCGGGATGAACACATAGGTCAGGTAATCAATGATCAGATCCAGAAGCACCCCGTCAAATTCCGGGGCGTTCTTTTTGACGTGATAGTGCCGCGCCAAGGGGCCGTCGATACCGTCCACAATAAACGAGACGACCAGCCACAGATACATCAGGCTCCATTTCTCTTCGACGGCGGCCAGCATGGCGAGCATTGCAAATACGGCGCCGGTCGCGGTGAATAGATGTACGGAAAGAGCTTTGAATCTGTGTGTCATGGTGTCTCTTGAATGATGCACGGGCCAGATGCAAACCAAAAGCCCGGTCAATATGGATAGCGTTTGCTCAGGCTTTTGGGTGGGTGCGGTTGTAAACTTCCATCAGGCGCGCCGTGTCGACCGCAGTATATGCCTGGGTGGTGGACAACGATGCGTGGCCCAGCAATTCTTGAATTGTGCGTAGATCACCGCCCGCAGACAGCAGGTGGGTCGCGAAACTGTGGCGCATGGCATGGGGTGTTACAGTGGAAGGCAGCCCAAGCTGCTGGCGCGCTTTGGCCACCACCCCCTGAATGGCTCGGGGGTTCAGGGGGCCTCCGCGAACCCCGCGAAACAGTGCCTTCTCCCTGGATTGGGGGTGGGGGCACAGCTTTACATATTGATCTACAGCTGTTTGCGCGACTGGCAGGACCGGAACGATCCTTTCTTTGTTGCCCTTGCCGGTGATCCGCAGCGAGTTGGGCAAAGGGGTATCCGCTCCGGTCAGTGAGAGAGCCTCGGAAATACGCAAGCCGCAGCCATATAAAAGAGTAACGACCGCAACGTCGCGGGCAGAAACCCAGTCGCTGGCTGATTGCATCTCGACCGTTTCAATCATCGCACGTGCGGCATCCTCGGCCATGGGTCGAGGGAGTTTTTGGGTAAATTTGGGGGCGCGGGTCGACAGAACTGCGGTCGGCTCAAACCCTTCACGCTCCGAAAGCCAACGGTAGAAGGTTTTTACGGCGGAGAGTTTGCGCGCAAGCGAGCGCGAGCCAACGCCGGATGCGCGCTGATCGGCCATCCATGCCCGCATGTCCGAGATCGTAATCCGTGCAATCGCCGCCATCCCCTGACTTTCGCTATGGTGCAGTGTCATGAAGGACAGAAATTCGGACACATCCCCCCGATAGGCGGTCAGCGTGTTTTCGGACCGGCCTGACAAGGCCCCCAGGCCATCAAGCCAGTTTTGCAGTGCGTCACGACAAGCCGGAGAAATAAGGCTCACGACAGCCAATGGCGCATCGACCGTTCGAAGACACCAGCAAAGAAAGTCAGAAGATCCGTGCCCAGCTTTGGCGTAAAGTGCCTGGGGTCTTTTGCGCTCATGATGATCATGCCAGGCAGGCGGCCTTCGCCCAAATCCAGCCTCAGACAAGCTTCGGAGCGCAGGTGATCCGCATCACTGCCGAATATCCTGTGCGCGGGGTGGATGATTTCACGCAAGACGACCTCGCGTGCTGGGCCGCTGTGGTCAAAGGTCAGATAGTTGTCGACGAAACCGGGTTCGACGATGGCCAGCACGCCAGCCAGTCTTGAGATAGCCGGGTCTTTCTGGACTGCCGTCGTTTCAAGAACCAGCGTAATGCGTTCGACACGCAGTATGTCAGCCACATCTGCACCAAGTATTTGCAGGAATTCCTCAAATCCGACCGGTTCAAGTAGCCGAAGAATGGCCCGATGAACCTGATTTGTGCCTGCCAGATTTTCATAGGCTGCCGCAATGACCGAGCGGTGCGTATCCTCCAGCCGGTCCAGCCGGGCCTCGAGCCTTTGCATGGCTATGCCGCGCAGGTCGATGACGTTATTCCCACGCGCCTGCTCATTTGCGGTGACGAGGGCCTGCATCAGGTCCTTGTCATCCAGAATGGCATCTGGTTCGGCCAGAATCGCCTCGCGCAAGGTGTCCTTGAGTATGGTGTTGCTGCTCATGTCCTGTCCGGTCTTTTTTATTTTTCGGCCTTATAGCACGGCTTGCCGGATCTGCCTCGGGAAAAATGAGCGTCAATTTGAATTTCGCGGGGAATGTGGTCGGGAAAACTCCGGTCTGCAGAGATCTGATCCGAGATCAGATTCAAAGCAGCTGGGCCGAGCGCGGCGCCCCTGGCGCCGCGCGGGTTCGCGCAGAATCAGAGGATTTTCTGACCCGTTTTGGCCCAATCGGACAGGAAGGTTTCAAGGCCTTTGTCGGTCAGCGGATGATCGGCCAGCTTTTTGATCACGGCGGGTGGTGCGGTGATCACGTCGGCACCGATGCGGGCGCTGTCGGTCACGTGGTTCACGGTGCGGATCGAGGCGGCGAGGATTTCGGTCTCATATCCGTAATTGTCATAGACCTGACGGATATCAGCGATCAGGTCCATGCCATCTAGGTTGATGTCATCCAGACGCCCGATGAAGGGCGAGATGAAAGTTGCGCCGGCTTTGGCGGCCAGAATCGCCTGATTGGTCGAGAAACAGAGGGTCACATTGACCATCTGGCCTTCGTCACTAAGCGTTTTGCAGGTTTTCAGGCCCGCCCATGTCAGCGGCACTTTGACAGCGATATTCGGGGCGATCTTGGCCAGCTTGCGACCTTCGGCGATCATATCGTCGGCTTCGGTTGCCACGACCTCGGCCGAGACCGGTCCGTCGACCAGATCGCAGATTTCCTTGGTCACTTCCAGAATATCGCGGCCCGATTTCAGGATCAGCGAAGGGTTGGTGGTCACACCGTCCACCATGCCCAGATCGTTCAGTTCGGCGATTGCGTCGATCTCGGCTGTGTCTACGAAGAATTTCATGCGGGCAGTCCTTTGATGGGTTGGCCTTGGTCGCGGATGGCTTTACCTCAAAGAGACCCATGCTGGAACCCCTTGCCAAGGATATGCATTGAGCACTCAGGAGTTTTTCGATCAAGGTGAGCTGGTGGCGGTGCTGACCGCCCAACCGCTGGACCGGACGCTCGACTATAAGGCGCCCGAGGGCGGGTGCTTTCTGGGCGCTTTTGTCGAGGTGCCGCTGGGCCCGCGCAAGGTCTTGGGCGTGGTCTGGGGGCCGGGGCAGGGTGGCTTTGACCTTGCCAAGGCCCGCTCGGTGATCCGGGTTCTGGAGGTCGCGCCGATGCGCGAAGAGATGCGCCTGTTTCTGGGGCGCGTCGCCGATTACACGCTGACTCCGATGCCTGCGATGTTGCGATTGGCCACGCGCGCGCCCGGATTGGGCGATCCGCCTTCGATGCGCAAGGTCTATCGGCTTGGCGACAGGGACCCTGACAGGGTGACCGACGCGCGGACCCGTGTGTTGGAGGTGCTGCGCGACTACGGCGGGTTGGCCTTTACGCTGAAGGAACTGGCCGAACAGGCGGGGGTGACGTCCTCGGTTGTCAAGGGGCTGGTGAAACAGGGTGCCGTGCGCGAAGAGAACAGCCCGCGCGATCTGCCCTATCCGCATCTTGATCCGGATTTGCCGGGCAAGGACCTGACCGAAGATCAGGCAGCGGCGGTTTTGCGGCTTCAAACCGGGCAGCGGACGGGTGATTACGGCACGACGCTTTTGAAGGGCGTAACAGGTTCCGGCAAGACCGAGGTCTATCTGGAAGCCGTCGCCGAAACCCTGCGCATGGGGCGGCAGGCCTTGGTCCTGTTGCCCGAAATTGCGCTGACTGCGGAATTTCTGACGCGGGTCGAGGCACGGTTTGGCGCGCGCCCGGCCGAATGGCATTCGGGCGCGACCATGACCGAACGCCGCCGGGTCTGGCGCATGGTCGGGCAGGGGGACGCACAACTGGTTGTCGGCGCGCGATCCGCTTTGTTTCTGCCGTTCCGCAATCTGGGGCTTGTGGTGGTCGATGAAGAACACGACACGTCCTACAAGCAGGAAGACGGGGTGCACTACAGCGCCCGCGACATGGCTGTTCTGCGTTCGGCCATTTGTGGCGCGCGGGTGATTCTGGCCAGCGCGACGCCCTCGCTGGAAAGCTGGGCCAATGCCGAGGCGGGCAAGTATGAACGGCTCGATTTGACTTCGCGCTTTGGCGATGCGGTGTTGCCCGAGATGAAGCCCATCGACATGCGGGCCGAGAAGATGCAGCCGGGGACGTGGATTTCTCCATCGCTGCGGCAGGCCGTCCATCAGCGGATCGAGCGGGGTGAACAATCCCTTCTGTTTATTAACCGCCGGGGATATGCGCCGGTCACCCTGTGCCGGGCTTGTGGCGAGCAGATTGCCTGTGATCACTGCGATGCACGCATGGTTGAACACCGGTTTCTCAAGCGTCTGATGTGCCATCAATGCGGTGAGACCAAACCCATGCCCGAGGTCTGCCCCTCCTGTCAGGTCGAGGGCAAGCTGGCCCCGGTCGGGCCGGGGATCGAACGGCTGGCTGAAGAGGCTGAGGCAACATTTCCCGAGGCGAATATTGCCATGCTGTCATCCGATCTGTTCGGATCGGCGCGCGCATTGAAAGCAAAGATCGAAGAGATTGCTGCCGGTGACGCCGATATCGTCATTGGTACGCAGCTGGTGGCCAAGGGGCACAATTTTCCGAAACTGACATTGGTGGGTGTCATTGACGCCGATCTCAGCCTGCATGGGGCGGACCTGCGCGCCGCCGAACGCACATTCCAGCTGATGCGGCAGGTGGCTGGCCGCGCTGGGCGGGCGGATAAGCCCGGACAGGCGCTGTTGCAGACGTTCCAGCCGGAACATCCCGTCATTCGCGCCATCCTGTCGGGCGATGAAGAGGGGTTCTGGAAAGCCGAAGCGGCCGGGCGGTTGGCAGCCGGAGTTCCCCCCTATGGACGCATGGCCGGTATCGTTCTGTCTGGCCCCGAGGTCGGTCCCGTTTTTGACATCGGCAACGCCATGGCCCGCAACGACGCCCCGTTGCGGCAGATCGGTGCGCTGGTCTTTGGTCCAGCGCCTGCGCCCATTGCGCGTATCCGCGGGCGACACAGGGTGCGGCTGCTGGTCAAAGCCCCCAAAGGAGCGCCAATTCAGGATGCCATCGCCCGTTGGATAGCACCGCTGCGGCTGAAGGGCGACATCAGGCTGACCGTTGATATTGACCCGCAAAATTTCTACTGACCTCTGCATTCATGCAGAGCCAATGTGCGTGCCCTTCTTCCCACTCGCCAAAACCTGAAAATGGGCGTAGAGGGACTCTCATGCTGAAACCCATGCCACTTTCCGAGGCGCAAAGCCTTCCGTTCTGGCGCCGTCCCATCACGCTTTTATTCGTGATGGCACTGACCATGCCCATTGCTTTCAACGCATGGAGCGCGTTGTTGAATAATTTCGTTATTGAAGTGGCGAATTTCGACGGTGCCGACATCGGCCTGCTGCATACCGTGCGCGAGATCCCAGGCTTTCTGGCTGTAGGCGTAATTGCCGTGATCTTGTTTGTTCGGGAGCAGGTGCTGGCGATGATCTCGCTGATCATGCTGGGTGTTGCGACTGCGGTGACAGCGTGGTTCCCAAGCCTTGGTGGCTTGTTGTTCGTCACACTGCTGAGCTCGATCGGGTTCCACTATTATGAAACCGTGAACCAATCCCTTCAGCTGCAATGGTTGCCCAAGGACCGAGCGCCGCAATTTCTGGGCTGGATGGTCGCCATGGGATCAGCTTCGACATTGGTTATCTATGGGCTGATTGTCCTGACGTGGGATCGGTTCGATCTGTCCTATAACACTGTATTCATGGCTGCGGGTGGGCTGACGGCTTTGCTGGCGTTGTTCTGTCTGGTCGCCTATCCGCAGTTCGACGCGCCGACTCCGCAAACCAAAAAAATTGTGCTGCGCCGCCGATACTGGCTGTACTATGCGCTTCAGTTCATGGCGGGCGCGCGTCGTCAGATCTTTGTCGTTTTCGCCGGTTTCATGATGGTCGAGAAATTCGGGTTTGAGGTCCACGAACTCACCGGTCTTTTCTTGATCAACCTGGTTATCAACATTTCGGTTGCGCCGATGCTAGGCAAAGCTGTGTCCGTATTCGGTGAACGTCGCACTTTGATTTTCGAATATGCAGGCCTGGCAGTTGTATTTGCAGCCTATGGCGGCATTTATTGGTTCGGTTGGGGCGTTGTTCTGGCGGCTACTCTCTATGTGATTGACCATGTGCTTTTCGCGCTGGCTCTGGCGCTTAAAACCTATTTCCAGAAAATTGCCGATCCGGCAGATATTGCGCCAACCGCAGCGGTTGCCTTTACGATCAACCATATCGCCGCGGTATTCCTACCAGCGCTTCTGGGCCTGCTCTGGGTGTACTCGCCCGGAGCGGTCTTTGCGGTGGCTGCAGCGATGGCGTTGATTTCGTTATCGCTGTCGCTGCTGATCCCGCGCCACCCAGAGCTTGGGAATGAGACGATACTGTCGAAATACGCGCCCGCTCCGGCGGAATAGCTGCCAATGCTTGACCTTCGCGGGCCCGCACCCTAGGCGCTGTGTCAGCTGACACAGGAGGCTCCCATGCCCACATTCACCGCGCTTACCACCCTGACCGGCAAAAAATCAGCCGATGGTCTGGGCGAAGCCATGGAGCGTCTTGATCCCGAACCCACGGGCGTGGGCGTATTCGAAGTCGAAGATGGTTCGGGCCTGTGGGAGATTGGCGGTTACTTCACCGAAGCGCCGGATGAAACGGCACTGGCGGTTCTGGCGGCTGCGTTCGGATCCAAACCCTTTGTAATCTCGGAACTGCCCGAAACCGACTGGGTCGCCCATGTCCGCCGTGAATTGGCGCCTGTCGAGGCTGGCCGCTTTTTCGTCTATGGCTGTCACGATGCCGACAAGCTGCCCGAAGGCCGTATCCCTTTGTTGATTGAGGCTGCAATGGCTTTCGGTACCGGGCATCACGGCACCACCCTTGGGTGTCTCAAGGCTCTGGATTTTCTGCTCGATCAGGGTTTTACCGCGACAAAAGTTGCAGATATCGGCTGCGGCACCGCCGTTCTTGCGATGGCTGCAGCCCGCGTTTGGGATGGCGACATTATCGCCAGCGACATTGATGAGGTCGCCGTCGACGTCGCCGAAGCCAACCTGAAGGCAAACGGCATGTCAGGGAAGGTTCAATGTGTCGAGGCTGCGGGGTTTGATCACCCGGAGCTGAAATCTCTTGCGCCCTATGACCTGATATTCGCCAACATCCTCAAGGGCCCATTGGTGGCCCTGGCGCCCGAAATTTCAGCGAATCTGCGGGTTGGGGGTAAGGCGATTCTATCGGGAATCCTTAACGAGCAAGCCGAGGACGTTGTTTCCGTTTATCTCCAAAATGGCTTCAATGCCTCTAGAAATGACCAAATTGGTGAATGGACGTCGCTAGTCTTAACCAAACAGGGCTAAAATCGGGCCATTTGCAGGAGTTTTGTGGGGTTTCGCCTCTTTTTTGTCGCAATCTGTTTTTACCGTCAATGACGTGGAATTGGGGGGCGGTTGATTTGGAGGCTGCCATGACTGGAAAACAAATTGAATTTGATCAGCGCGTTCATCGGCTGAACAAGAAACATTCGAAGATGACCCGTGGTTATCGTGCGACTATGCGCAAAGATGGCCTGGTTGTTATGAAACCACAGCGGGTTCAGTCCGCGGTGCCTGCAAAGGCTCTGCTGATCTGCTTGGCTGGGCTGTTCGCCTTCAAAACGCTTTTGCTGACCAGCTTGGGGTCGTCGGCCTACCAGTATCGTGTCGATAGCCTTGCGCAAGGGACCGAAGTGGAGAAGGCGGGGGCATGGATCATGCAGATCGACCCGGTATCACAGGCCCTCTCGTCTCAACTCAGCAAAGTTCTCCGCTAAGTTTCTTCCGTTTTGAATAGAAACGCCGCGTATCCGGGGATACGCGGCGTTCTTCTTTGCCCCGAGGGAGAAGGGGAAAATCAACGGTAGGTTTGCTTTGCCTTAACGGCGGCCTTCAACGACGATTTCAATGTCGCCACGGCACAGGCCGATATCTTCCAGCTCGCGGTCCGACAGACCGCTCAGCGCGTTGCGTGTAACGCGGGCATCATTCCATTCGACAACGGCGTTTACGACCATTGCGAAAGTCGCGCCGATAGGGCCGACGAGGCCAAATGAGCCAGTGGTGGTGCGGGTTGTGTCCAGTGCAGCCATATCCTGTTTCCTTCCGGTTTGTGTTAAACTCTGATCTTGCGATCTGACGGGCATTTAGGGATGGTTTTCTGACTGCACAAGCATAGAAATTGCATGTGTCCTATGCGTTTTTTGCAATGCTCGAAAAACATGGAAACGCCTTAATTTATTGGCAATTTTGCCTTCATCAAACTGGTCGAAACCCGACCTTTTCCGGTCGTAATCAGCCCATTCTGTCGGAGACAGGACGACCGTGTCGCAATCTGACCATCAGTCAATTCGCTTGGAAAATGTTCTTGTTTCGTGCTAGTCGGTAAAAAAGAACACACAAACCCGAGCAGGCCGAGGCTATATATGCGAATTCTGGGCATTGATCCGGGGCTACGGACCCTGGGATGGGGCGTCATCGAATCACATGGCAGCCGTCTCAGTCATGTTGCCAATGGGTTATGTAAATCGGACGGGGATGATCTGGGAGAGCGGTTGTTATCGCTCCACAATCAGATCGTCGAAGTGATTGCCGAGCATCAGCCCGATCAGGCCGCCATCGAACAGACCTTTGTGAACAAGGACGGGGCCGGTACGCTTAAGCTGGGTCAGGCGCGGGGTGTGGCGTTGTTGACGCTGGCGCAGGCCGGATTGCCAGTGGGAGAATATGCGCCCAATCGAGTCAAGAAAACGGTTGTGGGCGTGGGCCATGCCGAAAAGGAACAGGTTCTTCATATGGTCAAGTTGCAACTGCCGGGCTGTCAGCCCAAGGGCGCGGATGCCGCGGATGCGCTGGCGATAGCGATCTGTCATTCCTTTTACGGGGCAACGCCACAGTCGCGGATGAAACAGGTGCGGGCATGATTGGCAAGCTGACAGGCCGGTTGGATTACCGCGCGGCGGATCACGTGCTGATCGACGTGCGTGGGGTCGGCTATCTGGTCTATTGCTCGGACCGTACGATGGCTGCGCTGCCGGGCGTGGGTGAGGCGATCTCGATCTACACCGACATGGTGGTGCGCGAGGATTTGATGCAGCTTTACGGGTTCCTTTCGCTGGTCGAGAAGGAATGGCATCGCCTGCTGTGCTCGGTGCAAGGGGTCGGGGCCAAGGTTTCGCTTGCAATCCTCAGCGCCTTGGGCCCCGATGGTGTCAGCAGGGCGATTGCTCTGGGCGATTGGGGGGCGGTCAAGGCAGCCAAGGGCGTGGGCCCAAAAACCGCGCAGCGGATCGTGCTGGACCTCAAAGACAAGGCACCCGGCGTTATGGCCATGGGCGGCACGGTGACCGAGGCATTGGATGGCCCCGCGCTGGATGTGGTGGAACTGACTGAACCGACACCTGTACCAAAGCGGCCCACCATAAGCGCATCAGGTAATGCAGCAGCATCTGCCGGGGCATTGTCGGCACTCTCCAATCTGGGCTATGGCCCGTCCGAGGCCGCGTCAGCCGTGGCCGAAGCCGCGGCAAGCTTGCCCGAAGCGGGTGAGGCGGACCTGATCCGCGCTGCGTTGAAACTGTTGGCTCCGAAAGGGTGATTGAATGGTAGATGCCGATCCCACCCTGCGCCCCGAGCCGTTGCCGGAAGACAATGACCGCGCCTTGCGCCCGCAGGGACTGGACGAATTCATCGGTCAAGCCGAGGCGCGCGCCAATCTGCGTATCTTTATCCAATCCGCTCGCCAAAGGGGTGAGGCAATGGATCATACGCTGTTCCATGGCCCTCCGGGTCTGGGCAAAACCACGCTGGCGCAGATTATCGCGCGTGAGTTGGGGGTGAATTTTCGGATGACATCTGGCCCGGTTCTGGCAAAGGCGGGCGATCTGGCGGCGATCCTGACCAATCTGGAAGCGCGCGATGTGCTGTTCATTGACGAAATCCATCGATTGAATCCAGCGGTCGAAGAGGTCCTGTACCCGGCGATGGAGGATTTCGAGCTGGATCTGGTGATTGGTGAAGGCCCGGCCGCGCGCACGGTGAGGATCGAGTTGCAGCCGTTTACTCTGGTCGGGGCCACCACCCGGATGGGGCTGCTGACCACGCCGCTGCGCGACCGCTTTGGCATCCCGACACGCCTGCAGTTCTATACCGTTGATGAATTGCACGAGATTGTCACCCGCAACGCGCGCAAGCTTGGGGCACCGGCTGATGACAGCGGCGCCCGAGAGATCGCGCGCCGGTCACGCGGAACGCCTCGGATCGCCGGGCGCCTGCTGCGGCGGGTGGTGGATTTCGCAATCGTCGAAGGCGATGGACGGATCACCCGCGATTTGGCTGATGGGGCGTTGACGCGGCTGGGGGTCGATCATCTGGGGCTGGACGGCGCGGACCGCCGGTATCTGAAGCTGATCGCCGAGAATTACGCGGGCGGGCCGGTAGGTATCGAAACCTTGTCGGCAGCTCTGTCGGAAAGCCGGGACTCGCTGGAGGAGGTGATCGAACCCTTCCTCTTGCAGCAAGGCCTGATCCAACGCACACCGCGTGGCCGGATGCTGGCGCAGAAGGCGTGGACGCATCTGGGCATGGCCGCACCCAAGGGGCAAAACGATCTGTTTGGTTGAAGCCGAGCCTGCGAGCTTTTAAGGGTTTCGCCAAACATTGTCCGATTGCCGAGGATTGCGTGTGACACCCGACGACATTCAAGCCCTGTTCACCCGCGAAAGCGGAGAGTTCCTGTTTGCGCGCTGGGGCCGCCCCATCGTGCCGATCGTCTTTGGGGTCGAAGATGAAAGTTTGGCCACGGTCAAAGGCGCGTTCGAGGCAGTGGTAACACTGGCAGGGCATCAGATGGCAGAAACCGACCCCGAGCTTGGCGCCAACTGCATGGTCTTTTTCTTCCGCGACTGGAAAGAACTGACAGAAGTGCCCGATCTGGACCGTTTGGTCCCTGATCTGGGGCCGTTGGTTGATCGGTTGATCGCGGCCGATGCCAATCAGTACCGGATATTCCGTTTTGAAGAAGACGGCGCCATTCGTGCGGCCTTTGTGTTTTTGCGGATGGACAATGAATTGTCGCAAGTCCCCGCTGAAACGCTTGCGCTCAGCCAGGTGGTGCAAACGGTGCTGCTCTGGTCCGATACCGCTTTTCGCAACCAGTCGCCCTTGGCAGTGGCGGGTGACGCGACGATATTGCGACCAGACATTGCCGGGTTGATCCGGGCGGCATACGATCCTGTCCTGCCGGGCGCGGCGCAGGATGCCTCTCATGCGCTGAGATTGTTTGCCAGATTGGATCAACCGCAATGAAGCACGTCTATTCCGTTAAAGTTTATTACGAAGACACCGATATGGGCGGCGTGGTCTATCACGCTAACTATTTGAAATACATCGAACGCGCCCGGTCGGACTATGTGCGGCGCCTGGGCAATGACCAGAATGCCATGCGTGACGCAGGTATCGTTTGGGTCGTGCGCCGGATCGAGGCGGAATACCTGGCCCCGGCCAAATTTGACGACGATCTGGAGATCGAGACCGAAATCAAGTCTCTGTCCGGTGTCCGTCTGATCATGGCGCAAGTGGTCAAACGGGGCGAAGAGGAGATTTTTCGCGCCATCGTTACCGCCGTCTGTATGAATGCGCAGGGCAAGCCCGTACGCCTTCCGGCAGAGATTCGCGCATTGTTGTAACAATTTGCAGGGCCCGGGTGGTTCTGTTGGCAATTCGCCCCCATCTGCGTTAGCGTTTGACAAAACAAGGCCGTAAGGCTGTCAGGCAAAACAAAGAGCAGGTTCATGGAAGCTGAAACGCTGGCGCTGGCGCAGGAGATCGATTTCTCCATGTGGGGGCTTTTTGCCCGCGCGACTTTTATCGTTAAACTGGTAATGCTGATGCTGATTGGCGCATCAGTCTGGTCCTGGGGGATCATCATCCAGAAACTGATCAATTACCGTGCTGCAAGGCGTGAAGCTCAGGTTTTTGATGAGGCTTTCTGGTCCGGGAACCCCTTGGATGAACTGTTCGAGCAGATCGGTACCCAACCCGATGGCAGTTCGGAGAAGATATTTGCCTCGGGCATGATCGAATGGCGCCGCTCGCACCGCACTGATGGCGGGCTGATAGCTGGTGCCACCGCACGCATTGATCGGTCGATGGATGTGGCCATCGCGAAAGAGGCCGAGGCGCTGCAAAAGGGCCTGCCCATTCTGGCCACTGTCGGCTCAACTGCACCCTTCATTGGTCTGTTCGGAACGGTCTGGGGTATCATGAATGCGTTCATCGAGATAGCCGAGCAGCAGAACACCAACCTGGCTGTTGTCGCGCCCGGTATTGCCGAGGCGTTGCTGGCCACCGGCCTGGGCCTGTTGGCCGCGATTCCGGCGGTGATTTTCTATAACAAACTCAGCGCAGATAGTGATCGGATCGTTGGAGGCTATGAAGCCTTTGCCGATGAGTTCGCCACCATTCTGTCGCGCCAGCTGGACAGCTGAGATGGGGGCTGCGGTTCAGCAATCCTCGGGCGGGAATGGACGCCGGCGGGGTCGGCGTCGCGGTCGCGCGCAGCCGATGGCTGAGATCAACGTCACACCCTTTGTGGACGTTATGCTGGTGCTGCTGATCATTTTCATGGTGGCCGCGCCCTTGCTGACTGTTGGTGTGCCTGTTGATCTGCCCAAAACGGCGGCCAGTGCGCTGCCCGGCGATAACGAGGAACCTTTGACCGTCACGCTGACCGCGGATGGCAGGGTGCAAATCCAAACCACGGATATTCTGCGCGAAGAGTTGATTGGAAAACTGCGTGCCATCGCAGCAGAACGCAGTAGCGACCGAGTGTTTTTGCGCGCGGATGGTGCGATCCCTTATGCGCAGGTGATGCAGGTAATGGGCGCGCTTAATGCGGGTGGGTTCTCCAATGTGGGGCTGGTGACCGATACGGGCGGCCCGACACTGGACGACGGTGGAGAGTGAGGCCGCACGGTGGATACCGGCACCAAGATCTCGGCGATTGCCCATGTCAGTCTGATTGGTTGGGCATTTTTCGGCGGCACCTTCCGGTCCGAACCATTACCTATGGCCGTGCAGGATGTCTCGGTCATTTCGGCTGAGCAATTTGCGGCAATGACCGCTCAGCGGGATGCACCCGAAGTGCCAACGCCAACAGCGCTACAGCCGCCCGAAGCCCCAACAGAAGAGGAGCCAGCGCCGGAACCGGTAGTGGAGGAGCAGCCTTCGTTGCAAGAGGCGGAACCTGCTGAACCTGACCCGGACCCGGACCCCGAGCCGGAACCCGTTGAGCCGCCGCCAGAACCGGTGGTGATTGAACAACCTCCGCTGTTGGACACGCCTGACCCCGAGATTGTCGATCTTACGGTGCCTTCCGGGCCTGAGGCACAGCCCAGCCCCGCCGAGAATGTCGCACCGGTGCCTGTTGCGCCGCCTCCGCCCGAGGCCGCGCCTGATGAAATCGAAACCCCGGCCGTATCTTTGGACGAGGGAGCCGAGACCCAGCAGGAACAGCAGGATCAGACCGCCCCCGAGGAAAAGGCTGACGAGATTGTGACCGAAGCGGAAGAGCCCAAGGAAAACGCTCCCCGAACATCGCCGCGCCCGCGGACCCGTCCCAACCGCCCGACACCGCCGGTCGAGCCCGAAGTGGCGGAGACGCCCGAGCCCGAACCCACAGAGCCCGCGCAGACGGAAACAGCCATCAACGATGCGCTGGCCGAGGCGTTGGGACAAGGGAGTGAACCCTCTGGTCCGCCCTTGACCAGCGGCGAAAAGGACGCGATGCGATTGGCTGTTTCCCAATGCTGGAACGTTGGGTCCTTGTCCACGGATGCTCTGCAGACAGTTGTTGTTGTCGGATTTTCGTTGACCCCTGATGGCAAGGTGGTTGGTGGCAGCTTGCGCATGATCGACAGCTCAGGCGGTTCTGACGGCGCAGCCAGACAAGCCTATGAGGCCGCTCGACGTGCCATTTTGCGCTGTGGAGCCAAAGGTTATGACCTGCCAACCGATAAATACGAGCATTGGCAGGATATTGAGATTACATTCAATCCCGAGAGGATGCGGATCAAATGATGAGACTTCTGACCAGCCTGTTGCTTGGCCTGACACTTGTGTCGGCACCTGTTCACGCCCAAAGTGGACCGCTTCGCTTGGAATTGGATCAGGGGATTATCGAACCCTTGCCCTTTTCGGTTCCGAATTTTGTGCCGGACAGCACAGCAGCTGCGCAATATGCCCAGGATATCTCGCGGGTTGTGGCCGCCGATCTAACCGGAACAGGGCTGTTCCGCGAAATTCTGTCTGATGCTTTCATCAGCCAAGTGGCCAGCTTTGAAGATCCCGTTCGGTTCGCGGATTGGAAAGCCATCAATGCCGAGGCTTTGGTGACAGGTGCTGTGAATGTGTCGGGCAATCGCCTGACGGTGCGGTTCAGGGTCTGGGATGTGTTTTCGGGGCAGGAACTGGGCAACGGTCTCCAGTTTGCCGGGACGACTGAAGGGTGGCGGCGCATGGCCCATAAAGTGGCGGATCAAGTCTATAGCCGTGTAACGGGCGAGGGCGCCTATTTCGACAGTCGCGTTGCCTTTGTCTCGGAAAGCGGCCCCAAAAACCAACGCCTGAAACGGCTGGCGATCATGGATTATGATGGTGCGAATGTGCAGTACCTGACCGACAGCGCCGCCATTGTTCTGGCACCACGCTTTTCACCTGCCGGTGATCAACTGCTTTATACCAGTTACGAATCCGGTCAGCCGCGCATCTATGTTCTGGATATTGAACGGGTCAGGCGGACTGAGTTGAACACCCAGGGCGGCACGATGAGCTTTTCGCCCCGGTTTTCGCCGGATGGACGGTCGATCGTCTATTCGCTTATTCAGGGCGGCAATACGGACCTGTGGAAAATGGATCTGGCTTCCGGGCAAAGCGTGCGGCTGACCAATACGCCCGCGATTGAAACCGCCCCCAGCTATTCGCCGGACGGTTCCCAGATCGTGTTTGAAAGCGACCGTTCGGGCACGCCACAGCTTTACATCATGCCCGCAAACGGGGGCGAGGCGACGCGGATCAGCTTTGGTCAGGGCCGTTATGGAACGCCGGTCTGGTCCCCCCGTGGCGATCTGGTTGCGTTTACCAAGCAGAACAAAGGCCGATTTCATATCGGTGTCATGCGAACAGATGGCAGCGAAGAGCGTTTGCTGACCTCGTCGTTTCTGGACGAAGGACCGACATGGTCCCCCAATGGCCGCGTAATCATGTTCACCCGAGAAACCCAGGGCGCAAGTGGCCGGGCGACGCTGTATTCGGTTGATATCTCGGGACGCAACCTGCGCCCGATCCGCACCCCGGATGGGGGCAGCGATCCGTCATGGGGCCCACTGCAGAATTGATCACGGCTGCTGGCAGGAAAAGTTCACAAGGAACCTGCACTATGCTACAGAGACGGCAATAAAGAGAAAAAACAACGAGGCACCTGAGATGAACGTATTGGGCAAAATCCTAGCACTAGGTGTGTTTGGCGCGTTGGCGGCCTGCACCAATAACGATCCGTCTGCGCTGGGCGGCGGCTTTGGCAATGGCGCAAATGGCGGGCTGGCCGCGGGCTCTCCAAGTGATCCGCGCTCACCTGCATATTTCCAGCAAACTGTTGGTGACCGGGTTCTGTTTTCGGTCGATCAGTCGACGCTTACTCCGCAGGCGCAGTCAGTGCTGCAGGGGCAGGCCGACTGGCTGATGGCCAACCCCGACTTTGTGGCAACGATCGAAGGCCATGCGGATGAGCAGGGCACGCGTGAGTATAACCTCGCACTGGGTGCGCGCCGGGCAAATGCCGCCCGCGAGTTCCTGATTTCCCGCGGAGTAGCGGGCAACCGGCTGACAACTGTCAGCTTTGGCAAAGAGCGTCCGATCGAGATTTGCAGCACCGAGGACTGCTATTCGAAAAACCGTCGTGCAGTGACGGTGCTGACCGGATCAACGTTGGGATAAGGCGATGAAACTAGCAGGATGGGTTCTGGCCGCAGTTTTGGCGACCGCCGGTTTGGCACAAGCACAAGATCAGCAAACCTTGGCGGATATCCGGCAGGAACTGACGGTGCTGCATGTGGAAATTCAGCGGCTCAAGCGCGAGTTTTCAACAACCGGCTCTCCGGCCCCGAACCTGTCCGGCAGTTCGATACTTGAACGCGTTGATGCCATAGAGGCCGAGTTGCAGCGCCTGACGCGCCAGACCGAGCAGTTGAACCAGCGTGTACAGAATATTGTAACCGACGGCACCAACCGCATCGGTGATCTTGAGTTTCGCTTGGTCGAACTGGAAGGCGGCGACCTGAGTACGCTCGGTGATACAACAACTCTGGGCGGAGAAACGGACATCACATCCGCAGCCCCTGCTGCTCCGACAGCGCCAACCGATTCCGACCTGGGTGAGTTGGCAGTAGGCGAGCAAGCGGATTTCAATGCTGCTGCTCAGGCGCTGGCCGATGGAAACTTCCAGGCCGCCGCGGATCAGTTCGCAGTATTCGATACATCATATCCCGGAAGCCCGCTTGCGCCCGAAGCACACCTAAAGCGCGGGCAGGCGTTGGAAGGCATTGGCGACACCCGCGAAGCTGCAAGGGCTTTTCTGGCCAGCTTCACGGGTGATTCCGAAGGCGCCTATGCGCCTGAGGCTTTGTTCGAACTGGGTGCTGCGCTGGGTCGTCTGGGACAGACCGAACAGGCGTGTATAACACTGAGCGAGGTCAGCGTCCGGTTCCCGGCCTCGGCATTGGTCTCCAGCGCTACGCAGGAAATGACGTCACTGGGTTGTACTTGACCACACAAGGCACACTCCTGAAATCCGAACTCCGCGCGCGATTGCCGGAAAACCTTCCGCGCCGTCTAGGCGTTGCGGTATCCGGTGGCGGTGACTCGGTTGCTTTGCTGAGTTTGTTGAAGCACATCGCCCAAGAGGAACAGGTTGAGCTGTTTGTCGCCACGGTGAACCACAATCTGCGCCCCGAAGCGGTGGCGGAGGCAGATTGGGTGGCGCAGCTTGCCCAGGGTCTGGGCCTTCCACATGAGACGTTGCACTGGCAGGGGTGGGACCAGACAGGTAACCTGCAGGATAGGGCGCGGCAGGCCCGGTACCAGTTGCTGTCAGACTGGGCGCGTGACAGGCAGATCGGCGCGATTGCCCTGGGACACACCGCCGATGATCAAGCCGAAACCATGCTGATGCGATTGGCGCGCGCTGCTGGTGTGACGGGATTGTCCGGCATGCCCGCAATGCGGAACTATCAAGGGATCATGCTGCTGCGGCCGATGTTGGGGATCACCCGGCAACAACTGCGCGATTATCTTGCCAAGATTGGGGCAGATTGGATCGAGGATCCATCGAATCACGACCGGCGGTTTGATCGTATCAAGGCGCGCGACGCGTTGACCGGCTTGTCCGAAATTGGGATTTCGGCGCATTCTCTGTCCCGCGTTGCTGAAAACCTTGCTCAAGCCCGTGAAGCATTAGAGCAGATTACGCAGGATTCCGCCCGTCAGGTCCTGAGTGTCGATGGCGGCGATATCTGTGTCGATCGCGCGCAATTTTCCACTCTGCCTGCGGAAATTCGACGTCGTCTTCTTACAGGTTGTGTCCGCTGGATTGCGGGCCGCGGATATCCACCGCGTCAGGCTGCAACAGACCGGGCGCTGCTCGCGATTGATCAGGGTGAGGCGGCGACGATAGGTGGATGCCTCTTGATCCCAAAAGCCGATAAAATGTGGATTTGCAGAGAGCTAAATGCCGTTGAGAGCGAAACCGGCGCACCCGGTCAGATTTGGGATGGACGGTGGATCCTGTCTGGCCCGGCGATTCCCGACGCGCAGGTTCACCCGTTAGGTGCGGCTGGTTTGCAGGCCGTGCCAGATTGGCGTGCACTTGGAAAACCGCGCGCCGCGCTTCTGGCGTCTCCGTCCGTCTGGAGTGGAGAGGTCTTGGTATCTGCACCTATGGTGGGTTTCTCAAATGGTTGGCTTGCAGAACTGACGCCAGAAGAGCCCGAGTTTCACTCTTCGGTTTTATCGCATTGAACCTGCTTGAATCATCTCTATTTTAAAGAGCAACCCGGCAGATCCCCATCTGCCGAAATCTTTTGGGAGATTTTTCTTGGGCAACGCTCGTAACATCGCCTTTTGGGTCGTTCTGTTTTTGCTGATCCTTGCACTGTTCAATCTGTTCAGCGGACCAGGTGGAACGCTTCAGAGCAATGAAAGAACCTATTCTGATTTCGTGACCGCTGTTGAAGGCGGCGAAGTCAAAAACGTGACATTGGATGGCGAGCAAATTCGCTATACCACGCAAAGCGGCGCAAGCTATGTCACGATCAAGCCCGGCGATGCCGAGGTGACCAAACTGCTGATCGATGAAAGCATCCCGGTTCAGGCTGTGAAACAACAGCAATCGGGCATTCAGTCTTTCCTGGTCACTCTTCTTCCTTTCCTGCTGCTGATCGGTGTCTGGGTCTACTTCATGAACCGGATGCAGGGTGGCGGCAAAGGTGGCGCGATGGGCTTTGGCAAGTCCAAAGCCAAGATGCTGACCGAAAAGCATGGCCGTGTAACTTTTGATGATGTCGCTGGCATCGACGAGGCCAAGGAAGAACTGGAAGAGATCGTAGAATTCCTGCGCAATCCGCAGAAATTCAGTCGTCTGGGTGGCAAGATTCCAAAAGGCGCTTTGTTGGTGGGCCCTCCGGGGACCGGTAAAACGCTGCTGGCCCGCGCCATTGCGGGTGAGGCGGGTGTGCCCTTCTTCACCATTTCGGGTTCGGACTTTGTTGAGATGTTCGTCGGTGTCGGTGCATCCCGTGTCCGCGACATGTTCGAACAGGCCAAGAAAAACGCTCCCTGTATCGTCTTTATTGACGAGATTGACGCCGTTGGCCGCCATCGTGGTGCCGGTTATGGCGGGGGTAATGACGAACGTGAACAAACGCTCAACCAGTTGCTCGTCGAGATGGACGGGTTCGAGGCCAATGAGGGCGTGATTATCCTGGCGGCCACCAACCGTAAGGACGTTTTGGACCCTGCGCTGCTGCGTCCAGGCCGTTTCGACCGCAACGTGACTGTCGGCAACCCCGACATCAAAGGCCGCGAGAAGATCCTGGGCGTTCACGCACGCAAGACGCCCCTCGGACCTGATGTCGATCTGCGCATCATCGCGCGCGGGACTCCGGGCTTCTCGGGTGCTGATCTTGCCAACCTCGTGAATGAGGCCGCGCTGATGGCCGCCCGCGTCGGTCGCCGCTTTGTTACCATGGAAGATTTCGAGAATGCCAAGGACAAGGTGATGATGGGTGCCGAGCGCCGCTCGATGGTGCTGACCCAGGACCAGAAGGAAAAGACTGCCTATCACGAATCAGGGCATGCCGTTGTTGGTATGACGCTGCCGTTGTGTGATCCGGTCTATAAGGCAACGATCATTCCGCGTGGTGGTGCGCTGGGCATGGTGGTGTCACTGCCAGAAATGGACCGCCTGAACTATCACCGCGATGAGTGTGAGCAAAAGCTGGCCATGACCATGGCCGGTAAGGCGGCTGAGGTGATCAAATATGGCGAGGACCATGTCTCGAACGGTCCGGCGGGCGATATCATGCAGGCCAGCCAACTGTCGCGCGCGATGGTGATGCGCTGGGGCATGTCGGACAAGGTCGGCAATATCGACTATGCCGAAGCGCATGATGGCTATTCAGGCAACACTGCCGGGTTCTCGGTCTCGGCCCATACCAAGGAACTGATCGAGGAAGAGGTCAAGCGCCTGATCCAGCAAGGATATGAGCGTGCGCATCAGATCCTTTCAGAACAGAACGAGCAATGGGAACGTCTGGCCCAAGGGCTGCTGGAATATGAAACCCTGACCGGTGACGAGATCAAACGCGTCATGAATGGCGAGCCGCCCAGCGAAAGCGATGACGAGGGCGATAAACCTGATGAGGGCAGCGCCCCCAGCGTGACAGCCATTCCGAAAACCAAGGTTAAGAAAACTCCGCCCGATGGCGGGATGGAGCCGGAACCAACGGCTTAAACTTTCAAAGACCCGGGCCTGTCCCGGGTCTTTTTTCTTTTCAATCGCGAAGGTTTGCCCTCTATTCCGCATCAGATGTCAGTTCTGAAAAAGGGATAAATATGCCGGTATTGCGCGAAACCGAATTCACGGGAGAAGTTGTTTGGTTGGGCCACGTACCAGCAGGTGAAACTCTCCGGGCCAATGCCGTGGACAGTCTGGATTTGGGTTTCTCGGGTGATCAAGGCGCGCGTCACGAAGGCGTGAATCGTACCTCTTGCGTGCGAGTCAAAAACCTGTACCCGGTAGGCACCGAAATTCGCAATGTGCGGCAGTTATCGATCCTGTCCGCAGAAGAACTTGATGCCATCGCGCAGGAAATGGGCTTGGGTAAGCTGGACCCGTCCCATCTGGGGGTCAGCATTGTCTTGCGCGGCATTCCGGATTTCACCCATATTCCGCCCTCGTCTCGTTTGCAGGTGGAAAATGGCGTGGCGCTGACGATCGACATGGAAAACCGGCCCTGTATCCTGCCGGGGCGCGAGATCGAGGCTGACTTGCCCGGGTATGGTGCGGCCTTCAAGCCTGCAGCGCAGGGACGGCGGGGGGTCACGGCTTGGGTCGAAAGACCCGGAGAGCTGAACCTGGGCGATGAGCTTACACTGTTTGTCCCCGATCAGAGAGCCTGGACACCATAAGGGACCGCAATTTCCGATCGGAAGGTGCCGATGTGACGCTACGACGTTTCAAGGCGCAATTATGTCGGAATCCATAGCCACCAATTTGGTACACAACGGTATGGAGTGAGCAGCGCCGGCGTTCTGCGTCGGGTTTGCACGGAATTCAATCAGGGACCGAAACCCAATGAGCTATAAATCTGACATCGAAATTGCGCGTGAGGCGAAGAAGAAGCCGATTCAGGAGATTGG
>NZ_JBXWOK010000019.1:0-60821 GCF_059610845.1 Ruegeria sp. CDSC021
TGGTAGCCCGTAGGGGAATCGAACCCCTCTTTCCAGGTTGAAAACCTGGCGTCCTAACCGATAGACGAACGGGCCACGCTAGCTTGTGGGGGGCCTTTTACGGTTTCACTCTGACCCCCGCAAGCCGAAAAACGCAGGGTTGTGAAAGTTTTTTGGCGGTGGCGAATGCGGCCTTAGATCGCCTCGGCGGCATCTTCCAATCTGAGTTGTACAGTTTGCCGTCCACCCCATGTGTTCACCTCAAGTCGTCCGGCGAAATGAAAGCGTGCGCCGCCGTGATTGGTCAGCCGTTCCCCCATTGGTCCGTCAAAGGCGCCAAACGCAATGGCATCCAACCCGGCACCCACCCCGTCCGACAGCGACAGCTTCAGATGGGAGTCGCCGACCCGCTTGGCAAAGCGCACTTGTAAGTCCGGAAAGGCATACCGCGGAGCCGGAGCACTGGCGCCGAAAGGCCCTGCTTTTTCAATCTGTTCAATCAGATCGACAGTGGCCGCGCCGGGCATAAGTGTGCCTTCCAGTTTCAGGTCAGCAGGGCCGGTTTGACCTGCCCCTTGTTTTGCCAGCAATTCGCTGAGCCGTTCCATCGCCGGTTCCAGCTGATCACGCATGACCGTCAGGCCAGCCGCCATCTTGTGGCCGCCGCCCTTGACCAGCAGACCTTCCGCCGCCAGCCGCTGAATCGAGGCACCCAGATCGACACCGGTCACTGATCGGCCCGATCCTTTGCCCTCATCCCCGTCCAGACCGATGACGATGGCCGGGCGGTTGGCGGTTTCTTTGAGGCGCGACGCGACGATGCCGACAACGCCCGGATGCCAGCCTTCCCCGGCCGCCCAGACCAAGGGCGCATCAAGGCCCCGTTCTTCGGCCTGTTCCATCGCGGCTGCCCGAACCGCATTTTCAATATCGCGCCGCTCGGTGTTCAACTCGTCCAGCCGCTGCGACAGAGCCTCTGCTTCATGGGTTGAATCGGTGCTGAGCAGCCGGGCACCCAGATCGGCCTGGCCGATCCGGCCCCCTGCGTTGACGCGCGGGCCCAGCATGAACCCCAGATGATAGCTGTTGGGCGCGGAATCCATCCGCGCCACATCCGACAGCGCCACCAACCCCGGTCTTTGTCGTTGCGCCATGACCTTCAGCCCCTGACGCACAAGCGCGCGGTTTGCACCGATCAAAGGAGCCACATCCGCCACCGTGGCCAGCGCCACAAGGTCTAGCATTGCAATCAGGTCAGGCCCTTTTGCACCCGCTTCGCGCAGTTGCCGTCCGGCCTCGACCAGCATCAGGAACACGACGGCGGCGGCACAAAAATAGCCAAGATCGCCGCTTTCGTCCTGTCTGTTCGGGTTCACCACGGCCACGCAATCGGGCAAAGTTTCGCCACCAAGGTGGTGGTCCAGGACGATGACATCGGCCCCCTTTGCGGCGGCGATGGGTTCATGGCTGAGGGTTCCGCAATCGACGCAGATAATCAGATCATGCGTGGCGGCCAGTTCCTGCATCGCCGGGACGTTGGGGCCATAGCCCTCATCAATCCGGTCAGGCACATAGAGCGTCGCCTGCAGGCCCATCTGACGCAACCACGTGAGTAGCAGAGCAGCCGAACTGCCTCCGTCGACGTCATAATCGGCAAAGATCGCAATGCGCTGCTTTAGACGGACCGCAGTCAGAAAACGGGTTGCAGCGGTTTCCATGTCTTTCATCGCGCGCGGATCGGGCAACAGCTCTTTCAGTTTGGGTTCTAGAAATCCCGGAGCTTCCATTGCCGGAACACCGCGCCGGGCCAGAACCTGACAGACGGCCCGAGGCAATCCGGCTTGTTGTACTAGCACCTCGGTCGCGCGCTCTACATCCGCCGAGGGGCCGACCCAGCGACGTGCTGACAGTGAATGTTCAACCCCAAGAAAGCTCATGTCCTGCCCCTGATGTGCCAAGGCCGGACCCTCGCGGACCCGGCCTTATCATTTCTATGGATAGCCCTGCACGATGGTCAGGCGCAAGATCTTAGCCGTCGTTATGCGACCACGTCGGCGTGCGGTAGGACATGCGTCGAACCGACCCGGTTTTCGACCGCATCAACAGGGTGGTGGTTTCAACCCAACCCGGCTCGCGCTTGATGCGCGGCAGCAAAGAGCCGCCGGTGACGCCGGTTGCGGCAAAGATCACATCGGCGGTTACCATCTCATCGCGCGAATAGATGCGGTCCAGATCGGTGATGCCCGCTTTGGCGGCGCGGCCGCGTTCGTCATCATTGCGGAACAGCAGGCGGCCAAAGATCTGCCCGCCCATGCATTTCAGCGCTGCAGCGGCCAGAACACCTTCGGGGGCGCCGCCTTGGCCCATATACATGTCGATCCCGGTGACTTCGCTTTCGGCGCAGTGCATGACGCCAGCAACATCACCATCGGTGATCAGGCGGATAGATGCACCGGTTTCGCGAACTTCGGCAATCATTGCCTCATGCCGAGGGCGTTCCAGGATGCAGACGGTAATGTCGGCAGGCTCGCAATCCTTGGCCTTGGCCAGCGCTTCCACACGTTCGCGCGGGCTCATGTCCAGGCTGACAACGCCTTCAGGGAAACCCGGGCCAACGGCCAGTTTGTCCATATAAACGTCCGGTGCATGCAGCATTGATCCGCGCGGGCCCATTGCTATCACAGTTAACGCGTTGGGCATGTCCTTGGCGGTCAGCGTGGTGCCTTCCAGAGGGTCCAACGCGATATCGACGCCGGGACCATTGCCGGACCCGACCTCCTCACCAATATACAGCATCGGTGCCTCGTCGCGCTCGCCTTCACCGATGACAACGACACCGGCGATATCCAGAAGGTTCAGCTGTTCGCGCATGGCATTCACAGCGGCCTGGTCAGCGGCCTTTTCATCACCCCGTCCAACCAGCGAAGCCGAAGCAAGCGCAGCCTGTTCCGCAACCCGCGCCAGGCCCAGAGACAACAGGCGGTCATTGAAATCAATCTTGGCAGCACTCATTTTCACTATCCTCAGGTCAGTATCGGCGTCTTGTCCGGCATAGCCTGCGTATCGTGCAGGCCGCAAGGGTCAAACCTCTTCAATCCGCAAAGCAACCGGTGTGCCCGAAACAACATCGGTCTCGTGCAGGCCCAGCAAGGCGACATCCAGCGTGGCACGGGTGGTTTTGTGGGTAACTATCAGAACCGGCGCGGTGCTTTCCGCATGGGCGTATTGGCGCATGCGATCAATCGAGACCCCGGCATCGCCCAGGATGGCCGCAACTTTGGCCAAGGCGCCGGGTTTGTCCAGCAGACCCAGACGCAAATAATAGGGGGCAGGGCGACCAGTCAGCGCTGGCACTGCGTCCTGCAACGAACTGGCAGGGCGGCCGAAAGTCGGAATCTGAAGCCCACGTGCCAGATCGCAGACATCGCCCATCACCGCGCTCGCCGTTGGACCCTCGCCAGCTCCGGGGCCACGCAGAACAACCTGCTCGACCGCGTCGCCTTCGATCACCACCATATTGGTGCCGCCTTCAAGCTGGCCCAGGGGCGAGTCACTGGGCACCAAACACGGCTGCATCCGCTGTTCAAGCCCCCGTGCCGTGCGCTGAGCCACGCCCAACAGTTTGATCCGGTATCCCATGTCATGGGCCTGGTCGATGTCATCCAGACTGATCTGCTGAATGCCTTCGATCTCGATCCCGTCGAAATTCGGTTTGGTGCCGAATGCGATCGAGGCGAGCAGCGCCAGTTTATGCGCGGCGTCTATCCCGCCCACATCCAGATTTGGATCGGCTTCAAGGTAACCCAGCTGTGCGCATTCGTCGAACAGGGCGTTATATCCCTGCCGCTGCGATTGCATCCGGGTCAGGATATAGTTGCATGTGCCATTCATCACCCCCATGACGCGGGTGATTTCGTTGCCCGCAAGTCCTTCGGTCAGGGATTTGATCACTGGAATGCCGCCAGCCACGGCCGCTTCGAAGCGGATCACACGGCCCGCGGCTTCGGCCATTTCGGCCAGTTCCTGACCGTGAATGGCCAACAGGGCCTTGTTGGCGGTGACGACATCCTTACCACTGGCTAGCGCCGCTTCGACCGAGGCTTTGGCAGGTCCGTTTTCCCCGCCCATCAGTTCAACAAAAACATCAATATCGTCGCGCTGTGCCAATGCGACAGGGTCAGTTTCCCAGGCATAATCCGACAGGTTCACACCGCGATCCTTGCCAGCATCACGCGCGGAAACCGCTGTGATCTGGATAGGACGACCCGTTCGTGCCTGCAGCAGGTCGGCATGGCGGCGCACGATCCTGACGACACCCACACCAACAGTTCCCAAGCCCGCAATTCCAAGCCGCAGCGCCTGTGTCATCCTGTGGGTTCCTTTCCGCTCGATAATCCTAATCTGGGGTGTTTCCCCGTTCCCGCTGCCTTAGCGGGTTCGGCGCCGAGGCGCAATCCGCGACACCCATGCCAGGCGACAGAAAACCTGAGGACTAATTGGTCTGAGCGTTTTGCAATGCCGTTGCCTTTTTCTTCAACGCCTTGCTGCGTTCGGTCAGTTCACTTTCGACCTCTGCCGCTTCGTACAGCGGGTCAACAGGCACAGCGAAAACATCTGCCAGTGGGGTTAACTTGGGGTAGGGGGCCGATTGCACATTTGGCCCTTCTCGGTCTTTCAACTCGGGAAAATTGGTGCATCCCAGGCAGAGCAAAACTAGGGGCAGAAGAAGAAGGGGCTTCATGATGAAACCTTATTGTGGCAACTGGCATCGGTGATGCACTTTTTGTCCGGTCGTTTCAAGCGGGCTTCTATCTGAACATCCGTTCAGATATGGTGGATACATGGCACGTACACAAGGCTCACACTCGGACATTACCGGCCCGCGTATCCGGCAGGCAGCGCTTCGGCTTTTCGCGCGCCATGGGTATGCTGCTGTTTCCATGCGGAAAATTGCGGGCGAGGTTGGGGTGCAGGCCGGGGCATTGTACAATTACACCCCGGATAAGCAGAGCCTTCTGTTCCGTTTGATGCGCGACCATATGCAGGATTTGTTGTCCGCCTATGGCGAGCAAAAGCAAACTGGCGATCCGCAGGATGCTTTGCGTCGGTTTGTCGGATTTCACATCCGGTTCCACCTGCAGCGCCCTGACGAGGTATTCATCGCCTATATGGAACTTCGGAACCTCACGCCCGAAAACTTCGCCGAAATAGAGGATCTGCGCCGCAAGTATGAAGACGGGCTTGAGGCCATTTTGCGCGAAGGTCAGCGGGCGGGTATCTTTGCGGTCGCGGATACGAAGATTGCGACATTGGCGGTCATCGCCATGCTGAACGGCGTCATGACGTGGTATCGCGCCGGTGGGCGGCTTTCGCTGGACGAGGTTGAAGCCGTCTATTGGGACATGGTCCGAAAGGCGATGACTGCTTAAGGGGCAGTCAATGTGCCGGCCGAATAAACGTCCCGTTGCGCAATTCGCGAAAAGCCTGTTCCAGCTCGGTCCGGGTGTTCATGACGATGGGGCCGTGCCACGCGACCGGCTCATTGATCGGTGCGCCGGAAATCAGCAGGAACCGGACACCTTCCGGACCTGCCTGAACGGTCACTTCGTCACCACTCCCAAAGCGAACCAGTGTTCGGTCTCCCGACATGTCACGAATGTTCACCTCTTGGCCACCAACTTCTTTTTCCAAAAGGACCCCCGCAGGCCGCGAGGCATCAGCAAAGGCGCCCGCGCCTTCGAATACATATGCAAATGCGCGACGGTAGGTGTCTATGGGGAAGGTCTTCTTCACGCCTGCCGGAATTTGGATGTCCAGATACTGAGGGTCGGCGGCGATGCCGTCGACTGGGCCTGTCTTGCCCCAAAACGTCCCCACGATCACGCGGACAACGGTTCCGTCATCGTCTGTGATTTCAGGGATCTCTTTGCGCGGCACGTCCTGATATCGCGGTGTTGTCATCTTTTGGGCCGCGGGTAGATTGCCCCACAGCTGAAACCCGTGCATTTGGCCGGTTTGGCTCCCCTTGGGCATTTCCTGATGCAGGATTCCGGACCCTGCCGTCATCCACTGCACATCACCCGCGCCAAGTGTTCCGTTATTGCCAAGTGAATCCGAATGCTCAACCGAGCCGGACAGGACATAGGTGATCGTCTCGATCCCGCGATGCGGATGCCATGGAAATCCAGCCTGATAGTCCTGCGGGCGTTCATTGCGAAAGTCGTCGAACAGCAAAAAAGGATCCAGTTCTGACGGGTCCTGAAAGCCGAAAGCGCGGTGCAGTTTAACGCCTGCCCCCTCCATCGTCGGTATGGCCTTTCGGGTTTCCAAAGTCGGTCTGAGGGACATTGCTGCGCTCCTGTTGCTATGGGGAAGATGTACCGCACCGCCATGGCGGGTCAATTTGCGCTGAAACACGCAACCTGTGCGAAATTCAGCAGGTGCGTTCGCCTCTGTTGTTTGGCTGGGAAAGTGGCTAAACCCAACTGCAAAGTGGGAGAGCAGCAAATGCAACAAGAAGTTCTGGCCGTGGTCAAAGCCTCATCACCCAGGCGGTGGATGGGTGTCGGAATGTTGTCGACCGTGGGCTTTCTGGTTGTTTTCGTCGCGCTTGCCGCGCCGCCGGAGCCATCCTGGCAGGCATTCCTGTTTGTGGTAGGCGCGGCGTCCTTTTGGCTGGCCTATCGCATGTGGAAGGCAACCTCGGATTGGATCGAGCTGACTGAGACCGAACTCAGAACCGGGGCAGGGCAGCCGATCGCCGCAATAGAAGACATTGAAGCCGTCGAAAGAGGTGCGTTTGCCTTCAAGCCGTCGAATGGCTTTCTGGTAACAACCCGGCAATCAGGTGCAAATAGATGGGCGCCGGGGCTGTGGTGGCGCTTGGGACGCCGCGTTGGCATAGGCGGCATGACATCCGCCGCCGAAACCAAATTCATGTCCGAGATTTTGTCTGCGATGGTGGCAGAACGCGGCTAGGTCAGACCTTCAGCGCCACCTCGTTATTCGAAGGCGGGGTGGAAGGCACTAAGATGCCAACCCACCCTGTCCTAGTTCGTTGCACTTTCCGCACTCGCACCGGAATCCCCTGTGCCAGGGTCCTCGATTTCACCGATCTCGCCAGACCCGTCGGGATTTTCCTCAATTTCAACAACGCCCGACACATTTGCCGCAACCTCATTGGTAAAGCGTGGGCGTGTAAAGACGAAATTTTCAAAGACATGTTCGCCTTTGAGGAAATCCACCCCATAGATCGAGTCAAAGACCGGAATGTAAGCATTCGCCGTTTCAACAATGATCAGTGTGTCCTGGTTCGGCATAGGCGGCAGGTTATCACGCATGCGGTCGATATTGTCGTCGGTCCAGATGCTGTCGTAACCGCGCGCGGTTGACCATCTGACGTAATGACGATCATCCTGTTCGTCGAACACAACCAGCGACACGCGCAGATTCATCTGTGATCGGTTGTTGACCATCGCCACCAGCAGCGAATGCAATGAGGTGATATAAGTGTCCGTGATCGTGCCGGTCTCGCGAGAGATCAAATCGCCAACGGTATACGCCGCTTTCAGGTTAGATGCGCTTTGGCGGAAGCCGTCGAAATACGTGAAAGCGCCTGTGATCGTCCACACCAGCATCGGAAAGACAAGCAAAGCCTCAACCGTGAGTACCCCACTCTCGTCTTTCGTCTTGGATTTCAGAAGATTCCGGAGCTTTGAAATGAAAAACATAGGCTTACAGAGGCTCCTGTACGAAGGCAGTCGTCGCGGTAAGTTCGATCTGGCCTGATTCATCCGACAAAATACGCCCCATCGCCGATGTAGGGAAAATCGGATCGACCTTTGCGCAGGCCCGAAGGATCATCAACTCGTTCGAAAGGCCATTTTCGAAAGCGCGAACTGGGTTCACTTCTTCAGAATTATCAGTGCAATCCGGGACAGGCGGAAGGTTCAACCCGACAAACGCGCTTTGTTGCAGCATCTCCAGCTGCAAGTTGGTGGTACAGCGTTTGATCACTACGACGCGATCACAGATCGTACTTTTTATCTGATCATGCGTTGGGTTGGTGCCCGTGCCGAGGCGAATGTCGCGAACTGTCTGGTCCACAGCCCGCTCTAACATCGCCTGCTGCAAGGTGACCACCGAATATTCCATCGCACTCAGGATGAAGAACATGAATGCCGGGAAGATGATCACAAACTCGACGGTGACCGCCCCATCTTCCCTGCGTCTCAGGCTTCGCAGCTTTGAAACAAGGGCTCCGATCATTGGGTCAACCGCAGTTTTCTGATCGACGACGCGATAGAAGCAAATGCGTCTTCCAGGTCCAGACCGTTCACATTGTATACATGGCTGTCCGAGCTGGCACAGTCCTTGATGGTTTTGTACCCGGCTCTGGGTGCTTCGAAGGCGATGCCATAGACAATGACGCCCTCATCCTTGGCTGCGTTACAGATATGCTTGGTGCGCTGGTTCTTGGCCGAAGTCTCAACTTTGGCATACGCTTTCGAGTACCACTCGGCCCATGCACTTGACTGCCAGTAGTAGTTATATCTTGCATTCCAGGCCAACGACACACGGTTGAAAAGTTCTGGATAGGTCAGGCGAACAGCCGTACCCAATTCTTCGTTGGCTGGTGTCTCTGGATCAGGATTGCCGAACGGATGGTCCGCCCATGTGTTCTGCTGTGGCCAGAAAAAGTTCGGGCGACCCTGCGAATGGTAGACTGTGTATTCGGAGGCCTCAGCATTGTACCAGACATCAGACAAGCCCTCCCGAAGGGACGGGTTCAGCATATACTGGTCCGTGTTCTGACCGTCGGTCATTACGATTACAATTTTCAAGATGTCCGAGTTATAGTCTGACGGGCGGGTCCGGAAGTGATTTGGAACGATGTTGTCGTCAGCCAGGTCGCTCACAATGCCACGAACGCTTGGGTCCAGGAAGGCCACGCCCCATTTCATGCCGACATCTATCGAGGTGTTCCCGGTTGCAGTCAACGCCTTGATCTGTTTGGTCAATGCCTCCAGATTATCGGTAACAGGCGTAATCGCACTGCCATCGCGGACCGGGCAAACCGGTGTTCTGATCGAGCCTTCGGAATAGGTGAAGGGGTCAAAATGTGCAGTGCGTTCCAGCCTGTCATCACGCTCTAGGTCCGCGTCGCTATACTGTTCAGGGATAAAGTTCACACAATGGGAGTAGTTGTGCTCTGCTGTAACGTTGGTGAATTTGCTCAGGATGGGTTCACCCGCGTTGACCTGAGTTGCGTAAGGCACGATCGAGATCGAAATGCCCGTGCGGTTCGGATCATCTGAATCCAGCATCAGCGTGACAAATTCTGTGGCCGCATCCTGCAGAAGCGCAATTTTGCTCTTCCCGCCAGAACTCGAATAGTTGTTCATTGAGCCAGAGATGTCGAGAACCAGCGAAATTTCAACAGCTCCAATGCTTTCGACGGCCGTGCTGGCCGCGTTAGCGGTCAAGCTGTTGACGCCAGAGAAATGCATAAAGTGGGTTTTGATGGTCGCCTCGGCGGTGGCTGATACTTTACGTGATCCAAAGCCTTCTTCCACCACGACAGAAGTGATTTTGCCGCCCAGCCCGGCCTTCTCGAAATAGGCATCGACAATTTCGCGTGCGGGCTTTTTCTGATCAAGGTCAGCGGCCGCAAGAACGGCGCGGTCCAATGTTGATTGCAGATTGGCGCGGTCGCGTTCAAAATTCATTAGGTCAACGCCAGCTCCGGTCGAAGCGAAGATCACCAGGAAACCCAACAATACAAAGATTGTGAATGTACCGTCTTCGCTTTTTGCGAACCGGCGCGCGCTTAGCGCTGATTTAGCGCCGCTTTTGCTTTCGCGTAGAAACTTGGGCATTTTCATCTTGCAGACCTCGCTGAGCAGACATCCAAAGCTGCTAAGGAAAAGTTAACGTATGGAAATTAACTGCGAAACGTGGCGGGAATTGGGCGAAAAGGGCCCAGTTTTGGCTGGTTTGAGGGAAATTGAGGGATAATTCCGGACTGTCGCGCGGGGCTGTATTCGATGCGTGAACAATTCGGCGGATAATGTCTGGGTTTGGCGACTCAGCCAGAGTTCGAATATTTCCCCGTAACTTGAGATTTTATTTCTGCTTAAACATTGATCGTTTAGCAAAGGGGTGCGACAAAACGTCAGAACGCAAGTCGTTCGCCGGCACGGAGGTTTAAATGACGGCCACAAAAGAACCCAGCTTTCGAGAGAGTGTAGATCTTATGTTTAACAGGGCAGCGTCCCTGATGGATCTGCCTCCGGGCCTTGAAGAAAAGATAAGGGTCTGCAACGCCACCTACACTGTACGCTTCGGCGTCCGGCTGCGCGGTGACATACACACATTCACCGGATATCGATCGGTGCATTCCGAGCATATGGAGCCGGTGAAAGGCGGTATCCGCTTTGCGTTGGCGGTCAACCAGGACGAAGTCGAAGCGCTTGCGGCGCTGATGACCTATAAATGCGCTCTGGTCGAAACGCCGTTTGGCGGATCAAAGGGTGGGTTGTGTATCGACCCACGCCAATACGAAGAGCATGAGCTTGAACAGATCACCCGCCGGTTCGCCTATGAGTTGGCCAAGCGCGACCTGATCAACCCGTCACAGAACGTGCCAGCCCCGGATATGGGGACGGGTGAGCGTGAAATGGCGTGGATGGCGGACCAATACGCCCGGATGAATACAACTGATATCAACGCGCGCGCCTGCGTGACAGGCAAGCCGCTGAATGCTGGCGGTATTGCCGGACGGGTCGAGGCCACGGGCCGCGGCATTCAATATGCGCTGCGCGAGTTTTTCCGCCATCCTGAGGACATTCAAAAGGCAGGGCTGTCGGGCAAGTTGGACGGCAAGCGCATTATTGTTCAGGGTCTGGGAAATGTGGGCTACCACGCTGCCAAGTTCCTGAGCGAGGAAGACGGCTCTCGTATCGTGGGCATCATTGAATGGGACGGAGCGCTGTATAATCCCGACGGGATCGACGTCGAGTCGGTTCGCCAATGGATTGTCAAGCATGGCGGCGTCAGCGATTATCCCGACGCCACCCATTCCGCCGAGGGAGGGGCCGTGCTGGAAGAAGAGTGCGACATCCTGATCCCGGCGGCGCTGGAAGGTGTGATCAACCTTGATAATGCCGATCGCATCAAGGCCCCGTTGATCATCGAAGCTGCAAACGGCCCGGTGACAGCTGGTGCAGATGAAGTTCTGCGCGATAGGGGCGTCGTGATCATTCCTGATATGTACGCAAATGCTGGCGGTGTGACCGTTTCGTATTTCGAATGGGTTAAGAACCTAAGCCATATCCGGTTTGGCCGCATGCAGCGTCGCCAGGAAGAGTCGCGGCACGAGTTGATCGTCAGTGAGCTGGAACGGCTGGACCGCTATCTGGGCGATGCCTGGTCCATGTCTCCGAACTTCAAGGCGAAATACCTGAAAGGTGCGGATGAGCTTGAGCTGGTTCGTTCGGGGCTTGATGACACCATGCGGATTGCTTACCAGTCGATGCGTGAAGTCTGGCACAGTCGCGACGATGTCGAGGATCTGAGGACCGCGGCCTACATCGTGGCCATTGACCGTGTCTCGAAAAGCTACCGCGCTAAGGGACTTTGACAATACTCTCTGCGGGCGGTTGGCATCTGATCCATCGCCCGCAGGACCAAGGCGCAACAGGGCTGCGCAAGATGCAATTCGACGATGGCGCGCATCCTCGCCCGGCAGTAGACTTCAGCGACGAGAACGAATCCCGGAGACCACCATGTTGCGTTTTGCCGTTGCGGCTATTTTACTGGCCACACCTCTGGCTGCTCAGGAAACAAAAGAACAAAGCTGCCAGCATCAGGCGGATGTCGTGGCGGCGATCCAGCAGGCGCGACTCGACCGCGTGAAAGAGCGCGACGTGCCGCAAGCCGTGGCCGATACAGGCCCGACCTGGCCCGCGAACTATAATGCCGCGATCCCGCTGATCACCCCTTGGGTCTATGAGCAGAAGATGCGCGATGTGCGCAAAAAGGATCTCGGTGCCACGTGGATGGAGCTGTGCCTGCAGCAGTAATCCAAAACCTTGCGAATTCTTTGCGGACAAACGCGCGCCTTCCCCTTGGCGCGCGTTGCCGTTTCTGTCAGGTTTAAGCCATGTCATTACCACCCGGTTTTCTGGATGAGTTGCGCACCCGGCTGAGCTTGTCTCAGGTCGTCGGGCGCAAAGTCATGTGGGACGCGCGCAAGTCCAATCAGGGCAAGGGCGACATGTGGGCTCCGTGCCCGTTCCATCACGAGAAGACAGCATCGTTCCACGTCGATGACCAAAAGGGTTTCTATTACTGCTTTGGCTGCCATGCCAAAGGGGATGCGATCAGCTTCGTGAAAGAGACCGAGAATGTCTCGTTCATCGAAGCGGTCGAAATTCTCGCGCGTGAGGCCGGAATGCCGATGCCAGAACGTGACCCCAAGGCGCAAGAGAAACAGGATCGTCGCACGCAACTGGCCGAGGTGATGGAACAGGCGGTGCAGTTCTTCCGGTTGCAGCTGAAAACAGGAGCAGGTGGGGAGGCGCGCGATTATCTGGCGCGGCGCGGCTTGAAAGAGCAGGCGCTGGATCGGTGGGAAATCGGCTTTGCTCCCGACGGTTGGCAGGCGCTTTGGGATCACCTACGCGGCAAGAACGTGGCCGAAGATCTGATCCTTGGTGCGGGTCTGGCGAAACCCTCGAACAAAGGTAAAAAGCCATATGACACGTTTCGGAACCGGATCATGTATCCGATCCGGGATCCGCGCGGGCGTTGCATTGCGTTCGGTGGCCGGGCGATGGACCCCAATGACAATGCGAAATATCTGAACTCGCCCGAAACCGAACTGTTCGACAAGGGGCGCAGCCTCTATAACCAAGGCCCCGCGCGGCAGGCTGCCGGCAAAGGACAGCCATTGATCGTGGCCGAAGGATATATGGATGTGATCGCGCTTGCCGAGGCCGGTTTTGGCGCATCGGTGGCCCCATTGGGCACCGCAATCACCGAGCATCAGTTGCAACTGCTGTGGCGTATCTCGGACGAGCCGATCATTGCGCTGGATGGCGACACGGCGGGTTTGCGTGCTGCGATGCGGGCGGTCGATCTGGCCCTGCCGCTGCTTGAGGCAGGAAAGTCCCTGCGCTTTGCATTGATGCCCGAGGGCAAAGATCCCGATGACCTGCTGCGGGCCGAAGGGCCAACAGCCGTGCAGACGGTTTTGGAAGGCGCCATGCCGATGGTCCGGCTGCTGTGGCAGCGCGAAACCGAAGGCAAGGTGTTCGACAGTCCCGAACGCAAGGCGGCGTTGGACAAGACCCTGCGCGACAAGATCAAGCTGATCCGTGACCCGTCGATCCGGTCGCATTACGGGCAAGAGATCAAAGACCTGCGCTGGCAGCTGTTTCGCCCTCAAAGGCAGCCACAAAACCGCACCTGGCAAACACGCGGGAAATGGAAGCCCCAGCCGCAACCGGCCACACCGGGCGCGCGGGCGTCATTCCTGGCATCATCCGACAATGCCGATATCCAGATGCGCGAAGCCGCCATTCTGGCCATCGCCGCATTGAACCCCCAAGTCGTGGTGCAGTTTGAACACCAACTGGAAGAAATGGAGTGCCGTGACCAAGATCACGCGGGCCTGCGCGATGCCATTCTACGGCACGCGATAGATGATCCTGAGAACCTCAAACAACATATTGCGGAGACTTTGGGACATCACGCCCTTGAAAACCTGCTGGCCCTTCGCCATGTCGCAGTGATCCCCTGCGTGAATAAACCGGGCGATGTTGAAAAGGCCGAAATAACATTGGCTGAGGAACTCGCCAAAATCAAAGCTCTCAGGGGTCTGGACGCAGAGATTGCCGAAGCCGCAGAGGAGCTGTCTGATCTGGACGATGAAGCGTTGACCTATCGCTTGGCGCAAGCTGCCGAAGAGCGCAACAGAACAAGCCGAAGCCAGAATGAAGACAGGGCCGTTTTCGACATCGCTGACAATGGTGCGCGAATCAACCGCGACGAGAAGGATGCGTTTAAGGCAATCATGTCAGGTATCAATTTCGAGCGAAAACGCCGGTAATGTGGTGTTTTCGTAAGGCACTGGAAAAGAAAAACAGGTAAACGGGTGGCCGAATCACTTCAACGCGCTAATGATTCGGTTCAATCGAATCACCCATCCCTGCAGGAGCATTGAATGGCCGCCAAGGATACAAACGAAGACAGCAAATCCGACGAGCAGGAACAGGAAATCTCGCTGGACATGAGCCAGACTCAGGTCAAGAAGATGATCGCCGAGGCTCGTGAGAAAGGCTACATCACCTACGACCAGCTCAATCAGGTCCTGCCGCCTGATCAGGTCAGCTCGGAACAGATCGAAGACGTTATGTCGATGCTGTCCGAGATGGGGATCAACATCATCGAAGATGAAGAGGCGGAAGAGGAAGAGAATAAAGGCTCGACCGACCTGATCACAACGGAAAGCAACCGTGAGGTCACGCTGGCCGGTGCCGCCGCCGAAAAGCTTGATCGTACCGATGACCCGGTGCGCATGTATCTGCGCGAAATGGGTTCGGTCGAACTGCTCAGCCGTGAGGGCGAGATTGCTATCGCCAAGCGGATCGAGGCTGGTCGTAATACGATGATCCTGGGGCTTTGTGAAAGCCCGCTGACCTTCCAGGCGATTACGATCTGGCATGATGAATTGCTGTCCGAAGACATTCTGCTGCGCGACGTCATTGATCTAGAGGCCACTTTCGGCAATCAGATGGACGAAGACGGCGATGTCGAAGAGCCGGTCGTCGACACTTCGACCGTGCAGGCCGCAAAGCCCGCCAAGGAAGAAGGCCCCGAGCTGGATGCCGATGGCAACCCGATTGCGACCGATGATGACGATGACGAAGACGAGCAGGCGAACATGTCGCTGGCTGCTATGGAAGCTGCTCTGAAAGATCAGGTTCTGACTACGCTCGAGCGTATTTCGACTGATTTTGCGATGCTGAGCGAAATGCAGGACAGCCGGATTTCGGCAACCCTGAACGAAGACGGCACATTCAGCGACACGGACGAAGCGACCTATCAGAAGCTGCGCGCCGAGATTGTCGAGCTGGTGAACGGCCTTCATCTGCACAACAACCGGATCGATGCTTTGATCGACCAGCTATATGGCATCAATCGTCGGATCATGTCGCTGGACAGCTCGATGGTGAAGCTGGCGGATCAGGCCCGCATCAACCGTCGCGAATTTGTTGACGCCTATCGTGGGCGTGAACTGGACCCGAACTGGCTGGCTGAGATGGCTGAAAAGCCGGGCCGGGGCTGGCAGATGTTCATCGAACGCTCGACCTCCAAGGTCGAGGAACTGCGCAACGATATGGCTCAGGTCGGGCAATATGTTGGCCTGGACATCAGCGAATTCCGCCGCATCGTACAGCAGGTCCAGAAAGGCGAGAAAGAGGCGCGCCAGGCCAAGAAAGAAATGGTCGAAGCCAACCTGCGTCTGGTGATCTCGATCGCCAAAAAATACACGAACCGTGGTCTGCAATTCCTTGATCTTATTCAGGAAGGTAACATTGGCCTGATGAAGGCCGTAGACAAGTTCGAATACCGCCGCGGGTATAAGTTCTCGACCTATGCCACCTGGTGGATCCGTCAGGCGATCACCCGGTCCATCGCGGATCAGGCACGCACGATCCGTATCCCGGTCCATATGATCGAGACGATCAACAAGTTGGTTCGGACCGGTCGTCAGATGCTGCATGAAATCGGCCGCGAGCCGACGCCGGAAGAACTGGCCGAAAAGCTGCAGATGCCGCTGGAGAAGGTCCGCAAGGTGATGAAGATCGCCAAGGAACCGATCAGCCTGGAAACGCCGATTGGCGACGAAGAAGACAGCCAGCTTGGCGATTTCATCGAGGACAAGAATGCTGTGCTGCCGCTGGACAGTGCTATTCAGGAAAACCTCAAGGAAACGACCACGCGTGTTCTGGCCTCACTCACCCCGCGAGAAGAACGGGTTCTGCGGATGCGGTTTGGCATCGGTATGAACACCGACCACACTCTGGAAGAGGTCGGCCAACAGTTCAGCGTGACGCGCGAACGTATCCGTCAGATCGAGGCGAAGGCGCTGCGAAAACTGAAACACCCCAGCAGGTCGCGAAAGTTGCGGTCGTTCCTGGATCAGTAACCTAGAAAAGGCGCCTCGACCGAGGCGCCTTTTTCGTTTGAAACCACTGTTCACGGTGGCTTGTAGAAACATCAATTTGGCGAGAACTCACAAGAAGCCCGCTGCGCGTCTTCCTATATCCGCAATGTCCACTCATGGGACGGGCCGGGGCGAGGCTGCAAGGCTGACGACCCCCGGCTACCTCAAAGTTACGATTACGGGTCCAGGCGGCTGCGGAAAGCGCTGGGCGCGCGACCCGTCCACCGTTTGAAAGCGGTGGAAAAGGCGGGTTGGTCTGCGTAGCCAAGTGAGAATGCAATTTCAGATAGCTGCATACCGTTGGTGATGAAAGTTTGGGCCAGATCACAGCGCAGATCGTCTGCGATCTCTCGATAGCTTGACCCTTCATCCTTTAGCCGACGTGCAAATGTTCGCGGGCTCATGCCGAGATTGGCGGCTATGTCATCGGCTTGCGGAAAATTCCCCGGCATCGAACGTGTAATCAGACCCTCGACCTGCGCCCGCAATTTTTGCTTAGGCGAAGCCCGCTCTGCCAAGACGCGTTCCCCGTACTCAATCAGATGCTCTCGAAGCATCGGGTCATATGTGGGCACGGGAAGATCCAGAGATGAAGGCGACAGAACAATCTCTAGGTTTTCTGCTCCAAACTCTACCGAAAATCCTGCAAGCTTTTGAAATAGATTTCTTTTCTCTCCAACCTCGTGTTGAAAGCGAATTGCTATGGGGTGGAAGTCTGACTGCGTCAGGTTCCGCATTCGCGCCAGTGTCCCAAACATCAAAAACTCTGTGCGTCTGTGATACCGGGCAAAACTTGCGTCTTCCCAGTCCGCCTCGAAGGACACAAAATTCCCGGCATGGCGCAGACTGAAGGTGATTGTGGGATCTATGATGCGAGAGAAGCGGGTTGTGTTTTCAAACACCTGTCGGAGGTCACGAGAGTACTTGCTGATATAGGCCGTAATGCTAGAGGCCGAACTGACTTTTGAACCCGCATAGGCGGCAAAAGTTATGTCGCGCATAGCGTCGCAGGCATATCTGATGAACATCGCCTCAGTTTGCGCACTGTAGACTGTAGTGGGGGGAGCGATTGCCGCTCGGCTTAGACCGCTGCGTTCCAAAAGCTGGTCTGCCAACTCTGGGCCGCCCGAACGCTCATCTACCGTTCGGGTCAAGTGTTGAATTCTGGCAATATCAAGTTCCATATCCAATTCTTAATGCTTTCGCGAAAAATTTGAACCCAGTTTGCAGGAGTGCAGGCAAACCCATCTGGCAGGTTTTCACAAGTTTCTGGCACTTTTCAGCAAGGATATAGCAGCGCAAAGGCATAGTTACCCCGTGTTGTCGGGTCAGCACCTTATGGGGATGAGGGTAGAGCTCCGGTCGTCTCAGACTAGCGATCGGTGGCTCCCCGGCACGTTTCATCTGAAAACCTACGTGTCGCATTGCGGATTTTACCCTTCAATGGCACGGTCCGGTTGTGGCGAAATTGATCTGGTATCCAATGCAAGACCGGGCGATCTCAGATGTGGGAACCGAGCAGAACCTCATCGTTTTTGATGGAGAATGCGTGCTGTGTTCTCGATTTTTCAGGTTCATGCTGTGGGCCGACACAAAGAAGCGGTTCAAGTTTGTAATTGCCCAGTCCCCCATAGGACAAAGCCTTTACCGGCAACTCGGCCTGCCCACCGACGAGTTTGAAACCAATCTTGTGATCGTTGACGGTGTTGTGCATCAGCGCTTGGATGCTTTTGCTGCTGCAATGCGCAGCTTACCCGCTTTGTGGCCTGTTCTGTCGGCCTGTCGATTTCTTCCGCGGTTTTTGAAGGATCCGCTTTATCATTTCATCGCGCGCCACCGATTTGCATTCTTTGGGCGGTTCGAAACGTGCTTGGTTCCGGATTCATCCCTGAAAGCGCGGTTCTTCCCCGGAGGGTATGCGTGAGGCCGGACCCATTTCTGCAGGCCCTTCCAGCCAATTCTGAGGTGCCGGATGCGGTTCGAAAATTCCACAGTGAAACGGCAGAGTTTACAGGACTATGCAGCATCCAAAGAGGAACCGGGTGGTTGACCTCTTTGTCATTGTGGTTGGGTGGGTTTCCCCCCGCTGCAGATACTCAGACGGTCCGCATTCGAACCAAACTCACTGGCCAGGAATGGGAGTGGTTCAGGGATTTTGGCGGGCATGAGACGCTGTCTCATCTGGTCTACGACGCAGACAGGCGGTGCGTGAAAGAGAGGATCGGAGGGCTGACCATCTGGATGCGCCCACAGGTTCGAGGTCAAAAGCTGCATTTGAACATCCTGCGCCTCACTCTATTGGGGGTGCCATGCCCAAACTTTCTTTTACCGCGTTCGGCGACGGTGGAATGGCAGGATGATCAAGGCCGGTTTCGGTTCGATGTTTCGGCAGAAATGCCGATGTTGGGTCAACTGATCCGATATCGGGGCTGGCTGATGCCGGTTCACGTAAATAGGAACAATGCCTGAATTGAACGTGAGGTGGCTTTGCCATGGCCTCCTGCAATCTACTTTAATATTTATCAAGAAACATGAGAGAGTAGCATTATGAAAAAAGTGATCACATCTGCGGTTCTGGCCGCCGCCACGTTGTTTGAACCGGGGGCGGTGACAGCAGCACCAAACGGTTTTCAGACTGTTGCAGTAAACGACAAAGTGTTTGAGGTGATCCCGCGCGCGCGCAGGGATGTGGATGGCTATTGGTGCGCTGCTGCAGATTTTGCTCGTCGCAGCCTGGGGGCAGGGTGGCAGCAGAATATCTATGTTGTGCGTGGATATGGCCCAAGCGAAGCTACCGGTCGCCGCACGGCGGTCCAATTTTCGTTGACCCCTCCGGCAAATGTCGAGCAGAGCACAAGCTTTGTTTCCATTGGTTTCCAGCCGGGGCAGAGCAGGTCCGTCCAGAACGCGAATGGCCTGTGTTTCCGGCAGCCAATTTTTGACTGAAGAAGGTAAGACCCGCGTTTTGCAGACCGAGTTTATCATTTCAACGCAGGGGCCGGGGCTGTATGAGTTCACCTCGGATATACGAGACTGGCTTGCCCCAAGCGGTTACGACGGATTGTTGACCCTGTTTGTACGCCATACCTCGTGTTCTCTGGCCATTCAGGAAAATGCGGACCCCGAGGTGCGGACAGATTTGCAGGCCTTTTTCGAACGTCTGGTCCCACCGGCGGATGATCCGTCGATGGCGTATTTAAGGCACACCTATGAGGGGCCAGACGATATGCCAGCACATATCAAAGCTGCGTTGCTGCCTGTGTCCTTGGGCATTCCTGTCGCCGCAGGGGTGCCCATGCTGGGGACATGGCAGGGCGTTTATCTGTTTGAACACCGGACCCAATCACACAACCGACGCGTCGCTGCGCATTTCGCGTGACCCCTTTATTTAGCGGTAAAAATTTCCGACTACCCAAATCCTAGAGGCTGCCCTATAGTTGTGGATAAGTGGGCCACAGCGCTTACTAAAAGAGGCGGAACAAGAGACGAGGAGACGGCGGATGCGCTGCCCGTTTTGCGGAAATATCGACACTCAGGTCAAAGATTCACGCCCGGCAGAGGATCATGTCGCGATCCGCAGGCGCCGTTTCTGCCCGGCTTGCGGCGGACGGTTCACCACCTATGAACGCGTTCAGTTACGCGATCTGGTTGTGATCAAAACCAATGGAAAACGCGAGGATTTCGATCGCGACAAGCTGGAACGTTCGATCCGTATCTCGATGCAGAAACGCCCGATTGATCCGGAACGTATCGATCAGATGATCTCGGGTATTGTGCGACGGCTGGAAAGCATGGGCGATACCGACATTCCGTCCAGCAAGATCGGTGAAATTGTTATGGAAGCTCTGGCGCGGATCGACACCGTTGCCTATGTTCGGTTTGCAAGCGTGTATAAGAATTTCCAGGCGGCCGATGATTTCGAGGAGTTTGTCCACGAACTGCGCCCGCCGCAGCCTTCGACGGACGAGTGAGCGAAACAGATAAGCGATATATGGCGCTGGCCCTTGACATGGGGCGGCGCGGACAGGGGACGTGCTGGCCCAACCCATCCGTTGGCTGCGTACTCGTACAGGACGGGCGGATTGTTGGGCGTGGTTGGACGCAACCTGGCGGTCGGCCACATGCAGAAACCGAAGCGTTAAGACAGGCGGGATCGCAGGCGCGTGGCGCGACTGCTTATGTCTCGCTTGAACCCTGCGCCCATCACGGACAGACCCCGCCTTGCGCTCAGGCCTTGATTGAGGCCGGTGTGGCGCGTGTTGTTTCAGCCATCGAAGACAGTGATCCGCGTGTTGCCGGGCAGGGCTTTGCCATGCTGCGCGACGCTGGGATTGACGTGACAACCGGTGTTCTTGCGGATCAGGCGGCCCGCGACCACGCCGGTTTCTTTCTAAAGACCGAACAGGGCCGGCCATTTGTCACGCTTAAACTGGCCAGCAGTTTTGACGGGCGCATTGCGACCGAAAGCGGCCATAGTCAGTGGATTACGGGTCAGACCTCGCGGCGGGCTGTTCATGCCATGCGGGCAACGCATGATGCCGTTATGGTTGGGGCGGGTACAGCGCGTGTAGACGACCCCTCTCTGACAGTTCGGGATCTTGGGATTGAACGTCAGCCTGTGCGCGTCGTCGTTTCGCGCCATCTGGATATCCCGTTGATGGGTCAACTGGCACGCACCGCCTCGAAAGTTCCGGTGTGGTTATGCCATGGTCCGTCACCGGATGCCGAACGTGCAAAAGCGTGGGAAGGACTGGGCGCAAGGCTTATCCCCTGCGCGTTACGCGATCATCACATTGATGCCGCTGACCTGTTGCTGCAGTTGGGGCAGGAGGGTTTGACCCGCGTCTTTTGCGAGGGCGGATCGTCCCTTGCCGCGTCGCTTTTGGCGGATGAACTGGTTGATGAGTTGATCGGCTTCAGTGCCGGGCTTGCGATTGGTGCCGAAGGTTTGCCTGCCATCGGGGGGCTTGGTATGGATCGTCTGGATGAGGCCCCACGGTTTGAACTGCTGGAGACCCGCATCATCGGTCAAGACGTGATGCATCGCTGGGCGCGGGCATTGCGCTAACGGCGCCAGAGATGCGCCTGTGTTGCGAAAACGCCCTGTAGTTTCGAGAGCAGTCTAAGGCCGGGGCCAGATCGGCTCTGGTAGCCATCTGTCAGCCTTTCCAATACCACTTCCGGAGGGCAGGGCATGCCGGTGACAGGGTCCAGATACCTCGGGTAATCGATCAGTGCGGCATGGATCAATCCCAGCAGGGAGGGCCGTGCACCACGACGGGCGGGGACGGACCCCAAATCCTGCGTCAAACCCCAACCAGCATAAAAGGGTGCGCCGAGCGTTGTGACCGGCAATCCGCGCATCAGCGCCTCGAACCCTAGCAGAGAGGTCATGGTCCAGACCTCCTGAACCTCACCCAACAATGCGGCGGGATCGGTGTTCTTGACGATCAGGTCTGCTAGCCCCTCAGCTTCGGCCTCACCTTCACGCAGGCCAGCTTCGACATCGGGATGCGGTTTATAGATCAGAACGGCGGTCGGGTTCATCTCGCGGGCGGTGCGCAGAAGTTCGGTATTGGTGCGAACGGTGCTGGTTCCAAACAGGATCGAGGCATCGTCCTCGACCTGTCCGGGCACCAAAATGCGGTGACCTTTTGGCAAGTCCGGAACCGGGCCGCCGGTGTTATATTTGCTGACCGCTCCGGCGATAATCTGTGTCACCAACCGCTCGGCCCGCAATTCTTGATCCGGCCGCAGGGTCTCCCGCTTGGCGATCATCTCTTCCAACCTGCTGGGTTTGGTCGGGTCGTAATAGATCCCAAGGTCATCCAGCGACAGCGACAGAGGCGGCACAAGGCTGGCCCCCAACCCACGGGACCGAACGAAGCCATCCTCGACCCGTGTGACGTTTTCCATATCACGGCCGTGCCGCGCCCAAACCATGTGGGGACGATCTGGGTTTTCGGGAACGTCAGGCGTGAATTTTACCTTTTTCTCGCGCCCAAACATGTGCTGCAGGTGCCTGCGTTTCCAAAGCCGCATCCCGGATGCCGTCCAGCCCTTGTGATCTTGTCGCCAGGCGCGGGTCAGACCTTCAAGCGTGTCCAGCACGGATTCGAATTCGCACAGCTGATCCCGATAGGGATCGTACCACTTGGGATAAAGAACCATGGTGGCGGCGAAGAGTTGCGCGCGCGTCAGGTTTCGTTGGCGTCTTGGGAAATGGGCTTCGTCTTGGGTAAGACCCCATCCGGCGTAAAACGGTTGGCCGAAGACGCGGGGTTTGTGACCGGCCAATATGGCCTCGAACCCAAGTTGCGAGGACAGGGTGTAGACGCCCACAGCGCCCTCTAACAAGGTCCAGGGGCTGATGGCGCTGTGCTGAAAGGATACGCGGTCGGTCAGATCATCGGCAGAGTAATATCCGGGCCGGTGCCCTGCGATCGTGTCGGGGTGGGTTTTGATCAGAACGGTCGCGCCGGGGTTCTCCTCTTGCGCCATAACCAGCATCTCGCGGAACCGGGCCTCATCGCCGCCGCTTGCCCTTACAGAAGCATCGTCGCGTGCTTGATCGACAACCAGGACATACCCTGGGTCCGGCGCAGGGGTCGCGGGATCATAGGCGGAATACTTACTCAGATGCAGTTCGCGCAGCCGCGCCATCCCGCCACGTGCCCGGTTCAGCAGGGCCGTATTATCCAACGGGTCGGTCGCAAGAAGTGTTTCCAGATCCGAAGGCTGTGTTGGATCAAAATGCACACCGCTGCGATCAAGCAGCAGACCCAGCGGAGCATCGCCATTGCGTCCTGAGTGCAGAGATCGCAGGAATGCATCCTCTACGCGCAAGATCGGAGTATTGTATTTGGTCGCTATACGCAGTCCACGATGTGCCGTCGGGCTATTGCCCCAGATACCCACCAGATCCGACCCCTTGGGCGTGCCGATGCCGATATCATATCCGGCCAGTGACAGAATTCTCCGCACGCGCGCGGCTGTCAGAAATCCGCCATTATAGACCAAAAGACGACTGCGTTCGGCCTTGGCATGCGTTCCTTGAGGAACGGAGGGCATCATCCGCCTGTCAGTGTCGTGACATTGGCAAGCGGGGTCAGGCCACCGGCGATCAACGAGATGGATTTGCTCCATTGCGCGTAAGGTGCTTCGGTGACGTAAATTGTGTCATCATCGCGGATGACAAAGTCACGGGCGATGAAAAGGCCATTGGGTGCTGTCAGGTTCAGCACGTAGATCATGCGCTGCTCTCCCTGCAGGTCCGGTTTTCCCATGACTGACCGGACAATGTCCTGTCGTTCCTTTCGTAGAACGAAAATGCCGGTCGGGTCCGAAGACAGGGGCTGTAAGCCACCAACCTGTGCCAGCGCTTCCAGCGCGGACAGATCCTGACTGTCGAATGCCACGCGCGACTGACCGCCCGTCGCCCCCAAGGCGACATAGGACCGGTTGTCGGCTTCGACTAGAATGCGGTCGCCACCCCGCAGGGCAACGTCAAATTCCGGGTTGCGGAACAAGTCATTGTACCAGACCGTCCCTTTTTGATTGCCTCGGATTAGTGTCACCAGGGCGATATCGGACCCTTCGATCACGCCGCCAGCCCGTGTCAGCATTCCGGCCAGTGTGCGGGTTGGTCGTTCGATCGGATAGATCCCGGGTGCGGACAGGGTGCCCGACAGCGAAACGGTTGATCCGTCCCCGGCGATACGGCGCACTTCGACCTGAGGATCAGGGGTCTGATCCTGGAGCTTTTCCGTGATCAACGTGCGAAGCTGTTCCGGCGTGTTTCCGGCTGCGCGCAGGCGCCCGGCATAGGGAACAAAGATGAAGCCCTCGCTATCGACCTGTACCTCTTCCAGGGATGTTGAGGCGCCGGTCTCTCCGGATAACAGCCCGTCATCTACGTTTTCCCAGATTGTCAGGCCCAGTACATCACCCGGACGAACCGTGTCGGCGGTCAGGTTCTGAGCGCTACGGAAGGTTTGCGAGAACCCATATTGAGGCACTGCCGACGTGACCTGCGCCACCCGATCGTCAACCTCAACAACATAGGCGTTTCCACCTTTCGTGGTCGAACCGGCAAGGATTTCGGATTTGTTTGGGCCAGTTTTAGGTAGTTGGCACGCGGCCAGCAGGCCAAGAGCGGCCACAAGGGTTACACCCCGTCCCCATCGGATTGGAAAGCGCTGCACTGCCGAATATCCTCGAACGTCTTGGTTTTGGTCTTTTGTTTCCAGCAGCGTACTTGTTTCCAACTGCAATCGCCAGCATCAAGAGGGGTGATTTACTCAACGATCCTCAACTGTGGCGTCCGCGCCTCTTTGTCGGTCAGCACGGATTGGTAGGGATCTTTCGCCCTTAGCATCATATCCACGGCGCGCCTAAGCAACTGTCGCCGCCCACGGCGTGAATAAAACCCGCCGGGGACCTGACTGGTATCTAGCAGAAAACGCCTATAGCTTTGATAGGCTTCGGTATCGGGGATATCTGGATTGGAAAAGAAATCAGTGATCGGTTGGTTGGAAACAAATTCGGGCTTGTCATAGACCGATTTGCCAAAGGCGCGCAGAGGAATGCCGCGCCACAATACCTGCTGACCCGCAGTTGAATTGATCGTCACGGCCGAGCTCGCTTCGTTGAGCAATGTGGCCAGTTTGCCCCCGGGTACATAATGGACCCGATCAGCGATACCCAGTGTTTTGGCCAGTTTGCGTGCCACCTGGCGCAATGGTTCCCGATGATTTTCCAGCGGGTGTTCTTTGATGACCAGATGATGGTGCGTTGGTGCGCCATTTGCAAAACCGTGCAGTACCTGCTCAAGAAACTCGGACATGCAGTCAAAGTCCGAGTGTGACTGAACCGAACTGTCATGTCCCAGTTGCAGCAATGCCAAGTGATAGGGAAACCCGCCCCGCCGGACTCGCTCCGTCGCCACTCGCCGCCGGATTCTGTGGAAGGGCATCATTGCCAGCCGTTTGAAATACAGCCTGAACTCTTTCGAAACCGGTAGGTCACGGTGGGTTCGAAAATTGCGATACTTGCCGTTCAGGAACAGAACAAACCAATGATACAGCGCGCCATAGAAAATATGCTGTCGCATATCACCCCAATGCGTCGGAGGGGGCGGCATCGGCGCATCAGTTCGCTCCAGCGCTCGCTGCATCTGGGTAACTTCCAGATTCATCAGATGCGAATTGCCATTCGTACCTGTGCGTTCGTAGGTGACCCACCAGGGCCTCAGATACCCTTCTTCGAAAACATGAACAGTGATCCCGTGGGCGCGGGCGATGCGGATGGCTTGGGCGTGGATTGGACGCGTATCGCCATACAGGACAATGTCTGTCACCTCGCGGCCGACAACCAGGTCAACAAATTTTGCCGGCCAGTTCTCGGGTTTGCCAGCATAGGGAATAAAGCTGGCCTTATCAGACCAGAAAGCCTGATCCCCGGCGTTGAAACCCACGCGCCACACTTCGGAACCCGCTGCGCGCAGGATCTTACCAAGCGCGCCAAAAAACGGCCCGTGCGGTCCTTGCAGGAAAAGAAATACGCGTTTTTGCGCAGCGCCGTTGAGTGGTAACATTTCTGCTGCTCTTGTCGTTAGATGAGGAATTATGCCTGTTTGTCGTATTTGCGGCAACCTGGGGCTTGCCCGTAGGCGCGCTTACGCTTACCTCGACGGTGAGCGCTGGCATCAGGTTAGAAACAGAGGGTTAACGCAATGTTTACGGGGATCGTCACAGATATCGGCACCATCACCGAACTGGAGCAGCAAGGCGATCTGCGGGCGCGGATCAAAACCGCCTACAATACCCCGGGGATTGATATTGGTGCATCCATTGCCAGCGACGGCGTTTGCCTGACAGTCATCGCACTGGGCGAAGACTGGTATGATGTGCAAATCAGCGCGGAAACCGTTTCGAAAACCAATTTGGATCGCTGGACCGTCGGCAAACGCGTCAATCTGGAACGCGCGCTGAAGGTCGGAGATGAGTTGGGCGGTCATATCGTGTCTGGTCATGTTGATGGCGTCGCAGAAGTGGTCGCCGTTCTGGACGAAGGCGACAGCACGCGAGTAACCTTGCGCGCACCCAAAGATCTGGCCCGCTTCATTGCGCCCAAGGGATCAGTTGCGCTGAACGGTACTTCTTTGACCGTAAACGATGTGGACGGGTGCGATTTTGGTATCAACTTCATTCCGCACACAAAAGAGGTGACGACCTGGGGGGATGTCGGCATCGGCGACCGGGTCAATCTTGAGATCGACACGCTGGCTCGCTATGTCGCGCGCCTCGCAGAAATGTCCTAGTCCACAATTCAACGTCGCGTCTGACCGGAACGGTGCCGCATGCGGTCTGGTCTTTGACCGCGCGGTGGTCTATCCACCCGGTCAAACTTGGCATGTGAAAGGCTGCCCCATGAGCTTTGAAACTCCCGGACCGGTCGAGGCCCAGCTGCGCGCGGCAATCAGCCCGATCAAAGAGATCATCGACGAGGCGCGCAAAGGCCGGATGTATATCCTGGTTGATCACGAAGATCGCGAGAATGAGGGCGATCTGGTGATTGCCGCCGAGTTCGCTGATGCTGAGGCAATTAATTTCATGGCCACCCATGGTCGTGGCCTGATCTGCCTGCCGATGACGGCGGAACGGATTGACACGTTGGGTCTGCCGATGATGGCGGTGAACAACTCGTCACGTCATGAGACCGCGTTCACCGTGTCGATTGAAGCGCGCGAGGGAGTGTCGACTGGCATTTCCGCTGGTGACCGGGCGCTGACCGTGGCGACAGCGATCAACGAGCAAAACACGATGGCCCATATCGCCACACCGGGTCACGTCTTCCCCTTGCGGGCCAAGCGGGGCGGGGTGCTGGTGCGCGCGGGCCATACCGAGGCCGCCGTTGATATCTCACGCCTGGCCGGCTTGAACCCTTCGGGCGTGATCTGCGAGATCATGAACCCTGACGGAACCATGGCGCGGCTGCCTGACCTGGTCGAATTCGCCAAGGAACACGGGTTGAAGATCGGCACGATCAGCGACTTGATCGCCTACCGGTCGCGCAATGACAATCTGGTGGTTGAGACATCTCGGGAAACCGTCACATCCGAATATGGCGGCGACTGGGAAATGCGGATTTTCACCGATCAGACCCATGGCATCGAACATGTCGTGATGGTCAAGGGTGACATCACCACGCCCGAGCCGGTTTTGACCCGGACCCATGCGCTGCACGAGGCGCCCGACATTCTGGGTCTTGGCCCGAAATCCTCACGTGAGCTGCCGCGCGCGATGGAAAAGATTGCCGATGAAGGGCGCGGTGTGGTCTGTCTGTTCCGCCAACCGCGCAACTCGCTCTATGCGGCTGAAGATGAGGGCCCACGCACCATCAAACAAACCGGTCTGGGGGCGCAGATACTGTCCAAGATGGGAATCCAGGAACTTGTGCTGCTGACCGACTCGCCGGAAACCGTTTATCTCGGGCTCGACGCATTTGGCCTGTCCATTGTCGGGACCCGTTCAATCCTCAGGGAGGACTGATTGTGGCTGAACAAGACAAACACGGCGTGTTGCCGACACCGAGTTTCGACAAACCCGTTAAGCTGTTGATCGTTGTGGCCCCGTTCTATCGCGCCATCGCTGACAATCTGGTGGCTGGCGCAAAGGCCGAGATCGAAGGGGCAGGCGGCACCTGTGATGTGGTCGAAGTGCCCGGCGCCTTGGAAATCCCGACGGCTATCGCCATGGCGGACCGTCAGTGCAATTTTGACGGCTATGTCGCGCTGGGCTGTGTCATTCGCGGAGAGACCACGCATTACGAAACCGTCTGCAACGACTCCAGCCGTGCCATCCAACTGATGGGTCTGCAGGGGCTGTGCATCGGCAACGGTATCCTGACAGTCGAGAATGACGATCAGGCCGAAGTGCGCGCCAATCCGGAAAAAATGAATAAAGGGGGCGGGGCTGCCGCTGCGGCCTTGCATCTGATCGCGCTCAGCCGTAAGTGGGGCTCTTCCAAAAAGGGCGTCGGGTTCAAGCCGCCGTCCGAGTCCATCCTTGTGGCGGGCGACAGCAACGGACCCACAACAGCATGACCAAGACAGACGCGCCAAAACCGGCCAACCAGAAACGCCTGATGAAATCCGCCGCTCGGCTCTATGCCGTGCAGGCGCTGTTCCAGATGGAGCAATCGGGTCAGACAACCGATCAGGTTGTGACCGAGTTTCTGGATCACCGCTTTGGCGCCGTCTATGAGGGCGAGGAAATGCTGGACGGCGATATTCGCCTGTTCCGCAAGCTGGTAGAAGATGCGGTCAATTATCAGGCGCCGATCGATCAGATGACCGATCGCGCTTTGGTTGCCAAATGGCCGATTGCCCGGATCGACCCGACCCTGCGCGCGGCCTTCCGGGCCGCCGGAGCAGAGCTGACACAGAACGACACACCGCCCAAGGTGGTCATCACTGAATTCGTCGATGTGGCGCGGGCCTTCTTCCCCGAAGGTAAAGAGACCAAATTTGTCAACGCAGTGCTGGATCACATGGCGCACGAGGCCAAGCCCGAGGCGTTCTGACGCGTTTACACGGATCAAATATGCGTTAAACTGAATGTTATAGCGCAATGAGGTCCGCCATGCCCAAACTGATCCGTTTGTATATCACGCAAGTGGCCTGGGGCTTTGCCATCTCGGCAATTTTTGTCGGGGTGCTTCTGGCCCTGAACGTCGCCAACCTGCGTCATCTGATTACTGGTTCTGATATCGGCCTGGTTGCTCTGGCGATGATCTGGTTCATGAACGGGATCGTCTTTGCCGGTGTACAGTTTGCCTATGCCATTATGAGCATGGCAGAAAAACCCGGCGGTCCGCGCGGTGGAACGCCGGTTTCTGTCAGGCTAAAGCCTGCCCTGATCAAACAAGAGACACGTACAGGGCGTTAAGACACGTGACACGCCGGTTGAGGTGGACGCAGAGCTTGCCCGCCGTAATTGGTAGGTCAGGGCGTCAGTTTTAGTCTGACTGCGTTGTGTCTTTTCTCTGACAGGGTTCGGGTCATTCGGCAGACAAGGCGACACCCTCCACGGTAACCCTGTGCATCAATCGTCGAAATCCATGATAGTCATTGACCGCTTTGTGCCATGTGGCCCGATTGTCCCAGATGGTCATGTCGCCTGTTTGCCAACGAATGCGGCATTGGAACTCGGGTTGCTGGCAATGGTCATATAGCATTGCAAGGATGGCTGCTGATTCATCGGCGCTCAGGCCTTCGATTTGGGTTGTGAACACTGGATTCACATAAATACCGCGCCGCCCGCTGAGGGGGTGTTTTATGATCACAGGATGTCGCGCGTCTTGGGTGGCTGCCTGTGCATTGCTTAGCCGACCACTTTGCGCCGCTTCACTGTCCTGTGAGCTTGTTCCAAAAACGTGCCGAGACGAATGAACCGCCCAGAGCCCATCCAGAAAGCTCCGCATGGTAGGTGACAGCGCCTCATAAGCTGCACCCATCGAGACGAACAGTGTGTCGCCTCCAAAGGGCGGGGTTTCCAAAGCATGCAGGATAGACCCCATCGCCGGGATTTGGTCGTAGGAATGATCGGTATGCCAGCCCTCTCCGATGGCCTCTTTCTGATCCTTTTCCTTCAGCACCATAGCGATTTCTGGATGCCCATCGACCGGCCTGAAGAAGCGGTTGATGTTGATCGCGCCAAAGCGTTGGGCAAACGCCAGATGCTCATCCGGGCCGACATCCTGCGCTCTGAGTACGATGACAGAGTGCTGAGCAAAGGCCGTATGAATGGCGTCGAACTGGCTGCCGTCTCGGATATCGGCGCCGATGATCTCTGCGCCCACACCGCCGGTAAGTGGTCTGATGTCCATCTGCTTTCTCCCTGAGTTTCAAACGCAGGGTAGCGCATTGCTAAAGGTCGAAAAAACTGATTTAAAATTTGTAAAAAGAAGATTTTATTGATGATACGTTTCACTTTGCGCCAGTTGTCGTTCTTCGCCGAGACGGCGCGATGTGGCGGTATCGCGCAGGCAGCCAGGAACCTGAATGTTTCGGCCGCCGCTATTTCATCGGCAATCGACAAACTCGAAGATGTCACTGGTTTGACGTTGTTTGATCGCTTTCCTGCACGCGGGATGAGGTTGACCCGCGTTGGCGCAGCCTTTTTGACGGATTCCGACGCGTTGCTGATGCAAGCAGGCGCGCTCGGCAATCGGGCCGCTGTGATGGCTGAGGGTAAAACAGGTTCTATTGTTATCGGGACGCATTATGCGATTGCGCAGAAGATCATTCTACCAGCTGTTCTGGCTTTTCGCCAAAGCCATCCCGGTATCCGCATCGAGGTTGTTGAGGATGATTTCCCGAACCTCGTTGCTGCGCTGGATGCCGGCGAGTTGGACGCGCTTGTGGTGTTTGATCAAGGGTTTGAACCCCGACGTCATCACGTTGAAGTACTTAAAGAACTGGCGCCTCTGGTTTTACTTCCGGCCTCGCACCCATTGGTGCATGCCGACAGCGTACAGCTTGAGCAGCTGACAGGCATGCCCTACATTGCAGTGTCGCGTTCCGGTCCGGGTCCAAGCTATCTTGACCTGTTGCAGGCCGCTGGGCTTGATCCAGAAGTGCCACTGATCTCGCAATCACGAGAGTTGGTGCATGCCTATGTTGGCAAAGGGCTTGGGTTCACGCTGGTTGGTTTTCCGCCAGAGGCGAGACGAACGATAGAAGGCGATGCGGTCGTCGCGCGTCCGCTGGCACAGGATATCGGGTATTTCAATGTTGTGATTGTGCAGCCCCGTGCCATTCGGCAACCCGAACCCGTAAAAGCATTTCTTGATGCCTGTCTGCTCCAGGTATGATTAGCGCGATCTGGCCCGCAGGTCAGAACCCAAAGCTCGTAAATCTGGCTATTTCCTGCCGGAGTTTGGATCGAGTGTGGCGGGACCACCAGTCAACCGTGCGGTTTGATTCCCGAGGACCTGTATGTACAGGTGGGCGCCAGGTAATCAGGCCAGGACCTGAACAGAGCCAGCCCCCTCGGAATTGCTTAAGGCCACCAGAATGCTACCAGTCACAAGAAGGGCAGAACCCGCCACGGGCCTAAGTAGGGCGTCCGGCGGGTTCGCACAAGGGGTCAGGCGTCAACAGTTTCGTGCAAGGACGCGCGCATCTTGCCGAAATGCTCGTCCCAGCCATTGTCCAGCGCCAGGATCAGGCCAAAGGCATCGGCGCCTTGCGGCAGACCTTCGTGCAGCAGGTCCAGGCGTGTACCGCCCGCCACCGGTTCCAGAGTCCATTTCACGATGCTGACCGCGTCTCCCATCGGCTTAACCGTGAACGAATATTCCAGATAGGACGGAGGGCGCGCCTCGCGGACCTCTCCCCAGATCAGCAGGTCGCCACTGGTTGTTCCGAACATCTCAAGCTTTTGGCCCTGCGCCAGGGGGCGTTCGGGTTTGTGAAACCATTCCGCCAGCCTCTCGGGTTTGGTCAGATAGGCCCAGACGGTCTCGGGCTCGGCCCTCAGGAAGATGGATTTCCTTAGAACGGCATCAGTCATTTTGATTTCCTTTCAACAGCTTCTTTAAGAGAGTTAAGGCGTTCATCCCAGAATTGATCAAAGTAGCTGAGCCAATCCAGAACAGGGGCCATACCTTTTGGTTCAAGTCGGTTTATGCGTTCCCGGCCACGGGCTTCGACGGCAATCAGGCCGCCATCCGACAGGACGGTCAGGTGTTTCTTGACAGCCGCGCGGGTCATGTCGAAGCGATCAGTCAACTGAGCGATCGTCATGTCCTGCAGTGCTAACATCTGCACAATGTCCCTGCGGGTAGGGTCAGCCAGAGCGCGGAACGCGTTTTGAGTTTGGTTTTCCATATGCAACCTAAAGAGATACCATTTGGTTTCACATTAATGCAATACCAAATGGTACTATGTCAAGCCGTATGGGCTCACTTTACATTTGTTCACTAATTGTTCACATTTGAGATATGACATTGGACCTGCAACCCGGACAAAGACTTGCACGTGGCGTCGCCCGTCACCTGACGGCGCATGGCTTTGTATCCGTTGAGGAATTCGTGCCTATACGCGGACTGCGGGTTGATGTGATGGGGCTGGGTCCTAAGGGTGAGCTTTGGGTGATCGAATGTAAATCAAGCCGCGCTGATTTCCAGTCGGATTCCAAATGGCAGGGCTATTTGGAGTGGTGTGATCGATTCTTCTGGGCAGTGGATACGGAGTTTCCGACCGAGCTGTTGCCTGCCGAGACCGGGTTGATCATTGCCGATGCTTATGACGCTGAGATCGTGCGTATGGCACCAGAGGACAAGATAGCTCCGGCCCGGCGGAAGAAGATGATCCAGAAATTTGCCACAGACGCGGCCCGTCGCTTGCAGTCTCTGAGAGATCCCAGAATCTGATAGGTCAGCTTTTTACTGCCCGTGCGGCATGCGCGGCGGCGCGGAGCTCGTCGGCAATCTCTTCGGCTTCTTCTGGATCGAAATCCATTGGAATCTCAAGGTTTTCTGCTTCGATGAATAGGCGCACCATCCCCTGATCTGTTGGTCCGATCTGCAAATTCGCCTGAATGTCACTTTCGGTATTGATGCTCATGTGTGCCTCCGGGGATGAGAGTTCGTGCTAGCGCGCAAAGGCTTGAGAATCAAGTTACCTTTGCGTTCAAATAGGGGATGCACTCTATTCAGATCAGACCCTTTGAAGCTTTGGACGCGCCGTGGTTGGTGGCTGTGCATGATTTTTTGTATTCACGAGACGAGGGTTTTGACGACTCTTTTGTCGTGTTGGTGAAAGAAATCCTCGATGATTTTATCACTAACCATGATGCCAAGCGCGAGCGTGGCTGGATTGCGGAATGTGACGGCAAACCTTTGGGCAGTATTTTCTGCGTTGCCCTGAGTGAAACGACCGCAAAACTGCGGTTGTTCTTACTGTTGCCCGAAGCGCGCGGGATGGGTCTGGGAAAGCGGATGCTGGAGAGCTGCATGGGCTTTGCTCGCGGCGCCGGTTACACTGAAATGAGGCTGTGGACGCATGAAAGCCACAAGGCTGCCTGTGCGCTTTATGGGTCCACTGGGTGGCAGTTGATGGATAGCAAACCGGTCCATTCCTTCGGGGTTGATCTGGTCGAACAAAGCTGGAAAATTCAGCTTTAATCCTCTTGCATTCCGTGAACGCGTTCGGTACATCGCCCTTCACAAGTGCCGCCTTAGCTCAGTTGGTTAGAGCGCTGGATTGTGGATCCAGAGGTCCCCTGTTCAAGCCAGGGAGGCGGTACCATCTCCCCGATTGCCGGAAAATTCCCAAGCTAGTTCCGCCCCTAGGCTGTCGCGCAAATCGAAGGGCTGCCTTTACTCAAAACGGTACCGACTTTTATTTGAGAAATTGTCTTTTCCGGGGATTGCAGCGGCTGCAACCCCGGTTGGGTCTTAGCGTGCCAGATTCAGGCGAAAGCGCATTTTTGTTTTTCGTTCCGCAGGTAAATGACGGTTCAGATGCTTGTTCACCAGGCCGAACCCCCCAACGATCACAAGCGTCAGTAAGATGAAATAGAAGGCAAGGATTGGATAGGCGACAAAGGGGTTGAACGTCTTGTCCGCGAAATAGCTTGCGTAATACAGCGCATCGCCTCGTTGCTGCCAGGCGGGGAAGGCCGAGAAGAACACCAGCGTGGTGGCATGGAACAGAAAGATCGCCTCATTCGTGTAGGCGGGCCAGGCAAGCCGCAGCATGGTGGGCCAGACGATCCGCCGGAAGCGAGACCAGCCGGACATGCCATAAGCATCTGCAGCCTCGGTATCGCCCTTGGGAATGGATCGGAGCGCGCCAAAGAAAATTTCGGCTGAATAGGCGGCAGTGTTCAGAAACAGAACGATCAGCGCCCCAATCCAGGCCGACGTCAGAGAATCGAACATCGGATAGGATTTCTTCAGCGACAGGAAGAAGAAATAGGCAAAGAAAAACTGAATGAACAGCGGCGAACCACGAAAGATGAAAATGAACCATTCCGAAGGTTTGCGCAGCCAGAAACTGGGTGAAGCTTTGCCAAGCGCCAGTGCTGTGGCAAGGAAAAACCCGGTCGCAAGCGCCATGACTCCGAAATAGATATTCCAGATCATACCAGACCCAATCAGGGTAAAGTGCTCACATAAGGTAAAGTCGGATTTTGGCAGCAGACGCTCGCCATATCCAAGAGATCGCAGGCCGTAGTCCTGAATGGTCTGCAAGCAGCTCATGCGGTGGTCTCCTTGCGCAGCAATTCTCCGGCGGCGGTGGCCTGTCCGTGCGAGAGCCGGCGCATCAGGCGTTCAAGCCCGATCTCGGACATACGGGTGAAGCCAAGGTAGAAAACCAGCAGGAACAGGAAATACCACATGCGCCAGTCACCGTGTGGGTATTGCGTAAACTTCGGAGTCTTGGTGCTGCCCAGTTCGCGGGCCCAGTACACGATATCTTCGATGCCCAGAAGGAACAGCAACGGCGTGGCCTTGATCAGAACCATCCAGAGATTGCTGAGACCGGGCAGGGCATAAACCCACATCTGAGGCACAAGGATTTTCCAGAATGTCTGGCGACGGGACATCCCATAGGCTTCGGCGGTTTCCAGCTGTATATAGGGTACGGCCCGCATGCCGCCGAACAGAACATTGGCGGCGAAAGCACCGAAAACAATAGAGAAAGTGATGACAGCCAGAAAGAACCCATAGGTTTCGTGCACCCATTCCGGCGAGGTGCCCAGTGGCAGTTTGGCAGATTGGCAGACGATAAAGTCGTTGCCCTGTCGGATCGAATCCGTCCAGTCCGGGCAGAGAATTTGATGCCGCGTCCATTCGAATGCCTGATCCAAAGCAATCACGAAGAACATGAAAAAGGCGATATCCGGCACGCCGCGCACGATGGCGATATAACCCTTACCCAGCCAACTGACCGGCAGAACGTGCGAACGGGCAGCCATGGCGCCGACGAACCCGAAACCCAGCGCTACGGGCGCCGTCACGGCAAGTAGGGCCAGTACCTTGAGGAAGGACAGGTAAAAGGACCAATGCACACCATTGGTCAGATAGCACGAGAACCAACGGAAGGTTCCCAGCGTGTCGGGATCAGTGCAGAACGAAAAAATGGCGGGCCTCTTCAGGTGGTAAAGGCGCTGGGGCGGCGCGCCCGTAGACTGGGGCACGCCGCCGGATCAGAATTAGAAGGTCGAAGACACTTCCCATTTGGTGATCAGCTCGTTCAGGCTGCCGTCATCCTTCATGGATTGGATGGCTGCGTTGAGCTTTTCTTTCAGCTCACCGTCGGATTCACGGACGCCAATGCCGACGCCACCACCCAGCGGAACCTCATCGGCCACAAAGCGCAGATCTGCGTCTTCGTCGACGATCGGGGCAAGGAAGGATTTGTCGGCCAGAACCGCATCGGCCTCACCGTTGCGTACGGCAGCGATGGTTTCCTCGGGGCTGGCGAACTCGACCAGGGTCGCGCCGGATTCGGCGATATAGCCAGCCTGAATGGTGCCGGTCTGTGCGGCGACCACACCACCTGCAACATCGGCGTCATCCGACATTGCTACATAGGCGGAGGGATCCGGTGGTGTGTAGTTCTGGGTAAAGTCGATGACCTCGTCACGCTCGTCGGTGATCGACATTCCAGCGATGATCACGTCGTAGTTGCCCGAGACCAGGTTCGGAATGATCGAATCCCAGTCGTTCTTGACCCACTCGCAGGTCAGGTCTGCGCGTTTGCACAGCTCGTCGCCCAGCTCGCGCTCAAAGCCGTCGATCTCACCTGCGTCATTGACGAAGTTCCAAGGTGCATAGGCGCCCTCGGTCCCCATCCGGATGGTGTCTGCCATGGCCATGCCCGCGCTCAGCGCAAGGGCCGCAGTGGTCAGGATCAGTTTTTTCATTGGATACTCCCCAGTTTTGGTTCTGATCTGAAGTTATGCCGCCTGAGTGGCGGAAAGAAAGCCCTGAAGCCGTGGAGATTCAGGGGTAGTAAAGAGATCTTCAGGCAGGCCTTCTTCTTCGATGAGGCCCTGGTGAAGGAAAACGACATGGCTAGAGATATCAGCGGCCATTTTCATGTCGTGGGTCACAATGATCATGGTGCGGCCTTCTGCCGCCAGGTCTTTGATCACCTTGATCACTTCTTGTTCCAATTCGGGGTCCAGCGCCGACGTGGGCTCGTCAAACAAAAGCGCCTCGGGCTCCATGCACAGCCCCCGCGCGATCGCGGCACGCTGTTGCTGGCCACCAGACAACTGTGCGGGGTAGGCGTCGCACTTGTCGCCAATACCAACTTTTTCAAGGTATCTGCGTGCGCTGTCTTCAACTTCTTTTTTGTCACGGCCCAATACCGTTACAGGTGCTTCCATTACGTTCTGCAGGATGGTCAAATGAGCCCACAGGTTGAACTGTTGGAAAACCATCGACAGGTTTGTGCGAATGCGCAGAACCTGTTTCGCATCTGCAGGCCGGCGCGTGTGGCTGTTACCGGACCAACGAACAGGTTCACCCTTGAAAAGGATTTCGCCCTGCTGGCTGTCTTCCAACAGGTTGCAGCACCGCAATAAAGTGGATTTCCCAGACCCCGAGGACCCAATCAAAGATACGACATCGCCCCGTCTGGCAGTGATATCCACGCCCTTCAGCACTTCCAGATTGCCGAAACTCTTGTGTAGGTTCTTGATCTCAATGACGGGAGTTGAATCTGTCACGGTTGGTCCAAGTGTTATTGGTGTTGGTGCGGTACTAGGGCTTAAAAATCAGATCAATGCAATGCGCAAATGACAGAGTAAGCGGGTGATTCCGTCAATTTGACGAAGCGTTCTGGTCAATTTGATCATGAATTATCCATCGCAGTTTACAATTTCGACGGATTTGGGACGCGCAGATAATCTTTGGCAGGAATTGAGATCAGGTCATGCAGGTGCAGAAGGTTCCGATCTTGCGGTGACATGGTTAGAATCGCGTTGCGAGCAGCGCGTGCGATCTGAGCGGCGTCCTGATCCTTCGCTGTGATATAAGGTAGCGCGGGGGTTGGGGTTGTTTCGGCGACCTCACGCAGAGCTTCTGGAAGGTCGGAATGGGCCTTCAGTATCTCCCATGTCAGCGCATCCAGCGCGGCATAATCGGCACGGCCCTCGGAAATGGCTTGAGCAGACAGCGCATGACCACCGGATTGCAGAACCGACGATGGTGTTCGGTGGTATCGTTCAAGGTGAACCATTGGGGCGGCCCATCCGGATTGCGACAGCGGTTCATTATAGGCAAAAACACCATCGGCCAATTCATCAAGATCGCGGGGGTCGTGGCGGCGGGCTACAAAAACCGACCGGTAATGGCCAGGTGGGCAGCCAGGCAACGCGTAGTCCGGCGTTCCAACCAACTGCACCTTGCCATGCAGCCGGGTGCGATAGGGCATGCCGCAGGTCTGGGCAAAAACCAGATCCGGGTCCAACCAGACATCCCAGACATCCCGGTCTCGGTTTAGGTTTGCGGGGCCATAGCCAAGGTAATCCCGAATCGATGCCCAAAACCGATCATTCGCAGGGCGCAGCGCAGGCATGTCGTACATGCCCAGCATGGCTATCAAGATTTGGCAGCCTTTTGACGGGCCATTGCAGAGTCGACATCACTGATGCCCAGCAGGCTGACGACCAGTCGCAGTAAGGAATCCTCTTCACCCGTGCGGTGCCCATCCGCCAGAGCGACCGACCACAAGGCCTGAACGACTGCCAGGCGGTCGTCATAGGCAACGGCCTCTTTGATTGCGCGAGTGAACCGTACGGTGTCCGGTGCTTCGGCCTCGAGATCTTCGGCGCGGGCGCGCAGGCCGGCGGCTTCGAACGGGGATAGGTCATAGCGTTCAACCGAAATCCGGTCGATTCGCGCCATTTCACTGTCGGCATAGTCGTTGTCAGATCGGGCAACGCGCACCAGCAGGGCCGTCAAGGCCAGTCGAGCATCGTCATCGGTGAAAGGGGCGGGCTGAGGCTGGGTCAGTCGAGACAGAAAATCACTAAACATGAGACAGGTATAGAGAGGCCTTACGCCTCTTCCAAGCGTCTTTGCACACGCTTTCTGGCGGTCTTGCTGTCGTTAAAGCTCAGACCCATGGCGATGCGGGCTTCTTCGACGATTTTCATCTCGCCCTCATCTGTATTCCCGTCGGCCAGAACCACCTCCCAGAGGGCATCCAAAGCGGCCAAGCGCTCGTGCAGGTCCGTGGTTTCCCGGATCAGCTTACCGAACGTGTCCGTTTCCGGTGCGGCTGCGTGCAGTTTCTCGCAGGTGGCGCGGACCTTTGCGGCTTCGATCGCGTTATGTTGATAAAGTCGGGCGAGGATACGGTCGATCAGGCTGATCTCTTCCAGCTTATAATCCCTGTCCGCTTGTGCAACGCGCACCATAAGCGCCCCGAGTGCAAGTTCAGCGTCTGGGTCGGGCAGATTGTCGTGTTGTGGCGGGCGGAAAGCCTGAAAGAGTTTTTTCAACATGGTCAGAGATTATTCCATATTTGATAACCCGCCAAGCACGGACTATCGCGCAAGGCTCAGAATGATCAAAAGACCGCCTGCTACAGCCGGATAGCGCGCTGGGTCAGAGTACCTTTCGCGCTTCGTCTTGCAGCCAGGCCAGCATTTTCCGATAGGGTACAGGGCCATAGCTTATACGCGCGACTCCCAGCCCAGCCAAAGTGGCGGTGTCCGGTGTGCCGGGTAATGCTATGATATTTAGCGGCAGGTCGATTGACTTTACCAACCGGGCAATCATGGCCTGATCCCGTAGGCCGGGGGCAAAGAATCCGCTGGCCCCTGCATCTGAATAGGCTTGTGCTCGGACCATTGCCTCTTCCAGCATCGCATCATCATGGGTTTCGGGCTGCGCCTTCAGGAAAATGTCGGTCCGCGCGTTGATAAACGCAGGAACGCCAGCCGCATCGCAGCCTTCACGCATCGCGCTGACACGGGCGGCCTGAGTTTCAATATCGTACAAGTCTTTTGATCCGATGATCTGGTCTTCGAAGTTGAAGCCGACAACGCCGGATTCAAGGGCCAGCCTGATATTGGCAGAGATACCCTGAGCATCAGCCGCATACGCACCTTCGAAATCCAGAGTAACCGGTAGATCAACGGATTCGACAATCCGGCGAGCATTGTCCAGCGCGACCTGCATCGGGATGTTTTGGCCGTCGCTGAACCCTTGTGCCATCGCAACAGGAGCGCTTCCAGTGGCAATGGCTTGGGCGCCAGCGTCGCGCACGGCACCGGCACTGCCAGCATCCCAGATATTGTACAGGATAACCGGTTCGCCCTTTTTGTGCAGAGCCGCGAATGTCAGTGCTTTGGTGATCTGATCGGTCATGGCCGGTCTCCTATCTCTGAGTTGCGGACAGTTAACCGTGCAAAGGGTCAGCGCGTACAGTCTTTTCGCGCTGACCGATACAATCTGCTTTCGTGCCTGGTGTCAGACCAGACGCGAGGTATCCTTGGCAGCGCGCACAAAGTCGCGGAACAAAGGATGCGGGTCGAACGGCTTGGATTTCAGCTCGGGGTGGTACTGGACCCCAATGAACCACGGATGATCCGACCACTCGACGATTTCTGGCAACCGCCCGTCGGGAGACATGCCTGAGAAATTGAGACCAGCTTTTTCCAGTTTGTCGCGGTATTTGATGTCCACTTCATAGCGGTGGCGGTGGCGCTCCTCGATGGCGGTGCCGCCATAGACTTCGGCCACTTTTGACCCTTCGGCCAGAACCGCGTCATAGGCGCCCAGGCGCATGGTGCCGCCCTTGTCATCACCGACTTTGCGTTCGACCTTGTGATTGCCCTGCACCCATTCTTTCAGGTGATAGACCACCGGTTCAAACCGCTTTTTACCGGATTCATGGTCGAATTCCTCGGACCCGGCCTCTTTGATGCCAGCGGCATTTCGCGCGGCCTCAATTACGGCCATCTGCATGCCCAGGCAGATGCCCAGATAGGGCACCTTATGTTCGCGGGCATATTGCGCAGCCTTGATTTTGCCTTCGGTACCGCGCTCACCGAATCCGCCGGGCACGAGGATCGCGTGGAAGCCTTCCAGATGCGGGGCGGCCTCTTCGGTATCGAATACCTCGGCATCGACCCATTCGACCTTGACGCGGACACGGTTGGCCATCCCGCCATGGGTCAGCGCCTCGGCTATCGACTTATAGGCGTCTTCCAACTGGGTGTACTTACCGACGATGGCGACCTTCACTTCGCCCTCGGCATTGTGGATGCGATCACTGACGTCTTCCCATTTGGTCAGATCAGGCTTGGGGGCAGGGCTGATCTGGAAGGCATCCAGAACCGCCTGATCCAGTCCCTCGCGGTGATAGGCAAGCGGAGCATCGTAGATGGTGCTGAGGTCCTGCGCAGCAATCACGCTATCGGGGCGGACGTTACAGAACAAAGCCAGTTTTTCACGTTCCTTGGTCGGGATCGGGCCTTCGGACCGGCAGACCAGAATGTCGGGGGCGAGACCGATCGAACGCAGCTCTTTTACCGAGTGCTGGGTCGGCTTGGTTTTCAATTCGCCCGAGGCTTTGATGTAGGGCAGCAGGGTTAAGTGCATGAACAGGCATTGGCCGCGTGGTTTGTCCTGGCTGAACTGGCGGATGGCCTCAAAGAAGGGCAGGCCTTCGATATCGCCCACGGTGCCGCCGATCTCGCACAGCATGAAATCGACTTCATCCTCACCAATGGCGATGAAATCCTTGATCTCATTGGTGACGTGCGGGATCACCTGAATGGTTTTGCCCAGGTAATCGCCGCGGCGTTCTTTTTCCAGCACGTTGGAATAAATCCGCCCGGAGCTGACCGAGTCGGTTTTGCGCGCGGCGACGCCGGTAAAACGTTCGTAATGGCCAAGGTCCAGATCGGTTTCTGCCCCGTCATCTGTAACGAACACTTCGCCATGCTCAAAAGGCGACATGGTGCCCGGATCGACATTCAGATAGGGGTCCAGCTTGCGCAGACGCACCGAATACCCTCGGGCCTGCAACAGCGCGCCCAAAGCCGCCGAAGCCAATCCTTTGCCCAAGGATGAAACCACACCACCAGTGATGAAAATAAAACGCGCCATGTTTTTCGGCTGCTCCCCGTGAGACGTCAATATCAGCTGCCCGGCGGTTCAAGAAAAACCGCTGCATCACGGGACTTCACGTATAAAGGATTCGCGCCAATAGCGCAAGAGAACCGCAAGATGCTGTTGCAGTTCTCTTTTCGGTTTCTAGGTTTTGTGTGTCAGTTGGCCTGCGGGATCAAAGGCGCGTTGTCACCCTGTGCCGGAGGCAACAGGTCATCCGCCGACGGAATTGCCGGTGTGCTTTCTTCGGTCGCGGCCGGTGCCTGTGTCCCAATCCGGTCGAGCACAGAGCTGCCCGAGGATTTTTGTGCCGCCAGAATGGTCAGCGTGATCGAAGTGACGATAAAGCACGCGGCTAAAATCCAGGTCACCTTGCCCAATGCTGTTGCAGCCGACCGGCCAGCCATGGCACCGCCTCCGCCGCCACCCATGCCAAGGCCGCCGCCTTCGGACCGCTGCATCAGGACGACGGCGATCAGGCCCAAAGCCAGAAGAAGATGGATAATGAGAACGACGTTTTCCATGGTGGTCCTGTACAGCGTGGCGTGTATCGCGAGGTACTTATGCAAGTTTGGTTCCGGGGGCAAGTCACGAGTTACCATCACGCCAAGTGATCTTCGGGATCACAGCAAAGAGACTGGACAGGCAAGGGGGTGGTAAAGCAGGCTGCGGCCTATGCCACATGACAATCCCGACCATCCGCACGCCTTATTGCCGCCTGAACCCGCACTTCGCGTCAAGGCGCTGGAAACGATTCTGACCCGCAAGGGGCTGATCGACCCGGCGGCTTTGGATGAGATCATCGACACTTACCAAAACAAGATTGGCCCGCAGAACGGTGCCCGGGTTGTTGCCAAAGCCTGGACTGACCCGGCCTTTAAGGCCGCACTGCTTAAGGATGCAACGCCCGAGGTGACAAAGCTTGGTTTTTACGGTCGGCAAGGTGAACATATCGTTGTTGTCGAAAATTCCCCTGATCTCCACAACATGGTCGTTTGCACGCTGTGCAGTTGCTACCCATGGCCTTTGTTGGGGATTCCACCGGGGTGGTATAAATCGGATGCCTATCGTGCGCGGGCCGTGCGTGAGCCGCGTAAAATTTTGTCAGAGTTCGGAGTTTCTCTGGCGGATAAAACAGCCGTGCGGGTTTGGGATTCAACGGCCGAGATACGCTATCTTGTTCTACCCATGCGCCCCGATGGCACCGATGGGATGACCGAAGACGACCTGACCGCGCTTGTGACCCGTGACAGTATGATCGGAACCGGCCTGCCAAAGGTGCCGTCATGACCCGCGTTCACGACATGGGAGGACGGTTCGGCGACGGTCCGGTGATCCCCGAATCCCAAGATGCAGTGATTTTCCCAGAAGAATGGCACGGGCGCGCATTGGCACTGACATTGGCTGCCGGGTTTCTGGGACAATGGAATATCGACATCTCGCGCCATGCACGCGAACGACTGTCGCCCAAAGACTATGCACGATTCTCTTACTACGAAAAATGGGTGTCAGCACTTGCAGATCTGTTGGTAGAGCAGGGGGTCCTGACTTTGGAAGACCTTTTGGGCCAAGGAACGGATGCTTCACATCCTTTGGCTTCCCGCGCGCTGACAGTCGGGGCGGTTGAGGGCGTACTGTCCAAAGGCGGTCCGGCTGATCGACCCTCGAATATCGCGGTGCAGTTTGATCCCGGCCAAAAGGTGCGTACAGTACGACCGGCTGCCAACCGCCTGAAAAACGGTGGTCATACCAGGTTGCCATCTTACGCTTCTGGCGCTTGCGGTCGGATATTACGCCTGCATGGGACGCATGTTTTGCCGGATTCCAATGCTCATGGTCTGGGAGAGGCACCTGAACCATTATATGCGGTTGCATTCCCAGCCTCTGAGCTTTGGGCCGATCCCGAGAACCGAAATGACGAGGTCATATTAGATCTGTGGCAAAGCTATCTGGTGCCCGATGAGTGAGTGTAACGCACAGCCATTACCCGAGCTGGCATTCGCAGAGCCCTGGCATGCACAGGTCTTTGCGGTCACGGTCGCGTTGAATGAAGCGGGACGATTCGAATGGTCGGAATGGGCCGATCGGTTTTCGAAGATGCTAAAAAGCCATGGTCTGAGCAAAGAGCTGAATGGTGGCAACGACTATTTCCATGCCTGGCTGGAAACACTCGAGGCCTTTTTAGCCGAAATGGGTGACGCGAACCCAAGTGATGTCGCTGCAGTCTCGTTGGATTGGGAGAAAGCCTATCTGACGACTCCACATGGTGAACCCGTTCATTTGTCGAATGGCTAGAAAGGGGGCGCTGCCCCCGCCGCGGCAAGCCGCGACTCCCCCGAGGTATTTTGAGCCAGATGAAGCAAGGGATCCTCTCTTCATCTGGCCAAAAATACCTCCGCCGGAGGCACCACGCACAGCGTGGTTATGATCTGCGGCGAATTATCGGTTTCCCTGTCGCTGACACATCGCTATACGAGCCGGGTTTGATATCTCAGCGCAAAAGGACCAGATATGGCCAATGTGGTTGTTGTCGGCGCCCAGTGGGGTGACGAAGGAAAAGGCAAGATCGTCGATTGGCTCAGTGAACGGGCCGATGTGATCGCGCGTTTTCAAGGCGGGCATAATGCCGGTCATACGTTGGTAATCGACGGTGCCGTCTATAAGTTGCACGCTCTGCCATCCGGTGTGGTACGTGGCGGCAAGCTGAGTGTCATCGGCAATGGCGTTGTTCTGGACCCCTGGCACCTGCTGAAAGAGATCGCAACGATCCAGGCGCAGGGAGTCGAGATATCGCCCGAAACGCTGATGATCGCAGAGAACACCCCGCTGATCCTGCCCATCCACGGTGAACTGGATCGCGCGCGCGAAGAGGCGGCAAGCAAAGGAACCAAGATCGGCACCACCGGTCGTGGAATCGGCCCCGCATATGAAGATAAGGTTGGGCGGCGTTCTGTGCGGGTCGCTGACCTGGCTGACGAGGCGACCCTTGAGGCCCGCGTAGATCGCGCGTTGCAGCACCATGACCCGCTGCGCAAGGGATTGGGGATCGAACCCGTGGACCGCGATGCACTGATTGCTCAGCTGAGGGAAATTGCGTCCGAGATTCTGCCTTTCGCCGCACCCGTTTGGAAAGTGCTGAACGAAAAGCGCAAGGCTGGTAAGCGTATTCTGTTTGAAGGCGCGCAGGGTGCCCTTCTGGACATCGACTTTGGAACCTATCCGTTTGTGACCTCGTCCAACGTGATCGCCGGTCAGGCGGCGACCGGTGTCGGCATCGGGCCCGGCTCGATTGATTTTGTCCTTGGCATCGTAAAGGCTTACACGACCCGTGTGGGTGAGGGGCCGTTTCCGACCGAATTGGATGATGCGGATGGCCAGCGTCTGGGTGAGCGTGGGCACGAGTTTGGTACGACCACCGGGCGCAAGCGTCGTTGCGGCTGGTTTGATGCCTGTCTGGTGCGCCAAACCTGTGCCACTAGCGGCGTAAACGGTATTTCGCTGACCAAGCTGGACGTGCTGGATGGATTCGAGACGCTGAAAATCTGTGTTGCCTATGACCTTGACGGTAAGCGTCTGGATTATCTTCCCACTGCAGCCGATCAGCAGGCACGATGTACTCCGATCTACGAAGAGGTGCCTGGTTGGAGCGAATCCACGGAAGGCGCGCGCAGTTGGGCGGACTTACCTGCAAATGCCATCAAATATGTGCGTCGGGTCGAAGAGTTGATCGAATGTCCGGTTGCATTGCTGTCCACTAGCCCAGAGCGGGATGACACCATTTTGGTGACAGACCCGTTTGCTGACTGATGGCCGGCGAACAGAAAAATGGCCTGAGCTATAAAGCGCGTCGTCGTTGGTCGATGGTGCTGCTGCTGATTGGCCTGCCGGCTTATATCGTTGCAGTGGTGACGGTGATAAACTGGTTGGACCGGCCACCAATTTGGTTGGAACTTCTGGTATATGTAGCGCTCGGCATTTTGTGGGCTCTGCCTTTCAAATTCATCTTCAAAGGTGTCGGAAAAGAAGATCCAAACGGATCCTCTGACTAAGCGGCCTATTCCGGGCTCATCCTGCGGCGGGTTCATACGCCTGCCCACAAAAGATCGCCCAATGAAAAAGGGCCGGAGTTGGTCTCCGGCCCTTCTTTCTTTTCGGTTTGAATTCAGCCTGCGGCGCGTTCATCTCCGTCAGGGCGGAACCCGATCTCGTCCGAAGCCGCAAACCGACCTCCGCCGGCTTTCTCAATCTTGCCATCGCGCAGCAGTTGCCCGAATGAGCGCAGGCTTTCCTCGCGATTAAAATCGTCCTGCTTGAGAGAACGGATCTTGTTCATCAGTTGCGGGCGCGAGAATTGTTCCTGGCCTTCGATGAACGACAGATAAGATGCTGCAGCTTCCAGCAGGTCCGGCAGAGATTGTGCGCCCTGTTCCTGCGCATAGTGCGCAAAGCCGCTTTCCTCGATCGGAAGACCCAGCGGTTTGGATTTTACACGGCGCGGAGAAATCGGCCCCATTTCATCCTCGTCTTTATTGTCGATGCGCTGTTCAGCAACCAGCTTGAGGGGAGCGGCAGGCTCTGCCTTGGGACGGGCAGTTGTAACATTGCTTTCGGGGCGGCGCGGGCTGATCTGCTGAGCCTGATTACGGTTCAGCGCATCTGCGCGATCAGCATTGGTTGCGGCCACTGCATTGCGCAGACGAGAATATGTCTCGCGCTGAGTGGCAGTCGCGGGATCGTCCATCTGTTCGACCGCCTTTTCCATCAGGCGAGAAACGTCCTCGTCCAGGTTCGGTTCCTCAGGCAGAGGCTCGGATGCACGGGCGGACAACACGGCTTCGACGCTGGCGATTTCGTCAAGCAGAGTTTCCTCGTCTTCTTCGGTCAAATAGCCGGCAACCTCTTCAGGTTCGTCTGCGTCCGCCGAAATGTCTTCTGTCAGGATATTGTCGATTTCGTCGCTCTCGGCTTCGTCCGTCTCGGCACTCAGATCCGAAATCAAAACCTCTTCTGCATCGACAGTGGTCACATCGTCGGCGATGGGTGCGACATCAATTTCTGGCACGGTGGGGGTCTCTTGGGCCGGGCCTTCGATCTCTGCCTCTTCCGCGACGGGTGAGGGCATGTCCATCTGAGGTTCGGGCTCAAATTCCTGAGCCGCTTCAACCTCAGCATCGGCCGCGGGGGATTCGGCCAGATCTGTGGGGGTCAGAGTTCCGGCCTGAAAGGCAGCCGATACGGCATCAGTTGGGCCGGTTTCGGATTTCATCAGGGGGGAATCTTCATCCTCGGCGTAGATCACCGAGTTTTCTTCGCTATGAGAGACTACCGCCCGGATCCGTTGCAGCTTTGCGGCGATACTATCAGCGGCGGGTTCGGGTCGACCCTCAACCGGCTCGGCCTCTGCGATGGGCGCGGACTGTGAGGGGGCAGCGGTATAGGCCGGAGCACTCGGGGTACTGGGCGGGGTCATGGGCGCGGTAGAAAGGGACGGTGAAGCGGCACGGTCTTGCGCCCGCAGAAGCAATCCGTTTTCGCTCTGGCTGGCTTCGACTTTACGCGTCGCATCTCGCTGAGCAATGCGGGTCAGCATTTCGGCGTCTGGTTGCGGAGGTTCGGACCCAAAATACCTGTCATCCGCTGCAAGGTCGCGGAAGTATTCGGCAATCGACTTCATCGTTTCAAAAGAATCGTCAAATCCTTCCAAAGTGCACGAGAAGGTTCCGTAGGAAACTGTCAAAACCTTGTTATTCTGTACCATCAGACGTACGTCCTCTACAAACTACACGAGCCATCAGCCCGGTCGTGGGCAGAGCTATTGGCTCAGAACTTTGTCCATGAACCTATCATTTTGTGGTCTCAATGTGTCAAAACCCGGAAAAAATGATCAATCTCATGAAAAAGACGCGAATTGTACGTTCGAAAGAGTCAATCACGCTGGTTGGAAGCGGTCAAATTGGCCCTGAAGATTTGGATTTGGCGTTGATTCGCACAAAGTTGGCCGTCGCCGCGGATGGTGGGGCGGCAAGTTTGTTGGAAATTGGGCGCATTCCAGACGCTGTTATCGGTGATTTTGATTCGCTTGATTCGGATCACAAAGATCAGATTCCGCTGGATCGACTGTTTCCAATTAGCGAACAAAACAGCACGGATTTCGACAAGGCCCTGCGCAGTGTCGAGGCGCCGTTGGTGATTGGGGTCGGTTTTCTCGGGGGGCGTCTGGATCACCAGTTAGCAGCACTCAATGTCTTGGTTCGCAGGCAAGATCAGCCCTGTATTCTGATTGGCGAAAGTGAGATTATCTTTCACGCACCCCCCCAAATCTCGGTTTCGATGGCGCCTCGAGATGTCGTCTCATTGTTTCCATTACAGCGTGTATCAGGGCAAAGCCGCGGCCTTGAATGGCCAATCGACGGTTTGGTGATGGAGCCGAACGGCGCTGTCGGAACGTCCAACCGCGCATTGGGCTCGGTTGAATTGCGTATGGATGGGCCGGGCCTTTTGGTAATGTTTCCCAGGGCGATGCTGGATCAGGTCATGCAGGCGCTTCTGTCGGTGCCGTCCGGGCGCTGGCCCGCTCACGCAGAATGACATAGAGGCCGGCAGCGATGGTGATGCAGATGCCCAAAGCGGCGACACCGTCGGGCAGGTCGTGAAAGATCAGCCAGCCAAACACCGTGGCGACCGGGATTTCGAGATACTGCATCGGGGCCAATGTTGCAGAGGGTGCATATCGCAGCGACCAGGTCATGAACAGATGTGCGACCGTGCCGAGAAGCCCGATTGCAAGCAAAAGCCAGATATCGCCCAAATTCGGAGCAATCAGGGACAGCTCCCAGATTCCGGCGGGTGTTCCCACCAACAGGGCAGGCAGTAGGATGACAGAAGCTATGACGCCCGACACGGCCTGAAGCGCAATGGGATCTGTAGCTTTTGCAATTTGCCGGGTCACGAGCATGAACAGGGCAAACACCACCGCGACGACAAGTGGAAGCAAAGCCGCATATCCGACCTCGGCAAAGCTGGGTTGAATGACAAGCAATGTACCACCAAAGCCCACAAGGCACGCAATCAGGCGTCGTTTGCCGACTTCTTCCTTTAGTACCAGTTTGCCAAGAAGCAACATGATAAACGGCATAACAAAGGCGATGGCCACAGCGTCGGCCAGCGGCAGGTATTGCAGGGCAGAGAACATCGCGGCGATGCCGACGATGTGCAGCAGGGTTCTTATGACAGCCAGCCGAAATATATGCCCCTGCATGCGCCAGGGCCTGCCAGTCCAGGCGACCAGCGGAACCAACAACATGGCTTGAATGGCAAACCGGACAAAGACCAGCATTCCAAGCGGCACGGTTTCACCCAGTAATTTGGCGACCGCGTCCCCCAACGGTGCGAGCGCACAAAAGCCAAGCATCAGCACGATGCCAAAAACGGGACGATCCTGTGTCATGCAGCGACGCTAGCGCTTTGGCTGAACAGGGGAAAGCGAAAGCTAGGTTTCAGGCAAAGGCTGCATCTTGGTGTAGTCCGGGCCGATGCAGATCGGCAGCCCGTCATCCATTTGCAACCAGTCCAGCTTTTCCTCATGCGCGACATGCAGTGTTGGCTGCAACTGGTTGGGGTCCTTCAGAAGGGCCACGTAGAGGTGCATTATGCCGGACATGGACGCAGACCGGAATGAGATCGGCGAGCCGCAATCAGGACAAAAGCTGCGTTCTACGCCGGGTGAGGATGCGAATGTCTTTGGTGCCTGGCCGGTCCAGGTCAACTGTCCGTCGCGGACCCCGAAATAAGCTGTCATCGGGGCCGCGCATTGTCTGCGGCAACTGTCGCAGTGGCAGATCACACAGGACAGAACGGGCGAGTCCACCCGAAATGAAACCTTACCGCAAAGACAATGGCCTTCCATTTCGCTTCCCCGCGTTGCCTCAGCAATTCGGCACGTTCACCGCCAAACCGCCCAATGACGTTTCCTTGTATTTTTCATGCATGTCATGCCCTGTCTGACGCATGGTTTCGATGACGGCGTCCAGTGGTACGAAATGGTGACCATCTCCACGCAGGGCCAAGGAGGCCGCTGATACCGCCTTGATCGCACCCAGCCCGTTGCGTTCGATACAGGGTACTTGAACCAGCCCGGCGACAGGATCACAGGTCATGCCCAGATGATGCTCGAGAGCGATCTCGGCGGCATTTTCCACTTGTTCCGGCGTGCCGCCCATAACCGCGCACAGCCCGGCTGCAGCCATGGCCGCGGCACTGCCGACTTCGGCCTGACACCCGGCTTCGGCGCCCGAGATCGAGGCGTTGTATTTGACCAGCCCGCCAATAGCGGCCGCAGTCAGCATGAAATCTTCAATGTGGTTCTCTGAAGCACCGGGTACATGGTCCAGATAATAGCGCATTACCGCTGGAAGAACCCCGGCCGCGCCATTGGTGGGGGCGGTCACCACCTGACCGCCAGCTGCGTTTTCTTCGTTCACGGCCATGGCGTAAACGCTCATCCAGTCGTTGATCGTGTGGGGGGCGTTCAGATTCATGCCACGTTCGGCCATCAACGCGTCATAGATGCCTTTGGCGCGACGACGCACGTTCAAACCGCCTGGCAGAATGCCGTCGGTGGTCAGACCGCGCTCGATACAGTCGTTCATGACCTGCCATAGGCGCGCGGTGCCTTTGGCAAAACTGTCTGCACAGCCGCGCGCGATCTCGTTGGCGCGCTTCATCTCGGCGATGCTTTTGCCGCTGGTTTTGGCCATGTCCAACATCTCGACCGCCGATTTGAAAGGAAAGGGCACCGGTGCGCCTTCATCTGTTGCCTTGCCCTGGGCCAGTTCTTCCTCGGTCAGAACAAAGCCGCCACCGATCGAGTAATAGACCTGCCGCAGGATCACGTCGCCCTGTGCGTCCGTGGCCATCAGGACCATACCGTTAGCATGGCCCGGCAGATTGTTTTCATAGTCGAAAACCAAATCGGCCTTGGGATCGAACTGCAGCGTGGGCAATCCTTCGGGGGTCACGCTATGGGTCTCACTTATGCCAGCCAGTGCGGCCTCGGCCCGTTCGTGATCATATGTGTCGGGCACAAATCCGGCCAGGCCCAGGATCGTGGCGCGATCGGTTGCGTGGCCGACACCGGTAAAGGCCAGCGACCCGTGCAGCGACCCGCGCAGCCCTGAAAAATCGAACGGAGAGGCGCGCATCATGTCCAGAAACCGCGCGGCAGCAACCATTGGTCCCATCGTATGGGACGAGGACGGGCCAATGCCCACTTTGAACATATCGAAGACAGACAGAAACATATCAGGTAGCAAAGCCTTCCGGTGGGTTAGCATAGGTTGGTGAGGTAAAGGGTGTAACCCCTAAACCCTCGGCCGCGATTGCGGCACGTGTGGCGGGGCGCGTCTCCAACTGCATCAGCATTCGCTGCAGATGCGGCGTGTCAGCGATCTGAAACCAGCTGCGATCAGCCTTCGCAGGATAGAGCGCCATCCAGCGCATCTGACAGGCCAGATAATAACTCAGGACCGATGGTATGTCCGGGCTCAGCCAGGAAGGCGCGCTTTTCGCAACATCGTCAAGCAGGCGCAAGTGCTGGCGCAAACGAGGGCGGATACCGGCGCGCAAAGGATTGACCTGCGCTGCGTCTATATATTTTTCGGCATAAAACAGAATACGCAGATCAGCGTGCAGCGTATTGGAGGCAAAGAACAGCCACTTCAGAAACGCGGCGCGGTTGCTGTCCATGGGGGTAGGGGCCAGCCGGCCATGCGTATCCGCCAGCCACAACAAGATAGCAGCGGTTTCGAAGATCGGCCCCTGTGGTGTTTCCAATACCGGGATCAGCCCATTGGGGTTCAGCGCGCGATATTCCGGGCTGTCCTGTGCGCTTTGGCGGCGGTCTACCAGAACGGTTTCATAGGGCAGGCACATCTCTTCCAGCGCCAGCCGGATGACCAGCGAAGCATTGTCCGGGGCATAGTGCAGGCGGTAAGGCGTGTTCATGCGAACTATGTATACCTCACGTATGTTTTCAACAGACCTGATTGCGACGTTTCCCATAGGAAACGCGTAGTTTCGCGACATGTTGGTCTACCGATCCGGACAATTCTCTCTCGCAGTTGTCGTAGGCATTCCGTATAAGTTCCGCAGCAAATTAGGGGGATGCTGAAATGGCCGGTGATCTGTCGCCCATCGACACTGCAAAATACGTCGCAGCACGCCGTGCGGCTGACATGGTGCAGAATGGGATGCGAGTCGGCCTGGGAACCGGATCGACCGCTGCATGGATGGTGCGTCGGCTGGGGGAACGGGTCAGAGAAGAAGGTCTGGCGATCAAGGGTGTTCCGACATCGACCCGGACGGCCCAACTGGCCCGTGAACTGGGCATTGAGGTTGTTTCCCTGGATCAGGCGGGATGGCTGGACATCACCATCGACGGTGCGGACGAATTCGACAGAGAGCTTAATCTGATCAAGGGCGGCGGCGGCGCGCACCTGCAGGAAAAGATCGTAGCCACGGCCAGCGACCAGATGGTGGTCATCGCCGATGCCGGCAAAGAGGTCGAGACTCTGGGTGCCTTCCCATTGCCGGTCGAGGTGATCCCCTTTGGCTGGCAGACCACACGCACCCTGATCGAAGAGGTGCTGGATACCATGGATGTTCTCGGTACCCGCTCGGCGCTTCGCATGAACGGAGAAGCGCCGTTTGTCACGGATGAAGGCAATCACGTGCTGGACCTGCATTTGCAACGGATCGGAAACCCAAGGCAGATGGCGCTGGTGCTGAACCAGGTACCCGGCGTGGTCGAGAACGGGTTGTTCATCGACATTTGCGACAAGGTCGTGATCGGTTATGGAGATGGCCGGGTCGAACTGCGCGACATCAACGAGGGAACGGTGGAACTGGACGAGTTGTTTGATGGCGGCAAAGACAACCTGTTCACGGATTTGGCGGATTAAGGAATGAGCACCTCTCCGGTTGCTGAATACCGCGAAACCGAAGCAGATTTGGCTGCGCGAGCCAGGACGCTAAAACGCAACCTGATCAAGATCGGGATTGCGGCTGTGGTGGCGGCGTGGGGTTTTGTTTCCGCAGGGTGGACAGGTGGCACGCTTTTCACATTGGTGCTCGTTGTCCTTACTTCCGTCGTGTTGTTCATGAACTATCTAGTCTCACTCAATATGCCGTCGCCTGTGGCCCTAGTGGACTCTGGTGGATTGAAGCTACGCACGCGTAGAGGAATGATCCAAGACATTGTTTGGCCTGATGTACGCTACATTGATGCGTTGGACGAAACCGAGCAAAAACGACGCCCTATTTTTTTTGTTAGCTTCAACAAGTCAGATGGCGGGCATGAGTGTTTACCCCTTCCGTTGCAATCCATGCCGAAACCCATATCTGAGTGTTTCGTAGAGACGATTGAGCATTATCGACCAAATCTGTATGCGTCCTGGCAAGATCAACTGTCCCAGTGGTCCAGTCTGGGCCGTCATGAGTGACCGGGTACATCATTGATGATGGCTCGATAGCGTTGTCAGAAAACTGAAAGAGGCACTGTAAATGAGCTTTGACTATGATCTTTTCGTCATCGGAGGCGGCTCGGGCGGGGTCCGGGCGGCGCGTGTGGCGGCTGGCGAAAACGGGGCCAAAGTGGCGTTGGCGGAAGAGGATCGCTATGGCGGGACCTGCGTGATCCGCGGATGTGTCCCTAAGAAGCTGATGGTATTTGCCAGCGAATTCTCTGGCATGGTCGAAGATGCGCAGGCCTATGGCTGGGACGTCAAACCCGGTGCATTTGACTGGGATTTCTTTCGCGGCAAACTCCATGTCGAGCTGGACCGGCTGGAAGGCATCTATCGCAACATCCTGAAAAACAACGGCGTCGAAAGCTTTGATCAGCGTGCACATGTGGTGGACGCACATACGGTTGAGCTGGCCGATGGCACCCGCATGACGGCCAAGCATATTCTGGTCGCCACAGGCGGACGCCCTGTTGTGCCCGAGTTTCCGGGCTCGGATCTGGCGATCACCTCGAACGAGATTTTCCATCTGGAAAAACTGCCCGAAAGCATCCTGATCGTTGGTGGCGGTTATATCGCCAGCGAGTTTGCAGGAATCATGAACGGCATGGGCGTGAAAACCACCCAGTTCTACCGCGGTGCGCAAATCCTTCGGGGTTTTGACGAAGAAGCGCGCGGTCTTATCAGCGAAGAGATGTGCCAGAACGGGATTGATCTGCATCTGGGCACCAATGTGCTTGAGATGGCCAAAGACGGTGACAAGATTCGCGTAAAGGCCACCAATGGCACTGAACAGCTGTTTGACGTGGTCATGTATGCCACGGGTCGCGCGCCCAATTCCGACAATCTGGGGCTTGAGGCGATCGGCGTTGAACGCGGCCGCAAGGGTGAGATCATCGTGGATGATTACAGCCAGACAGGCGTGCCCTCGATCTATGCGATTGGCGACGTGACGGATCGGGTAAACCTGACTCCGGTTGCGATCCGCGAGGGGATGGCTTTTGTCGAAACCGTATTCAAAGGCAACCCGACACCTGTGGATCACGACCTGATTCCAACTGCGATTTTCACGCAGCCGGAATTCGGCACGGTCGGGTTGAGTGAAGAAGACGCTGCAGCCCAAGAGCCGGTCGAGATCTATGCAACCTCGTTCAAGCCGATGCAAAAGGCATTCGCAGGTGGCACGCAGCGGGTTTTGATGAAACTGATCGTCTCTCAGGCCACGCGTAAGGTACTGGGCTGTCACATTGTGGCACCGGGCGCCGGCGAGATGATTCAACTGGCTGGCATTGCCGTCAAAATGGGTGCAACCAAGGAAGATTTCGACCGCACCGTTGCAGTTCATCCGGTCATGGCGGAAGAACTGGTAACAATGCGTCATCCTGTGCGTACGGCTTGATTTGCAACCGCGCGCACACAAGTTACAAGGGAACCCGTGATCACACGGTTCAACACAAGGGAATAGATAAAAATGGCGGGCAACAGCGGCGGCCCCTGGGGGGGCGGAGGCTCTTCTGGCGGCGGAGGAAATCGGGGTGACAACGGGGACGGGCGCAAGCCTCCCGAAAATGAAGGCCCGCAGATTCCCGAGATCGACGAGCTGATGAAAAAAGGCCAGGAACAGCTGCGCGTCCTGATGGGCGGCGGCGGTGGTCGTGGCACCAATGGTTCGGGCAGTGGCGGCGGTGGTGGTCCCATCTTTACCAAAGGGACCGTTGCCATTGGGTTGGTGGTGGGTGCAGTCCTTTGGGGGGCGGCCAGCTTTTATACGGTAAAGCCGGAAGAACAGTCAGTAGAGCTGTTTTTGGGTGAATTTTCAAACGTTGGAAATCCCGGTCTGAACTTTGCGCCTTGGCCATTTGTAACTGCCGAGGTCATTCCTGTGACCCGCGAGCAGAACGAAGACATGGGCGGAGCCCGTGGTAGCGATGATGGCTTGATGCTGACCGGCGACGAAAATGTTGTCGATATCGACTATCAGGTGGTCTGGAACATCAATGACCCGGCCAAGTATCTGTTCAATTTGCGCGACCCGCGCCAGACGATCCGCGCCGTGTCGGAATCGGCCATGCGCGAGATCATTGCACAAAGCGAGCTGGCACCGATCCTGAACCGAGATCGGGGTGTGATTGCTGATCGCTTGCAGGAATTGATTCAGTCGACGATGGACAGCTATGATTCCGGCGTGAACATTGTGCGTGTCAACTTTGACAAAGCCGACCCGCCACAGGACGTAATCGCGGCCTTCCGCGATGTTCAGGCCGCCGCACAAGAACGTGACCGTCTGCAGAACGTCGCCGACGCCTATGCCAATAAGGTACTGGCCGAGGCACGTGGTGAAGCCGCGCAAGTTGTGGAAGAGGCCGAAGGATATCGCGCCCAGCAGATCAACAGCGCACAAGGTGAAGCCAGCCGCTTTAGCGCGGTTCTGGAAGAATACTCCAAAGCGCCGGATGTAACGCGCAAACGTTTGTATCTGGAGCGGATGGAGCAGATTCTGGGTGATGTCGACAAGATCATACTGGACGAAAACTCGGCCGGTCAGGGACAGGGCATTGTGCCGTATCTGCCGCTGAACGAACTGCGCCGCAATCAATCCGGGGAGAGCAACTGATGCGTAAGTCACCCATTATCCTCATCCTTGTGGTGATCCTTGGCGTCGCTGGGCTGTCTTCGATCTTTATCGTTGATGAACGCGAGCGTGCGCTGGTTCTGCAATTCGGCCGTGTGGTCGCGGTGAAAGAAGATCCCGGTCTGGCGTTCAAAATTCCACTTATTCAGGAAGTTGTCCGTTATGACGACCGTATCCTGTCCATCGACGTTCAACCGCTTGAAGTGACGCCGTTGGATGATCGGCGTCTGGTCGTCGATGCCTTCGCCCGCTACCGGATTTCCGATCTGAACCAGTTCCGCCAGGCGGTTGGTGTCGGTGGTATCCCGGTTGCCGAGGATCGTCTGGACCGCATCTTGCGCGCTGAAACCCGCGAAGTTCTGGGTTCAGTTTCGTCTCGTGACATCCTGAGCTCGGACCGGGCTGCGCTGATGCTGCGTATCCGCAATAGTGCGATTGCCGAGGCACGTGCGCTGGGTGTGACCGTCATTGACGTGCGCCTGAAAGCGACCGATCTGCCGCAGGCCAACCTCGAAGCGACGTTTGACCGGATGAAGGCCGAGCGGGAGCGCGAAGCAACGGACGAACGTGCCCGAGGTAATGAGGCGGCACAACGCGTACGTGCCCAGGCCGACAGGACCGTTGTCGAACTGGTGTCGGATGCGCGGCGTGAGGCTGAGATCATTCGCGGTGAGGCTGACGCCGAACGCAATGCGATCTTTGCCGAAGCTTACGGTGCGGACCCGGAATTCTTTGAATTCTATCGTTCGCTGACCGCCTATCAGAATGCATTGCAGGGCGGTAACAGCTCGATGGTATTGAGCCCGGATTCCGAGTTCTTCAACTATCTCAAATCACCCACCGGCCGGGGCCAATCGGCGGGGCAGGCGTCTGAATAATGGGTATGATCCTTCTGGCCTTTGGGCTGGTGTTGATTGTCGAGGGGCTGGCCTATGCGCTGGCCCCTTCGCTTATTGAACGTATGCTAGAGGCGCTGCGGTCGATGCCAGAGCAGGCACGTCGACTTGCAGGATTGTTATGTATGGTGGGAGGTCTCGTGTTGCTATGGGGTGCATATCAGGTCGGGTTTTGAACAACGGCTACACTTCATGGTGATTTCCCCGCGATCCTCAGTTGCGGGCAAGGACAAACCAGCTACATTGGATATCAAGAAGGGCCGCCGGCGGGCGATCCAGATAGTGTTGACGACAAGGAGTTCCCACGTGCAGTCACAAGCGCGCATTATATCCGTCCGGCGGGACGACGTTGTTGGTTTCATGCGGTTGATGTGGCTGGCCTTTGCCGGGATGCTGCTTGTATTGGCGCAGTCAGTGGCCGCCCAGGCGCGGGGCGAAAGCCTGGCTCCGCTGGCCGATAAGATCAGCCCAGCGGTGGTCAACATCACCACTTCGACACTGATCGAGGGACAGACCGGCCCGCAGGGGATCGTTCCCGAAGGCTCTCCGTTCGAAGATTTCTTTCGCGAGTTTCAAGACCGTAACGGGGATGAAGATAACCGCCCCCGCCGCAGCAATTCGCTGGGCTCGGGGTTTGTGATATCCGAGGATGGTTTCATCGTTACTAACAACCACGTTATTGCCGAGGCTGATGAGATACTGGTCGAATTCTTCCCGGGCGACGGTCAACCGAAGAAAGAACTGCCTGCGAAAGTGATCGGTACAGATGAAAAAACCGATATCGCGCTTTTGAAGGTCGAAGCCACCGGGCCGCTGAAATATGTCAAGTTCGGCGATAGTGACATTGCGCGCGTTGGCGACTGGGTGATTGCGATGGGCAACCCGCTGGGGCAAGGGTTTTCGGTTTCGGCGGGGATCGTCTCGGCGCGGAACCGCGCGCTCAGCGGATCTTATGACGACTATATCCAGACCGATGCTGCGATTAACCGGGGGAACTCGGGCGGGCCGCTGTTCAATATGGATGGCGAGGTGATCGGCGTGAATACGGCGATCCTGTCGCCGAATGGCGGTTCGATCGGGATTGGCTTCTCGATGGCCTCGAATGTGGTGGTCAAGGTTGTCGACCAACTGCGCGAGTTCGGCGAGACCCGCCGCGGTTGGCTGGGTGTCCGCATTCAGGACGTGACCGAGGATATGGCCGAGGCGATGGGCCTGGACAAGCCGGGTGGCGCACTGATCAGCGATGTACCCGAGGGCCCGGCCAAAGAGGCAGGCCTGTTGGCGGGCGATGTGATCCTCAGCTTTGATGGTGTCGAGGTCGATGACACCCGTGGATTGGTACGTCAGGTTGGTGAGACAACGGTTGGCAAGTCGGTCCGTGTGGTGGTGCATCGGGATGGCAGCACGCAGACAGTGCTTGTGACTCTGGGCCGCCGCGAAGATGCCGAGCGGGCCGAAAGCGAAGAGGGTGAGGCAGAAGAAGCCCCGGTTGAGGAAAATGCCGATATTCTGGGGCTGACGATATCGCCCGTGACTGAAGCCCTGCGTGCTGATCTGGGGCTGGAGCCGGATACCGAGGGGCTGGTTGTGACCGAAGTGGACGAGGCGTCAGAAGCCTATGCCAAGGGTTTGCGCGCCGGTGATCTGATCACCGAGGCTGGCCAGCAGAAGGTCACTGCGATTTCTGATCTCGAGGACCGAATGGAAGAAGCCCGCACGGCCGGGCGGAAGTCACTGCTGCTTTTGGTGCGGCGCGGTGGAGATCCACGCTTTGTCGCGCTGAGCCTTGAAGAGTGATCTCTTAGGTTGAACAAACAGAAAGGCCAGGGCACCTGCTCTGGCCTTTTTTCTGTGCTGAAAAAAGATGAGCCACACGCCGGGGAAGGCGTATGGCTCTGGTACAGGGAGAGGTCAGTGGACAGATATCGGGGATGATTCTCTGACCTCCTACGGTAACAGTTCCTAACGTAATCTTAATGCGATCCGTCGTATGTGAAGCAGGTCACAACAGGTCAAATGAGGTCGGAATCCGCCAGTTCCCGCAGCGCCTCAAAATCATGGATCATCAGGCCGCCCCGCGAAGCTTCGACAACCTTGTCGCGTTTCCAGGTTGAAATTGTCTTTGAGACAGCTTCGCGCGTGGCACCAACGAATTCGGCCAGCTCGCTTTGGGACAGGGTAATGCGAGTGGTTGGATCGTCTTGAAGGTTGGACAGATGCAGCAGTTTGCGCGCAAGCCGGATAGGCATCGGCAAAAAGACCTGTTCATTCAGTTGCGACCCCATCCACCGCATGCGCAAACCGGCCAGTCGGATCATATCCACCGCAAGGTCAGGATGTTGGCGGATCTGGTTCATGACGTCGGACCTACGCACACGCAGCACCCGAGAGGCCTCGGCCGCGGCCACGGTTGCGGTGCGGGGGCCATTGTCGAACAAGCCGATTTCACCAAAGACCTCGCCAGGCTTCATCAATGTCAACGAGAGTTTTCGACCGCTCATCGCCAAGAAGGACACCTCTAGCGTGCCGGCAAGAATGGCATAGAGGGCATCCCCTTCATCCCCTTGTTCGAAAAGGATATCACCAGGTTCGAGAGAAATCTCTGTCGCCTGTGCCGAGAGCATTGATCTCAGCCGGTCTGAAGCTTCGGATAGAAAGCCACTATTTGGGAAAGCCGTCATTTGGTGTGGTGCTCCGGCGGGAAAAGGTGAGTGGTGACACAACTTTTCATAGCCCAAGCGTTTAGCCAAGGATTTTGTTAGGTTTTATGGCCTCCCGCGCTTCACGGAAAAGTCATCCGAAGGGCGGTTGAGGATTTAGCCGTCATTGATGATCGGGATCATCCATATAGCTTTGCAACAGGCTGAACTGCAGCATCAGGAACGCCATCAGGGCAATGGGAAATCCGAAGGTTTCAATCTTGACCCACAGGTCAGTCGACATCGTGCGCCACACGAATTCATTTGCGACGGCCAGAACAGCAAAACACGCACACAGACGACGGGTCAGGATCATCCAGCCTTCGTGTTTCATGGGCAGCATCTCGTCCAGAACATAGGCAAGATAGGATTTCTTTTGCAGCAGCCCGATCCCCAGGATCAGAGCAAACAGGCCATAAACAAGCGTGGTTTTCATCTTGAAGAACCGCTCGTCATTGAACCAGGCGGTCAGGCCGCCGAAGAAAATGACCATGAAAGCTGTAAATATCTGCATCCGGCTTAGCTTGCCGGTCAGGTACCACAAGATGCCCATTGCCCCCAGCATCAGCGGCACAAAAATGATCGTGGCAATGATAAAGCCGGAATACTCGATGCCGCCGATCATAAAGCTGTCATCGCGCAAGCGCAGGTAGATGAAGAAAAAGGCCAGCGGAGGACCCAGTTCCAGCACCTGTTTCAGAAATGGATTTATGTCGGTCTTGCCTGTCATGTCTTTTGTCCTGCTGCTTACCCGCCCATTTCAACTATTACGGCGCCGAGTGCAATCAATGCCATCAGCGCGATCCGCCTTGGGCCGACGGTTTCTTTCAGAACCAGCCAGCCGATCAGGGCGGCAAAGACGGTGGAGGTTTCCCGCAGAACGGCGGCTTCGCCGACCTTGTCCAACCGCGTGGCCAGCATGATGGCCCCGAAAGATAGGGGGGCGATGATCCCGCCGGCGATGCCGCGCAGCGCCAAGGGTCCCAAGGCCGGGCGATGGGCCATCACGCGCCAGCGAAAGAACGCATAGATCGGCATGGCGGCCCCGTCGATCATGAAAAACCAGGCCAGAAAGGTGAACGGATCGGCCGTCGCACGAATGCCATAGGCGTCATAGGTGGTATATAACGCCACAAACAGGCCGGTTGCGAGGGCCAAGGCTAGGGCGATCCCAAGCGTTTCGCGGTTGGTTTCAAGAAACCGCAGATTATAGGCCGCCAGCCCGAATATCCCCGCTAGCAAGACCGCGACGCCAAACCATTGGGTGGCAGAGAAGGTCTCGCCAAACAAAAGATAGGCGCCGAAAACGGTGAACAGCGGCCCGGTGCCGCGCACAACAGGATAGACCACTGTATAAGAGCCTTTGGTATAGGCCATTGCCTGCAGTATCTTGTAAGCGATGTGGATCAGCCAGACGGTGGCGAAGATTGGCCACATATAGGGTTCGGGCCAGGGCACTAAAAAAAACGCGAAAGGTGCAGCCAGAAGACAGTAGCTGGCGTCTATGGCCCCGCGAGACAGCCACGGGTCGTGACGGCCCTTTTGTAATGCTCCGAACACCGCGTGCAAGAAGGCGGCCATCAGCGCGAGCCCAAGGGCAAGGTCATGGCCCTTGGGCGTGCCTTCCAGAGAGATGAGCCAGTCGCTCAAGACATCGACCTTTCGCGGGTGGAGAGGGTGGGGGGCTGTCTGCCCCCCACACCCCCCGAA
>NZ_JBXWOK010000020.1:0-19284 GCF_059610845.1 Ruegeria sp. CDSC021
TGCCCGAAGGTCTTCCTCTCAGCAATCGCCATCGCAGCTCTCGTCATCTATTGGCTATGAGTCCTGACCCTAGTTGGAAAGAAGAAGATAGAATAAGAATATTGCCCGGTATTGTAAGTTTGCTCGAAACGGACCGCCCGTTTTTATTTGCCCTGTAGGAAGAGCACACGCAACGATGCCAGAAGCCGACGTTCAGTCTGTGACCATCAAGGTCAGCTTCGTCCGCGATGTGTGAATTCAGTCCCTGATCTTTGCTGCACTCTGCACGAATGGCGGCTTTTCCCGCTGCCCGACAGCACCATACTTTACGCTACCGCAGCATTTCCCACACCGCGAGCGCACGCAGCATGAAAATCGGACTCACGAAATGGGCTCTTACCACCAGTTGAAGCGCTCCGCAGAGAGTGGCGACAGGAGAGCCCATAGTTGCAGACGCAGCAACGTGATCCAATGTCTGCTGCTGCTATGCTATAGCCACAATCTGAGGGATTTTACGACCATGGGACAATTCGCCTACTGATTGGATCAACGCGTTAGCGTCAATGCGGAAATGACTGTACAAATCCGCAATTGACCCGGTTTGGCCGAAATGCTCCACACCGTGCGGAATCGTTTTGTGGCCATGAACGGCACCCAACCAGGACAACGTTGCCGGGTGTCCGTCGATCACTGTGATCAATGCGCAGTCGCGCGGCACATCTGCCAGCAGCGTTTCGATATGTGCCTCAGCGCCCCGAATGCCATTTGTGCGCGCCCGTTGCGCTGCAGTCCAGCCGGCGTTCAACCGGTCGGCAGAGGTCACTGCCAGAACGCCGACATCCCGCCGCCCCTGGGCGATATGGCCCGCTGCCCTGATGGCCTCCTGGGCAACCGCGCCCTGATACGCAATGACAACTTCGCAGTTCGGTCCCGGTTTGCGTAGCCAATAGGCACCGTCGATGGCCCCCTGACGGAAATCGTCATCCACGCGTTTACCGGGCTGCTCAATCGGGTTGGTCGTCAGACGTAAATAGACCGAACCGCCGGTCTCGTCGCGCAACCAGGTGCGTTCATCGGGATCTCCCTCGCCATCTTTTTGCATATAGGCAAAGGCCCATTCCATGATGACCGCCAATTCATCCGCAAAGGCGGGCTCAAATGCGGCCAACCCGTCTTGCGACATGCCAATCAGCGGCGACGCGATTGATTGATGCGCCCCGCCTTCCGGCGCCAAAGTGACGCCAGAGGGCGTGCCCACGATCATGAAACGGGCATCCTGATAACAGGCGTAATTCAACGCATCCAAGCCACGGGACACAAAAGGATCATAGACCGTTCCAATGGGAATAAGCCTTTTGCCAAAAACCGAGTGCGAAAGCCCTGCCGCCGCCAGAAGCAAAAACAGGTTCATTTCAGCAATGCCAAGTTCGATATGCTGACCATCTGGTGTAAACTCCCACTTCGCGGTGGAGGGGATATTTTCAGCCTTGAAAGTGTCGGATTGATGGGTGCGCGCAAACAGTTTCCTGCGATTGACCCAAGGGCCAAGATTGGTTGTGCCGGTCACATCCGGAGAGGTCGTCACGATCCGCTCGGCCAGCGCGCTGTTGCCTTTGGACAGCTCATCCAGAATCTTGCCGAATGCCATTTGAGTCGAGATTTCACGACCCGGATCCAACTCAACTGAGGGGACGTCGATAACGTCATCTGAGTATCGGCGCGGCCCGCTGGCGAAGAAGGGCGTCTTTGCCAGCATTTTCTCAAACGCTGCCGGGTCTGCGATGGTGGCAAAGCGCTCCCATTCATCACCCTCAGTAACACCCATGAATTTCTTCCATTCGGCCATCTGAGTCTTGTTCATCAACCCACCATGGTTGTCCTTGTGGCCAGCAATCGGCGTCCCCCAGCCCTTGATCGTATAGGCAAGGAAACAGACCGGGCGGTCGTGATCTATTGCGGCGAAGGTATCTGCCATGGTGGTGACGCAGTTCCCACCCAGATTTTCCATCAGAGCGGCCAGTTCGTCATCGCTGCGCGCATCAAGCAACGCGCTTACGTCGCCTTGATCGCCGAGGGTTTCCATCAGTCGCTCGCGCCACACCGCGCCCCCCATGAAGGTCAGTGCCGAGTAGAGCTGGTTGGGGCACTGATCAATCCATTGACGCAGCTTCTCTCCGCCCGGCTCTTTAAACGCAGCGCGTTGCAAAGCGCCGTATTTAACCCGCACAACATCCCATCCGAAGGCGTCGAAGATTTGCTCAATCCGTTGGAACAGTCCTTCACGCACGACGCCGTCCAATGACTGGCGGTTATAATCAATGATCCACCAGCAATTACGCAGATCGTTCTTCCATCCCTCTTGCAGTGCCTCATAGATATTGCCTTCGTCCAGCTCAGCATCGCCAACCAATGCGATCATGCGTCCAAGCTTTTGCGTATCGCCCCAGGATTTGGCCTGTACATAATCCTGCACAAGTGACGCAAACGAGGTGATAGCAACGCCAAGGCCCACCGAACCGGTCGAAAAATCCACGTCATCGATATCTTTCGTGCGGGAAGGATAGCTTTGCGCGCCACCAAATCCGCGAAAGTTCTCCAACTTCTCACGGGTCTGGTTGCCCATCAGATACTGAATCGCGTGAAAGACCGGCGATGCATGCGGTTTGACTGCTACGCGATCTTCCGGGCGCAGGGTCTGAAAATATAACGCGGTCATGATCGATACCATCGACGCCGAAGACGCCTGATGCCCGCCAACCTTGATCCCGTCAGCTTTGGGCCGAATGTGGTTCGCATGGTGGATCATCCAGTGGGACAGCCACAGCAAACGTTGTTCAATTGTTTTGAGTACAATGGACATGGTCAATTTCCTTAAGCTGCGCTGCGGACAGGGGGTCTTGGCAAGGCTTGTTCGAGATCGTGGATCACGTCGTCGATCCCCTCCAGGCCAATGGACAATCGCACCAGCCCATCGCTGATGCCATGTGCGGCGCGTTCTTCAGGCGTATAGGTAGAGTGGGTCATGCTGGCCGGGTGCTGCACCAGTGTTTCAGCATCTCCCAATGATACGGCGCGGGTGATCATTTGCAGTCTGTTCATCATCGCGCGCCCTGCTTCCAGACCGCCATCCAGTTCAAATGCAATCATGCCGCCGAATTTGGACATCTGCCGCTGCGCGACATCATGCTGTTCGAAACTGCTCAGTCCCGGATACCAGACCTTTCGCACACCGGCGGATTGCTCCAGATATTCGGCGATGGTCGCAGCGCTGCTGCAATGCCGATCCATGCGCAATTCCAGTGTCTTGAGGCCGCGCAGTATGAGCATCGCGTTAAACGGGGCCATGACCGCGCCGGTCATATCCTTCATCCCATAGAGGCGGATTTCAGTCACCAGCTCGGTCGATCCGGCCAGCAACCCTGCAACAACATCTCCGTGACCGCCTAGATATTTCGTCGCCGAGTGCAGAACGATATCTGCGCCATGTTTGATTGGCTGGGTCAGATAGGGCGTGGCATAGGTATTATCCACCACCACGTAGGCGCCGTTGGCATGGGCAATGGCTGATACAGACTGGATATCTACAAGGCGCATATTCGGATTGGCGGGTGTTTCAAAATAGACCACCTTGGTTTTTCCGCTGATCGCCTCTATCAGGTTTTCCGGCTCCGTCAGATCCACATGGGTCACTGTCACACCGAATTTTGCCAGCCCGTGCCGCATGAAGGAAAATGTGCAGCCATAGAGCGTCTTGTCGAGAATGACCTCATCCCCCGGGGCAAGAAGAGTCCACATCGTTGCAGTGATCGCCCCCATCCCCGAGGCCAGGGCCAATCCTGCCTCTGCCCCCTCAAGCACCGCGATGCGTTGCTCCAGCAAATCGCAAGTCGGGTTCGAGATGCGCGAATAAACATGCCCTGCCTGCTCGCCCGCGAACATCGCACCGCCTGCTTCCGCGGTTTCGAAAGCGAATGTCGAGGTCAGATGCAGCGGAGGCGTCAACGCTCCTTCGTTTTCCATCGGGTTATAGCCATGGTGAATGGCAAGAGTGGAGAAGCTGTCGGGGCGGTTGCGCATTGGGTGACTCCTTGGTTTTCAAGAAGCAGAGTATGACGACACGAGTGGCAAAATATTCCAAAAATGTCTTATACTACCTCGTTTGTAGCAGTATATGCTAATCTATGAAAAAAATAGACCGTAAAGACCAACAGATCATTCGAGCGTTGCAGCGCAATGGTCGAATGACGAATCAAGACCTGGCAGCAGAGGTGAACTTGTCACCTTCGCCCTGTCTGAGGCGGCTGAAGCTGCTCGAGCAAAATGGAATCATCACCGGCTATAGCGCCAACATAGACGCCGAGGCCTACGGGTTGCCGGTAACGGTATTCGTTCACGTCAAACTGGAAAGCCATACTGAAGCGACAGTAAAGAAATTCGAAGCAGCCATTGCGCGGATTGACCAGGTACTGGAGTGTTTCGTTATGACCGGCTCATCGGATTACCTGCTTCGTGTGGTCGTGGCTGATCTTTCAGATTACGAAAAATTCGTTCGCAGAAAGTTGCATCCTCTTGGAGGTATTGCCTCCATGGACAGCAGCTTTGTCTACGGAGTTGTCAAGAAGACAAATGTATTTCCAGTGACAGAGTAACGTTGCTTGATGAACTGAGATGAAATGATTACGGACATTAGCGCAGATGCAGCGAAAGCTCGCTTTATGCGTCATTCCAACAAATGCTGCACATCGAACGAATGAGTGGATTAGGTCATTCTATGGGGAGTACTTGAATTTATCCCTAACTAGGGATACATGCGCAACATGAGACATATAAATCAAGCCCGAGAAAACCAAACCCTGGTGCTGGCCCTGCTACGCAGTCAGCAATTATTCATGCGCGCTATGGTGTCTGCGTTTCGTTCGGCGGGCCTTACAGCGCCACAATGGGACGCGCTGGAAACACTTAGCAACAAGGGTCCGCTGTCAATCAACGATCTGATGCGGCTGACACTGTCTACATCCGGCAACCTGGATGTGGTTGTCAAAAACCTGGTTCAAGCCGGATGGGTGGAAAAGAGTGTCGATGAAACCGACAGACGGGCGCGTGTTCTGTTATTGACCGCAGCCGGGCGCCAAAAAGTGGCCGAATTCCTGCCACTCCACAATCAAGCTCTGGAACAGATTTTTGGTGATCTCAGCGTGCAGGACAAACGCCAGACGATCAAGACACTCAACCAACTCCGAAAAAAACTGCCTCAACCTTAGAAAGTCGTAACATGCCTAACAAAACACTCCTGACCGTGCATGGCGTGATTTACATGTTGTTCGCGCTCGCGCTGTTCTTTGCCCCGGCCATCCTCTGGCCAAACTACGGCCTGCAATTAAACGACCAATACGCTGTGTTCCTGTCACAGCATAACTCGATATTTCTGGGCGGCATCGGGATCATCAGCTTCCTGTTTCGGGACGTAGAACATGGCAGTGAAGCTGCAATCGCCCTTCTCACGGGATTGATGTGGACCAATCTACTTGGCGTCATCATCACGCTTTACGCTTGCCTGACAGGAGTTTTCACCGGGTTTGGCTGGTCTGACCCCATCTTCTTCGCCTTGCTTGCGGTCCTATGCTTCTACCAACTCGGGAAAAACCGCTGAACTTTCCCAAACTCACAAAGGAAACTAAACATGAGTACACTGAAAGTCTGGGATCTGCATATGACCTATGAAGGTCCGATCACAGAAGAATTTCTCGCCGGCACCGAGCAACTTGCAAAGAGTATCGCGGAGGAGCCAGGAATAATCTGGAAGATTTGGACTGTCGAAGATGGAACCAATCACTATGGGTCCACATACCTGTTTCGGAACCGCGAATATCTGGAAAGCTATAAAATAATGCACCTGAAGCGCCTGGAAGCGATAGGGATCACAGTGACCGCCGACCATATTTTCGACATTATGGAGGAGGTCAGTCGCGTCAACCGAGCCCCACTTGAAGGCTAGCGAGCAATGACCGGACATTGGCACGCTCAACGTTGATGTCCGGTTCGGTCCGCTATCCGGAATTGCAAAGTTTGGTCTTGATTGTCCGCTTTGGGCTGGGTCTGTCATTTGTCGCGTTTGGTATCACCGCTGCTTCACTAAGATACTCGTGATTTTGCTTGAGCTGGCGTCAACACGACCACCATGCTTTATGACAGATCAGACACATTGATAAGGTAGACGAAAACCATGGCAGAACGATTTGAGCGTCACCGTCAAGCTTGGACACAAGAGGAAATTCAAAATTGCACCTACTGGTGTCAAAGGGGATGGGCTTGAAGGCCATTGCCAAAGCTCTCACGCGCTCTGAGGAATCGACCAAGAGCAGAGCGAAGCTTGACAAAATAAAGATCAAGAAAGCACGCTGATTTTGGTGCCTTTAATGTACTCCTGTCGTTCTTTACTGCCACGACCAATGTCCGATTTGGGCTGATTGAGCCAAAAAACCCAGATTTTAGTGAAGATGGGCGAAAAACTTGCCCGCAGAAGGCCTTTCCGAATATTCGTCGGGGGTCGGCCCAATACTCTCGTCGGCAATGTCCGAAGCTTTCAGTGGCCCTACCAGGCACTGGGTTGCAATTAAGGCGCCACAACGGGTTCTGGCAGAATGGAATTCAGTTGCTCGGTTTGTTAGGGTTCTGCACCCAAACACCCAATTTAAAAAGCTGCCTTACGGATTAGCGTAGTAAAAAGAAGGAAAGCTATGCCTTGCAACGATCCTAACTTCTGCTGATACAGTGGCGAATTGACCGACAACTTGGCATTCAAAAATTCCGCCCGGTGCTTCGATTGTCACGGACCTGCCGGGAGATATTGACCCGTTGCCCTCGCACGCCACCACAACAGACAATGCGCCTGTCCCCCCAGCCGAATTTGCCAGTTCTCCCTTTTCAGAGGCCCAGACAGTTTTAATATGGTTCTTCCCTGATTTCGAACTGAACATGACCAAGTATTTACCGTAGCTGCCGCCAATACCAAAATTGGACATCGGAAATTGTTTACTAGCCGCCCCGCTTAACTCAATTGCAGCGTTGGTCAATTTTTGGCGCTCACTAAGCGAAATACCTAGATAGTCTGCATCGACAACCAAATACGGCAACCCGGCATCGACTAGAGAAACTGGAATGTTTCCACTTAGAGGAAGATTCAATATTTGATTATTAATCAATAGCTTGGGCTTGACAGTAAACCACTTGGCATGTGTCATAACGCTATCTGTTCGGGTTACTTGTACTTCCATGACACCATTTGCTGTTTCCAAAGCAACAACTTGTTGATCTTTGGCTAATGCTTGACGCTTCGCGCTCGCAATTATGGTGGCTGCAGCCATGAGTGCGGTTCCGGCATATGGTGCGTATGCAAACTGAGAGGCTAGAAAAAGTGCCCCATCGGTACCTTGCTCAAAGGGTGGATAGAGTAGGCAAGAGTTGATGAGGTGGTTTCCATTTGGTGGGAGGTTCAAAAACCCCCGAAACTGTTCGTGATCCGAACGAAGCTCCAGCAAGGCGCTAGCCGCGTTCCTAGAAACTAGTTTAGGAAGACCAGAAACCGCCACTCGAAGAATATCTCCAGCGAGATCAACATCTATCGCAACCGTTTGTCCCTGGTGTTTTTTAGGCATTGTTCGGTGTCCTGGATATCGTGTGCTACCTTGTAGCTTCTGGCTGCAAACATCCATGCTTGCTTTCAGCTGATGGTGTATTGGACTGAGTCTGTGTGAAAACTCTGGATGATGTATGCTTTTCGGCAAAGGCTGGAGGCATGTATGTCGAGATTTATCGCAGGCGCCGAGCGAAGTCAGTCGATGCTTTTCCCGACCAGCTTGAAGATTGGACCAACGGGTGCGTAGCCACACCACGACGTCAATAATGCTGCAAAACCTCACTTTGTTGCGCATCTCGGACTACAAAGTTTAATTGTGAAAGTCCGCTAATAGCGCACAGCGGACGTCGAGATTTTTCAAAGGCTGGGTGGATGCTGCTTAGAGGCTAGAAGCCTCACCAATACCAGTAGTTGCTTTCCAAGAAGAGGCATTGTTTCCATCTCAAACCTGAGCGTCGTGAAGGCTCACAACTTGAATTTTCCTGGAAAAAGTCCACCTAAAAATCTTCGAATAAGTTCAGCAGAGCGTCGTCGCGAAAAAACCTGCATATCGGTAAGGTAATTTACCCACATACCTTCCAGTAAGGCCAACGTTCCGCTGGTGGCATCATTCACCAAGTTCGGATCATGTCCGTTTTGTTGGGCTATCTCCGTGAACGCACGCCGCAAAGTCTCGACAAGTTTGGGATCCTGAGTGCTGCTGTATCGGGCAATACCAGGGTGTGAGCTCGCGATGCCTCGGAATGCATGCCAGATTTTCGTACTTCGTGGATTGAGCAAAGCTTCGGACAGATCCGCCTCGATCACAGCCATCACTCGCTCTTCGGGCGATGCATCCGAGCCCAGATCGGTCATTCTGTCCATCTCGGCATAATACTCGGTACTGAAATGCTGGGCCGCTGCGGTCAGCAAATTGTCCTTCCCCCCGAAATGCAAATGGATCATTCCGCGCGACAGACCTGAGCGCTCGCAAATGCGACTGACCGAAGTATCGGTGACTCCAATATCAGCAATAGTATCCAGTGTCGCCTTGATCAGAAGCTGCCTGTTGGCTTCCGGATCGCGCTTCGAGCTACGCTTTCTTCCTTTAGGCTCTGTCACTCTATTCAATGATTCCATTAGCTTAAGGTCTTCTCATATGGGTGGCTCACAGGAAGATTGACACGAAAGGCCTTTCTGGCGCAACATTAAATGGACGATCGTCCATTATAGACTCGTAAGTACCGAGATGGGAGATAGGGTGATTTTTCGTAGCGAAGCGTCCCGGGGTTATACCCTCAGCGCACCAGCCACGGCTTACGTGGGCTTTCTGGTGGCGGCGCCTTTGGTGATCCTGATCGCCTATTCATTCTGGACACAAACCTACGTAACGCTCGACAAGACGCCGACGCTGAAAAACTATAGCGACGCGTTTGCTGATCCGCTGGTTCGACACTTAATGCTAAGGTCGATCTGGATTGCCGGAGCAGTTACGGTAGTCACTGTCGCACTGGCTTATCCCATCGCGTACTTCATCGCGATGAAGGCCCGGAAAAAGACTATCTGGCTTCTGCTCATCACCATTCCGTTTTGGTCCAGCTATCTGCTGCGCGTATTTGCTTGGAAACTCATCCTTGGGTTCAACGGGGTGATGAATTCTGCACTGCTGATGCTTGGTCTGATCGACGAACCGCTCGACTTCTTACTCTACAATGAATTCGCTGTCGTACTGACGCTTGCCCATGCCTGGGCACCTTTTGCGATCCTGCCGATCTATGTCTCGTTGCAGAAGATCGATCCAAGCCTGTTGGAGGCCGCCACCGACCTCGGCAACAGTCCTTTGCAACGCTTCATGCGGGTGACGCTGCCGCTGACGATACCAGGTATTATCGCCGCTTGCCTGATCATCTTCATTCCGACTGTCGGTGACTACGTAACACCGGCACTGGTCGGCGGGTCGGACGGGAAGATGATCGCCAATCTTATTCAGGTGCAGTTCGGGGCCGCTAACAACTGGCCTCTTGGCGCCACACTTTCGCTGATCGCGATGCTGTCGGTCGGCTTCGTCGCCATCGTGTTTGTCATTACCGCCACCCAGCTTGGGAGGAGGATCAGATGAAGCGCCCCTCGACCCTGACAGCCTATGCTTTCCTGTATTTGGTTTTTCTGTACCTGCCGGTTCTGTTCCTACCTTTGTTCTCGTTCAACAGCGGTACTATCGTTGCCTTTCCGATCAAGGGGTGGACGCTGGACTGGTACCGGAAGCTGGGCGAGCAGGACACGTTGATCCAGGCCCTTTGGAATTCGCTTGGTGTTGGCACGGTCGTCGCACTTCTATCCACCGCCATGGGTCTGTTCGCTGCGCGCGCCTTTGTTCGATACCGTTTTCGGGGCCAGCGTGCAGCCGAAGGTTTGGTGATGCTGCCTTTGGTTATCCCTGGCATTATCGTGGCCTCTTCAATGCTGGTCCTGTTTCTGTTTCTCGGTCTAAAGCCGTCTTTGCTGACCGTTGTTCTGGGCCATACGTTTCTTGCGCTACCATTTTCCGTTTCGATCTTGAAGTCCGCGTTCGATGACTTCGACGCGTCGCTGGAAGAGGCATCTTACGATCTGGGCGTCGGCGTGTTCGAAACCTTCCGTCGCGTGACGCTGCCGGTCGTTTCCCCCGGTATCGTAGCCAGCATGCTGGTCACTTTTACGGTCAGCTTCGATGAGTTCGTCCTGGCCTTTTTCCTGTCCGGCAACCAGCCAACCCTGCCGGTCTATATCTGGAGCCAGATCCGTTTCCCCGCCAAGCTTCCAAACGTTTTGGCCTTGGGTTCTATCCTGCTGCTTACCTCGGTTCTGCTATTGGTGCTGGCCGAGTACTTCCGCCGCCGCTCATCCGCATCAGAGGTCCGATGACAGACAGAAACATCATAGAACTCAGGGGCGTCGAAAAGCGCTATGGCACATTCCTGGCGGCCAGCGGGATCGATCTCGATCTCAAAGAGGGCGAGTTTTTCTCGCTCCTCGGCCCCTCGGGATGCGGCAAGACTACGGTATTGCGGATGATCGCGGGCTTCCAGGAACCGACCGCGGGTACCGTGCTGATCGACGGTCAGGATATGGAAGGTGTGCCTGCCAACAACCGTCCAACGAACATGGTCTTTCAGAGCTACGCGATCTTCCCGCACCTGAACGTCGGAAACAACGTGGCCTATGGATTACGGGGCAAGGCCCCCAAGGCCGAGATCGAACAGCGCGTAGCCGAAGCCCTGGAAATGGTCGAGCTGGGCGGTCTTCAGGATCGCGGCGCAAGTGAGTTGTCGGGTGGGCAGCGGCAAAGGGTGGCGCTTGCCCGGGCGCTGATCATGCGACCCAAGGTGTTGTTGCTGGACGAGCCCTTGTCAGCTCTCGACAAGAAATTGCGCGAACAGATGCAGTTTGAAATGCGCAACCTGCAGCAATCGCTTGGCATCACTTTCGTGATGGTCACACACGACCAATATGAGGCGATGACCATGTCCGACCGCATCGGTGTGATGTTCGACGGACGGCTCAAGCAGGTGGATACACCAACCACGCTTTATGCCCGTCCCTGTGATCAGCAAGTGGCCAGTTTCATCGGTGAGATGAACATACTGCCTGCCCAGTTGTCGGGCGAAACCGGCAATATGTTGTCGATCGATGCAGCCGCCTTCGGGCGGATTGAGATTGAGAGAAATCCCAACGTTGCGACCAGCTCTAAAGACATGAACATCGGTATTCGCCCGGAACAATTGGAAATCGCTGCTGAAAAGCCAGAAGACTATCCATCAACGGTTCAAGGCACTGTCAGCAATGTCGCCTTCTATGGCGAGAACATTCACTATCACATTCAGGTTGCGGGAGCCGAAAAGCCAATCTCGGTCTCGGTTCCCAACTACTTTCACACGGTCGATTTCAAACGCGGCGACGCAGTTTGGCTGGGGCTTCAGGGTGCAAGCGTGATCGATCTTGGTACAGACCATAGTAAAATAGTGGGAGGATAAAATGAGAGTTCAGGGAATTGCGGCCTTCGCATGTGCGACGGCAATAAGCACGGGAAGTGCCATAGCAGGTGGCGCTGATCTAACGGTTTTTGACTGGTCGGGATATGAAGACCCCGGGTTCTTTGCCAGCTACATGGAAAAATACGGGGATGAGGCGCCAAGCTATTCCTATTTTGGAAGTCAGGAGGAAGCCTTCACGAAACTGAGTTCGGGTTTCACGGCTGATCTGGCGCATCCTTGTTCTGACGCGGTCCGGAAATGGGTCGCAGCCGACCTGATCCAGCCCCTGGATGAAAGCAAACTGACCAACTGGGCCGATGTTTTACCTGAGATTAAGGAAGTCGACGCCATCGTCCTGGACGGCCAGCTTTACATGTTGCCGTTCGAGTGGGGGAACACGGGTCTTATCTATCGCACCGACAAAATCTCGGGGGATGATATCTCGCTGCAATTGCTGGCTGACCCGGCCTATGCAGGTAAGATCGCGATCCCGGATGCGGCGTCGTCTGCATATGCCCTGGCTGCGCTGGCCACTGGAAACGCTGATGATTACACTAATCTGAGCGATGAGCAGTTCAAAGAAGCATCGGATTTTCTGCGCTCAATCCACCCAAACATGCGCTTTTACTGGTCCGATGCGGGTCAGTTTGATCAGGCCATGACCAGCGGTGAGATCGAAATGGGTTGGGCCTGGAACCAGTCCGAACTGAACCTGATCTGGAACGAAGTGCCTGCCGCCATGATGCGTGACGTCGACAAAGGTATCGCGACCTGGGCCTGTGGCTACGTGCATCTGAAGTCTTCCACGACACCGGTCGATCAGGTCTATGATCTGTTGAACGCGCTCACTGATCCTGCAAGCGGCCAATACATCATCGACAACTGGGGCTACCCGCATTCCAACGCAAAAGCGTTCGAAGTCGCCGATCAAGCCAATATCGAAGCCTATGGTTTTGCCGATCCGAAAAGCTTCTTCGAAAGCAGTTTGTTCTTTGATGCGGTGAATCCCGAGTTGGAGGCAAAAATGCTGGCAGAATTTGAACGGATCAAAGCCGGATTCTAACACAACCATATTTCCGGGGCCTTCGGGCTCCGGAACCCAAATATAGGAAAAACGCGTGATTATGTCGGACGCGAACCCATACGCTCTGCTCTTCGAACCGATTCAGATCGGGCCCGTCACAGCCAGAAACCGCTTTTATCAGGTGCCGCATTGCACCGGGCTGGGACACCTCAGGCCACGGGCGGATGCTGCCGTCCGCGGAATGAAGGCTGAAGGTGGTTGGGCAGTGGTTTCCAATCAGGAGACCGAGATACACCCGACCTCGGACTTGTCCCCCTATGCCGAGGGGCGATTGTGGGATGGACGCGATGTGCCTGCGTTGCGGTTGATGACAGATGCAGTACATGCACATGGTGCGTTGGCGGCCATCCAGCTGGTACATAATGGCAATCATGCGCAGAACCTGCTGACCCGCGCCCCGGTTCTTGCTCCGTCCGAGATGTCCGTCGATACGACGCATCCCAAGCAGGCGCAGGCCATGGATAAGGCCGATATCTGGGAATTCCGCCGCTGGCATCGCGAGGCCGCCCTGCGCGCGAAAGATGCCGGATTTGACATCATTTACGTCTATGCCGGACATAACATGACTTTGGCGCAACATTTCATGCTGCCTCATATGAACCAGCGTAGTGATGAATATGGCGGGTCGCTTGAAAATCGCGTGCGCCTGACGCGCGAATTGCTGGAAGATACCCACGAAGCTGTAGGTGACAGCTGCGCTGTGGCGCTCCGCTTTGCCATTGATGAGATGGTGGGCGCCGACGGTATGCAGGCCGCAGAAGAAGGCCGTGCCGTGGTCGAGCTTTTGGCCGATCTTCCTGACCTATGGGATGTGAATGTGGCCGACTGGTCCAATGACAGTGCCACAACCAGATTCCAGCCGGAAGATGGTTATCAGAACGCGTTTCTGTCCCACGTCAAACAGATCACACGGAAACCCGTGGTAGGTGTCGGTCGCCTGACCTCCCCCGATATGATGCTGTCGATGGTCAAGAAAGGTATTGTCGACCTTATCGGAGCGGCGCGACCTTCTATTGCGGACCCGTTCATACCGAAGAAGATTGAAGAAGGCAGGATCGACGAAATTCGCGAATGCATCGGCTGCAACATCTGCGTGTCTTCGGACAATCTGGGTATTCCGATCCGCTGCACTCAAAACCCGACTATGGGCGAGGAATGGCGTCGCGGCTGGCACCCCGAGATCATTGCACCGAAAAAAAGCGAGGCGGAAGCACTGGTAATCGGTGGCGGACCCGCGGGTCTTGAGTGTGCCATGCAAATCGCACGGCGCGGCTATCAGGTGACCTTGGCCGAAGCCTCAGCTGAATTTGGTGGACGTGTCGCAAAGGAAAGCAGGCTTCCCGGCCTAGCGGCCTGGTCGCGCGTCGTCGATTATCGCCTGAATGATCTGAAACAGCGCGGCAACGTTCAGTTGTTCACCGACAGCAGACTTGACGGCGATCAGGTGGCAGAGCTTGGCGTCGAACACGTCTTTGTCGCCACCGGCAGCCGTTGGCGTACGGATGGCATGGGGCGAAACACCCAGCGCCGTATGCCTCATATCGAGCAAAGCGCCAGAGTGCTGACACCTGATGATATCATGAACGGCATATTGCCTCCGAATGGCCCGGTGATGATCTATGATGATGACCATATCTATTTGGCAGGTGTGATTGCAGAAAAACTGGCAGCTGCCGGATATCCGGTGGTCTTTGTCACGCCGGAGAGTTTGGTCTCTGCTTACGCCGTACATACTTTGGAGCAGCCCCGTATTCAGGCTCGTCTGATCGAACTTGGCATCGACATTCGCTGTAATCAGGTGCTGACCGCGGTCGAAAGTGACATGGCCCGCATCGGATGTGCCTTTACCGGTCGCGAAGCGAGTATTCCCTGTGCCTCGACAGTTCTGGTTACCGAGCGCCAGCGAGAGACAGCGCTTTACGACAGCTTACGCGGGGTTGGGTTGAAGACCCTCGAACTTATAGGCGATGCCGCATCTCCGGGGTTGATCGTGGACGCAGTCTTCGCAGGCCACCGCGCGGCACGCGATTTTGAACGCCTCAAGGCAGAAGCAGACAAGGATTGGTTTCGCCGCGAGATAATCGATTTGGAGGAAACGTGATGAACAGCCGACCGTTTGAGTTAGATGCTTTGATGGCCTCGCACCAGTACGGCCACGCGCTGCCGCGTGAATTCTATACCTCGCAAGACATCTATGACTATGACATTGCCCAGGTCTGGAACCGTAATTGGCTTTGGGCAGGGCATGTCAGCCAAATCCCAAACCCCGGAGACTATTTTCTGTTCGACTATGGCCCGGAGTCCATCATCATTGTTCGCGACCGCGATGGCGGAATTTGTGCCCATTTGAACGTCTGTCGCCATCGTGGATCTCGCGTCTGCACTGAACAGTCTGGCAACTCCCGTGTTCTTGCTTGCCCGTATCACGCCTGGACATATGAGCTATCGGGAAAACTACGTGCAGGCCACAATATGGGGGAACACTTTGACCCATCCAAATTCGGGCTCTTTCCCGTTCAGGTGAGTGTCTTTAAAGGCTTGATCTTTGTCAGTGCCGATGCAAACACGCCATCGCTAGATCCTGTCCTCAGCCAACTTGCGCCTTTGGTCAAACCCTATGGTTTAGACGATTTGAAAATTGCGCATACGGCATCATTTCCGGTTCCAGCGAATTGGAAACTGGCGGTTGAGAACTATCTTGAATGTTACCACTGCGGACCAGCACACAAAGAATATTCTCGTTCTCATAGCCTGAAATCGCCACAAGACATGGCTGGCTTGGTCGAGCCGCTAAATGCAAGGGCTGTAGAAGTCGGGCTGACACCCGATGAATTGGTGCTTGTTGGCGAGGCTGCGCCCACCCCATTCACCAGCGGGTACTATCGGCGCTACCCGCTTTACCAAGGTTACAAAACCGGCAGCAAATCGGGCGAGGCGCTTGCGCCATTGCTTGGAACGCTGAAAGGCTTCGACGGTGGCGCAACTGACTTTGATATTGGTCCATTGAATTGGTTCCTGATCTATTCGGATCACATGGTGGGTTACCGCTTTGTTCCACGTGGTCTGCAGGAAACCGACATTCAGGTGGTCTGGCTGGTTCGCGCTGACGCCGAAGAAGGCCAGGATTACGACAAGGAAGACCTGACCTGGCTTTGGCATGTCACATCTTTGGATGACGAACGCATCATTCGCCACAACCAGTCCGGCGTTAATTCTCAATACTTCCAACCGGGCCCCTTGGGTGAAATGGAAACCGCGATCCAGGATTTTTACGATTTCTATTTCGCCATGATCAGTCCGGAACCAGAACAAAGGATGGCCGGTAATGGCTGAGGTAAAATCACGCCGTCGCGGTGGTGGTGGGCGCGCCGCGCGCATAAAGGTGCAACAGGCGACCACGGGCAACGAGGCCGTGCGTGGAGGCTTAAGCGGCGGACGCTATAAGCCGTTGACCCAAACAGATATGGAGAACATCCACAAAGCGGCCCTGACCGTTCTGGAAAACACGGGCGTCACCGACCATTTCCCGGAACTGCTTGATCTGGTGCTGCCCAAGGGCGCGGTGATGAATGACCTCAATCGGCTGTGCTTCCCACGCGCCCTGATGGAAGACATTCTGGCTGGTGCGGCCAAGGAGTTTTACGTCTATGCCCGCGGAGAGCGTGAAGGCAAAGACGACATGCATTGCTCGGCAGAAAGCGTTTACTTCGCCAACTCTGGCACCGCCGTCACCACTTTCGATTCCGAGACCAAAACTTATCGCCCGTCGATCCTGCGCGATGTCTATGATTTCACCCGTCTGGTGGACCGTTTGGACAACATCCATATGCTGGGCGACACAGTTTTGGCCACCGATGTGACTGATGATTTCGCTCACGACATGAACACCATTTATGCCATGCTCGCAGGCAGTCAAAAACCGGCCTGTCTGACTTTTCGCGACCGCAGCCATATTCCGCATGCCATCCGCATGTTTGATTTTGCTCAAGGTGGCGAAGGGGCTTTCATGAAAAAGCCAAGCGTCATATTTGGTGGCTGCCCCATGGTTTCCCCCTTGCGGGTCGGCAAGGAAAACATGGAAATCCTGATTGATACCGCCAAGTTGGGCCTGACGGTTGATTTGGCGGTGCCTCCTCAAGCCGGGGCCACAGCCCCCGCTACACTTGCGGGAACGCTGGTGCAAACCGTGGCCGAAACGCTGGCCTGCGTTGCCATCGTAAACCTCATCACACCAGGTTGTCCGGTCTGCTTTGCCGCCTGGCCCTTCATCACTGACCTGCGCAGCGGGTCGTTCACCGGCGGCAGTGGCGAACAGGCTCTGATCGGGGCCGCAGCCATTCAGATGGGTAACTTTTATGGCCTTCCAACCTCTGTCGGCGCAGGCATGACCGATGCTAAGATACCCGACGCGCAATACGGGTTGGAAAAGGCACTAACCTTCACGCTTGCCGCTCATGCCGGTGCCAATCGTTTGTGCGAGTTCGGGGGTATGATCGGTAGCCTGATGGGATGCAGTTTTGAAAGCATGGTCATCGATGACGAAGCGGGCGGTATGATCCTGCGGTCGTTGCGCGGGATTGAAGTCACGGATGAAACCATGGCGGTGGATGTGATCCACCAGTGTGCCATCGACCCTGGTCATTTTCTCGGCAACCCGCACACACTGAGCTATATGAACAGCGAATTCGTCTACCCACGGCTCATGGATCGTGAGCGCACGGACACATGGGAAAACGAAGGCAAAACTGATCTTCTGGACCGTGCCCGTGACAAGGTCAATTCCATTCTCGATAGCCATTTCCCCAACTACTTCGGCGCCTCAGACGCTCAGGTTCGCGAAGAATTCCCAATTGTGATGAGCACAGAAAGCATGGCCCGCCGTGGATAACTCTAACGTCAAGCACTGGGACAACGACCACTTCCTGCACCCGTGGGAAGGGATGGCAACATTGGGCGAAAACGACCGCACTTTTATCGAAGGTGCCAGCGGCATCCATGTGGTGAACGAAAAAGGCGAACGCTTGATCGACGGACCGGGAGGCATGTGGTGCACTCAGATCGGTTATGGGCGCGCGGAGATGGCCGAGGCCATGGCTGAGCAAGCTCGGAACCTTGCCTATTTCTCGCCCTTTAACAATTCCAACTCGACTACTGCGTGGTTCGCGCGCGAAATCGCTAAACGTGCGCCGGGCGATTTGAACAATGTCTTTTTTACCACCGGCGGTTCCACCGCAGTTGATACGGCCATCCGGTTTGTTCATTTCCGCAACAACCTCTTGGGACGCCCCGAGAAAAAGAAAATCATTTCAAGGCAAAAAGCTTATCATGGAAGCACTTTTTTGGCGGCCAGCGTCAGTGGAAAAGAGCGTGACAGGCTTTGGCTCGACAAGGCGGATGACCTCGCACATTTCTTGCCAGACGTGAATCCGCTTTATCGTGCGCCTGGTCAAAGCGAAGAGAGCTTTCTGAAAGAGAAAGTTTCGGACCTGGAAAACGCCATTGTGGCGCTTGGCCCAGAAAATGTTGCCGCTTTTATCGCCGAACCGGTTCTTGCCTCTGGTGGCGTGATAGTGCCGCCGAAAGGGTATCACGAAAGTTGCCTAAACATCTGCAAGAAGTATGATGTTCTATACATCTCCGACGAAGTAGTGACGGCTTTCGGGCGTTTGGGCCATTGGTTCGCGTCTGAGGCAGTTTTTGGCATTCAGCCAGACATAATCACCTGTGCCAAAGGAATGACATCTGGGTATGCACCGATGGGCGCCGCGATTATCTCGGATAGATTGATCGCCGATGTTGCAGGGAAAGATGCTACCTTCTCAAATGGCTACACCTATTCTGGCCACCCGGTCAGCGCGGCCGCTGGTCTGAAAAGTATGGAAATTATTGAACGGGAAAAGCTTCTCGAACACGTTCGAAAGGTCGCTCCAGTTTTTCAGGATCAGCTACAGCAGTTGGGTCAGATTGACATCGTTACCGATGTGCGCGGCATGGGGTTGATGGGATGCGTTCAATGCTCAGTCGATGGTGATCCCCAGAGCGATCTGGGGTGCGACTACGAGATTGGTAACCAGATCGATATCGAATGCCAGAAACGTGGGTTATTGGTTCGACCTGTGATCAACATGTGTGTTCTTTCACCGCCCCTAATCATTAGCGAAAGTGAAATTGAGCAAATGTTTGCTGTCTTGCGAAAAGGGCTTGAAGCGACAAGTGCGTGGCTCAGCGGGATTAGAGGCCAATGAATTGCTTGCGCTATTGTTGCGAAAGCCCGGAGGCCGCCATTTCAGCGTATTGTCGTATGCTCCACGATCTCCGCCAAAACCGTTCGGCCTTGGCGGTTTTGAAGAAGGTTTTGACAGCGACGGTATCCTACGGGTTGGCATTATCTATTACGGGTCCGTCACAGTGTTTTTCTCGTACTGTTTGCTTCCACGGTGCTTTCAGTTGTGATGGCGCAACGCAAAAGCCCGCTCTGGCACGGTGTGTAATATATTGATATTGTGTAGTGATTTAGGTTGCGGGAGTAGGGTTTGAACCTTTGGCCTTCAGGTTATGAGCCTGACGAGGTGAAGACGTTAAGCAATTGATCC
>NZ_JBXWOK010000021.1:0-16643 GCF_059610845.1 Ruegeria sp. CDSC021
TATCAATATATTACACACCGTGCCAGAGCGGGCTTTTGCGTTGCGCCATCACAACTGAAAGCACCGTGGAAGCAAACGCGGCGAAGTTAACCACCTCAGCGAATGACATTGTGCGTCCGATACATCCGCAGAGAATGCGGGTCATACTCCATCCTTGTGACTATGAGGTCTGGTTGGATGGCAGCGCTGCGGAGGCCTTTGAACTGCTTATACCCTATGCCTCAGATGAGATGGATATCGTCAAATCGGGCGCAGGAGAAATGTCTGACACTAGTCTTTGAACGGCATGGTTTTTTAGCGAGTTCCGATCAATGAATGTCCGCCTAAGATCGCGCCTTGGACATCCGACGATTTTTGTCAGATGACTGCACCGAGCCCTTTCTTCTGAATGCTGCGAGACGTTCGAACGTTCGGCGTTGCATTTTTGTTTGTGTGGAGCGGAGGTCAGTTCAGATCAGATTTAGAAGTGGCCCACATTCGAAGACCACCTAAAAGTTAGCCTGATATTTTGGCATCCTGCGCCGCGTCCCAACCCAAATTTGCAGACATTTCACGCGCAATAAGGGAGATCTGGGGACCAAGTTTTTCGCGGAACGCTGGCGTAAAGACCCGTACCGATCCGGTTGCACCGATGGACATCGTGGAACCTGGCCCGCTTGGCGCAAGGGGAGCTGCCACCGAACACATGCCGCGCTCAATCTCTTCCACGCATTCTGCGAAGCCGCGATTGCGAATGGTGTCAAACTCGGCTTCCAAGTCCTGCACGTTTGTCAGGGTGAATTCGGTGTAGGCGCGCAGCCGGCCTTCCATTTCGCTGGTCAAAAACAAGTCGGGTGAGAATGCAGCAACGGCCTTAGAGCAGGAACAGGCATGCAAGGGTCGTTTCCCCAAACCGGGATGGAGATAGGAGACCCCAGTGTCAGGTGTTTCAACGTGAATAATTTCCACGGATTTTCCGCGCAGACGGGACAGGAAAAATGCGGTGCCATATTGTTTAGCGGCTTGCTTTAGCGCAGGCGCAATCACCTCTAGCAGTGCGCGGTCAGAGTGGTCACTTTTCGTGATCCGCTTCAGGCGGGAGCCGATTGTGAATGTACCACGGGCAACAGGTTCCAGTAGACCCACACCGACGAGGTCCTGCACCAACCGGTAGGCAGACGGCTTAGGCAGGTCAGAATGAGCGCAAATCTCGGCCACTGTAGTCTCGCCCTTTTGTCCAACAACTTCGAGGATGAATGTCAGGCGTTCCAGATGCATATTTTTACCTTGCGAGAATCTTTTTATCGATTTACGAGAATCTTCAAATGATCGCAAGGGAGGAATGTGAAGATGGACGGAGCATGTTGTGGCCCGGGGTATGCAAGCCCTGCCGAGGCGATCAAAGCGCCGCGTGAAAAACTCTTGTACACAATTGCCATCTACACCGGCACCGGCATTCAAAAGCCGGACTACCTAGCCACCGTGGACGCCGACCCGGAAAGCCCGACCTATTCACAAGTCATCCATCGCTTAGAGATGCCCGGCATCGGGGATGAATTGCATCACATGGGCTGGAATGCCTGTTCTTCCTGCCACGACGACGCGGGCATGAGCCGTAAATACCTGCTGGTGCCAGGCGTGCGGTCCAACAATATCCATGTGATCGACACCGCGACGGACCCGTTTGCTCCGCGCCTTCATAAGGTGATTGACGGGGCCGAGATCAAGTCAAAAACCAATCTGAGCGGCCCACACACCGTGCATTGTTTGGGCTCTGAGATCATCATTTCCTTCTTAGGTGACGCACAGGGCGAAGCGCCCGGTGGTTATCTGCACCTCAACAAAGAATTCGAGATCGTTGGTCGTTGGGAAAACTCAATGGGCGATATCCCGTTTGGTTATGACTTCTGGTACCAGCCGCGCCATAACGTGATGGTCAGTTCCGAATGGGCCGCACCCAACACATTCATGCCAGGGTTTGATTTGGAAGAAGTGGGCCACCTGAAATACGGTCGCCGCCTGCACATCTGGGATTTTGAGAAAAAGGTGCCGGTCGAGACGATGTATCTCGGCGAAGACGGCCTGATCCCGCTGGAGGTAAAGTTTCTGCATGATCCTGACAGTACACATGGGTTCTGCGGTGCCGCGCTTAGCGCCAATGTCATCCATTTCTGGAAGTCCGAAGCTGGGAAATGGGAATGGGAAAAGATCATTGATGTGGAGAATGAACCGCATCCCGAATGGCCTATTCCCGTGCCCGGTGTGATGTCGGCCATCCTTGTATCGATGGACGACAAATACCTTTACCTCAATAACTGGTTGCACGGCGATATGCGCCAGTACGACATCTCTGACCCGCATAATCCTGTTTTGACCGGGCAGGTTTGGATGGGCGGGCTTTTGGGCAAAGCGCCCGAGGTCAATGGCGTCAAAGTGGCAGGCGGGCCGCAAATGTATCAGCTCTCGCTTGATGGCAAACGGCTTTATGTCACGACCTCGCTGTTCTCGACCTGGGACAACCAGTTCTATCCGGAAATTCGCACCCAGGGCGGTGTCATGCTGATGATCGACTGTGATGTCGAAAACGGCGGTATGAAAATCAACGAAGATTTCGTTGTTGATTTTGGCAAAGAGCCAAACGGACCAAGCCGCTGCCATGAAACCCGCTATCCCGGTGGCGATTGTACAAGCGACATCTGGCTGTGAGCGAAACCCGCACAATCACAATCGCCAACCGCGATGATGCGACCTATCAGGTCGACGCCCGCCGTCCGTTGCTGGACGCTTTACGCGAACAGGGAGTCGATCTGCCCTATGGCTGCAAATACGGCGGCTGCATCACCTGTGCGGCCAAACTGACAGCTGGCGAAGTGGATCAGCGCAGGCAAGTGGCGTTGAACAATCGCCAGATCAACAATGGCTATGTTCTGCTGTGTGTGGCCCGCGCGGTGAGCGATTGCATATTGGAAATCGGCGTCGAAAGCCACGACAAACTTTATCGCAACCCCTTCCTTGATCCGCTGGAGCCGCATGAGCTGAAGGCGGATATCGCGACCCCTAAGGAGGCTTAAATGCCCGAAGCTGACATCGATCACCTGTATGATTACGCGCCCGAATATCTGGCGGACATCCTGCGTTCGGTCAAAACCATTGCGATGGTGGGGGCCAGTGGCGACAAGACCAAGTTCAGCTATGGCGTGCTGCGTGTGCTGCACGAAACGGGCTATGACATGATCCCTGTCAATCCAAACCCAAAGCTGATCGAAATTCGCGGCATACCTGTCGTTCATTCGCTGGAAGAGATCGACCGGCCCGTGGATATGGTCGAGGTCTTCCGCCCGAAAGAGGAACTTTACGCGATCACCGAGAAAGCCATTGCAATCGGCGCCAAGGTGCTTTGGGGCCAAATCGGCGTTTATGATGACCGCGCGGCCGCGCTTGCCGAAGAAGCGGGGCTGAAGGTGGTGATGAACCGCTGCCCCAAGATCGAGCTGTTCCGCCCGTTCTGGAAGCCCCGTCTTGATCTCGCAATTTGACTGAGAGCGGCACAGAAACTCATGTGGCCTCTGCCTGCGCATACGGCTGTAGCGGTGCCATAAATTGGCCGCTCGACGCACTATTGGACTGGCTCAAAACCAATCGAAAAAGGAAACCAAACATGGCTCAGACGATCACCAAAAGCGCGAAAGACATCGTAAAGGTGGCCACGAAAGCGGTGCCTGCGATCAGTGCCGAAGAGGCATTGGCCTTGGTAGGCTCGCTCGATCACGTTTTTGTCGATCAGCGCGATGGTACGGAATAGGCCAAAACCGGCGTCATTGAGGGTGCTGTCGCATCGTCGCGCGGCATGATGGAATTCCACATCGACCCGGAAAGTCCTGCGCACAAGCCGGAGTTCAGTCAAGATAAGACTTACGTGTTCTATTGCGCATCGGGTGGGCGTTCTGCCATGGCGGCGGTGGTGGCCATGGATATGGGACTGTCGCCCGTTGTGAACCTGACCGGAGGCGTTGGCGCCTGGAAAAAGGCCGGGGGCGCGCTGGAATAAATCATGGAACCTTCAACAAATTTCCCAAATCTCAATATGGCAGCAAAGCCTAGTGTCGAAGGGTTCTTTGATCCTGCCTGCAACACGATTTCTTATGTCGTGAAAGACCCCGCATCTAACGCCTGTGCAATAATCGACAGCGTTCTGGATATGGATTACGCCGCCGGGCGGATCACTTACGACAGTGCCGATCGCTTTGATCGACGCCATCCAGTCACAAGGCTTGTCGGTGGAGTGGATCATTGAAACCCATGTCCATGCCGATCACCTGTCTGCTGCACCCTAAATTCAGGATAGGCTGGGTGGCAAAATTGGCGTTGGTGCAGGCATCATCGAAATTCAGGACACCTTCGGCAAAATCTTCAACGAAGGCACGGAATTTCAACGCGACGGGTCGCAGTTTGATGCTTTGTTCGAGGATGGTGACACCTACACCATTGGCGAAATGACGGCCTTTGTGATTGCCACGCCGGGCCACACACCAGCCTGCATGGTGCATGTGATTGGCGACGCCGCCTTTGCCGGTGACACGCTCTTTATGCCTGACGGCGGCTCAGCCCGCGCAGACTTTCCGGGTGGTGATGCAGGGCAGCTTTACGATTCTATCCAAACCGTGCTGAGCCTGCCGGGCGAGATGCGCCTGTTCATCTGCCACGACTATGGCCCCGGTGGGCGCGCCATCGCGTGGGAGACCACAATTGGCCAGCAACGTGCCGACAACATCCATGTGGGTGCTGGCAAATCGCGCGAAGATTTCATCAAGTTCCGGACGGAGCGTGACGCGCAGCTGGCGATGCCCAAACTGATCATACCGTCCCTGCAAGTGAATATGCGGGCCGGCGAAATCCCGTGCGACGAAAGCGGCGCACCTATGCTGAAAGTTCCACTCAATGGCCTATGAGGGCGAAATGCAAAACGATGATTTGATCCTGCGGGCTGACATCGATGGCGTTACCGTTCTGACTCTGAACGCGCCCAAGTCGATTAATGCGTTGTCAGAGGCGATGCTACGCGCTCTGTCTGACACATTTGACGAAATCGCAGAAGATCGCAGTGTCAAAGCAGTGATCTTGCGTACCGGCGGCAATCACTTTTGCGCGGGTCATAACCTCAAAGAAATGTCGGCGCGCCGGGCGGATGCCGACGGTGGGTTTCAGTATTTCCAAGACCTGTTTGCGACGTGTTCGGCGATGATGCTTCGGGTGGTGCGCTTGCCGCAACCTGTAATCGCCGAGGTCAAAGGGATTGCCACAGCGGCGGGGTGTCAGCTTGTTGCGTCCTGTGATCTGGCGGTGGCCGCCGACAACGCAACTTTCGCAACATCGGGCGTGAATATCGGGCTATTTTGCTCAACCCCGATGGTCGCGCTTTCGCGCAATGTGCCGCGCAAGCTGGCGATGGAAATGTTGCTTTTGGGGGAATTCTTGCCCGCAGCCCGCGTCGCCGAAATGGGGTTGGTCAACCGCGTGGTGCCCTTGGCGGAACTGGAAGCGGCATCCACAGAAATGGCTTGGATCATTGCCGACAAATCGCCGTCCGCCGTCAAGATCGGCAAGCGTGCCTATTACGAACAGCTCGAAATGCCGCTGGAAGAGGCCTACGCCTTTGCCGGTCGCACGATGGCGGAAAACATGATGGCCAAAGATGCTGAGGCCGGTATCGGGGCCTTCACCCGCAAAGAACCGATGCCTGAATGGACCGGGGAATGATCTACGAGGGCCCGGAACTTGCCCGTAATGCAGCGAACCACACCGCCCTGTCACCGGTTTCGATCCTCAAACGCGTCGAGCGCGTGCACCCAAAGCAACCTACCCGCAAATGACGGCGAATGCCCATTTCACTTGGCGAACTTGACAATTTGCCCCTTTCGGCGGTCCTCCAAAACGTGGCGACTGAGGAGATGTTGGATGCCTGACAATCAGGAACAGGACACATTTGCCGCCCTCGAAAGGCGCGAATGGGCCAAGTGCGATGTGGCACAGTCCTATGCCGAGGTGTTTGCCAAGGCGGCGGACATGGTTGTCCCACACCTGGTCGCTGCGGTTTGTGCTGGACCGGACACTCGTGTGCTCGATTTGTGCTGCGGACATGGCAATGTATCCGCAGGCCTTTTCAACACAGGTGCTCGCGTAACGGGCCTTGATTTCTCACCCGCCATGCTTGAGATGGCGCGGCTGGCGGTGCCACAGGCTCAGTTCGTTGAAGGCGATGCGTTGGCCTTGAGCTTTGAAGACAATACGTTTGACGCTGTAACAATTGGCTTTGGAATGCCGCATATGCCGGACCCCCCGAAAGTGTTGGCAGAAGTTCGCCGTGTTTTGCCCGACGGCGGTCGGCTGGCGTATTCGGTGTGGTGCGGGCCCGAATTTGACACTGCGCTGGGGTATGTTTTTGGCGCCATTGAGGAACACGGGTCGCCAGAGATTGCCTTGCCACCGGGTCCCGGGGCAAATGATTATGCCGATCCGACTATCGCCTTTCCCGTACTCGCCAAGGCCGGTTTTTCAGATTGCCATCAAACCATCGTCGCGTCGAAATGGCAGGTTAGTGATCCGGGCGCACCGTTCGTTTTCTTTCTTGAAGAAACGGCCCGAGGTGGCGCCCTTTTGCGCCCTCAACCTACAACGAATTTGGCCGCAATCCGAGTGGCGGTTGTGGCCAAAGTTCTGGCAAAGCACGGTGTGGGTCCTGAATGGGACGTGCCAATTCCGTCTGTCGTGACCTCGGCGGTCGTTGCCTAGCCGACCGGAACGATGTGCTGAAATGGGCGTCGTCGCCATTCATCCAAGTGTCCGGATTGTCCCGCGTTTTGTCTGTTCACACGCGTGCCGCAAAAGTCGTTTCGTACCAGAGCGGCCCTCGGTGCAAGTCGCGGCATAGGTTTAAGGAGAGCCCAAAATGATCCAGACCGCGATAGCCAAGAATGTCATCTAAGCGCAGCTATGCCGACTTTGCTAAAGTGCATACATGGCTCACGATGGACATTCGCCAATTCAAACCGCAATTTCTCCAAAGCTTCCGTTCTCAATGTTGAGCCCAACAATCGAGGCTATGACTTATCGAGTCATTTTCAGACCAACTTCGGCAGCCACACTCCTACTTGCATCATCGTGACAAAGCCGAGAGCTGAGTATTCCCACAAATGGAAAATTGATGTTATATAGAGAAATAGGAATATTAATTCTTGAGATGTAAGTCACGGGCACCACCGGGCGATCTTGAGTTGGGAGGTCTATATGCTTCGAGCTTTTGTTTATTCTATCTCACTGGGGCTGGCATCATCGACGGTCTTTGCCGACGCTGTTCCTAGCGAAGAAGCGGTGGAAGGCTTGTTCTCAAAGCAGCCTTATTCTCCATATGCGAACCGGACTTTCCCTGAGCGCCCGCTGTGGGGAGACTCGCATCTTCACACCGGACTTTCGCTGGACGCAGGTGCTTTCGGGAACACTCTGTTGCCTGATGAAGCTTGGCGCTTTGCAAAAGGTGAGCAGATCATTTCATCCACGGGTCAACCAGTGAGACTGGCCCGGCCTCTGGACTGGATGGTTCTCACGGATCACACTGACCTGATGGGATTTGCCCCGGACCTTCAGGCTGGTAAGCCGGGCGTTCTTGCCGATCCAAAAGGATTGGAATGGTACGAAGGTTACAAGGCAGGTGGCGAAGATGCCGGCAAAGCGGCGTTCGACATCATCACCAACTTCTCGCAAATGACCCTGCCAGAAGTTCTTCTAGAGTCTTACAGCCCAGGTGCAGATGCATTTGCTTTTACATGGGAACAAATCGTTCTGGCTGCGGAAGAACATAACGACCCCGGCAATTTCACAGCCTTCATCGGATTCGAATGGACCTCTGTACCCAAGGGTTTCAATCTGCATCGGAACGTCATGCTGCGTGATGGGCCGATCAGGGCGCTTCAGATGGTGCCGCCGGTCACGCAACCACCCTTTGGTGATACCGACCCAAAGGCGCTCTATGCCTGGCTGGAAGACTATCAAGAAAAAACCGGTGGACGAGCGGTTGCTTTCGCCCATAACGGCAACCTTTCGAACGGATGGATGTTCCCGACCGAAGACACCTATCACGGTGGCAAGGTAGACGAGGAATATGTGGCCGCCCGCGCGAAATGGGAACCCCACTATGAAGTCACGCAGATCAAGGGCGACGGCGAAGCGCACCCATTTCTGAGCCCCAGTGATGAATTCGCGGATTACGAAAACTGGGACGTCGGCAACCTCGACATAACCGAGTTGAAAACCGATGACATGCTGGCTGGCGAATACGCCCGAGAAGCTTTGAAGCGCGGTTTGTTGTTAGAAGAAAAGTTCGGCGTTAACCCATATAAGTTCGGCATGGGCGGAGCAACGGACAGCCATACGTCTCTGGCAACTGCCGAAGAAGACAACTTCTTTGGAAAATCCGTCAGCGTTGAACCATCGGCCACGAGAATAAAGCATCCTTTCATCGCCAATGACCTTGGCGAAATTCCTGGCGACCTTCTTGTCGCATCGGGATACACGGCAGTTTGGGCGACCGATAATACTCGCGCTGCAATCTTCGATGCGTTCAAGCGACGCGAAACCTATGCAACCACCGGACCTCGGATCGGCCTGCGGTTCTTTGGCGGTTGGGGTTTCAGTGACGCGGATGTTGAAACACGCTTCCTTGCAGATGTGGGCTACACCAAAGGTGTTCCGATGGGCTCGGATCTGCGACCTCGCGAGGGTGAAGGTGCGCCCGCATTCCTGATCGCTGCACTACGCGACCCAGTTGGTGCCAATCTGGATCGCGTGCAGGTGGTAAAGGGTTGGCTGGATTCTGAAGGGGCCTTGCAGGAAAAGGTTTACGATGTGGCGTGGTCGGACAACCGTGTTGCTGACCAAAACGGCAAGATCCCTGCGGTTGGAAACACAGTTGATGTTGAAACCGCCAGTTGGACCAACACGATTGGAACTGCCGAACTTGTAACCGTTTGGTCTGATCCTGAATTCGATCCAAATGCACGCGCATTTTATTACGTACGTGCGATCGAAATTCCAACACCGCGTTGGATCCTTTACGATAAGCTGAGATTTGGCGCCGAATTGCCCGAAGACGCGGTGCTCACACATCAGGAACGCGCTTACTCTTCCCCGATTTGGTATACACCGGCAGAGTAACACTGCCGATCACGGCGTTGGCAACCGAGGTAGAAGCCTTTACCTCGGCCCATTCACCAGACGATTGATTTGTGCGTAGCGTTGATTTTCTTGCAATGCTCAATCGACTGATGTCAGCATCGATACGTAAAACCGGAGCGCGTTTCATGCAGGAGCCTTCATGCGAATATTGAAAGAACCCCTGTTCCATTTCTTCCTGATTGGAGCAGCTATTTTCATTTGGTTCCAAATAGTTGCGCCGGAAAACGAGACTGTCGAAGATTTTGTGACAATAACAATCGACGAAAACGATATCGCGCTTTTGTCTGATCAGTTTGAAGCACGGTGGAAACGGCGCCCAAGCGGTGCCGAGCTGCAAGCTTTGACTGATGCAACAATTCGCGAAGAGGTACTGGTCAGAGAAGCCAGAAAGCTTGGCCTTGATCGCGGAGACTCTGTGATCCGGTCTCGTCTCAGTCAAAAAATGGATTTCCTGACCGAAGCGATCGCCACGTCTGTTGTTCCGGAAGACGAAGATTTAGAGGCCTTTTTGCAAAACAACTCGGAGCGCTATGCGACGCCCAGCAAGCTGGCCTTCATTCAGGTCTTTATTGGTGAGGAGCCAAACAAAGCTGAAGTCGAGGGGGTATTGGCCGCCCTGCGCGCGGGAGATGAGGTTTCCGACCTGGGCGCCTCGACACTGCTGCCCGCATCTATGCCCTTGACTGCGACCAGAGTGATAGACTCGGTCTTTGGATCTGGCTTTTCCAAGGGTCTTACAACATTGGATAAAGGTCAGTGGGCTGGCCCGATCCAGTCGGGTTACGGAGTCCATCTAGTTCAGGTGCAAGACATCGAACCTAGCCAAATACCCCCATTGTCAGAAATTCACGATGCCGTGCTGCGGGATTGGCGTCGCGTGATGAGCGAAGATCTGGCGCAGGCGCAATATGAGATTCTTGCTGCCAACTATGAGATCATAGTGCCCGCTCTCTCAGGTCAAACCAAATGAAAGCTGTATTTGGCCTACTGTTTGCCTTGCTGATTGCGTGGGTTGCAGGAAATGCCTCGGCGCATGCGCTTGATCCGGGGTACTTGGAAATTCGCCAAATCACATCGGACACCTGGAGCGTTCATTGGCGAAAACCCGATGTGAATGGTCAACCCATGGCGATTGATGTCATGGCGCCGGATGGTTGCACCCCGGCGCGCGGCCCTACCCCAATTTCCGATGGCAGAGCATGGGTTTCTTCCTGGGTTATCGAGTGCCGCGGGGATATTGCGGGCCAACCGATCCAGATAGAAGGTCTGGAGGTTCAAAAGAACGACGTATTGGTCCGAGTGCAGCCCCTGCAGGCTGAGCCCACGACGCTTCGGTTCACACCAGAGACAGCCGTTCAGAACATACCTTCTGAACAGACCACATGGTCTGTTTTCACCGCGTATTTCCAGTTGGGTTTTGAACACATACTGGAAGGTTGGGATCATCTGCTGTTTGTCTTCGCGTTGTTTGTTCTGGTCCGCGATCCGTGGAGACTGGTGGGAGCAGTCACAGCATTCACACTGGCGCATTCAATAACACTGGCATTGGCAACGCTTGGTTTTCTGAATGTCCCTGGTCCGCCGGTCGAGGCCATCATTGCGCTTTCTATTGTTTTTCTGGCGATGGAAATTGTTAAGGTTGGAGACGGGCGTTTCCGACTTTCAAAGCAGAAGCCCTGGGTCGTTTGTTTCGGGTTTGGGCTTTTGCATGGCCTTGGTTTCGCAGGCGCTTTGGCCGATATCGGACTACCCTCAAACGATATTCCTGCAGCCTTGCTTGCCTTCAACCTGGGCGTCGAGGCCGGCCAGTTGAGTTTTGTCGGGGCCTTGGCACTTCTTGTCGCGATCTGGCGATTGATGGCACGTCCAGTTAGCCAAAGGGCGACTGTGATTACAGCCTATGGCATCGGGTCGGTATCGATGTACTGGCTCATAGAACGCATAAGTGGGTTCTGAAGCGCTTTGCCTTGGTGTTGGTTCAGGTGGTAGAACGGCTCAAAGGATAACTCGATTGCAAAGCGCGCAATTCGACCGGGTGCAGGTGCAACCGCGCAGAATGCGCCTGCGCACAAAAGCCCACTTCGTCGTATGCCCAACGTTTGTTGTCTAGCCCCCATGTTCTGGGCCATTTCGGACTAGAGTTTCGGGGACTGGTGGGCGCATGTTGAGGGCCTGATGGGGTCGGGTGTGGTTGTATTGCCTGAGCCAGCAATTGATCACGATCTGTGCCTGCTTGGTCGTTGTGAACCATTCGGAATTGAGAACCTCGCGGCGGAGCGTTCCATTGAACCTCTCGTTGTATCCGTTCTCCCAGGGAGAGCCCCGGGTAGATCCGGATCGGGTTCACACCGACCTTCTCGAGCCAACTCTGGGTTGCTCGTGAAGAGAACTCTGGGCCGTTATCGCTTCGAACGAAATCAGGCTTTCCGTGGCGCAGGAACAGCCCGTAGAGAACCTCCAGCACATCTTCAGAACCCATGCGGGTCCGAACTTCCACTGCAAGCGCCTGGCGGGTGTATTCATCCAGAACCGTGAGCATCTTGTAGCTCCGCCCATTGCTCAGCTTGTCGTGAACGAAATCGACGCTCCAGACATGGTTGGGATGCGTCGGTCGGAGCCGAATGATCGAACTGTCCTTGTGGTACAGGCGACGCTTCTTCTTGTGCTGCTGCGGGAGTTGCAGACCTTCCTCCCGCCACAGCCGTTCTACCTTCTTGTGATTGACACGCCAGCCCTCAACCCGAAGCAGCTGCGCCACCTTACGGTAGCCATACCGGCCATAGCTCTTGGCCAGACGGATCATGGCCAGTCGAAGAGCATCATCGTTCTTCTCTACGGCCTGGTATTGCATGGAGCTGCGTGCAAGGCCGACCACCTTGCAGGTGCGACGCTCTGATGTGCCAAGCTTCTGGCGAGCATGAATGACGGCCTGACGAAGTTGGCTCGTCGTCAGGCCCTCGGTTTTAGGTAGTTCAGACTTTCTTTGAGGATCAGCTTGTCCAGTTCCAGTTCGGCCACGATCTTCTTCAGCCGGGCATTTTCTTTCTCCAGGCTGCGCAACTCCGACAGTTGCGACTTGCCCATGCCACCGAACCGACGCCGCCAATTGTAGTAGGTCGCATCGCTGACACCAACACCACGACAGGCTGTCCGAACATCGTCGCCATCTGCCAGCTTCAGTTCAATCTCACGCAGCAGCTTCAGAATGTCTTCGTCCGAGTATCGCTTCCGAGCCATCTCTTGTTCCCCCTTCTCGGCCAAAGTAGTGGCCCAATTCTAGGGGGCAAAGACAATGCAGGGCAGCGTGTGGCGGGAAGACGGTTTGCTTTACGTTCGCGCAAGTCTGATCCGCGCCGCTGATGCACAGGTTTTGTGGAGTGAGCGTTTCATAGAAGGTACCCAAGGCCTCAGCATCACCGGCATTCAGGAAAAAATTGCGTCACAATTCGCATCTCGCATCGGGCAACAGCACGGCTATGTGCTACGCGACGTGCGCGGAACGCGGCTCGATAATCCGAACGATCACAGTTTGCGGGGCTTTTCCTGTGTGGCGAGTGCGCAGATTTACCGGCGCACCTACCACCGCGATGAGTATCCGGCAGTACGGGAATGTCTGGAAGCGACTGTTCTCGAAGACCCTGACTATGCCCGCGCCTGGGCCATGCTTGCATATGTTCGCAACGATGCAGCCCGTTTCGGACATGAGACCGACCTGTCGAGAGAGGCGGCATTTGATCTGGCGCGCGACGCCGCGACTCGCGCGCTCGATCTGGACCCGCAAGATACCGACGCACTCCAGGCGATGTCGCATGTTGAGCAATACGCTGGCGATATGGAGCGTTCGATAGACTATGTGCGAAAAGCGGTAGAGGTGAACCCGAACGATCCGGCAGCGGTCGCCAACCTTGCCATCCGATACGCGATCGCCGGCCGTTTTTCAGAGGCAGCACCAACCATGCGCCGGGCCATCGATGCGTCGGTCGCGCCGCCGCCATTTTACTATCACGTGCTAACCGCTGACAGTTTGCTCAAAAAGGACTGGCCAGAAATGCTCGCAAACGCAGACAGGGCTGCCATCGATGGGTGGTCGTTCGGTCAGGCGATGCTTGCCATCGCGCACAACCAGCTTGCTAACACCGAGGCCTCTAAAGCAGCTTTTGATGCAATGGCTGAACTCGACCCGCTGCTTGCCAACGACCCGAGGTCTTGGCTCCAAGGGCACAACATGCACCCAACTGTGGTCGACGCCGTTTATGAGGGTCTTGCCGAAACACGCGCAGCGTTGTCGAAGTGAAAAGCAGGGCGGTTGACCATTGTTTTCGATATCCAATTTCGACAGAATTGCGAAGTGGACAACTTCCCTCGCGATTTATTCGTCTTGAGACTGGAAAATTATTGCAATCAGTTGCTGGCAAATAGCATTTTATAGATCAATTTCGGCAGTCGACCTCGTCCGCAACTCGGTCATAGGCCTTTCCGACATCGTTGCGGCCACGACCAACGGCCGCATGTTAGGTGCGATGCAGTGCGTGTCTAATGCGCTCGTTTTGCTGAATGAGCGAAGGTCGCGATTTCAATTCGGCTGCTTTGGGCTCAATGCGGTCATACAAGTGTATTGAGAGGAACGTCTTCTTTCAAAAAGAATACGCTTTCATCACGCATTTTATCTGCGTTCGACAACGGCGTTTGCGCCCTCCCGCAACCAAATACAACAGAACCGCCCGTCGGATCTACAAACAGCCCACCGGACTGTTTGCTGCACGATCTCACCTCGTCAGGACCATGTCCTGAAGGCCAAAGGTTCAAACCCTACTCCAAAAATCAGCTTTAGAACGAAAATTACAAATGCTTACACGCCGATCAACGCCAAACATTCCGCAAAAAATAATGCCTATATCCCTCCGTCAGAGCCTAAAACATCGCCTGTGACATTGGAACAAACGCCTCTTTTATGGCTTTGAAATCAGACTATCGCATGAATCGGACCTTTCTCGACGGATTCAGGCATTACTCTCCAATTCGACATCTCTGACGCTATATCAACCTTGATGCCCGCCAAGCTTAGCGCGCGCTCAAGCATCAGGCCCAAGCAGCAATACTTGGATATCTGCAACATTGGTCCCGGTCGCACCAGTCATCAGAAGATCACCCGATAGCCCCAATGCCCGGTGACTGTCGTTGTTTGCTAACAGCGTGGACGGATTTTGCCCCGCATCGCGGATACGGTCGAATGTTCCCACATCCACAATCGCACCCGCTGCGGGGGTCGGACCATCACGGCCATCTGTTCCACCGCTGAGGAAAATCCAGTTGCCGGGAATAGCTTCCCCTTGCGCCAGTTGGGCGACGCGCAGCGCTAGTTCCTGATTGCGCCCACCAAGACCTGCACCCTGCAGCCGGACGGTTGTCTCCCCTCCGAAAAGCAGAGCGACCGGGCGGTCGGAAGCCACAGAACGGGCCGCTTGCAGAATCTGACGTGCAGCGTCGGACACGTCTCCTGTCAGTGCTTTGGAGGCAATTTCAGCCCGACAAAACTGCGCCGCACAGCGATGCGCAGCCTCAAGGCTTATCGTGTTCGACCCGATCAGATGATTTGTCGCTTCAACTGCTATCGTCTGTTCAGGAACGCTGTGTTCTAGATGGTCCCGCACGGATTGGGGAAGACGCTTCCAGATGCCAGCCCCAATGCAGATCCTGCGGGCATCGGCTTGGGTTCCGATGGGTGGAGAAGTGGGGCCGCTGGCAACGGCACGCAGGTCATCTCCGATCACATCCGACAGAATATAGGCTGTGACCGGTGCAGGTGAACCGTGTCGCAGAAACCCTCCGCCCTTGAGCTGGCTCAGATGCTGGCGCACCAGGTTCATGTGCACGATGTCCAATCCGGAAGACAACAAGAGCTCGTTGACCACAATCTTATCCGATAGGGACAATCCGTCCACAGGCGCCGGAACAAGGGCCGATCCCCCGCCAGAGATCAGCGCTATGATCTGATCTTGCTCGCGTGCTGCGCTGAGCAGATCAATGATCTGCCGACCGGCTTTGAGGCCCCGTTCGTCCGGAACGGGGTGTGCACTGTTCAACACAGTTGCACCGGGTACGACCGCTTGGTTTTCGGAATGGGTCACGGCCAGAGCGACATGATCACCCTGAACGTTTTGCAAGGCTTCCGCCATCATGGCTGGGGCCGCTTTGCCAATCGCGATCAGGATGCTGCGCCCACCCTGTTTGGGCGCAGGCAATGGGGCTGATTGCAGCCGTCTGCTCAGGGATACCGCCGGATCTGCCGCGGCTATGGCTTCGGCAAATATGTTGGCGGCACAATCGCGTTGAGACATGGACGATTGTAAAGTCATGAGGCGATCATGCTGCTGCGATTTGACGGGCCTTTTCAACCATAACTTCCGCTTGACGGATCGAAGCATAGTCGATCAGGCGGCCATCCAACGAAACAGCTCCCTTTCCCGCTGCTTCGGCTTCGGCCATTGCTTCGAGAATGCGTTGTGCCTTGGTGACTTCGGCGTCGCCCGGTGACATAACATCGTTTGCCAGTGAAATCTGGCTGGGATGGATGGCCCATTTGCCCTCGCAGCCTAATACTGCCGCGCGCTTTGCGGCGGCTTTGTAGCCGTCCGGGTCTTGGAAGTCTCCAAAAGGGCCGTCGATCGGGCGCAAACCATTGGCGCGGGCAGCCACAACCATGCGGGCAAGCGCATAGTGCCACATATCTCCCCAATGGGTCAGGCGTCCTCCGTCCGTATCGGCGTCAGTCAGAACGGAATAATCCGGGTTAACACCGCCGATAATAGTCGTCCGCGCGCGGGTCGAGGCGGCATAGTCGGCTACGCCGAAATGCAGGCTTTCGTTACGTTTCGACGCCGCCGCGATCTCACTGACGTTCTGCATCCCCAACGCAGTTTCGATGATATGCTCGAATCCGATGCGCTTTTTGTACCCCTTTGCATCCTCGATTTGCGTGACCATCATGTCGACGGCATAGACATCTGCCGCGGTGCCGACCTTGGGGATCATGATCAGATCAAGTCGTTCGCCAGCCTGTTCAACCACATCCACCACATCGCGGTACATGTAATGCGTGTCGAGCCCGTTGATACGTACCGACATGGTCTTGCTGCCCCAGTCGATGTCGTTCAGAGCCTCAATGATGTTTTTGCGGGCCTGTTCTTTCTCGTCCGGCGCGACGGCGTCCTCCAGATCAAGGAAGATGACATCCACGTCCGATTGTGCGGCCTTTTCGAACATTCCGGGTTGGCTGCCAGGCACGGCGAGTTCGCTACGGTTTAGGCGGGCAGGAGCCTGTTCGATGGAGTGAAAGCTCATGGGTTGGTGTCCTTCAGTTTACAAGTTTGGATAGATAGGGAATCTGGCGCAGAGGTTTGCGACTTCGGTTTTGACTTTGGCCTCGACCTCACCGT
>NZ_JBXWOK010000022.1:0-16064 GCF_059610845.1 Ruegeria sp. CDSC021
TGCCGTAACTTCGAGACAATCTCTTCCGGCTTCGGTCTCTTGTTTGCCATTCTAGGTCCTCCGTTTCCTAAACATAACGGGGGACCAGTTCAGTTGGGGAGGCTCAAGAAAAGCTGGTGTTGCTCAGTTTCCTGTTTGCAGTCGTACCAAGTTCTTTCACTGAACAGTTACGTGACAACTGATTTTTTCAGTACCAAAAATGTCATCATCCCCAGAGGTGGAAGGGTTCTTTGCTCCTCTACGGCAAGCGCATCCTCTTGCAGTACTGTTTCAATATCGAAATCAGAATGCCAGCCAATCGTATTTGCGACCGGAGCAATCGCGCGTTCCAAGGATGCGAGCAACCCCCGCTTTCGTTGGAAATGGTTGGTAATTACTACTTTTCCACCCGGTTTACAGACCCGTGCTATTTCCGCCATTACCCTTTCCGGTTCCGGTACGACGGATAGCACGTGCATTGCCGCAACCGTATCGAAATAGTTGTCTGGAAAATCAAGCGTGCGCGCATCCATTTGCCTCAGCTCGGCAACATGGTTCAGCGATAGATCTTTTGCTTTGTCGCGCGCCTTTTGCAGCATGTCCTCACTGAAATCGATTCCGGTCACTTGCGTTTCGGGCCCGTAATGTTCCAGCGAAAGTCCGGTGCCGACGCCAACCTCCAGAACTTTGCCTGGACGTCTATTGATAAAATCAACCGCCTGCTGCCGCCCGACATTGGTAACTGCCCCAAACGTCTTGTCGTAGATGGGGGCCCAGCGAGCATAGGAAGTTTGAACGGCTTTGATGTCCATATCGAGTCCTTAACGGTTAGAAGGTATTCCCCTGTCGAGCCACGCCCAGGCGACCGTACCCACATATCCGAAACAAAGCACAATCAACGTAGCCCAGGCGAAAGTCAGCAATGCGGCCCCCGCAACAGCGACACCGATGAGAAAAAACTTTGCGTTCTCGCGCGAGATTCGCGTCGTCTTGAATGACCAGGTCGGTATTTGGCTGATAAGCAGAAGACCTATGATCACCATATAAAGGCAAATCAATATACTGGGCAGCAAAGGGGCATCGGCGAAGGCGAAGGACAGATACATTGGCAACATGACAAGCAGCGCCCCTGCAGGGGCGGGGACTCCCTCGAAATAGGCCCCATCTTGATCGCAGGTTTCGGATTTGCCGCCCACATTGAACCGGGCAAGTCGCATGACGCAGCACACCGCAAAAAACAGAACCGCAATCCAAGCCGCACTGCGTATATCCTGCAAGGCCCAGAAATAAAGAACGAGCGGTGGGGCGACCCCGAAGTTCAAGAAATCTGCAAGTGAGTCCAGTTCGGCCCCCAGTTTGCTGTCACTGCTGAGAAGGCGCGCAATACGGCCATCCAGCCCATCCAGCACACAGGCGGCAATTATCAACTGGACAGCGAGCACGTAATTGCCCTGAACGCCAAATCTGATTGCCGACAGGCCCGCGCATATGGCCGTTATGGTCAACGCATTGGGCAACAAGTGGATCAGCGCAAACTCGGTCTCTTCCTGTTTGGATGGTTTTGCCACTGATCCAGTTACCTACTTTTCTTCAAGGGTGGGCAAACTGGCAAGGACGGTTTCGCCCGCAATCATCGTTTGCCCTACACGCACTTGTAGGACCACGCCATCAGGAAGATAAACATCCAGCCGAGACCCGAAGCGGATCAATCCAAATCGTTCGCCAGTTTGCATCGCTGCGCCTGGCTTCACGAAGCAGACGATCCGTCTGGCCACGAGGCCGGCAATCTGGACAACAGCCAGATCCTGACCGTTTTTCATACGAATGCGCAGGCTGTTGCGCTCATTATCAGCACTGGCCTTATCCAGGGATGCGTTGAAAAACTTGCCGGGGCGATATGCAACAGCGGTAATCTCACCTTCAATTGGCGTGCGGTTCACATGACAGTTGAAGACACTCATGAACACACTGACACGGGTGAGAGGCGTGTCAGGCATCCCAAGCTCGTTCGGCGGCACCGCCGCTTCGATCAGCGAAACCACCCCGTCCGCTGGGCTGACGATCAACCCTTCTCCTGTGGGTGGCACGCGTTCCGGGTCGCGAAAGAAATAGTAGCACCAGATCGTGAGGCCGACACCAAACCAGCCCAGAATGTTAGACAGGAGAAACAGACCGACCGTAACGGCGGCAAAGATCGCGACAAACCGAATACCTTCCGGGTGCATCGGTTTGATGAACGTATCGCGCATGCGCATCGCAATCTTTCCCCTAGGTCAACTGATTGAACTTCATAAGTGGATTGGTAGGGAAGGCAAGTGGGACTATTGCGGTGGGCAAAGATTGATGGCGGGGTGTTACAATTTTATGGGTTCTACTGACAGCTTTTTTGATGCCCAGGTATCGGCGGTTGGACTAGGCGCCAGATTTCCGTTGTGGCATTCCACGACCGTGTTGCATGGATCAGGTTTGAGACGAATTTGCCCCATACCCCATCACGTTAGAAGACGCGTTCGTACTCCGCACGATTGAGAGATGTCATGCGGTTGAGCGCTTTTGATGCAATTTTCGCTTCAGCTATTTGCCGGTCGAGATCACACGCTTGCAGGCGATCGCCGATAACTTGTTTCCATCTGCCGATCTAGGCTTCAACCCGTGATCGCTGGTTGTCTCCCGTCTCACTTTACCAGTCCATTCTGCCATGTTCAGCGATGGTATCGATGTGTTGATTGCGCCGTGCATTCTCGCCGCGAACCGCGTTTTTAGGTGGGGGTATAATGATCTCAATCCTGGATCCGAACTTGTCCAACAGACAGTCTGCAACACATTGGCCGTCATATGCTCCATCCGCCAGAAAGCGGTTCACATCAACATCCATGTCAGCTAGCAAATCTGGCAGTGCCGTTTCATTGCCCACGTGTTCGGTGGTCAATTCCGTTGCAGCGATATCACCGGTTTCCGGGTCAAGCCTGATGTGGAGCTTGCGCCATGTTTTGCGCGCCTTCCTGATGCCGTGTTTTTCTCCATGCCAGCCCTTGTCGCCACGCACTTTCAGGTCTGTGCTGTCCACAATGAGGGTGATTGGCTTATTTGCGTCTCGCCGGTTTTGGACAATCTTCATCCGCTTACCGCGTCGCGACAAGGTCGAGAAGTCCGGTACTACGAGGTCAATGCCCATCAGCCTGGCAATCGACCGCATGAAACTCTGAGTTTGTCTGAGCGGAAGTCGAAACACGACCCGCAGAGTGAGACTGATCTCGATTGCCAGATCTGAATAAAGCGATTGACCGCCGCGTGTCTTGCGGCGTGGCGAAGCCCAGTTCTTCACAACATCATCAGAAACCCAGATCGTCACATCACCTCGACGCCGGAGACTTTCGTCGTATTCCGAGCAGTTCGTAACACGATACGTAGCCTTGGGAAACTTGTTGCGACGGGCATTGTTGAATTTGTAGGGATGTATCGCCGCTCGCGTCAGAGTGAGCGGCGGCGATATCGCGGCTCGGCGATCCATGCAACAACATCATTTTGCGGGACTTTATTGTTATTCATTAGGACGACACAAATGACCGCTTCGAAGGAAGCTGGCATCAAATCCAGACGCTGCTAAACTTATCATCGTAACGACCTTGTTATCGCAACGACCAAAATACATCTTGCCCAAGATACCTACCTACTAGTAGATAGATGTCAGTTCACAAGGAGTGACGACATGAAAATCTATGATACTGAGGGATTCCCAAACCCCGCACGTGTGCGCATTGCGCTTGCTGAAAAAGGCGCAACAGACCAGGTCCAATTCGTTCCGGTTGACGTTATGGGTGGCGAACATCGCACCGAGGCCTTCAAAGCCAAGAACCCCGATGCCGTTGTGCCCTGCCTTGAGCTGGCGGACGGTACACATATTTCGCAGTGCAATGCGATTACAGAATACATCGACAACCATTTCGAAGGCCCGTCGCTGACCGGAGAGACACCAAAACAACGTGCGCAAATTTCGATGATGAACCTGCGTGCAGAAAATGGTCTGCTGAATGCTGTGGGAACCTACTTTCACCATGCCACACCAGGTCTTGGTCCAGACCTTGAGACCTATCAATGTGCTGAATGGGGTAACAAGCAAAAGCAAGTTGCTGGTCAGACAATGGCTTACTTGGATGAAGTTCTGGCTGACAATGAATATCTGGCAGGTTCTGAGTTTTCGGTTGCTGATATCACGGCGTTTGCCGGTCTTGCCTTTGCGGACTTTGCCAAGGTCGACATTCCAGAGACACTCTCCAATCTGACGGCATGGCGTGCAAAGGTCTCGGCACGGCCCAGCATCGCAGGTTAAGGACGCGATACCACTCAAGCCGAAAGGAAAAACATGGAACTGAACGCAGACTTTAAAACACGCGTGGTTGTTCATTCTGAACAGCTTGAGTGGAACGCTTCGCCTATGCCCGGTGTGGATCGGCGTATGCTGGACCGCATCGGCGGCGAAGTTGCCCGTGCCACGACGATAGTGCGCTATGCGCCGGGCAGCAAATTTTCGGAACACACCCATACAGGTGGCGAAGAATTCATCGTGCTTGATGGTGTATTTCAGGACGAACATGGCGACTTCCCCGAAGGGACATATGTGCGCAATCCTCCCACCACTGCACATACGCCGGGGTCAGAGCCGGGCTGCACGATCTTTGTAAAGCTGTGGCAGTTCGACATGGCCGACCGCATTCAGTTTCGCAAAACCATGGCCGAAGAACTGACCGATCCTGTGGATGGTGTCGCAACGGCTGAACTACACCGTGATGCGCGTGAAACAGTTACCTACAGCCACCTTGATGCAGGCGCGACACTGGAAAATACCGATGTGGGTGGGATCGAAATGCTGGTGATTGCCGGTTCCGTCACCGAAGGCAGCGATACGCTTGAAAAAGGAGCATGGCTGCGACTGCCGGAAGGCGATCAACTGTCTGCAACGGCTGGCCCTGATGGGGCAAAGCTGTGGATCAAGACGGGTCATTTGCCCCACGCCAAACCGCCTGCCGTCTGATGAGTGTTGAAAAACCTTTGGTCCTTGTGGCCGGCGCGGGGGCTGGCCTTGGTCAGTCCCTGTTGTCCCGTTTCACAAAAGATGGCTTTGCTGCCGTTGGCTTGGGACGTACGCAACCTGAAACGGTGATTGGCCAGTTCTTTGAAATGGACCTGACGGACGAGAGTGCCGTTCCCAGCATCCTGGCACAGGTTATCGCAGAACATGGCCCGCCCAAGGTTGTGATCCACAACACGAGCGAACTGATCATCGCGCCTTTCGCAGAAACCCGGCTTGCTGATTATCAACGCACGTGGGGATCGATGGTGCAGTCTGCCATTTTGCTTGCCCAATCGACACTGCAACCGATGGTCCGCGCTGGCGGTGGTACGTTCATTGTATCTGGCGCCACAGCGTCCTTGCGGGGTGGTACAAGATTCTCGGCCTTTGCCAGCGCAAAATTCGCCTTGCGCGGCCTGACGCAATCGCTTGCACGGGAGTATCAACCAGCAGGTGTTCATGTCTGCCACGCGATTCTGGACGGTATCATTGATACAGCGCGATCTCGGGACCTGCACAACCTTGATCCGGGCAAGATGATGAAGCCCGAGGACATCGCAGAGGCCTACTGTAGCCTCGCCCGCCAACCCAAATCCACATGGACGCACGAGCTAGATCTGCGCCCGGCATCCGAAGGGTTCTAGCGCATGCAAACGCTGATTGTCGGCGGCGGGTTGTCAGGACTTGTCTTAGCCGAACGTCTTGAGGCGCAAGGGCGCGACTATATGCTGATTGAGGCCCGCCCGCGGTTTGGCGGGCGAATCATGACGCAGCATCTGGAGGCAGGCTACTTTGACATGGGGCCTGCCTGGTTCTGGCCGGGCCAGCCACGTATTGCAGCTCTGATTGATCGGTTTGGTCTGACAAAGTTCGACCAATTCGCCGAGGGCGCTCAGACCTTTGAGGATGAACATGGCAACGTGCAACGCGGGCAGGGTTTTTCATCAATGGAAGGGTCATGGCGGCTAAAGGGAGGGTTGGCTGCTCTGACAGACGCATTGGCCAACTGCCTGCCGGATCATCGCAAACAGCTAAACGCGCCGGTTGTTAAACTTGACATGTCCGGCGATCAATTCATTGCAACAACGGCAAAGGGCGAACAGATCCACGCGGATCAAGCTGTCCTCGCTGTGCCCCCACGTGTTGCGGCCGAAATCGCATTTTCGCCCGCATTGTCTGCCGAAGCCGCCCAAACCATGAAAGGCATCGCGACATGGATGGCAGGTCAGGCCAAGGCTGTTGCGGTGTACGACAAACCATTCTGGCGCAAACAAGGACTGTCCGGTGATGCAATGAGCCGGAAAGGACCGATGGTCGAAATCCATGATGCATCCCCCCCTGAGGGCGGACCATACGCGCTATTTGGCTTCATCGGTGTACCGCCCCAAGGTCGCGCGGACGAACAACTGCTGCGTCAGCACCTGCACGCTCAATTAACACGGTTGTTCGGGCCTGAAGCCGCCGAGCCCCGAAAGCTCTACTTGAAAGACTGGGCCATTGATCCTTACACTGCAACTGAGGCGGATAAGATACCTCTATATGCCCATCCGACATACGGTCTACCGAAGGCGATGAGCAATCTGTGGAACGGAAAGCTGCATTTCGCAGGAACAGAGGTCGCCCCGGTTTTCGGCGGCTATATCGAAGGTGCTTTGGAAGCGGCAGAGAATGTCCTACACAGCCTAAACGACCAAAATCTTGGATAACACATGGCGACCGACACCAAGACAACTCTGCTCAATTCGGCTGAACGGGCCGCGCGCAGGCGTGGCTTTGATGGGTTCAGCTATGCCGACCTGGCCGCCGACGTCGGAATCACAAAGGCCAGCATTCACCATCATTTCGCCAGCAAGGCAGCTTTGGCCGTCGCGCTGATGCAGCGGTATTATTCAGATTTGGAAACCGCCTGTGGCGAGATTGATCAAGACCATGCAACAGGGGCGACGCGCTTGGCCGCTTTGATCAAGCGGTATCGTGGCGCACTTGAAGGTGGTCAAAGCTTGTGCCTGTGCGTGTCTTTTTCGACCAGTACAGAAAATCTGTCAGCAGACACGATTGCCGAGATGAACCGTTTTCGCACAATGATGACCGAATGGCTTGCGAGGGTATTTTCACTGGGTCAGGGCGATGGAACGATCCTACATGTTGCCGATCCGGCAGCAGAAGCCGCCGCAACACTGCCTTTGCTCGAGGGCGCACAACTGGCAGCCCGAGTGGCACAGGACCCGCAAAGGTTTGAAGCGGCAGTCCAGATTTTGTCCAAGCGATTGGTTCAATAAACCAATGCGCAACCCTTCGTCCTGACACTGGCTTTTGTCCGTTAGGACTTGAGCACGTTCAAAAACAGACATTGCTGCGCTCTGCAGCATTGGTCGTTTTGGGCCATGAACGGACCTCAGATGCGATACGGCATCGGTTGACCGCCTGCCCTACACAGATTGTGGACGGCCCGTTGCTACCATTGCCCGAGGATTAGCGATGCTGCAGTGAGGCCCGTCGGAGGAGATTGGGTGGATGGCTCCTGCTCCACCGGCATCGCAATGCGCAACAATGCAGTTGTTATCGACTGCTAGGTCATGTTGACAAATGGCGGATCCAGAGGCGGATTGAAGTGATATCCACGAAGCCGAGAAAGCTTTCGGCTGTCTTATCTTAGCGGGTAGCCACCCGCCGAGCATTCATAAGTTTGTTGAAACATCTCTCGACCAGGTTTCTTAGCCGGTAGAGAGGCCAATCCAACCCAACGCGCCTCTTTCGGGACTTTCGCATTGGGATCACCGGTCGAATGCTTCGGCTGTGCAGTTCGGTGCGAATACGGTCGGCATCGTAACGTTTGTCGGCCAGCAGCACGACTGGCTCCGGCAGGTTGTCGTCCATAACCCGATCAAATCCAAGATAGTCCGATGTCTGGCCGGGTGTGATGTCAATTCTCATCGGCAGCCCAGCGGCATTTACCCGGAGGTGGATCTTGGTTGTGAAGCCGCCTTTTGAGCGGCCAAAACCTTGTTGCGGAGTCCCCCTTTTGCGCCCGCTGCTTGATGATGGGCACGAACCACTGTACTGTCGACCATTTGAAGAGCGTCAGGAACGATCCTGCTCTCGGTCAAGGTTTCCAAAATCTTTTCCCAGAGTCCCGTGAGGGTCCAGCGTCGGAACTGTCGGTAGACACTCGACCACTTCCCAAACTCGTCAGGCAAGTCTCGCCATGGGGCACCAGTACGTGCAATCCAGAAAACGCCATCAAGAACAAGGCGGTGATTGGTAGGTCTGCGCCCATTCGGGGCACGGACCGAAAGGATGAACCGTTCAAAGAACGCCCACTCCTCGTCCGGCATTAGATTTCGTGCCAAGCTGGCCTCCATCGCAGATACCGGCTTGAATAACGATCAGAGGTCGTTGTGAATCCCTTTTGTCAACACGACCTAATATGTATGAATTTAGACTAGGGCGATGAGGCGAAAAGCCATCCGAAATCTAGCTACCTATTCATCAAAGTATGCGTTATGCGTTGTGTAGATTGCCTGAATGGTTGGCGTCAAACGGTCAAGATGCGTACGAAGAACTTGATCCGCCGCCCAGGCATCCCCGCTGAACAGGGCCTTTAAAAGAGATTGATGATCCAGATACAAATCATCCATTGCTTCTTTGCTGGTTAACGCCAGCATGCAAAGGCGGTCAACCTGCGCTTTGTTTTCGGCGATGATTTCAAACGCAAACGCCTGTTTGGCCGAGGCGCAAAGCAGTTTGTGAAACTGGTAGTCCAGATCATGGAACAAATTGACATCTTCTGCTGAGATTGCATCCGCCTGTTCACGAAGGTTAGCTTTTAATGCCGCGTCTACCGACTTGTCGCGATCTGACACGGCAGTGCGGATGACCTCCAATTCGACTGCGGCACGCACAAAGCGGGCATTCGCGATGAGCTGGCGTGAGAACGGTCGAACAACTGTCGCGCGTTGTGGCCGCACCAAAAGGAGATTGAGGTTGGAAAGTCGCGTGAAAGCCTCGCGCACAGGCTGGCGTGAAAACCCGAATGATTTCGCAACATCCGTTTCGGATATCTTTGTCCCTGGAAGCAGCTCCAGGCGGGTGATTTGTCCAAACAGTTCGTCAAAGACAACATCGCTACTCGTCGTACGTTCAAGGTTTCCCAAAGCTGCCATTTTTTGTTTTCCAACCTCTGTTTGGCGACATTGTGGCAGATCAGAGAGAGAATTAATAGAGCAAATTAGGATACTAGGTTACATTATATTCATTGTTCTAAAAGGAAAATATCACATATCTAAATAGCATCTAGAAAATTTATGTTGACTAGTATCCCAGTTATCGTGTTGGGTGTGCCCATCAACGAGGGCGGAGCAAGTGTGCTAGCTGGGAGGAAATCAGATCATCCAAATTGGGGTGAAGGCTGATCTGGCGTGACCACTTGTAAGGTTTCGAACACGATCGCCGGTCAAAGACGACTGGAAGAAAACAAGACCTGAACCTGATCTGGGAGGATAGAATGTTCAATTTTTCACTAAAGACGTTGGCTGTGACGGCTGTTTTGTTGGGCGGGGTTTCGACCGCGCAAGCTGATGTCACACTGCGCGGGGCAAGCATGTTTGATGAAGAACATGCATTCACTAAGACCTTGCGCGAGTTTGAACGACTGGTCGCAGAGAAATATGATGGCGAGGTCGATTTTGATCTGCGCCTGAATGGTGAGCTTGGGGTTGAATCCGATTACGTCACCTACCTCAACCAAGGTGTCGCCGTAGATTATACGATCCTTGCCCCGTCCAACATGGCGGTGTTTTCAGAGTCCATTCCTTTGATGGATATGCCTTTCCTGTTCCGTGATCTTGAACACTGGGATGCGGTCCTTTCGTCGGATGCGCTGAAACCCCTTGAGGACGATCTGCGCGAAGCTGCAGGTATCGTGATTGTTGGGTATCATGGCGGCGGTGTGCGGAACCTGGCCTCAGCCGAGCCCATCACAAACATGGATGAACTTGCCGGACACCGCATGCGCGTCATGGGGGCCCCAATTCAGGCCCAGACATTCTCAGCTGTTGGCGCGGCACCATCTGCCATTGCCTACAACGAAGTCTATAACGCAATCCAAACAGGCGTTATTGCCGGATTTGAGAATGAAGCGGCCTCGATCCAGAACCTGAAGTTCTACGAAGTTGCGCCGCATGTCTCATTGACCCAGCACACGATCACCGTGCGCCCAATTGTGATGTCAGCAAAAATCTTCGATGAACTGCCTGCTGAGTTGCAAGCTGCTATCATGGATGCTGGCGCCGAGGCCGGTGCATTTGGTCGCGCACTAGAGAGCGGTCAGGATGGTGAAAAACTTCAAGCAATGATCGACGCAGGTCAGATCGAAGTGCATGAGTTCGAGGGTCGCGAGAAAATGCTGGAACTGGTTCAGCCAGTGCAGGACGCCTATGCCGAAGAGCTGGGGGCGACAGAACTGCTCAACAACGTTCGCGGAATGTGATCTCCCAGCTGACGGGCGAGTAAGTAATCAAACTCGCCCGTTGGCATAAATCCCGATGCGCTTGGCGCGTCACATTGCGATGTAGGGTGGAACATGCTTGGAAAATATCTGGATAGGTTCTGCACTGGGCTTCGTATATTGCTTGGCGTGATGATGGGGGCATTGGCGATACCGGTCGCGATGCAAGTTGTCTCTCGCTACACCGGTTTGATCCCAACTTATCTTTGGACCGAAGAACTGGCGACGTTCCTGTTCGTCTGGATTGTGATGATTGGGTCTATTGTCGCTGTTTGGGACGGCACCCATTTTGACGTTCGGATTACCCGCAACGCAATGAGACCGCTGCCACGTTTGTTCCAAGACGGCATCGTTCACGTTGCCATCATGATTTTTGGGGCGTTCTTCCTGTTTTACGGCATCGAATACACCGAATTTGGGGGCAAACAGCGGTCGGTAATGATGCGTGCAAATCTTGCGATTACGCACATCTCGGTCCCGATTGCCGGAGGGTTTTGGTTTCTCCTGTCAGGCTACCGGTTGTCCGAAACCATCGCGAAATATCTAAACCGAGAGAGCAGCCAGACATGATCCTCGATACTGCAACTGCCGCCACGATGCTTATTGCTGGCTTTCTGGTGCTGATTTTCATCCGCATCCCAGTGGCATTCGCATTGGGTTTGGCGACCCTCCCGGTTGTGTTGCTTGAGCTGCGGCTGACCCCGTTCATCGTGCTGGATCGGATGTTCCAATCCTATAACTCCTTCATCTTATTGGCCGTTCCATTCTTTCTACTGGCGGCCAACCTGATGAATTCCGGCAAAGTAACCGACCGGCTGATCGAACTGGCCCGTGTGCTAACCGGCTGGATGCCCGGCGGATTGGGTCATGTAAATGTCGCTGTGTCGATGCTGTTCGCAGGTATCTCAGGGTCTTCTACAGCAGATGCGGCGGGTATCGGAAAAATCCTGATCCCTGCCATGCAGAAAGAAGGATACGATACACGGTTTGCCGTTGCCATTACCGCCTGCTCTTCGGTGATGGGGGTCATCATCCCACCATCGATCCTGATGATCGTCTGGGGCGGCGTCATGCAGGTCTCTGTCGGCGCGTTGTTTCTGGGTGGTGCAATTCCGGGCCTGATGATTGGCCTTGCCTTGATGGCCACTGTCTATGGCTTCGCAAAAGCCCGCAATTACCCGGTGACAGCGACGCCTAATTGGGGTGAGTTCTGGGCCGCTTGGAAAGGTGCTGCACTGGCTCTTTTGACGCCGGTCTTTGTGATTGGCGGTATCGTGGGCGGCCTCGTCACACCAACTGAAAGTGCAATCATCGCGGCGGGTTACGCGCTGATCCTGGGTATGTTTGTCTATCGGACGGTCACTGTCAGAGATTTGGGTACGATCCTCTATGACACCGCACGCTTTGCAGCCATTTCACTGTTTGCGATCGGCACTGCGTCGGCATTCGGCTGGCTACTGTCGTTCTACGATGCGCCGCGCCTGATTGTCAGTGTTCTGACTGCTTGGGAGTTCGGGGCATTTGGAACGGCTATCTTGATTGCCCTGCTGTTTCTTCTCTTTGGCCTGTTCATCGATGCAATCCCGACAATCATCATTCTTGGCACGGTTCTGATGCCCGTGGCGCAGGCGGGTGGGGTTGATCCGATCGCCTTCGCTATCATCGGCATTGTCTCGCTTGCCTTCGGGCTGGTGACACCGCCATACGGCTTGTGTTTGCTCATCTCTGCAGCGATCGGTGGCCTGAATGTTGTGCAAGTCCTGCGTGAGGTCGTGCTTATCCTTGCCCCAATGCTGGTCATCCTCATTCTGTTGGCGGCATTCCCCGAAATCATTCTGTGGCTCCCAAAGGCAGTTATGCCGGGGGCGTTCCGATAATGGCGTCTCAACTTGCGCTGTGAGCGCTCTGAGAGGGCAGCCAACTGAAATCCGTGACACAAGCGAAGCTGGCGCTTTGTAATAGGAAGGACCGACATGAAACTTGCAGGTAAAACCGCCATTGTAACCGGAGGAGGCCGTGATATTGGCCGCGCGGTTGCGATCAAACTCGCCTCTGAAGGCGCAAATGTTGCGATCAACTATTTTTCCAGCTCAAACGGCGCGGATGAAGCTGTTGCCGCAATCGAAGCCAACGGCGGTAAGGCGATTGCCGTGCAGGGCGACCTGAACAAGAAGGCGGATGTTGACGCGCTTGTGTATCGCACGGTCGAAACCTTTGGCGGCGTCGATATTCTGGTCAATAATGCAGGCGGTCTGATCGCCCGCAAAACCATTGCGGAAATGTCTGTTGAACATTGGGACGCCGTGATGAGCCTGAATCTGACCAGCACATTCCTGATGACGCAGGCTTGCCTGTCCAGGATGACGTCTGGAACTATCGTCAATCTCGCCAGTCAGGCCGGGCGCGATGGTGGTGGACCGGGTGCCGTCGCCTATGCCACAGCCAAGGGCGCGGTCATGACCATGACACGCGGTTTGGCAAAAGAGGTCGGCCCCGACATTCGTGTGAATGCACTTTGTCCTGGCATGATCGATACCGATTTTCACAATGTTCATACACCTGATGCTGGTCGACGCGGCTTTGAAGCCAACGCACCGCTAAAGCGTCAGGGTCATGTCGATGACGCTGCAAATCTCGTTTTATTTCTGGCCTGCGAGGACAGTGCCTTCATCACGGGCGCAAACATTGATCTCAACGGTGGCATGCTGTTTTCCTAACAAGCAAGGAGAGAACCTGTGCCCAATTTCCCGATCGTCTCTACAGGTGAACATGTCACGCGGCAGGTGCTATCTGATCATCCTGACCTCATGGTTGTTGCCTTCCGGTTTTACGCGACCGGGGCGATTGGTGCCCTACACAGCCATCCGCATGTGCAGGCGACCTATGTCGAAAGCGGTCGATTTCGGTTTACGTTGGGTGAGCACGAACAAGAGTTTGGCCCCGGTGAAAGCTTTGTCATCCCGCCCGGCCAAACCCATGGCTGCACATGCCTGGAACCTGGGACATTGGTCGACAGTTTCACGCCCCGCCGCGATGATTTTCTGTAACTGATATGCGTGTACTGGCAATCGGCGAATGCATGGCAGAACTTGCCCCATCTGAACGGGTTGGTGAATTCAAGCTTGGTTTTGCGGGCGATACCTTCAATACAGCATGGTATCTTGCACAAATCGCCGCAGATATCGACGTCAACTATCTGACGGCTGTCGGAGATGATGCGATTTCGCAGGATCTGCGGGCGTTCATGAAAGACAGCAGGATATCCGACACGCACGTCCAAGTCATTGCGGGCAAAACGATTGGGCTATATCTCATCCATCTCAGCAATGGTGAGCGCAGTTTTTCATACTGGCGCAGCGACTCTGCCGCCAGGCAACTTGCGGTCGACGAGATTGCACTCGGGCGGGCAGTTAAGGGCGCAGACTTAATCTACTTTTCTGGAATAACCCTCGCTATTCTCGATCCACAATCACGCGAAATTCTGTTAATTGCGTTGCGTCGTGCACGTGCATCCGGAACGACTGTTGCCTTTGATACAAATCTAAGACCACAGCTTTGGTCTACGCCGCAGGAAATGACAGACACAGTTATGAAAGCTGCTGCGCAATCCGATATCGTTCTGCCATCTTATGATGACGAAGCCGTATGGTTCGGGGACGGCGATTCAATTGCGACGTTGGATCGGTATGCAAAGGCTGGTGTCGATCAGATTGTCGTCAAGAACAGCGCGCAGCCTGTGGTTTTTCAAAAAGCAGGTCAACGTGGAGAGGTAGGCGTTGATCCAGCGAGGGGCATTGTCGATACCACTGCGGCAGGGGACAGTTTCAATGCAGGTGTCTTGGTAAGCGTTGTTAGGCAGGATGATTTGGCAACAGGCATACGCAAGGGGTGTCGTCTGGCAGGCCATGTCGTCCGTCACAAAGGCGCACTCGTCCCGGTTAACTTAGATCTTGGTAAGGATGAGACGGGTTAGTGATACGTCTTGATCAAGGAGTAGCAAGATCATGAAACAGACTTGGCGCTGGTTTGGCCCTTCTGATGCGATCTCCATTGGCGAAATCAGGCAAACCGGTGCAACCGGCATCGTCTCAGCCTTGCACCATGTTCCAACAGGAGAGGTTTGGTCAGTCGAGCACATCAAAGAGCGGCAGCAACAGATTGAGCAGCCCGGAGGCGTTCCATCTGGATTGACCTGGGACGTTGTTGAAAGCGTTCCGGTGTCCGAAGCGATCAAATCGCAAACCGGCCCGGTAAGGCAACACCTTGAAATGTACAAGGAAAGCCTACGTAATTTGGCCGAATGTGGCATTCACACAGTCTGCTACAACTTCATGCCAGTGCTGGATTGGACGCGTACAGACCTGAGCCATCCGCTGCCACATGGTGGGCACGCAATGCGGTTTGATCTCTTGGATTTTGTCATGTTCGATTGTTTCATCCTATGCAGGCAACGCGCGGAGCAAGATTATTCAGCGGTGATCATAGAAGCCGCACGGGCCCGGTTTGCAGATCTGGGTGATGGAGATCGCCTGAAACTGTCGAACAATATCGTCGCTGGTTTGCCGGGGGCGAACGACAATTGGTCTCTTGAGGACGTGAAACGAAACCTCGACGCATATGTTGGCGTGACGCCCGAAACCCTCCGCTCCAACCTGGTTGATTTCCTTTCCGAGGTTGTTCCAACGGCCGAAGACCTCGGCGTCCGGCTCTGTTGCCATCCAGATGACCCACCTTTTCCACTGCTTGGGCTTCCACGGGTCATGTCGTCGCAAAGTGATTACGCGACCGTGTTGGATGCCGTTGACAGCCCGGCAAACGGAGCAACGCTATGCACCGGGTCATTGGGTGTTGCCGAAGACTTCGACCCAGTATCCTTCATTGCTCAGCTCGGCCATCGGATCCACTTTGTACATCTTCGCAATACCGTGCGGGACGGTTCAAGCGACCGCAATCGCCATAGTTTTTCCGAGTCCGAACATTTGGCCGGAGACACAGATATGGTTGCAACAATTCGCGCCTTGATGGTCGAAGAAACGCGGCGCCGCAATCAGGGGCGATCAGATTATGAGATTCCCATGCGCCCGGACCATGGCCACGCTTTGCTGAACGATCTCGCTCGTCCTTCCCAGCCCGGCTACCCGCTCATAGGCAGAATGCGCGGCCTCGCCGAACTGCGCGGTGTTATGCACGGTTGCACTTTGATTTCACCTGGGTCCGATGCCAATATTCGCGGCATTTAAGCGAGCGTCTGCTCCTCCGGACAGATCAGACCTTTTGCTGGGCTTGATGATACCAGTATGTGATCAGAAGACGACAGTAACCTGTCGGCAGAAGTCCGCTGTGTGCGCGCTTTGGGTCTTGAGCGGTTGAAAATGCTGCGCTTTGCATGAAGGTCCGGTTCGAGGAAACCGGTTGGTCGAACTGTTGGCGCCTAGGGTCAGGACTCATAGCCAATAGATGACGAGAGCTGCGATGGCGATTGCTGAGAGGAAGACCTTCGGGCACCTG
>NZ_JBXWOK010000023.1:0-10628 GCF_059610845.1 Ruegeria sp. CDSC021
GGTGCCCGAAGGTCTTCCTCTCAGCAATCGCCATCGCAGCTCTCGTCATCTATTGGCTATGAGTCCTGACCCTAGTTCATGCTGGCGGGGATAGGCGTCAACTTGAAGCCTTTTCTCAAAACCTTGACCTGTCAGCGCAATAAATCCGAACCTCAAATTTCCAAATTGGTTCCACCTACAGCGTATCAGACACGCTCAACCTAGAGGGACCAAGAAATGAAAAAGACACTGATTACATCCGTCACCGCATTCGCCATTGTCCTGAGTGCCGGAACGTCCACCGCTGGTCCGTTGCGTGACCATAGCCGACGCGGGTTTGCGCACAAAGTTCACTCATCAGTTTCGCAAACAGTCAATCACGCTGATGGGATGGCCAATACCTACCAAACCACCAATTCTTCCGGCTTTGGCTTCGCTTTACCTTCAGAGCGCCATCTGGGTCAAAATAACCTGTCCGCCACTCAGCAGTATCCCGCAATAAACCCGAATTGGAGCTGGGATTTGTCGGATGTTAATTTGATCGGAACTGATACTGGTGGATACGCAATCGAAGACGGTATTCGCCTGAATTGGGGTCAATTCAAGAAAACCAAATGCCTGGTCAAGTTGAAGAAGATGGTCGATACCTCATTGGTTCCGTGATCATTATCGCGGCAGGGTTTGGGGTTATCATCGAGGGTTTTGCGGAAATTATTTATGATATCGCTTGTCCACTTGGCAATCTTTGCCCAGCTGAATGCTAGCTATTCTGGAATGCGGGAGAATTTAGGTCCGGCTGCGATGTAATGCCGGTAACTGCTGCGCTTCAATACTGAAAGGCCACCCGGTATAATGGGAAGATCACCACGGTATGGACCGACCATGACCCAAAACCCCTGCGCCGGCTCACAAGAGACGGTTCAGGGACTACTGCGTCAGGGAGATCATGCTGGGGTGTTCTGGGTGGAAGCCGATATGTCGGCTGAAACCTAGAGCCCGGTAACGAGACGGCAGGCTCGGGATTTGCTACAAAAACAGATTGCAGCCCAAAGTCACTCACCGATCGGGACGTAGCCGGTTTTGTTGCAAAATTTTGAGCACGACGAGCTGTTTTAACGATCGGATTGGAGCTAGACGGTCAGCTCAGCGAATTGTTTGAATGAACAGAGTCCAGGCTTGAATTGGCCTTTGCGGATCATGTGCGCCACCTCGATACCTGCAAAAGTTGCCGTAGCCGACCACTTAATACAGCACTGCGTGCAGGTGAATGATAAGTTTGCGAGTGCAAACCAGTAACGATAATGGCTCCCATTATCGTTATCGATACGAACGGCCCAACCCGGTCATTGTGATTTTTCGCGGTGCGCGCTCGCTACGGAAGAAATGCTGCATGCGCTCGAAATCTGGCGCTGTGACGCGGCGATGAAACCGGCCATTGGTGCAGCGCAGCGAGGCTGGAACGGTCAATTCACACAGTGCGAACTAAGTCGCCGTTCGCTGCCCAGCAGAATTGCCATGTATTTGAACGACGAAGCTTGCCTTCGAGAGGCTAGATCAAGTGGCGCCGACACTCGCTTCTCGGAGCAGGAACCTTTGAATTTTGCCGCTGGGTGTCTTCGGCAGTTCTTTGACGAATTCGATAAGCCGAGGATAGGCGTGTGCAGAAAGGCGCTGTTTGACATAATCCCTCAGCTCTGCAGCTAACTCCTCATTACCTTCTGTGCCTTCCGCCAGTACGACCACCGCTTTCACTATTTCGGTCCGTTCCTTGTCCGGCACGCCTACGACTGCCGCCTCCGTCACAGAAGGGTGTTCAATCAGGGCGCTTTCAACGTCAAACGGTCCGATGCGATACCCCGAAGAGGTGATGACGTCGTCGTTCCGCCCTACGAAAGTGATACATCCGTGTTCGTCCCGCTCCACCGTGTCCCCGGTAAGATAGTATCCGTTCTCGATCGATTTGTTGCCCTTGTTCAGGTAGCCGCTAAAGAACAAGAGAGGTGAATCCGCGATGTTGACGGCCAATTGACCAGGCTCATTGAAATCGGCGATGCTGCCATCATCGGCCAGAACCTCGACCCTGTATCCCGGCATAACATAGCCGGCCGATCCCGGACGGACCGGATGTTCGAGCCCGTGATGATTATTCACCAGCATACCCGTTTCGGTCTGCCCATAGTGATCTTTGATCGGCGCATTCAGTTCGGTCTCGAACCAGCGGATGACTTCGGGGTTTAGCGGCTCGCCTGCGCTGCTGATGCACCGGATCTGATCGCGCAGCTGTGCCGCGCGCTCGGTTCCGGCGGCGATGATTAGTCGAAACGCAGTAGGCGCGCCTGCAAAGTTAGTCACATCCAATCTCGAAATCACGTCATATGTACTGTCCACTGTGAATGGTCCCTCGACCAGAGTGGTTGCATGACCCAATAGTAGCGGACCGATCAACGCATAGTATAGACCATAGGCCCAGCCCGGATCGGCAATGTTCCAGAAAACATCCTCATGCCGCAGACCGATCCCTTCGATCATGTAAGATCTAAAGGCAGGCAGAGCTTTTAGGGGCACGGGAACTCCTTTTGCGGGACCTGTAGTTCCAGATGTCGCCATCATGAACATCAGGTCATCGCCGTTCCGCAAAACCGGGACGAACTCAGGCGATTGCGAGGCCATTGCCCGGCGGAAATCAATGTCTCCCCCAACAACCTCTTGTCGTGTGTCAGCAATCATCGCGACAGGCGGGCAACCTTCCACTTCGTTGAGCTTTTTGCGGTTCGCGGCGTCAGTCACAACCATCTTCGCGCCGCTCATGGTCAAACGGTCCTGAATGGCCTTGGGCCCAAAGGCTGTAAACAAAGGTTGATAGGCCGCACCTGCCCGGAGGGCGCCTAGAACAACTGTCACAAGATCCGGGGTGCGCGGCAACAGACCCGCCACGATGTCGCGGGGTTGGATGCCTTGTTCCTTAAGCAAATTGGCAAAACGCGCAGCTTCGTCGCGCAACTGCTTAAAGTCGCGGGTCTCATGGTGCCCGTCCAATGCAATCCAGTTCAAAGCCATGGGATTGCCCTGCAAATGGGCGTCACAGCATTCTACGCATGCATTGATCCCGCCGCTGAAATTGCCGAAAAAGACAGACTTTGCGAGGTCCAGATCAAAGCCCTCCACCGCTTTGGAGTATTCTGAGGAAGTCCCAGAGTCAGAATTCGATTCCATCAAAACGTATTCCTCCAAATGCAGCCCGTAATTACCTTGCACTCAAATAGGTCAAATTTCTACGTTGGAGATTACGCGAACATCTGCGCGCCACGAGTGGTCCATTCAGTCCCGAACCAAAGCTCGATTTGGCACGAGACGGTAGGGCAACGGTCCAATGCATGGCAGATGAAATGGGAGTGAGCCGACGCTCGTTACAGAGATACCTAAACGCGTCAAGATTCACATTTTCGGGGATACGCGGCCAGGCTGTAAATCATGCTGCATTGCTCGTGCAAATGGTCTAGGTCAGGGCAGGCTCGTTCGACCATCGGAACTTTGCCTCTCAGCGAATTTCATCGAACCGGTCATTGAAGGCCGCGCTGGGATGCGAAAATTGAGCCGCGCATTTACTGCGGTTGGTTTGAACAATAAGAATGGCTGTCAATCCTGACGTCAATTTTAGAAAACGCGGGAGCATTCCCGCTACACGGAGCAATGACAAATCAACTACTTGCCTGCGAGTTGGAATTTAAGAGCGCACCATGCAAAACGTGGCAGTTCACGAAGATTCTACCCTGCGTAACGGTTTTTCCTGATCTTGCTCAGACGGTACGTGTTGCGATTTTTAAATGATCATTTTAATATACTCCGATGGGTAGACCAAGATCATATTCACGCGAAGCTGTAGTTGAAAAAGCCATGGGTGTTTTTTGGCAAAACGGCTACAAAGCTGCATCGATAAGTGACGTTGTCCGCGAAACCGGGCTGAACACGGCCAGCATGTACAAGGAGTTTGGAGACAAGGAAGGATTGTTTTCAGCAGCTTTGGATCATTACCGCGATCATGTTATCGGGCCGCGCTATCGTATTCTGATCGACAACCCTAACTTAGAGGGCGTCGAAATGTTTCTCCGAAACGTTTTTTTGGGGGCCGCCAAGTCGGAATACAAGGGCTGCCTGATGATGAACCACCTTGCGCAGAAACATGTGATAAGTCCTGAGGCCGCTGAACAGGTGGGCGCGTTCTGCGCAGAAGTCGAGTCATTGGTTGAAACTGCTCTTCGTAATGCCCAGGCGGATGGAGATATCGGGGCGGAAAAGGACACAGCGCAGCTTGCAAGCTTTGTGGTTTTTTGCGTTCACGGGACCGTCTTGTATGGGCGGCACGACGAAAAAAAGCACGTGATACCAAACTTTTACGACTTGATCATGCGGGAAATTCGCGAGTGAAGTTCATCCCTCATTTATTTTAAAATTGATTTTTTAAAATAAATGTTCTAAAACTATCCCATCCAGATGGAGTTGAAGGCGACTACGCGCTGGACGTTAGTAAAACAGGGATAGGAGAAACACGATGAGTATTTCCGAAACGGCTATGGCCTTCTTTGATGCATGCGAAACAGGCAAAGGCTGGAACGTCTGCAAGACATACTGTCAGGACGGTGCCACTTTTACATGCGAAGCCGACGCATTGGCCGATATCTCGACAATCGAAGATTATACAGCCTGGACGGCGGGAATTTTGACCCCAATCCCAGATGGCAATTACGACATCACCTCATTCTCGACTGATCACGAACGCAACATCGTAACGGCCACAGCAGTATTCAGCGGCAAACAAACCGGTGAAGGTGGACCAGTTCCTGCCACCGGCAAGGAAATCGCAACCAACTATGCCTACGTTATGGAATTTGAAGGTGATAAGATCGCCCGAATGACCAAAATCTGGAATGATGGGCACTCTCTAAAACAACTCGGATGGGCGTAGTGACGTCGCTATAGCGGCGGCGCCATTTAGGGGCTGTATTGCGGGAACTTGGTAACCACTTCGGGCTCTCACCGGCAACTTTGCGTCTGAGCTCCAGCCTACACACCATGATGACCGTCTATGGCGCATTTGGACCCAAAGTGGTTTTGAACCCTTTGTAGGTCAAAATAACCGCGCCAAACACTCTTTTGGGGAGCGTGCCATGTCAACACAAACTGGATATCTGTTGATCGCCGACATTTCCGGCTACACACAATTTTTGACCACTTCGGAAATGGATCACGCTAATCCGATTTTGCATTCCTTGCTGGGCGTACTGGTCGAACAGGTGGGTGATCCGCTCCATTTCTGGAAAACCGAAGGCGATGCCGTTCTGGCATATTCAACCCGGCAGGATTTCCCCTCCGGCGAGACCTTCCTGACCATCTGCGAGAATCTCTACAACGCATTTGCTCTTCGTCGGCAGGACATAATTGCCAACACAACCTGTACCTGCAACGCGTGTGCCAATGTCGGAGGGCTGGATTTGAAGGTTATCACCCATCATGGCCAGTTCGAAGAAATGCAACTTGGCCCGGTAAAAGACTTTTCCGGCGCCGACGTTGTTCTGGTCCACCGAATGGCCAAGACGAACGTTGTTGAAGCCACCGGTGTACGCAGTTACGCGCTGTTTAGCGAGGCCGCTGCAAACGCCATGGATATCAAAGGCATAGTGGAACCGTTTTCACAGGACATCGAACATTTTGGCGAGGTTTCGATGAAAGTCTACGATTTGGCTAAATCTTGGGAACGTTTGCGTGCCAACCGCGAACGCCATTTCTTGACCAAGGAAGACGGAGTTTGGACGTTCCTCCATCATTTCGATGCCCCAATTGCAGTTGTCTGGGAGGCGTTGGTCGCGCCGGAACTAAAGCTGAAATGGATGAACCGTGTACAGGAAATCACCGTCGACAGCCCACAAGGGCGTCTCGGCAATGGGTCGGGCTATCATTGCTCTCACGAATTGGCGGACTTTTTCTATCGCATCACTGATTGGGAACCGTTCGATTATTTCTCGACCTGCATCCAGGATCCGGCGCGCACTGGAGTAAGCCTGCCCGAGACATATCAGCTGACGCAAACGAACACCGGCACCGACTTGCGATACACAATGGGTCAAGCGACGGATGCCGAGGGCAATAGGTCGGAAATCTCAGAACAGGAGGTTTCAGCGTTCCTGGCAGAATTCTGGGCCGCATCGTTCTCTGATCTGGACGAACAACTCAAGGCCTCGAAGTAAGAGCGCTTTGTTGGGACGGCTTACATTGCGTCGGCAACCGCGAAATGCTGCTCCCTGTGATGTGTATGATGTCTGACGCCATCACCTACCGAACATTGGAGCAACAGTAACGTTTTCCCATGCCCTGCTTCCCACGATCAATCCAACGGCCCTACCCGTCATAAACTTAGGGACAACATTTCACTCAGGGATTTCCACGGTTCCTACTATGTGGGTTCGCCTCAAAGGTAGTGCTTGGTACATCGACACAATGTCCGTCGTGGCTATGCCCTCGCCAGTCATTCCATCATAGCGCCCGGTTCCGACGATAATTTCCCAAGAGTTAGCCGCGCCTTTTTCACCTGCTTTCCAACGCATCGTGAAAGTGTCTTCGCCCTCACCAAAAATGCATATTCCGGAGATTGAGTTGGTCCCATCTTGGTAACCGAACCCCGATCCAAGGCATCGAGCAAGCCCGCCGTCAACAGGACCTTCGATAACTTCAAATCCTCCTTTGTTGTCGGCGATGTGGAAAATATGATCACCAAGGTCAAAGTTTTCCTGAGAAAGCGGATAGAAATTATTAAGCTCGATGCGTTGCTCCTCGGCACTGGTCGCAGTACTAGTAGCGGCCAAGACCGAGATCAAAATTAGGTTTTTCATTAAGGCCTCCTAAGGCTCCATTCACCTTAAGAGTATTAGTGAAATTAGCAAACGACGGGCATGTTAATTTCCGCTATTCATGAGCGCCCGCTCGTCTCAACCCGCCTGTATGTGCGGATTGTCCGGGAATGGGTGAAGCCCATAGACCTTGAGGCGAGCACCAACGGAACGCATTCTAAGAGGTGAGCCAAGGTTACTCAGATCTGCAGAAACATTGACAATCTGCGCAATAAGCGACTTCTGCCTGAACATACAAAAATGGATAGGACGGTACGGTATCCTGGCCTAGAGTTGGAGGGCACATTGGCCATCGCGGAAGCTTTTGAAATTTAGAGCCACAGGGTCGTTTTCCTAGACGGCCCAATCCGGACATTGGCTACCGGGTGGTGATGCCGCGGTCGCAACCCACTTTCCGGACATTCACTGCGAGCGAAGTCCCCGGCGCGCTGAGCACACACAACGCGAGACTTGTCGGACTTTCCCGAAGCCCCTTAACTTTAACGGAAGTTTCCTACTGGTTCTTGTTGGTGCTAGTAACCGCACGCCAGCCTTCCTTTGGCGGCCTGTCTAACAGGTCTTGGGCGCGGGCCATCATGGCGACTGAGGCGGGGTCTCCGTATCGCGTCTGGTCTGCGGCCGCGAATGCGGCAACGGCCTCTTCAAACCGCCCTGTCCGATAATGTGTAAGGCCTTGTTCATAAGCCTCTATCCAGGCAAATGATCCAACACGCCCATCCGCCATCGCGATCAGTTCGTAGACCACCAGCTCTTCAACACGTCCAAACACCGTAAGCGTGTCCAACTCACGGACCACGATTGCGTCAGCGGCCTGTCGCCTCGTTTCCGGCCCGATCAGGATCAGCGTTCCATAGTCTTTGTTGGCCCCTTCCAACCGACTGGCAACGTTCACGACATCACCAATCGCGGTGTAGTTCAACCGCTGCTCTGATCCGATATTTCCGACCAGAGCCTCGCCGCTGTTCACCCCGATCCTGACGCGTAGGGGGTTGCCGGCCTCATCTTCAATTCCGGACGCGCCCACGGCAGCGACAAGGTCCAGCGCTGCTCGGCAAGCATTTTCAGCGTGGTTGGCATCTTTACGCGGCGCCCCCCAAAACGCCATCACGGCATCGCCAATAAACTTGTCGATCGTCCCACCGTTTTGAGTAATGGCCGCAGAGGCTGCGCTGAAGAAGGGCTCCATCAGCTGGACAATATTTGGGCCAAGTTTTTCGGACAGCCCTGTGAAACCCGCTACATCGCAAAACAACACAGAGATCTGTTTCATTTCTCCGCCCGGCTGTATCTTGATGCCCTCAGCAACCAGCATACGCACGAGATCGGTGGGCACGTATTTTCGGAAAGCGGACAAACCAGCGGCCATGCTCGCGGTTGCCGCAGAAAGATTGGCAAGCTCAGACAGTCTGGAGGGTCTGCGCTCAATGCGTTCGACGTCAAAGCGTTCGATTTTGCCAAGATCTTCGGCGATGCGTGCCAGCGGATTTGCGACAATGCTTCGGATCAGCCAGATCGCCAGCCCGGTTGCGACGATCACCACACCGATCAAAACGTATATCAAGTTTATCAGCGCTTCATCGATGCTCGACAGAAACGCCGCTTCGGGTATGACCGTGGCAACGCGCCAGCCGTAAAACCCCAGTGGCGTCAGCGCCACCGCATAAGGCACGCCGTCGATGACGACACGTTTCGTCAACGTGCCTTGGGCATTCGCTTGGGGATCTGCCAACAACCTTTCGCCTGAGATCATGGCAACTTCATAAAGCTTCCCTTCGCCCATGCGCGCCGGGGTAATCTCATCCGCTTCTGCATCAGGTACTGCAATAACTTTGCCGTCAGCGTTCAGAATAAATGCCGCGCCGAATTCGCCGGGGGCAAGCGTGGCGAGAAAACGTGACAAACGATCCGTTTCGATTGCAACGGCCAGAACACCTTGCCGCGTTCGGTTGACGTCTATCGGACCAGCAAAGGCGTAAACGGTTTTTTTACTATCCGGAAGGTCGTGCGTTTCGATCCACCCCGCAGAGCTGAGCCCCATGAAGTTTTCAAACCAGGCATGTTCGCGCGGATCATAGGATGTTTCAGTAAAGGTCCGCTCCTCGAACTGAATGTCACCGGGGATAAAGATATAGCGATCCTTCCGCAGCATTCGGTCGCGGATCCCCTTGTCGATTTCAATCATCTCAAGCCCGCCGTCACCTAGACGGTGCGACGCGAAAAAATTGCCATCGGGCCAGCCAAAGAACATCCATGAGATATTCGGCTGCGCCTGCAGTTGCGACAGAAAAACAAACTCGCGCTTGTCGGCCTGTCGCGTCGCGATGACGTTCTGGACAAAGATCGTGCGAACGGCTGCCCAAGCGGCTTCGGCCGACCTAAGCGTCACCCCCACCTCGATGCGGACAGTGTTCGCTATCTGGCCGTTGATTTCAGCTGCAAGCATGCGGCTATTGTCGCGCGCAGTCGTCCACCATAGGGAATGGACAATAAAGGTCGACACTCCGATAGACACAGCCACCAGAATTGACACAGCGATGCCCACGCTAAGTCGCACTTAAATCTCCGCCAAATTACTCATATTCTTCAGTATTGAATTGAGATTGCTAGGAGGGCATAACTTTTTTAGACCTATCCCGAAATCTCACGCAACTGTTAGGTAGCAGCAAAGCATTGTGTTGAAGCGGGCGCTTGAACATTGGCTACTGTAACTGACCTTTGCGATTTTGCCAGACGCTGTGTGCAAATGAACGGGCCGCCTGAACTTGCCATTGGCAGATATGTCCCACCACTGCGCTGCAGCTCATCAAAGGAGACATTCGCCGCAGCCACAAAATCGGCGGGTCTACGAACTAACAGCTCGCGAAAGGAATCTGCCGTTCATCTACTCTGCCCTTCCCGCCGCATATTGCGGGAAGAGCCGCCGTTGGCCCGAATTCGCAAGTTCGATATGATCTTAGCGGCTTTGTCGCAAAATTCTCTGAAGTGTAAGGGCTGGTTGGAATTTACTAAGTTCATACGGTTTGGTTCGTAAACTGCTTGACCGGGCAGATTCCGACTCCGAACTGACCCTTTCTGATCATCTGCGCAACTTCAATCCCATCCAGCGTTGCAGAGGCGGACGCAGTTTCGCTTATGGCGACGTGCCTTGTCGGCAATCAATGGCGCATATTTGACGATCCAACGGTTCAGCGTCGCGTGATCAACCTTAACTCTGCGCTCAGCCAGGATTTCTCCCAGATCCCGATACGACACTGAGTAGCGCAGATAGAAAAACGCCTCGTGCAAGATCACATCTTTTGGGAAATGCGAGCCCTTGAATGAGATCGTCACCGGATGCTCCTGTCAATTTTGGGCTGGTCATTAATGTTGTTTTCTCCAGCGACAGAATAATAAAGTCTATTGAGAACCAGTACCGCCAACCACTAATCCAAATATATAAGGGCGCTTCTGGATAAACGTGGCCTTTTGTGCCGAATGGGCAAAGCATTGGTTTGTCACCCGTCGCGCAAACACACCGCACCAAGAAATGGCGAACGGCATCTAATCTGATCTCTAGACGGCGGCGGCCGCTACCTGGAGGGTGCGTTGTGGGCTAACACTTGCCAGATCTCAGGCGTTAGCCCTGGATGCTAGCATTGGATCGAGTTGCCTTTCAGCACATCGAAGCCAGCCAACTAGGGTCAGGACTCATAGCCAATAGATGACGAGAGCTGCGATGGCGATTGCTGAGAGGAAGACCTTCGGGCA
>NZ_JBXWOK010000024.1:0-2500 GCF_059610845.1 Ruegeria sp. CDSC021
GGTTGCGGGAGTAGGGTTTGAACCTTTGGCCTTCAGGTTATGAGCCTGACGAGGTGAAGACGTTAAGCAATTGATCCAGTGGATCAATTTTAGTCTGAACGGGCTGTGTTGATATTATTCGACCTGGTTGCGGGAGTAGGATTTGAACCTACGACCTTCAGGTTATGAGCCTGACGAGCTACCGGGCTGCTCCATCCCGCGACACTAGGTTGGCCTATCGCTTTCGCTACTTGAGGCCGGGGTCGAATAAGTATTGTTATCATTTAGAGAGAATTGGGATTTTTCTAGGTTTGGCGGTGACCTACTCTCCCGGGGCTTAAGCCCAAGTACCATTGGCGCGGCAGTGCTTAACTTCCGGGTTCGGGATGGGACCGGGTGTTTCACTTGCGCTATGACCACCAAACCGAGGAAAATCCCACGTTGCGACTTGCGTAGCAAGCGCGACGGGTGGCAGGCAGCGTCTTTTGCGTGCAAAAGGCGCGTTGCCACTCGGTAGTGTAATCAATCAACAGTGCCGCTTGGCGCGACACAGCCATCGTTAGTCTAAGGTGTGTATGTTTTTGATTTGTCTTTCCATTACTGGATCAAATCAAGCCTATCGGGCGATTAGTACCGGTCAACTGAACGCATTACTGCGCTTACATCTCCGGCCTATTGACGTGGTGGTCTTCCACGGCCCTCAGGGAGACCTTGTTTTGAGGGGGGCTTCCCGCTTAGATGCCTTCAGCGGTTATCCTGTCCGATCATAGCTACCCTGCACTGCTGCTGGCGCAACAACAGGTCCACCAGTGGATCGTTCACCCCGGTCCTCTCGTACTAGGGGCAACTCCTCTCAAGTCTCCTACACCCACGGCAGATAGGGACCGAACTGTCTCACGACGTTCTAAACCCAGCTCACGTACCTCTTTAAACGGCGAACAGCCGTACCCTTGGGACCTGCTCCAGCCCCAGGATGAGATGAGCCGACATCGAGGTGCCAAACACTGCCGTCGATATGGACTCTTGGGCAGTATCAGCCTGTTATCCCCGGCGTACCTTTTATCCGTTGAGCGATGGCCCTTCCACTCGGGACCACCGGATCACTATGGCCGTCTTTCGACTCTGCTCGACTTGTCAGTCTCGCAGTCAGGCTGGCTTCTGCCATTGCACTCAACGAGCGATTTCCGACCGCTCTGAGCCAACCTTCGCGCGCCTCCGTTACGCTTTAGGAGGCGACCGCCCCAGTCAAACTACCCGCCACGCAGGGTCCCGGATCCGGATAACGGACCGCGGTTAGACATCAAGAGTGCGAAGGGTGGTATCTCAAGGGAGGCTCCACAGGGACTAGCGTTCCTGCTTCAAAGCCTACCACCTATCCTGCACATCACAATCCTGATGCCAGTGCGAAGCTGTAGTAAAGGTGCACGGGGTCTTTCCGTCTAACCGCGGGAAGCCTGCATCTTGACAGGCAATTCAATTTCGCTGAGTCGATGTTGGAGACAGCGGGGAAGTCGTTACGCCATTCGTGCAGGTCGGAACTTACCCGACAAGGAATTTCGCTACCTTAGGACCGTTATAGTTACGGCCGCCGTTTACCTGGGCTTCAATTCAAGGCTCTCACCTCTCCTTTTAACCTTCAGGCACCGGGCAGGCGTCAGACCCTATACGTCGTCTTGCGACTTCGCAGAGCCCTGTGTTTTTAATAAACAGTCGCCACCCCCTGGTTTGTGCCCCCAGCCCCTAGTTGCCTAGGAACCGGGCCTCCTTCTCGCGAACTTACGGAGGTATTTTGCCGAGTTCCTTCAACATCGTTCTCTCAAGCGCCTTGGTATTCTCTACCAGTCCACCTGTGTCGGTTTAGGGTACGGTCTTATAGGAGGGCTATTTCCAGGAACCTCTCAGCAGCCCATTCAATCCGATAAGGATGAACTACCTCTGAGATCCGTCACCACTCCACGGCCTAGGAATATTAACCTAGTTCCCATCGCCTACGCCTTTCGGCCTCGGCTTAGGGGCCGGCTTACCCTGCTCAGATTAGCTTTAAGCAGGAACCCTTGGACTTTCGGCGAGAGTGTCTCTCACACTCTTTGTCGCTACTCATGTCATCATTCTCACTAGTGATCTCTCCACCGGATCGCTCACGCGCCGGCTTCATCGAAAGCCTCTCTCCTCCAATACGCCCGAAGACGTGAAGGAGGAATGAGACTATGTCACACTACGCTCTGCTACCATGCCTTACGGCATCCTAAGCTTCGGCTCATGGCTTGAGCCCCGTTACATCTTCGCCGCAGGACAACTTATTTAGACCAGTGAGCTGTTACGCTATCTTTAAAGGATGGCTGCTTCTAAGCCAACCTCCTGGTTGTTTTGGTCGTCCCACCTGCTTTCCCACTTAGCCATGAATTGGGGGCCTTAGCTGTAGGTCAGGGTTGTTTCCCTCTCCACTACGGACGTTAGCATCCGCAGTGTGTCTGCCATCTAGTACTCCCGGGTATTCGGAGTTTGGTTAGGATCAGTAAGC
>NZ_JBXWOK010000025.1:0-4448 GCF_059610845.1 Ruegeria sp. CDSC021
ATGACGGATATTAGGCGCACGCCTTTGCATGGTTTGCATGTTGAGTTGGGTGGGAAGTTGGTTGATTTTGCGGGCTGGGAGATGCCTGTTCAGTATCCCTTGGGGATTATGGGTGAGCATGCGCAGTGTCGTGAGAAGGCGGCGGTGTTTGATGTGTCTCATATGGGTCAGGTGATCCTGCGGGGTGAGGATGTTGGTGCCAAGCTTGAGGCTCTGTGCCCGCAGGCCTATGCGACATTGAAGCCTGGCAAGGCGCGGTATGGATTTTTCACCAATTCGGATGGCGGGATCATGGATGATCTGATCGTGTCGAATGCGGGGGATCACTTCTTTGTGGTGGTGAACGCGGCGCTGCGTCATCAGGATATTCCGCATATGCGCGACAATCTGGACGGGGTTGAGGTGATCGAGATCTTTGACCGCGCGCTTGTTGCGGTGCAGGGACCGAAGGCCGAGGATGTGGTGGGTGCGCTTTGCCCTGCGGCGCGGGATCTGAAGTTCATGGAAACTGTTGTTGCCGACATTCTGGGGGCCGAATGCCGGATCTCGCGTCTGGGCTATACCGGCGAGGACGGGTACGAGATCTCGATCCCCGAGGACCGCGCGATTGAAATCACCAAGGCCTTCCTGGCGCATGAGGATTGCGAGGCGGCGGGCCTGGGCGCGCGCGACAGCCTGCGGCTGGAGGCGGGGCTGTGCCTGTATGGCAATGACATCGACCAGGGCACCTCGCCGATCGAGGCCAGCCTGGGTTGGGCGATCCAGAAACGCCGCAAGGAAGAGGGCGGATTCCCGGGGGCCGACCGCATTCAAAAAGAACTGGCCGAGGGTCCCGCGCGCAAGCTGGTGGGCATCAAGCCGGAAGGCCGGGCACCGGCGCGTCAGGGCGTGGACATTCAGTGCGCGCAGGGCAATACAATCGGCCAGATCACCTCGGGCGGGTTTGGCCCGACGGTCGGTGGACCTGTGGCGATGGGCTATGTGGCGGCGGATCATGCCGAACCGGGCACGGCGGTGAACCTGATCATCCGGGGCAAGCCGCAACCGGCACAGATTGTGGCCACCCCCTTTGTCACCCAGAATTACAAGCGTTGAAGTCAGGAGAGAGACAACATGGCAACCTATTATTCCGAAGAGCACGAATGGCTGACCGTCGAGGGCGACACCGCGACGCTGGGCATCACCAAACACGCGGCTGAACAGCTGGGCGACGTGGTGTTCGTGGAACAGCAGGAAGCAGGCGACGAGTTCGAGAAGGGTGGCGAGATTGGCGTGATCGAATCCGTCAAGGCGGCGTCCGAGCTTTATGCGCCGGTTGATGGCGAGATCGTCGAGGTCAACGAGGCGCTGGCCGACAATCCGGGCGCGCTGAACGACGACCCCGAGGGCGAGGCCTGGATTTACAAGATCAAGATCACGGATGCGTCGCAGCTGGAAGATCTGATGGATGAGGCCGGCTACAAGGCCTTCATCGGGTAACTTCAATTCCGGGGCCCTGAAACCGGGCCCCGGGCTTCATCTTTTTCCAAATACTCCCGCCGGAGGCATCTGCCAGAGCGGCTGGGCGAGACATTCCTTGAGGAGCGCTACACATGGCCTTCAAACTCACCGATTACGAAGCCTATGACTTTGCCAACCGTCGCCATATCGGGCCCAGCCCGACCGAGATGCGCGACATGCTCAAGGTGATCGGCTTCACGACGCTGGATCAGCTGATTGACGCCACCGTCCCCCCTGCGATCCGGCAGAAGGAAGCGCTGGACTGGGGTCCGGCGATGACCGAGCGCGATGCGCTGTTCCACATGAAAGAGGTGGCGAGCAAGAACAAGGTTCTGACCTCGCTGATTGGTCAGGGCTATTACGGCACCACCACGCCTGCGCCGATCCTGCGCAATATCCTGGAAAACCCGGCCTGGTACACGGCGTACACGCCTTATCAGCCCGAGATCAGCCAGGGCCGGCTTGAGGCGCTGCTGAACTTCCAGACCATGGTCAGCGATCTGACCGGGCTGGACGTGGCCAACGCATCCCTGCTGGACGAAGCAACCGCTGCTGCCGAGGCGATGGCGATGGCCAAGCGCGGTGGCCGGTCCAAGGCCAATAACGCGGCTTTCTTCGTCGATAAAAACTGCCACCCGCAGACCATTGCGGTGATCAAAACCCGCGCCGAGCCTCTGGGCATCGACGTACAGGTGGCTGATCCGGATACGATGGACGCGGGCGCGGTGTTTGGCGCGATCTTCCAGTATCCCGGCACGCATGGACATGTGCGCGACTTCACCGCCGAGATCGCGGCGCTGCATGAACATAAAGCCATTGCCATCGTTGCCGCCGACATCCTGTCGCTGGCGCTGCTGAAGTCACCGGGTGAGATGGGCGCGGATATCGCCATCGGCTCGACCCAGCGCTTTGGCGTACCGATGGGCTATGGTGGCCCGCACGCGGCCTATATGGCGACCACCGACAAGCTGAAGCGGTCGATGCCCGGCCGGATCATCGGCGTCAGCATCGACAGCCGGGGCAACAAGGCCTATCGCCTGGCGCTGCAGACCCGCGAACAGCATATCCGCCGCGAGAAGGCCAACTCGAATGTCTGCACCGCGCAGGCGCTGCTGGCCGTCATTGCGTCGATGTATGCGGTTTATCACGGCCCTGATGGCATCAAGGCCATTGCGCAATCGGTGCACCGCAAGACCTCGCGCCTGGCCGCCGGTCTGGAAGAGGCGGGCTTTGCCGTGGAACCGGAAGTGTTCTTTGACACCATCACGGTCGAGGTCGGCCATCTGCAGAATGTCGTGATGGAGGCCGCCGTGGCCCGCGGCGTCAACCTGCGCAAGGTCGGCGACAGCAAGGTCGGCATCAGCCTGGACGAACAGACCCGGCCCGAGACCATCGAGGCCGTCTGGGGTGCCTTCGGCATCGATCGGGCGGATGACAGCTCGAACAAGCAATACCGCCTGCCGGATTACGCGCTGCGTGAAAGCGAATATCTGACCCACGAGATCTTCCACAAGAACCGGGCCGAGGCCGAGATCACACGCTATATGCGCCGTCTGGCCGACCGCGATCTGGCGCTGGACCGCGCGATGATCCCGCTGGGGTCCTGCACCATGAAGCTGAACGCCACGGTTGAGATGATCCCGGTCACCTGGCCCGAGTTCGGCAACCTGCACCCGTTCTGCCCAGAAGATCAGGCGCAGGGCTATCACGAGATGATCGATGATCTGAACGACAAGCTGTGCCAGATCACCGGCTATGACGCGATCTCGCAGCAGCCCAACTCGGGTGCGCAGGGCGAGTACGCAGGCCTGCTGACGATCCGCAACTATCACTTCGCCCGCGGCGAAGGGCACCGCAATGTCTGCCTGATCCCCACTTCGGCCCATGGCACCAACCCGGCCTCGGCCCAGATGGTGGGCTATCAGGTGGTGCCGGTGCAAGCGGATGAGAAGGGCAACATTGATGTCGCCGATTTCCGCGCCAAGGCGGAAAAGCATTCCGACCATCTGGCCGCCTGCATGATCACCTATCCGTCGACCCATGGCGTGTTCGAGACCACCGTCCAGGAGGTCTGCCAGATCACCCATGATCACGGCGGTCAGGTCTATATCGACGGCGCCAACATGAACGCCATGGTCGGCCTGTCGCGCCCCGGTGATATCGGCGGCGATGTCAGCCACCTGAACCTGCACAAGACCTTCTGCATCCCGCATGGCGGTGGCGGCCCCGGCATGGGTCCGATCGGCGTCAAGGCGCATCTGGAGGAACACCTGCCCGGCCACCCGGAATACGGCACCGCCGTCGGTCCGGTCTCGGCGGCACCGTTTGGGTCTCCGTCGATCCTGCCGGTCAGTTGGGCCTATGTGCTGCTGATGGGCGGTGCGGGTCTGACCCAGGCCACGAAAGTGGCGATCCTGAACGCCAACTATATCGCGGCCCGGCTGCAGGACGCCTATCCGATCCTGTACACCTCGGAAACAGGCCGGGTGGCGCATGAATGTATCCTTGACACCCGTCCTTTGGATGAGGCGGCCCATGTCAGCGTCGACGATGTGGCCAAACGACTGGTCGATTCAGGCTTCCACGCGCCGACCATGTCCTGGCCGGTGGCCGGAACCCTGATGGTCGAGCCCACCGAGTCGGAACCCAAGGACGAACTGGATCGCTTCTGCGACGCCATGCTGTCCATCCGGGCCGAGGCGCAGGACATCATCGACGGCAAGATCGATGCGGAGAACAACCCGCTGAAAAACGCCCCCCATACGGTGCGCGATCTGGTCGGCGACTGGGACCGCCCCTACACCCGCGAACAGGCCTGCTTCCCTCCGGGCTCCATGGGCGTCGACAAATACTGGTCCCCCGTCAACCGCGTCGACAACGCATACGGCGACCGAAACCTCATCTGCACATGCCCACCAATGGACGCTTACGAAGAAGCCGCAGAGTAA
>NZ_JBXWOK010000026.1:0-2990 GCF_059610845.1 Ruegeria sp. CDSC021
GTCAGGCCTTCTGGTTCGGGGAGTTTGTTTGCGCGGCATGCGGCGGTCAGGGTGTTGGCCAGCAGGCATGCGATTGTCATGGGGCCGACGCCACCGGGGACGGGGGTGATTGCTCCGGCGCGTTCGGCGGCGCTGGCGTAATCCACGTCTCCAACCAGCTTGTTCTTGCCGTCGCGTTCAATGCGGTTGATGCCCACGTCGATGACCGTGGCGCCTTCCTTGATCCAGTCGCCGGGCACCATCTCGGGGCGGCCCACAGCGGCGACAACGATATCCGCGCGACGGACAACATCGGGCAGATCCTTGGTGCGGCTATGCGCGATGGTCACGGTGCAGCTGTCGCCCAGCAGCAGCTGCGCCATCGGCTTGCCGACGATGTTCGAGCGGCCGATCACAACCGCATCCATGCCCGACAACGATCCATGATGGTCCCGCAGCATCATCAGGCAGCCCAGCGGGGTACAGGGCACCATCGATTTCTGACCGGTGCCCAGCAGGCCCACATTCGAGATGTGGAACCCGTCGACATCCTTGGCCGGGTCGATCGAATTGATCACCAGATCTTCGTTCAGATGCTTGGGCAGCGGCAGCTGCACCAGAATGCCGTGGACTGCGGGATCGGTATTCAGCTTGTCGATCAATGCCAGCAGGTCTGCCTCGGAGGTGTCCACATCCAGCTTGTGCTCATACGAGTTCATGCCGACCTCGACGGTCATCTTGCCCTTCGAGCGGACATAGACCTGGCTGGCCGGGTCTTCACCCACCAGAACCACGGCCAGACCAGGGGTGATGCCATTTTCGTCCTTCAGCTTTGCAACCTGATCGGCAACCTGTGCCCGCACCGTTGCTGCAAAGGCCTTACCGTCGATAACCTGCGCTACCATTCTTCGATCCCTTCTTCCCAAAAACGGATCGGGCGCTTGGGGCGCCCGGTCAGTCAGTCGTTGCCGAGCACACGTTCCTCACGCGCAATCGACCAGTCAATCAGAATGCGCCACAGCGTCTCGGCCAGATCGGGGTCCATCCCCGCCGCCTGAGAGCTGGCACGCACCTTTTGCACCACCTCTTCAACACGATCCGGAATACGGGCCGGCAGGCCCTCGCCCGGCTTCAACTCAGACGCGCGATCAATGTAGCTGGCGCGCCTCACCAGCATCTCGATCAGGTGCCGGTCCAGCTGGTCGATCTGAATCCGCAGATCCTGCATCGTTGCGCAGTCTTGCGGCGGTGTCAGAGTGGGCATCGTGATCTCCTCGTGGCCCGGAGCATTCTCCGGATCACGAGATGTCTTATCTGGCGACTTAGAACAAGCCCTCGATCTCACCTGCGTCATTGAGGCAGATGCTTTCGGCCGCCGGTTTGCGCGGCAGGCCCGGCATAGTCATGATCTCACCACAGACCGCCACGATAAATCCGGCACCCGCGCTCAGGCGCACCTCGCGCACCGGAACCGAATGGCCGGTGGGCGCGCCGCGCAACGAGGGATCGGTCGAGAAGGAATACTGCGTCTTGGCCATGCAGACCGGCAGGTTGCCGTAACCGGCTTCTTCCCATTCACGCAGCTGGTTGCGGATCTTGTTGTCGGCCAAAACCTCGTCCGCGCGATAGATGCGCTTGGCGATGGTTTCGATCTTCTCGAACAGCGGCATATTGTCGGGGTAGATCGGCGCAAAGTTCGCTGTGCCCCCTTCGACGATTTCGACCACCTTCTCGGCCAGCGGCGCCGAACCTTCCGACCCCAGCTCCCAGTGACGCGACAGAACCGCTTCGACCCCGTGGTCAGAGCAATAGTCTTTCACGGCTTGCACTTCAGCGTCGGTATCGGTGACGAAGTGGTTGATGCCAACCACAACCGGCACGCCAAAGGATTTGACGTTTTCGATGTGACGACCCAGGTTGGCGCAGCCCGATTTGACCGCGTCGACGTTTTCCGCACCCAGATCAGCCTTGGCCACACCGCCATTCATCTTCATCGCACGCACGGTGGCGACCAGCACCACAGCCGACGGCGCGATACCCGCTTTGCGGCACTTGATGTTCATGAATTTCTCGGCGCCCAGATCGGCGCCAAAGCCCGCTTCGGTCACCACATAGTCAGCCACTTTCAGCGCGGTCTTGGTCGCAATGACCGAGTTACAGCCATGCGCGATGTTGGCAAACGGGCCGCCATGCACAAAGGCCGGGTTGTTTTCCAGCGTCTGCACCAGGTTCGGCTGCATCGCGTCCTTCAGCAGCACCGTCATCGCGCCTTCGGCCTTGATGTCGCGACAGTAAACCGGGGTCTTGTCGCGGCGATAGGCCACGATGATGTCACCCAGACGCTTTTCCAGATCTTTCAGGTCGTTGGCCAGGCACAGGATCGCCATAACCTCAGAGGCCACGGTGATGTCAAAGCCGGTCTCGCGCGGGAAACCGTTCGATACGCCACCCAAGCTGGCCGTGATCTGACGCAGCGCGCGGTCGTTCATGTCGACCACACGACGCCACGCTACACGGCGAATGTCGATCTCGCACTCATTGCCCCAGTAGATGTGGTTGTCGATCATCGCCGACAGCAGTGAATGGGCGCTGGTGATGGCGTGAAAGTCACCGGTGAAGTGCAGGTTCATCTCTTCCATCGGAACAACCTGCGCGTAACCACCACCCGCAGCGCCGCCCTTCATGCCAAAGTTCGGGCCCAGCGAAGCCTCACGGATACAGATCATCGCGTTCTTGCCGATCCGGTTCAGACCGTCACCCAGACCCACAGTCGTCGTCGTCTTACCCTCACCCGCAGGCGTCGGGTTGATCGCCGTCACCAGAATCAGCTTGCCGTCCTCACGGCCCTGAACCGAATTGATGAAGTCCTGGCTCACCTTTGCCTTGTCATGGCCATAGGGCAGAAGATCAGCAGATTCGATGCCGATCTTCGCACCAATCTCCTGAATCGGCTTCTTCTTCGCCTCACGCGCAATTTCGATGTCAGATTTATAGCTCATTGGGTTTCGGTC